>JAGGAB010000054.1 GCA_017889705.1 Bacillota bacterium | reverse complement strand
TTTGTGGAAATGCGGCTTGCCGCGCTTGTGCAAAAGCCCTTCTATGGTTCTACTGCCATGCCGGCCGATAAAGTATTTGAACTGGCTACCATCGGCGGAGCAAGGGCTATGGGGCTTAGTGACCGGATTGGCAGTATTGAAATCGGGAAACAGGCCGATATAGTGGTTGTAGCTCTTGATGACCTGCGGACAACGCCGGTTTTTGGGGTTAATATTTATACCCAACTGGTTTATCAGGTGCAGAGTAGTCAGGTTGTCACAACTATTGTAAATGGACAAGTGGTCATGGAAAATCGGCGGCTTACTACCATTGATGAGGCAGAGGTAATCCGGCAGGCAAATCATGCGATAAAACGGGTGGCTGTGCGGGCCGGAATTGGGTTATAAGGTTAATTATTACAATAAAATAGAGGAATTGCTCAAAATTTGCCGAAGGTTATTGACAAGTAAAATATTGGGGGCAGGGGTGAATTGTATGCGGCTGTCGGCAAAACTTATGGCCTTTTGCCTAGTAGTTCTCATGCTTATCTTTGGCAGTGCTTCGGTATTTGCGGCTGATACTAAGCCGGCAAAAGCAGCGACAGATAGCAAGAAGACGGATAATATTATCAAAACAGCAGAAAAATATCTAAAAACCCCCTATAAATTTGGCGGCGATTCTCCTAAAGGCTTCGATTGCTCAGGGTTTGTCAAATTTGTTTATGAAAAAAACGGCAATAAACTGCCACGGACAGCCGATGTCCAGTACAAACAAGGAAAAATGGTTGAACGGAGCAAACTTAAGCCGGGAGATTTGGTGTTTTTTACAACCTATGAAAAGGGCCCTTCCCATGTTGGCATTTATTACGGAAGTGATAAGTTTATTCATGCTTCCTCAAGCCGGGGGGTAATGATCAGCCGTTTGGATGAAACGTACTGGAAGCCGCGTTATCTGGGCGCCAGGCGGATCATTAATTAATATATTGGAGGAATACAGATGATTTTTGGACACATTGCAACACTGGAACAAGATGCTTCCCACCTTCACAAAAGCCTGGTAAAAGGCCTTGAATATCTTGCTAAAACCGAGTTGGCAGCACTGGCTAAAGGTAAATATGAAATTGAAGGCAAAGATATCTATGTGGCGATTAATGAATATGAAACTCAGCCGCGGGAAGTACGCCGCGCAGAGGCTCATGTCGATTATATTGATATCCAGTACATGATTTCCGGCGAGGAATTGATTGCGTACAGCCTGCTGGCAAAAGAAAATGAAGTATTAGCTGATGAACTTGAGGCTAAAGATGCTATCTTCTACAAAACAGTTCAAGACGAAACTGATTTGGTTATGACCAAGGGTATGTATGCCATATTTTTCCCCTGGGATGTGCATCGCCCCAACTGCGTGTTAAACGAAGCTGTCAATGTCAAGAAAGCAGTTGTCAAAATTAAGGTGTCACTATTGAAATAATGTTGTACTTCCGAACGATAATTTAAAAAAAGTAATTAAAGTTCGATTTTTTATTGACAGACTTTAGTTAGCGCTGGTACAATACAAATAAATACATAATGCTCGTATATGTTTGAGGATATGGCTCAAAAGTTTCTACCTGGCGACCGTAAATCGCCCGACTACGGGTGAAAGTGCGCCTAGGGTTCCGCATAACACAATGTGGTGTGGCTGTGACCAAGTGGCGCAGGTGTTACCTTTAACACTACACCGATGGGATAAAAACCCTGGCGGGGAAGTTTCGCTCTACTATATTTATGCGAAATTTCCCTGTCAGGGTTTTTTGGCATTTTCCCGCATACGTTGCAGGCTTGACGGTGACACTGTAGTTATGTATGGAGATAAGGGGTGAAAGCTATGTTGGAAAAAATGTTTGAACTCAGTTCTCGTAAAACCGACGTACGGACTGAGGTAATCGCAGGAATTACCACCTTTATGACCATGGCTTATATTTTATTTGTCAATCCAAGTATCTTAGGATCAGCAGGGATGGACAAGAACGCCGTACTCTTGGCAACTGCGATTGGTGCCGGTGTGGTCTCGATTATGATGGGGGTATTTGTTAACTACCCGATCGCTTTGGCGCCAGGTATGGGGCTAAATGCTTTTTATGCATTTACGGTTGTCATTGGTATGGGTGTTTCCTGGCAAGTTGCGTTAGGTGCGGTATTTATTTCCGGTATTATTTTTATTTTACTTACTGTGACGCAAGTTCGCCAACTGTTAGTTGAAGGTATGCCAAATTCATTAAAACATGCTATCACCGTTGGTATTGGTATGTTTATTACCATTATCGGATTAAAGCTTTCCGGCATCATGAGTATTCGGTTATCTTTGATTCCGCCAACTCTGGAAAAGATTGTTGCTGCCAAAGGCAATGGTACACCGCTTAGTTTTGAAACCATTATTGAAATGGGTAAATTTACTCATCCTGAGGTATTGTTAGCAGTATTTGGTCTTATTTTTATTGGTGTTTTAATGGCTCGCCAAATAAAAGGTTCTATTCTGATTGGTATTTTTACAACCACGGTATTGGGGATTATGATGGGCATTGTTAAAATACCAGCTGGTTTTAGCCCTGTCGCTATGCCGGATTTCAGCAGGAATGCTTTTTTTGCGCTAGATATTATGGGCGCTTTACATATGGGGCTGTTGGCTATTGTATTTACATTCACTTTTGTAGAACTATTTGATACGATGGGAACACTTGTGGGCACAGCCTCCAAAGCAGGCTTAATGGACAAAGACGGCAAATTTCCCGGCATTGGCAAAGCCATGCTGGTTGATGCCACCGGCGTAAGCCTTGGGGCCATGCTTGGCACCAGTACCATTACTTCGTATGTGGAAAGCGCTGCCGGTGTTGGTGCCGGCGGGCGGACAGGCTTAACGGCTGTCGTTTGCGGTGTGCTGTTTTTGCTGGCACTTTTCTTTACGCCGCTTGCGGGGCTTATTCCGGATGCAGCTACTGCGCCGGCGCTTATTATTGTCGGTGCCTTGATGATTGAGTCGGTTCGTCATATTGATTTTACTGATTTTACCGAAGGTATGCCGGCTTTTCTGACCATTGTGCTGATGCCGTTTACCTATAGTATTGCCAACGGTATTTCGGCAGGTCTGGTCTTATACCCGTTATTAAAATTGGCTACCGGCCGTAGTCGTGAAGTACACTGGATTGTTTATATTTTGGCGGTTCTTGTTGTCTGCCGGTTCTTATTTCTGGCTGAATAACGGGAACAATAATTTAGGTTGTTGCCCAGATATTTTTATAAAGTATCTGGGTTTTATTACACACCAAATGGTGATTTAATCCAAATATAAGAGAGGATGAGGACATGAAAGTCGCAATTATTATGGGCAGTGATTCAGACTGGCCGGTACTTGAACCGGCAGCCAAGCAGCTAACTGAACTTGGTATCGAAACAGAAATCCTGGTAGCATCGGCTCATCGTACACCGGACAAAGTTCACAAGTTTGTCGCCGGTGCCAGCGAACGTGGAGTCAAGGTTATTATTGCCGCCGCCGGAGCCGCAGCTCATCTTCCGGGAGTAATTGCCAGCTTTACGACACTACCGGTTATTGGTATTCCGGTTAATGCCACACCGCTTAACGGTATGGATGCACTTCTTAGTATTGTGCAAATGCCTGCCGGGATTCCGGTGGCCACTATGGCAATAAACGGGGCGAAAAATGCTGCCCTCTTTGCCGCCCAGATACTTGCTGTGCATAATGCTGAACTTGCAGGTAAGCTCATTGCTCATCGCCAGACTATGGCCGAAGAAGTGGAGCAAAAAGATGCAAGGCTGGCTGAAAAGCTGGCGGCCGGCAAATAACCAAGCCAAAACGCAGTCAATTTTAATTATTATATATAAATTTATGAGGGGGCTAATTCCATGACTCAAAAACCTATGTATGAAGGAAAAGCTAAACAAGTATTTGCTACCGACAATGCTGATGAACTCCTGGTATATTTCAAAGATGATGCTACTGCCTTTAATGGTGAAAAACGCGGCACTATTGGCAACAAGGGTGTGCTCAATAACAAGATTTCCGTATTTTTCTTTAATCTGTTAGGAGAAAAAGGCATTCCCCATCATTTCATCAAAATGCTGAGTGACCGGGAAATGCTTGTTAAAAAACTCGACATCCTGCCGGTAGAAGTTGTTGTCCGCAATATTGCCGCAGGCAGCCTGGCAAAACGCATTGGCTGGGAAGAAGGTCGCAAATTACCCAGCACGGTTGTTGAGCTCTACTACAAAAATGATGATCTTGGCGATCCCTTGATTAATGACTATCATATTGCTGCTATGGGGCTGGCTACTGCTGAGCAAGTTGAGATTATGGAAAAATACGCACTAAAAATTAATGAAATCTTATCGGCGTTCTTAAAGGATAAGAAAATTGAACTCATCGACTTCAAACTTGAATTTGGCGTACATAAAGGCGAAGTGCTGTTAGGTGATGAAATTTCCCCTGATACTTGCCGGTTCTGGGATACTGAAACTAAGCAAAAACTAGACAAAGACCGTTTCCGTCGCGATTTGGGCAATGTAGAAGAGGCATATCAGGAAGTTTGGCGCAGACTGACCGGAAGTAAAGAGTAAAGGAGAAACTACGTGCTCTACGACATACAAAGTGATAAGTGGCGGGAAGAATGCGGTATCTTTGGTATCTTCGCCCGCCAGGAGAATGTAGCACTTAATACCTATTGGGGTTTATATGCGCTGCAACACCGGGGCCAGGAAAGCGCCGGGATTGCGGTTACTGACGGCAATGTAATGGATGTGCAGCGGGGTATGGGATTGGTGAATGAAGTATTTCGCCATTCCCTGCCTGAAATGCCGGCCCATATAGCCATCGGTCATGTGCGGTATTCGACAACCGGTTCAAGCCTGCTGCGCAACACGCAGCCGCTGCTTGTGAATTACTCTGGCGGCCAGATTAGTTTGGCGCATAACGGCAATCTGACCAATGCCCATGAAATTAGGGAAGATCTTGAGAAAAAGGGCAGTGTGTTTCAGACTTCC
Source organism: Bacillota bacterium (assembly GCA_017889705.1). Taxonomy (GTDB): domain Bacteria; phylum Bacillota; class Negativicutes; order Sporomusales; family Sporomusaceae; genus Sporomusa. The sequence goes on along the minus strand of JAGGAB010000054.1, from coordinate 17,150 downwards.
ATTGACAGTGAAGTGCTTGTCAATTTAATTGCCCGTTCGGACAAACCGACAGTAGAAGAGAAGGTAATTGACAGCCTGAAAAATGTTCATGGGGCTTATTGCCTTGTGATCATGACTGAAAATAAGCTAATTGGTGTACGTGACCCGCATGGTTTCCGGCCGTTATGCTTAGGGAAACTGGGAGATGGCTGGGTGCTGTCCTCAGAATCTTGCGGACTTGATACTGTTGGCGCTGAATTTGTGCGAGACATTGCGCCAGGTGAAATGGTGACCATTGACGACAAGGGTGTCGAGTCCCGCAGGTTTGCCGAGTCTGACCGGTTGGCAGGCTGTGTTTTTGAATATATTTACTTTGCGCGCCCTGACAGTGTTATTGATGGTCAGAGTGTATATCAGGCCCGGTTTAATATGGGTCGTACGCTTGCCAGAGAAAGTGGTTTTAAAGCCGATATTGTTATTTCGGTGCCGGACTCAGGCACAACAGCAGCTTTGGGATATAGTCAGGAATCCGGGATACCGTTTGCTGAAGGTCTCATGAAAAACCGGTATATCGGCCGGACTTTTATTCAACCTGAACAGAAAAAGCGCGACATGGGTGTGCGCATTAAGCTAAATGCGGTTGCCTCGGTTGTCAAAGGCAAGTCCATTGTTATGGTAGATGACTCCATTGTGCGCGGCACGACAAGCGGCAAGATTGTCCGGATGCTAAAAGAAGCCGGTGCTACCGCTGTGCATATGTGTGTCAGCTCGCCGCCTATTGGCTTTCCTTGCTACTATGGAATTGATACCTCGGCCCGCAAAGAACTGATTGCTGCCTCCAAGCAGGTGGAAGAGATCAGAGAGTTTATCGGTGCTGATTCGCTGCACTATTTGTCACTGGAAGGTTTGCATGCTTCTATTGGCAATATCTCGCAAAAAACACTGTGCAACGCTTGCTTCAACTGTGATTATCCGGCGCACACTCCCGATGAAGGGGACTGTGCCAATAATAAATTCTTGTTTGAACCCAAGAGTAAGTAAATGAATATAGCAGGAGGTCGAACAATGGCCGACAATCAAAAAAACAATCAACTTACCTATCGTGATGCCGGTGTGGATATCGACGCCGGCAATAAAGCCGTTGAACTCATGAAACGCCATGTGCGGGCAACCTATCGTCCTGAAGTGCTTGGGGATATTGGCGGTTTTGGCGGTTTATTTGCCCTGAATTCCGGCAAATACCGCCAGCCAGTATTAGTAAGTGGCACCGACGGTGTTGGAACCAAACTAAAAATTGCTTTTATGGCAGACAAGCATGACACCATTGGTCAAGATGGTGTTGCCATGTGTGTTAATGATATCTTGGTACAGGGTGCGGAGCCGCTGTTTTTCCTGGATTATCTGGCAGTAGGCAAACTGGAGCCTGAGAAGGTTGCCGACATTGTCAGCGGTGTGGCTATGGCCTGCCGCGAATCAGGCTGTGCACTGATTGGTGGCGAAACTGCCGAAATGGCCGGCTTCTATCCTGACGGTGAATATGATATTGCCGGTTTTGCCGTAGGTGTTGTCGACCGGGATAAAATCATCACCGGCGAAAAAATTAAGCCTGGTGATGTGCTGATTGGATTGCCTTCAAGTGGTGTGCACTCCAACGGTTATTCACTTGTTCGCAAAATCTGTTTTGATGTAAAACAGTTTAGTATTGATACCCATATTCCGGAACTGGGACGTACGCTTGGCGAAGAATTGCTGGAACCAACACGGCTTTATCCCAAAACCTGTTTGCCACTGATTGAGAAATTTGATATCCACGGGATGGTTCATATTACCGGTGGTGGCTTCTATGATAATATCCCGCGCGTATTACCCGAGGCTTGTGGTGTAGAAGTAGACACCACAGCTTGGCCAGAACCTAAGATTTTTGGTTTGCTGCAAGAATGGGGCGGAGTAGCGAAGGCTGAGATGTACCGGACTTTTAACATGGGAATTGGTATGATTTTGCTTGTTGCTGCTGAGGATGCTGCTGCTATTCAGGCAGATATTGCATCACGGGGTGAAAAATCGTATATCATTGGTAAAGTTACTGCAGGCAAGCATGTGGTTGAACTAAAGTAGGGGGATTGTTTCATGAATAAGACGGTAATCGGCGTATTGGCGTCAGGGCGGGGCAGTAATTTGCAGGCAATTGTGGATGCCATTGAGGCAGGCAGGCTTAACGCCAAAATTGGTGCCGTTATTAGCGATAACCCTAATGCCAATGTGTTAACGCGTATGGCCGATACTGATATTCCGACAATATGCATTGATAGACGGCAGTTTTCCAGCCGTCAGGAATTTGAGGCTGCGGTTGCCGAAGAATTAAACATTCACCATGTGGAATTAGTAGTATTGGCTGGCTTTATGCGCATTCTGACTGCATATTTCATTGACCGTTTTGGCGGCAGAATTATGAATATTCATCCGGCGCTGCTGCCGTCTTTTCCCGGAGAAAATGCGCAGCAACAGGCGCTTGATTATGGTGCTAAGGTTTCCGGGTGTACTGTTCATTTTGTCGACGAAGGCATGGACAGCGGCCCGATTATCCTGCAGGAAGCTGTGCCTATTTTGGAAGATGACACGGCAGATACCTTGTCAGAACGAATTTTACATGCTGAACATATTCTTTATCCCCGTGCTCTGGCCTTATATTGTGAAGGGCGCTTGAAGCTAGAAGGGCGGCGCGTACGGATAATTTAAGAGATAGCGAGGGATCATGATGAAAATTAAACGGGCGCTGTTAAGCGTTTCAGATAAAACCGGTATTGTTGAGTTTGCTAAAGCCTTGCATGACTTGGGGGTTGAGCTGGTTTCCACCGGCGGCACCATGAAAGCCATTAAAGAAGCCGGTATTCCGGTAACTTATGTAAGTGAGATAACCGGTTTCCCGGAAATCATGGATGGACGGGTAAAAACCCTTAACCCTTATGTGCATGGCGGTATATTGGCTATTCGCGACAACCCGGCTCATCAGGCAGCCATGAAAGAACATAATATAACAGGCATTGATTTGGTGGCTGTAAATCTGTATCCGTTCCGTCAGACTGTGGCAAAGCCTGATGTAACACTTGAAGATGCTGTAGAAAATATTGATATTGGCGGTCCGGCTATGATACGGGCAGCAGCTAAAAACTTCCACTATGTAACCGTTGTAGTTAATCCGGAACGGTACCAAGAAATTATTGCTCAACTTAAAACTAGCGGCGAGGTTGAATTCAAAAACCGCATGGCGTTGGCGCAGGAGGCTTATAGCCATACCGGGTCTTATGATGCCTATATTTCCCGGTATTTAAGTGCTCAGCTTGGCCAGGGGCTTTTCCCGGAAACCGTGCATATGGTTTATGAAAAAGCGCAGGATCTGCGTTATGGAGAAAATCCGCATCAATCAGCTGCTTTTTATCGGGAACAGTATTATAGCGGTCCTGGTGTTGCCAGTGCTAAGCAGCTTAACGGCAAAGAACTGTCCTTTAATAATATTGTAGATGTTGAGGCGGCTTACGCCTTAGTGACTGAGTTTAAAGAGCCGGCTGCCGCTATTATCAAACATACCAATCCTTGTGGCACTGGTATTGGTGCTACTCTTGCCGAGGCTTATAACAAGGCCTATCAGGCTGATCCAGTATCCGCGTTTGGCGGTATTATCGCGCTCAACCGGGACGTGGATAAAGAAACTGCAGAGCGTATTAGTGAACTGTTTGCTGAAGTTGTTATTGCTCCGGCCTTTAGTCAGGGGGCGCTGGACATTCTGACGCAAAAGAAAAATGTCCGTTTGCTGGCGGCTGCTTTGCCGCAGCCGGATAATAGCCGACTTGATGTGAAGTCAGTAGCCGGTGGCGTGTTGTTACAGCAAGCCGATATGACGACTGCGCCGCGTTCTGATATGAAAGTCATTACCAAACGCCAACCGACAGGTGCTGAGTGGGAGCAGTTGTTATTTGCCTGGAAGGTGGTTAAACACGTTAAATCCAACGCCATTGTTATTGCTAATGATAATAAAACGTTAGGTGTTGGTGCTGGTCAAATGAACCGGGTAGGCGCTGCCGGCATTGCGTTGGCGCAGGCCGGTGAACAGGCCAAAGGCGCGGTATTGGCATCAGACGCGTTCTTCCCGTTTGCCGATACCGTTAAAGCCGCTATCGATGCGGGCATTACAGCAATCATCCAGCCAGGCGGTTCGGTTAATGATGAAGATTCCATTAAAGCCGCTGATGAAAAAGGCATTGCTATGGTATTCACCGGCATGCGGCATTTTAAACATTAAACCAGTTCATCCACAGAAAATAGCAGTATGATCAATAAATACCGGCAGATTTTGCCGGTATTTTTGATCTGACAAGAAAGCTAAGGCAGGATTTCTACTTTTTAGTGAAGAAAAGTACAGAAGTATTCCTGATATTGCCAGGGATGTTGTTGAATAACATTAGGCAAGGCTTAGTTGCCAAAGACAAGGGGGACAAGTATGAATAAGAAGTATGTATGGGTTATTACTGCAATTTTGCTGGCAGCATTATTGCTGGCCGCATGTGCTAAAACGCCTGAGACTCCTAAACAAGGTGCGCCGGCTGAGGCTAAGAAAATGAGTATCGGTCTGCTTAAGTTGACCAGTTCGGCACCGGTGTTTATCGGCATAGAAAAAGGCTTTTTTAAGGAAGAAGGCCTCAATCTTGATGTGCAGTGGTTTGAAGCCGCTCATCCAATTGCTGTGGCAACTGCCTCTAACAAGGTGGATATCGGCGCTACCGGCATTACTGCCAGTCTATACAACATGGTAACAGGCGGACAAAAACTGTCAATTGTGGCTGATAAAGGACGCGAGCAAAAAGGCTATTCTTCATCAGCGCTATTAGTTACCAGTGATTTGTGGGGACAGGGTGTGCAGAAAATTGAGCAGTTGAAAGGCAAGCGAATCGGTATCACCCAGACCGGTTCAACCTATCATTATATGATTGGCCGGTTGCTTGAAACCAAAGGGTTGTCGTTAACCGATGTCGAGATTGTGCCGCTGGGCAAAATGGGGGCACTTATGGCAGCACTCCAGAGTAAACAGGTGGATGCCGTTATTTTGAATGAACCCAATATCAGTACGGTAGTAGCTGCCGGCTATGGCAAACTTGTCAGCCAAGTTGGTGACGCAATCGAATACCAGACCTCAGGTATTTTCTTTTCGCCGGAATTAATGAAGGATAAAGTCAATGCCGTGCGTTTTCTGAAAGGCTACATCAAAGCCTGCCGCTATTATTATGATGCTGTATTGACACAAAAAGACGGCAAGGTGGTGCCTGGGGCAAACTACGATGAGGTTATCAATATTATTGCGAAATATACTGACGTGCCGGTCAAGGATGTCAAAACCGGATTACCCTATATTGACCGGGATGGCAAATTGCTTACCAAAGACATTCAGACTCAAATTGATTGGTATGTTGGTCACAAAATGCTGGAAAAACCGCTTGATGCAGGTCTGGTAGCTGATGCGACACTTTTTGAAGAAGCATTAAAACAAGTAAAATAAAGTAGTATGGTAATAAGGTGAGCAGGTGAAACATTATGAAGGTTGTTGTTAAGCAGGTAGGAAAGTGTTATGTAGGACCAGATGGACAGATGATGACGGCATTGTCGGACATTAATCTTACTATTCATGACGAGGAGTTTGTTGTTTTGGTTGGCCCCAGTGGTTGCGGCAAATCAACTCTCCTTAATATGGTGGGAGGGCTGTTAAGTCCGACTTCCGGTAGTATTTATGTAGAAGGTTTGGAAACAGACCGTGATCCGGTAGTAGGCATGGTTTTTCAGGAGATAGGGTTATTTCCCTGGCGTACCGTGTTTCAAAATATTGCTTTTGGTTTAGAGGAAATGGGACTTGCCAAGCAGGAAATTGCCGGTAGGGTACAAACCAATATTGAGCTAGTGGGGTTGCAGGGCTTTGAAACCTCGCTACCCCGCCAGTTGTCAGGCGGTATGCGGCAACGGGTGGGGATTGCCAGGGCGCTTGCCGTCAAGCCTGATTTGCTTTTAATGGACGAGCCTTTTTCGGCGCTTGATGCCCAGACCAGAACGCTGATGCAGGAAGAATTATTGCGGCTGTGGACGGCTACTCGTTTGAGTACGCTGTATGTCACACACAATATTGAAGAAGCCGTTTATCTGGCAGACCGGGTGGTAGTACTGTCGCGGCGGCCGGGAAGAATTATTGATGTCATTGATATTGACCTGCCCCGGGAAGGCAGAGATATTGGGGACTATGCAGTACCCTTTAAAAACTATGCCAACCAGATCTGGCAGCTTATCCGTAAAGATGCCGAAGATGCCATCCGAGAGGGGGAATCTGCATGAGTACCTTGTATCGGCGGGAGGTTGTCAACCGGCTGGCGTTTATCGATAATAAACTTCCGGGCTGGGTAAGCACATTATCCCTCATTGGCCTTATTGTGTTATGGGAAGCTGTATGCCGTATAAGTTCGGTACCTGAACTATATCTGCCGGCGCCAAGCGCAATACTCACAACTGGCTGGAATATGCTTAGCAGCGGAGAACTATTGATTAATGCTGAGGCCAGCTTGTACCGGATTATCTGGGGGTTCGTTATTGGTAGTGTTACTGGTATTGTGCTGGGGCTGGCCACCGGTTTTTTTACCATTGCGGAGGCGGTGGGCAATCCCATTGTGCATGCGCTATATCCTGTTCCGAAGATTGCACTGTTGCCGCTGATTATTCTTTGGCTGGGGATTGGTGAGGTTTCTAAAATAACCATTATTAGCCTTGGGGTTTTCTTTCCGGTTATTATTAACACTTATTCCGGCGTAAAACATGTTGATCCGTTATTAATTAAAGCAGCTGTTGCTTTTAGGGCCAGTCGAATTAATATTATCCGCAAAGTTATTTTACCGGGTGCGCTGCCGGTAATCTTTGCCGGGCTAAAACTGGCGGCGGGGACTTCGCTATTGCTGTTGGTGGCAGCTGAGATGATAGCTGCTAAAGAAGGGATTGGCGCTATGATCCTGCATTATGGGGATCTTATGCTGACAACCAAGCTGATGGTAGGAGTTCTGGCATTATCTCTGCTGGGAATCGCCTTCAATTATTTGCTGAATTGGCTGGAGAAACGATTAATCTCCTGGAGATAGAGACTGCGGATAAACAAAAAGAGATTGCAGGTTTAAAAGCCTGCAATCTCTTTTGGCTTATCGCCGGTTGTTATTCTAATTCGACGATGACCTGCACGTTGGCGGATAACTCAATAAGTCCGGCCGAGATGGGGGTTGAGACCTGACTGTCGAGGGAAGCTTTAAATAGCCGGGTATTTACTTCGGGCGAATGAAAAGAAACCCCATTTTCGTTTACAGTCTTCACCCGGACAACCTGTTTGTTTAATGCTGCAGCTATGGCATCGGCTTTGCTTAGAGCATCGCGGACAGCCTGGGCAATAACAGCATTGCGAACACCGGTTTCATCCTTTTTACCAAAACGGACACTGTTGACCTGGTTAGCGCCAGCAGCAAGGGCGGTGTCGATTACTTCGCCGGCTTTGTTGGGCGAGGTGGTTACCGTAATGCTGTTGGTAATCTGATAGCCTCTGATTGTCGGGGTGCGGCGGCCGTTGTCGTCATTTTTGTAGAGGGGAGTTACCGAATAGTTCGCTGTTTTTATGTATTCGGCTTTAATCCCCAAATCTTCAACTTGCTGACGCACCGCTTCAGAGACAGCGGCGTTTTTGGCTTGAGCTGCAGCAACGGTTTCGGCTTCAGTTACTGTACCTAAATTAATATAGGCAATATCCGGGGCTACTTCTTCCTGGAAACTACCGCTTACCTGTACTTCGGTGACCTTGGGATTTGTTTCAGAAGCAAGGGCGGTGGGCAGGGTAGCTGCAAGCAACAATAGGGATAGGCTTAACGCTTTAATAAATTTACACATGATTTTCAACTCCTTTGTTAATATAAACGTTAGGTAAACGAAAAAGTAACGAAAAAATGTAATAACATATAATGGAATTACTGCGGGTAATTGCTCGATATCATGATGGTAGCAAAGCTGAGCTATGTGGCATAGGATAGTATGCAAGAAGATTTTGGAGGTGCGACGAGCATGCCTGTAAGTGAAGAAGACCGCAAGCATAAGCATCATCATCATGATGAATACGAGATAATGCCTCATGTACACACCTATTTGACCGAAGTAGATGTGGCAGATGAACATCAACATATTATTATGGGCGTTAGTGGTCCGGCAAAAGAGAAAGGCAGAAGCCATGTTCACCGGATTCATGGAAGAACTTCATTTATCAGTGAAGAAGACGAAGGCGGACATTGGCATATTGATGACGTCATGACAGGGCCGGCTATTGAAATGCCGGAGGGGCACCATGTTCACTTTTTTGAAGGAATGACCAGCGAGGAAGACGGGCATTGCCACAGTTTCTCCGGCGTTACCGGGCTAGGGCCTTGTCTTGATATGGATACCGAAGATGAATGTGAAGACGAGGAAGATGAGTGCGAAGAAGAGTTTGAGGATGAATGTGAAGAAGTATGCGAGATGCCGGTAAAAATGATGCCTAAGTATAAACACAAATACGTTAAGCGTCCGGAAGAAGAATAGCGAAAAAAACTGTAAAGAAAACACGGCTTGCGCCGAGCTTAAGGATAAGTGCAAGTCGATGTTGCCCTTAGCCTGTTTTTAAGAAAGTTATCCGATGACCAACCCGTTCTAATACTCCCATCCTCTAAAGGTGGGAGTAAAGAAACGGCTAAATCCCTGGATAATTCGACTAAGATTCAAGTCGGGTTAAAACCCCATCAGAACCAAGTCTCATTTATACTTTCTGTTAGGGTAAAAAATCGCCAGAGATAGCTGGCGATTTTTTATTTTGCAGAACGACCTTTAATTTTGGTAAATTTTGTGATATAATTATTAGTTATATAAATGATATTGATGTGAGAAGCTGTAGAAGCTAAGATAAATAGGGGGGGATTTGCAAATGGAGCTGTGGTACACAGAATATCAAACCAAGAATTTGGGTCTTGCCGCACGGATCAAAGAAACCTTGTACTCAGGGAAATCGGATTTTCAGGAGGTAGCTGTAGTCGAGTCATATGAGTTCGGACGGATGCTGGTGCTTGACGGTGTTTTTCAAACCTCAATTTTTGACGAGTATATTTACCATGAAATGATTGCGCATGTACCCCTGTTTGTCCATCCAAACCCCAAAAATGTTTTGGTTATTGGCGGCGGGGATGGCGGTACTATTCGTGAGGTAGTCAAGCATCAGTCGGTTGAGGTTGCCGAGATGGTGGAAATAGACGGCCTTGTGGTCGAGGTAAGTAAAAAATATTTACCGGAAATCAGCTCGGCCTTAAATAGCAATCATCCGAAACTGCGTCTTAAAATTGGTGATGGTATCAAGCATATGAAAGAAGTAACAGACAAATATGATGTTATTATTGTAGATTGTTCTGATCCAATTGGTCCAGGTGAAGGTTTGTTTACTCATGAGTTTTACACCAGTGTGTATAAAGCCTTAAAGCCTGACGGGTTATTTGTCCAACAGACAGAATCACCTTTTTATCATCAAGAATTAATACGGCAGCTTACGGCCGATATTACTTCCTTATTTCCCATAACTCGCCTATATTTGTCTAGCATTCCACTGTATCCGGGCGGACTGCATTGCTTTACCATCGGTTCCAAGCAGTATGATCCGCTAAAAGCAGATATAGAACGGATTCCGGCTAATCTTGACACCCGTTATTATAATCGGGAGATTCAGCAGAGTTGTTTTGCGCTACCCAATTTTGTCAAAGAATTAGTGAAGTAAAGTGTAGAAAGGCTCGTGAGTGCCGGGGCATTCACGAGCCTTTTTGAGTTTGTAGGAAGTAAAATTTTCTTGTTACAGCTACATCAAATTTTCTGGGTTTAACCCTTCGAGCTCTGGCAATACAAACCGGCCGTCTTTGCGGATGAGCTTATTGTCAAACCAGATTTCACCACCGCCGTTTTCCGGGGTTTGAATGCAGACAAGATCCCAGTGAAGCACCGATTTGTTGCCGTTAAAGGCTTCAGCATAAGCGTTACCGGGAGTAAAGTGGAAGCTGCCTTTGATTTTTTCATCAAACAAGATGTCTTTCATGGGTTTTTCAATGTATGGATTAACACCAAGCGCAAACTCGCCAATATAGCGAGCACCCTCATCCATGTCCAGTACTTTATTGATTTTTTCGGTGTCGTTGGCTGTGGCGTTTACTATTTTGCCGTTTTTGAACTCTAGCCGGATATTTTCGTAAGTAAAGCCCTGGTACACGGAGGGCGTATTATAACTAAGCACACCATTGATCGAATCTTTTACTGGGGCAGTATATACTTCGCCATCAGGTATGTTGCGCAGTCCGGAACATTTTACCGCCGGTATATCCTTAATCGAAAAAGTAAGCTCAGTATCGGGTCCGGTAATTTTTACGTTGTCGGTCTTTTCCATAAGCGCAATCAGCGGGTCCATGGCTTTCGCCATTTTGGTATAATCCAGATTGCATACATTATAATAGAAGTCTTCAAAGGCTTCGGTGCTGGTATTGGCTAACTGAGCCATCGAAGCATTCGGCCAGCGCAGGATGCACCATTTGGTATGGGGAACGCGCACATCGAGATGCACGGGTTTTACCCAATTCTGTTGGTAGCTTTGTAATTGGGCGGATGAAACATCGGCCATTTCGGCGATGTTAAAACTGGCTCTGAGGCCGATATAGGCATCCATTTCCTTCATTCTGGCCTGCTCCCAGGAAGCGGCCAGCCCCAATTGCTCGCTGGAAGCGTTCCTAATCAGGGCACGCTGCAATTGACTGTTTTTTACTTCAAGAAAGGGAATGCCGCCGGCGGCGTAAGCCGCATCAACAAGGGCTTTGGCGAGTGGCAGAGCATCGTCAAACATCTCGATTAATATTTTTTCGCCTGGCGCAAGACTGGTAGAATAGCCAATCAGGTTTTGGGCGAGAGTTTTTATACGTGGATCCAAAATAGTACCTCCTTCGAATTGGTTATAGGTATATAATATCAGTATTTGATGTTTTAGCAAAAATATCCTTTGTAAGATAGTTTTTTACCCCAAAAAATATGTGAGGGGAGTGCTTGCATTTTTAGTATACCTATTATATAATTCACTATGTTAATGCTAATTCCTCGATAGCTCAGTCGGTAGAGCAATCGGCTGTTAACCGATTTGTCGTAGGTTCGAGTCCTACTCGAGGAGCCAAATGGCCCGTTGGTCAAGCGGTTAAGACACCGCCCTTTCACGGCGGTATCAGGGGTTCGAATCCCCTACGGGTCACCATATAAGCAGAGAACCAAGTTTTTAGGAGCGTATGCGACGCGAAAACTTGAGTGAATCGCTTAGTTCCAAGCGATAGCGCGGAACATTTTTAATTTAATACGGGCGATTAGCTCAGCCGGGAGAGCGCCTGCCTTACAAGCAGGATGTCGGCAGTTCGATCCTGTCATCGCCCACCATACAAGAAAGCTTCAAATAACAATGAAAGCTTTCTTTTTTTGTTTTCTCAGAGGATTTGTGAAAATAAAGATAATCTGCGATGGTAAGCAGCAGGAGATAACTGGAATTTGACGAATTATGTCAAAAAGGCGGTGAATATTTGGTGCTTCTTTCCAAGCAAAGAAATAAATGGACAATGACAATTGCCGGTACAGTACTGCTGGTAATGATTATGATATTAATTTTAAATTACTTTAAATATCAGTATCAAGCGGTGGTAACAAGTGAACGGGAACGCCTCACTGATATAGCCGATTATCTGGATATGAGATTTAACGCATATTTGGTGGGGCTCAACCTGCTTGCGGGTCATAATGATATACGGTATCTTGAAGCTGATCGTGCGAGGCCAGATTTATTGGCGGCTGCCAAAGCCTTGGATGTTGTTAATGTAGCCTTATATGATTACAAGGGCAAGCTAATCAGTGATTGTTGGCCGCTGACGGCGCAAGTGGAGTCGCCATTTAGCAAAATCTGCGCCAAGAACGATTTTTACTCGGTACTAACAGGCGGTGCGAATGTTTCCGGCAGAATGCTGGACAGTAGCCAGGAAAACGCATATGTGAGTGTACAAGTTCCGGTATTAGGAGAAAATCAAGTAACAGGAGTGTTAGCGGCCTATATACCGATTAGTGATATTTCTCTTGCCGTAACAAGAGAGGTCATGCCTGAACGGCAATATGTTTTTGTGATGGATGGCAGCGGCCAGTTTATTCATCATCCCCGCCTGAGTGAATTTTTTCCTGAAAGTAAATCTTTTAAACTCCGCATGAATGAATTGTTGTTCCAGAAAAAAGGTATAGTTGAGACAAGTTCACCTATCGATGGTGTCGATAAAATGATAATTTATACAGGATTGAATAATACGCAGTGGCGTATCGGTACAGCTATACCGGTAAGTGATATGTATGCCAGAGTTTTCAACAAAGCACTGGAAGATGCCAAAAATTTTTTGCTCCTTATTATGTGTTTAGGACTGCTATATGGCGTGTGGTATCAAGCCCGACGGCATGAGCAGGAACGCGAACAGCTTAAACTGGAACGGATGATGTGCGTTAATCAGTTGGCCGCCGGAATTGCGCATGAAATTAGAAATCCCTTAACCTCAATCCAGGGTTTTATTCAACTTATGCTAAAACGTAGTGATAAGCCGGTTCCGCAAGAGCATTTCAAAATAATACTTTCCGAGATTGGCCGCATTGACAGCTTAATTAGTGAATTTCAAATGTTGGCACGCCCGTTGAAAGATCCCTTAATTGAAAAAGTAGATATTTGTAAGCTTCTAAATGATGTGCTTTTACTAATGAAAGGACAATTTTATGATAAAACTATTGCTTTAGACCTGCAATTGCCAAGTACGGGGTGTTGTTTTGTTCTGGGTGATATTGGACAACTAAAACAAGTATTTATCAATCTTGTAAAAAATGCCTTAGAAGCGGTACCGGTGGGTGGTAATGTTACCATCATGGTAGCCTGCCAGCAGGATATGATGGCAATAACTGTTGAAAATGACGGCGAAGGCATTCCGCTGGAGATCATTGAAAAACTGGGAACTCCCTTTTTTACCACTAAAGCAAATGGTACTGGTCTGGGGTTATCGGTATGCTATAGTATTGTACAAAATCATGGTGGAAAGATTATGGTTTCGAGTACGCTAGGTAAAAAGACTGTCTTTACGGTACTGTTGCCGGCTGCGCTTGAGCAAGGTATGGTACAGAACAAGTAATTTAGGTGTATAATATAGTATAAGATAACAAGTGGCATTAGTCAGGAGGAGTTGTTGCTGTGGAAGCAAAAGAACGGCGGGACCAAATTGCCGGTTTGCTGCAGCAAAGCAGGCAGCCGATTACCGGAACGGCATTGGCAAAAAAAATGGGAGTAAGCAGGCAGGTCATTGTTGGTGATGTTGCCATTTTACGGGCAGCTGGTGTTGACATCTATGCAACACCGCAAGGCTATGTTATTTTACAAGCTGCGGCATCGACTGCCGTCAGTGCTAAGTTAGCCTGCCGCCATGAGCGGGACTGCATAGAAACCGAGCTTGCTGTAATTATTGATAATGGCGGGCGGGTGCTTGATGTCAGTGTGGAACACCCGGTATATGGCGAGATTAAAGCCAATTTAATGCTGGCTTCCCGGCGTGATTTAACCGAGTTTTTACATAAGTCGGCAGCAAGCGGGGCTGCCCCGCTTTCCTTAGTGACAGGTGGGGTACATATCCACACAATTGAAGTACCTTCAGTAGCGGTTCTTCATAAAATTACTGCTGAACTAAAGGAATTAGGAATATTGCTGGAGTAAATAAAAAACGGCTTGTTCTGAGCTTTTGGTGAGAGGTCAAGTTCGTGGTATAAAAAAAGATGCTGACGGCATTAATGCTGTCAGCATCTTTTTGTGGTGAAGTTAGCGTTTGAATAATTTTCCGGGCAAAAACCATGCGAGAATTACACCTGCCAGCGGCAATACAGCCAGCACTGTAAATACGCTGGGAATACCGAAATGATCAGCTACATAACCTAAAATGGTAGCACCAACGCCACCGAGGCCAATACTGAAACCGATGGTTAAACCAGAGGCCATACCAATATAACCGGGCATCATTTCCTGGGCCAGCACGACTGTTGTGGCAAAAGAAGAAATGAGAGCCAGACCGGTCAGAGCCAGTACAATTAATGTTGCCAGGCCGGTAGTATACGGGAATAAGCTAATGAGTGGCAAGGTTATAAGTATTGAACCCATAATAACTGTTTTGCGGCCAAAACGGTCGCTTAGCGCTGCGCCTGTATAGGTGCCGACTACACCCGCAAACAGGAAAACCGCTAAAAGATAACTGGCATACATGGGATCGCCTGACAGGTAATTGATGTAATATAAGGGGATATACGTGCTTAATCCGGTATGGATACTGGAACGTACAAATACAAATCCTAAAATTATGGCTAACAAACCATAGTTGACAGTGGGCTTGTTAGCGACATTTACAGTAGCGGCAGCCGCTTGAACAACAGCTGGTTTTGGAGAGATAGCTTGCAGATTTTGAGATAAAAGCATGGCCATAATAAAGGCTGGCAGAATAAAATAAACAGTGTTGTCCAAAATGCCGGACTGATTAAGCGCAAAAGACATGCCAATAGAGCCAATGGCAAGACCTAAATTGCCGCCTACTGAAAAAAAACCCATACTGCGGCCTTTGGTCGCGGTATTACTGACCTGATGGACTAATTTGGAGGCCTGGGGATGAAAGCAGGCAATTCCGAGCCCGCCAAGGACTACGGCGGTCAGCACTGTGTAATACGAATTCATAATGCCTGTTATACCAAGACCTATGCCGGCAAGCATCACGCTTAACGGAACAAGCCAAGGCAGAGAGATGCGGTCGGTGAGATAGCCGAATAGAGGCTGAATCACTGATGAGGTAAGATTTTGCACCAGTACAATAAAACCGATCTGTGTATAAGTCAGAGAAAACGCTGTCTTTAGAAATGGCAGCAAAACAGGAAGTGCTCCTTGACCAAGATCGGTGATCAAATGGCCGAAAGTCAAAAGCGCGAGCGGTTTGGTAATAAAGGGTTCTTTGCTTTGCGGTTTGTCCATGCAGGTTCTCCTTTGGTAACTGAACTGGTTGTATATTAATTAATAATAGGACGAGTTGGGAAAAATATCAATAGAAATAATGCTAATTTATGTCTGTGAGCGGCAGTTGCGTAAGCTGTCTCGGCTTTTTAACAATTTAAAAAGTAGTTGCCATTTTCGTCCGGTGTCATTATAATAAACAGTAGTGACAAGACAGGTGTAAAGACAATAAAAAGAGGTGGGTTTCTTGGAAATTATTAGACGCTTAGAACAAATCCCGGTAAGCCGTTTTCATTACAAACTACTGGTTTTGACCGGGCTGGGTTGGCTATTTGATGCAATGGATACAGGAATTATTGCTTTTGTATTGCCGGTCCTGGCGAAAGAATGGAGTCTGTCCGGAGCGCAAATGGGGTTCATCGGCAGTATCGGGCTTTTGGGTATGGCGATTGGCGCGGTGCTAGGAGGTTTGGCTGCTGACAAATATGGACGCAAGGCGGTTTTTGCCGTCACGTTGCTGATGTATAGTATTGCAACAGGCTTATGTGGTTTGGCTTGGAATTACGAATCATTACTTGTCTTTAGATTTCTAGTGGGTTTTGGCTTAGGTGGCGAATTGCCGGTAGCGGCAACACTCATGACCGAATACTCACCACCGGCAAAACGTGGCCGGTTTATTGTTTTACTGGAAAGCTTCTGGGGTTTTGGCTGGCTGGCTGCAGCACTTATCTCCTACTTTATTATTCCCCGGTTTGGTTGGCAAATGGCATTCTTTATCGGTGCTCTGCCGGCGCTTTATGTGTTTTTTATCAGAATTGGCGTGCCGGAATCCATCCGTTTCCTTATGGATAAAGGTCGGCAGGATGAGGCGCTGGCAATTGTGGCTAAAATTGAGCGCTCAGCCGGAGTGGAGCCGGTGGTGCAAAACGCGGCAACAAGCAAGCTGAGTATGGTTGATGGTGCGGAAGATAAGATCGCTTTTAGGGAACTCTGGACTTTGAAGTTTGCTAAACGGACTATTATATTATGGATCATCTGGTTTGGTATTGTATATTCCTATTACGGTATTTTTACCTGGCTGCCGTCACTTATGGTTCAGCAGGGACATACAGTTGTCAAAACCTTTGAATATGTATTAATTATGACGTTATCGCAGTTGCCGGGATATTTCAGTGCGGCGTATTTGGTTGATCGCATCGGACGGAAAGCGACACTGGCAGGATATCTGGCCTTAAGTGCGGTTAGTGCGTATTTCTTTGGGCAGGGTGGGAATGCCGAGACAGTACTCTTATGGGGCAGCTTAATGTCGTTTTTTAATCTTGGTGCCTGGGGCGTTGTATATACTTATACTCCGGAACTCTATCCCACGCGGATACGGGCCTTTGGCTCAGGTTGGGCGGCGGCCGTGGGACGCTTTGGTGGAATCTTGGCACCAACTATTGTTGGTTATATGATTGCGGGGCCGCAAGGGTTTTCGCAGGTGTTTACCATGTTTACCGGTGTAATGCTGGCTGTTGCAGTTGCTGTGTGGATATTTGGTGAGGAAACTAAAGGCAAGGCACTGGACGAAATTAGTAAATAGTAGTAGAGGGACTGTTGCAATAGCGATTGAAATGCTCCCCCTGTAGGCGACAATGAAAAGTAAACTACCGACTATGGGAGATTTACTTTTGTCATGACACAAAAGTAAAGCAAAAAGTCTAGGCCCAAGGCCTCCACGCTAACCTGTTCCACTAGAGATTTGCTTTCATAGCTATATGATATAGTCTCCATTTCAAAGTGCGGACCTGAAAAGCCGGGCGGTATTCCTACAATCCGTAAACTCGCTACGCTCAAACAGTACGGATTGCTTAACGGAATACCACCCGGCTTTTCTCCTACGGAACGCTTTTTCCGGCAAAGGCCGGGCGGGGTTGCGGAGGGGGGCATGGGGGACAGCAGACTGTGTGAAATCTCCCGCTTTTAAAAGATCAAAAATAAAGATGCTAGACTAATCCCTAACCTTCTAGTTCAGCTGAATAGTATCTAA
>JAGGAB010000016.1 GCA_017889705.1 Bacillota bacterium | reverse complement strand
TAAGCATTACGGCAATTTTCATATTGGTGTTTGTAACAAACAAGCCTTTGAAGTAGCTAATGCCATTAATAAACACAAACCAGACATCGCCATTTCCCGCCATATTACTACTGTCTGGGCAGCTAAACTGGGCATTCCTTCGATTTTTGCCGGCAATGAACCTACAGAAATGCTTTATGACGGCTTAATCCGCTTTGGGCAAACGATTGATGATGCCATCTCCAATCCCGCTTATATAAAAAACGTGGCTAAACACAGCAAGCTGCCTTATACCGACTGGTGGCTCGAACAAAACACCTATTCATTCCTGAAAGGAGAAAAAAATGACTGATATTATTCAAGGACCACGTCATGGCTGTGCCCTCGGAGCACTACAAACCGTTGTAGCTATTGAAAGAGCAATTCCGATTTTACACGCCGGACCGGGATGCGGTTCAAAACTGCACAGAGGTCTTTCTCATGCCGGCGGTCATCAAGGTGCCGGCTATACCGGCGCTGATGCCATTCCTTGCACCAATATGGTTGAGAAAGACGTAGTTTTTGGCGGCACTGATAAATTACGCAGTGTTATTGAAGGAACCTTGAAAATTATGGATGGCGATTTCTTTGTTGTACTGACAGGCTGCACCTCAGATATCATCGGTGATGATGTCAGCAGTGTTGTAAGCGAATTCAAAGAGCAGGGAGTTCCGATTGTCCATGTAGAAACAGCCGGTTTTAAAGGAGACGCCTATAAAGGCCATGAACTTGTACTGCAAGCGATTATTGAGCAATATTTACAGCCTGCCGAAAAAAAAGAAAAAGGACTTGTTAATGTATTTGCCAGTGTACCGCGCCATGATCCGTTTTGGGAAGGCGATCTGAACGAACTGAAAAAATTACTGGCAGGTATCGGCCTTAGAGCAAATATTTTGTTTGGCTATAACAGCGGCGGCCTCCAAGCACTTAACAATATTCCGGCAGCAGAATTTAATCTGGTCATTTCCCCCTATGTTGGTCTTCAGACAGCTGAATTGTTGCAGGAAAAATTCCAGACTCCTTATCTTCATTATCCGTCACTGCCGGTTGGCGGCCAGGAAACATCTAAATTTTTGCGGACAGTTGCTGAATTTGCCGGCACTGCTTCCGCACAAACCGAAGAATTTATTTTGCAAAATGAAAACGAATTCTATCATTATATGGTACGGGCGTCTGATGTACTAACAGAATATCAGCTTAACCAGCCAAAACGCTTCTATAATATTAATGATGCCTCCTATGCGCTCGCTTTTAGTAAATTTTTAGTAAACGAACTCGGTTACTTTCCCATCCACCAGTTTATAACCGAAGATGTACCGGAAGAATATCAGGAAACTATCGAAAAATATTTTAAAGATCTTAGTCCTGAATTTTCTTCGGACATAACCTTTGCACAAGACAGCGGTATAATCGAAGAAAAAATCCGTTCAATAAATCCCTTAACTACGCCCCTCCTGCTCGCCAGTGCCTGGGAGGTCGATATTGCCAAAGATATCCGCGGTTTGCATCTTAGTGTCGCCTTACCTATTATTGATCGTCTGATTATGCATCACACCTATATAGGCTATAATGGCGGCCTCAATCTTGTTGAAGACATTTATTCCACACTGCTGGCAAAACACCGTGATTAAGCCAAAAGCCCTTAGCAAGCTATGCTAAGGGTTCTTTTTCTTTTGTTTACTCCCAAACTATTATGCCTTGTGATGTTCCATTGCCTCGCCGGCATACCGTTTGGCCTCAACCAATTCCTCCGGAGTAAGCAGGGAATTACGAAGCTTACTGACTCTATTACCGATATGCTTGTCGAGAAAGCAAAATAGTGGCGATTTTTCCTCTAGTTCTGCTTTCATAAAACGTATGCAGCCATGGCATTCAGGATTTCGTACCACATGAGTCCGGGCATCAATCCTGTGCCACTTAGCCAAAAGCCGCATACCAAGCAGCAACGGTTCCCGGATCAGCCGGAACCACCAGTGTTTGCTATAACACCATTTTGCCAGCCGGGCTGCGCAATTTTTGCATACAATTGGAGATACTTGCTGCAACATATTCATCAACTCCTCAAGTAAATCTCCCATCATCTTTGGTGACAGAAAGCTTATGCATGTTTTGTTCAAACCATCCGGACTTTACTTCCTGGCGGGCATCAAATTCTGCCACATAAGGCTTTATATCCAACAGCGGCGTTCCTGAGATAAAATCAACATCACGAATGTAAAGTTTGTTTTTTTCCACCCGCGTAAGACGTACCACCGAAAATCCGATTGCGTTTGGCCTCCCTGGCGAACGGGTGGCAAATATCCCATGTAATTCATTGCCCAAAAATGGTTTTACCAATAAACCAGAAGCTTTTGCCAAATGAAGATGATACAGAAGTATCAGATGGGAAAATCCTTCAATATCTCTGAGTCCCTCCGCATACTCGGGATATACTTCAATAATACCCTCAATCTCCTGCGCCGCTGTCGGCTGTATAGGCGTCCCTTTTGGTTCTTGAAACGGCGACTGAATAATGCCAATTGGTTTGTACTGAATCATATAAATTACCTCGCCTTCCTGCTGCCACCCGCTGCACTGTTCCTGTTAATTAAACCGAGTCAGTACTACCGAATAAATATCTTCAAGCAGTTTCAAGCCTCCGCCATACCCCACATAAGAGCTGTTAATAACTAGTCTTTCATTCACTGGCCAGGAAACTGCCAAATAATGCGCCTGCGTTTTCTGCGCTATTTTCTTTTCCCATGAACTGCCGATTATTAATGGATAGCCGGTAAAATAAGTATCGTTGATTTCATTCTGAATAAGATGACCATCAGAAAGAAATGCAACTTCCGCTTCAATTCCATAATTTAATATTTTAAATTCTTTTCTAATCTGCTCTTGATACTCAGCTGGCGTATTATCGGTGATATATTGTTTGGAAGGGAATAAACCGACATCATTAACCAGAAACTTGGTAATGGCTAATGAGTATTGCGCATCAGACACAACAGCAAACCGTTTGGACATAACCCTTGTTTCCAAAAATACATCAGCAAAGCGTTCAATATAATAGTAATACTTTCTTTCATTTTCTGTAATAAGTTCTTCGAGTTTTTGATTATCCACACCTGCAAAATCACCAACTGCCCGCAAAAACTTGCTGGTCTCAAAAGCGCCAATGGGAAGAGTGGGCAAATGCAAATAAGGTGTACCAAATTTTTCTTGCAGCAATTTCACATTAGTTAACCCTACCCACGGAGATACAAGCAAATTAAATTCCGCTTCCGGAATTCTATCTATATTTTTGATGCCCCGAGCATAACCAAAAATCGTATTAGCAGTTAAACCAAGCTGGGCAAGCAGGCCTTCCAGTTGGTCTAAATTGCCCTGCCAAAAAGGGTCGTGCTGCGGAACCCCGGCCCAGATATTTACTAAGCCTTTCTTTTTTTGTGCAGCCGGTCGTAAATACTGCTCAATTATGGCCTGAACAACCCATTCATGACCCAAAAAATTATTTCCCTTAAAACCTGCTGTTGATGCAAAAATTACCGGTTTTTCCGCATTCTTAAACGAACGGATTACTTCTTCCATATCATCGCCGATAATTTCCGAGGAGCAGCTGCTTAATACCACATACATGTCGGCATTAATAACCTTAAGCGCATTTTCAATAGTTTCCCGCAGGCGTTCAGTACCGCCAAAAACCACATCTTTTTCATTAAGATTGGTGCAGGGAAAAATCCGAGGTGCAAAATGCCCTGAACCTCCATAATTTCCTCCCTGCAGCTTATCAGCGCAGCCAGGCCCTGAATGCAGTATGGGTAAAGCCTTGTCAATTGCCTGCACGGTCTGCATAGCAGCCATGGCACACTTATAGCGAGGCTGATCCAATAATTTAGGCATTTATTTCGCCTCCTCCTTTAAGAATGTGGCATTATCTTGTTTATACCACCAATCAGAATAAGGCAATGTAATCCGGGCGGCGAGATTTTTTTCAAAGCTTCTGTTTCTGATGGTATCAAGAATGGTGTTGGCAAAATCCAAGGTTCCTCTGTAGCCAAACGTCTTATATTCATCGCCTAGAAATAACGCCGCAATTCCTTGCTTAATGGCCCAAACGGTTGTACCTGGATGTCTGGCTAAATAAATATCCGGTTTATGAGTATGTAATATGTTCAAAATTTCAAAGTTTTGCTGATCACTTACACTTACTTTCAAATTATTGGGGTTTTGTTGTATCAAATGTTCCAGATAGGGCGGTGTCTCGCCATTATCATATTTTGCATCAAAATGCCAAGAAGCTACCCATACGACTTCAATGCCAAGTTCCTGCAGAACACGGGACACCTGAAAAGCAAAGCTTGCGCCCATCCCCAGGACAGCCCGCAATCCTTGAAGTTCTTTTTTCACAGCTTCAATTTTAGGCAGATAAAACGCTCGTTCCTGTTCAATATAGGCTTCTACTTCTGTTGGTTTTCCAATTACTCGGCCAATTTCTCTGAGCCAAGTTTCAAAACCGGCAATACCTAACGGATTGATGGTTTTGACATAAGGCACACCGTATTCTTGTTCTAGACCATTACCCAAATACGTTCCTAGTGTTCCACAGATTGACACAGTAGCCAACCCTTCTGATAAATGAGTAAGTTCTTCCACAGTGGAATTTGCATATAAAAAAAAGGGCTCAACACCAAAGTTGGAAAAAATTTCGATAATTTCTTTCCTGGCGCTTTCATTGAAATTTTTAAAGTTTACAGTGTTACTCTTTTTTTTCGGTGGCTTCACTATACTGGTAAGTACCGCATGATCGGCAGCATCAAAACCAGATGCCCATACTCTTGATTTGAAACCTTCACAATGAACTGGTGCCAAAGGAATTGGCAGCTCTGCCTGCAGCTCACTAATCACACTGTCGACATCTTCGCCGATAATACCAGAAACGCAGGAAGTTCCTACAAAAATAGCTTGCGGTTTATATCGCTTATAGGTTTCGATAATTATTTCTTTAAGGCCAGTTACCGCACCAAAAATGGTATCTGATTCATCCATATCAGTTCCGAGAAAAACCGTATCATAAGCAACTCCCCGTTTTGCCGCAAGCTGCGTATGATGTACCATAACGGTGGAAGCGCCGGCAGTACAACCGGCAGGTGCATGATTGATTACAGCAACATCGGTGATGCTGGCAAGCTGACTCAAAGCGCACCCGGCATCACATGAGCTGGATTGGCTAAAACAGCGTTCTTTTTCTTTGAGTGTCCCGCAGCGCGTCTGTTGGACAAGGTCGTGAAGATCCCCGGAATAGCCTGTAATGGATCCCAGTCTGTTCTCACGGCTGCCTGCCGCCGTAACTTGTAAATTAATAGACATCTATTCAACCCTCCTAGTAAATTCTTTCCTAATACAGACTTAGCTTCAGGTGAAGTTTTAACTCCCTCTGAAGCTAAGCACCCCATCTCAAAATTTAGATTTAACTTTGGCTGCTCACCAGTGCCGCATTGAGATAGTACAACAGATCGTCAATATCCTCCAAGCCAATAGATAACCGTACTAAATCTTCGGTAACGCCGCTTGCTACCTGTTCCTCTGGTGTTAGCTGCTGATGGGTAGTGCTTGCAGGATGGATGACCAGCGACTTGGCGTCCCCGACATTGGCCAAATGAGAAAATAGTCCCAGATTATCAATGAACTTTTTCCCTGCCTGCAGGCCACCCTGAATGCCAAAGGTAAGAATTGCCCCTGCACCTTTTGGAAAATACTTTTGCGCTTTTTCATAGGAGCTGCTGCTCTTTAACCCCGGATAATTAACCCAGGTTACATATTTATGCCCTGCCAAAAACTCCGCTACTTTCTTCGCATTAGCAACATGGCGGTCTAAGCGCACCGATAATGTTTCTAACCCCTGCAAAAATTGAAACGCATTAAAGGGGCTAATTGCCGCACCGGTATCACGCAGCAAAGTCACCCGGGCTTTTATTATATACGCGGCATTTCCGAATTTTTCTACAAAGGATATTCCATGATAACTGGGTTCAGGATCCACTAAGCCTGGAAATTTCCCATTTTTCCAGTTAAATCTCCCTGAGTCTACAATGATGCCGCCGATAGAAGTCCCGTGTCCTCCAAGGAATTTAGTTGCAGAATGAACAATAATATCGGCGCCCCACTCAAATGGCCGGTGTAAATATGGTGTGGCAAAGGTACTGTCGATAATCAGTGGAATCTGATGTTCATGTGCAACCTTTGCTACATTTTCAACATCCAATACATCTAATTTTGGATTGCCAATAATCTCAGCATATACTGCTTTTGTTGCTGGTGTAATAGCTCTGCGAAAATTTTCCGGATCACTAGGCTCAACAAAATGAACCTTGATTCCCAGTTTGGGCAGCGTATGATGAAATAAATTATAGGTACCGCCATAAAGCGCCGTAGACGATACTATTTCATCTCCTGCCTGAGCAATTGTCAGGATAGAATAGGTAATGGCTGCCTGTCCGGATGCAAGTGCCAATGCTCCTACACCGCCTTCCAATGCAGCTACCCGTTCTTCAAAAACAGTTTGCGTCGGATTAATCATCCTGGTATACGCATATCCTAATTCATCAAGCGAAAAAAGCCTCGCTGCCCGTTCAGTATCACCTAGCACAAAAGAGGTACTCTGAAAAATAGGCACTGCCCGGGCACCAGTTACCGGATCAGGCACTTGCCCTGCATGTAGTGCTAATGTATCAAATCCATGTTTTCTCTCATTTTCTTTACTCATTTCTATCTACCCCTCTCTAAATCAAAAGACCTGCGCAAAAATTTTGCACAGGCCTTCAGTTTGTGACTAATCGGCGAGTTACTTTGAAACAACATCTTTTATTTTTTGAAACACACAATACATTAAACTACACAAAGTATTCCCCACAATTACCGATCAGCTAATTCTTGGCCGATTGCATAAGCGGCTTGCAGGAGCTGTTCATTTTCCCGGACAATGCCAGCTTCACGCAATCCGTTCCCAACCAGTGGTTTAGGACCTGCCACAAATCCAACACGTGACAACACCTGTCCAGTGGCTTCAATTGTATTGGCATAAAGTCCATCATCCGGCTGCCCTTGCGTAAATACCAGCGCAAATTTTTTGCCTGCTGCCAAACTACTGGTAAAATCAGGCTTAATATAGCCAAATAAGCGATCCATAAATAAAGCAGTTTGCGCCGTAAAACGTCCAAAATAAACCGGTGTTCCCAAAATAATGGCATCAGCAGAATTAATCGCTACAAACACCTTTGCCAGGTCATCCTTAATAACACATTTGCCGGTTTTTTTACAACCATAGCACGCCTGACACCCTTGAATTGCTAGTTCATTAAGATGGAATAATTCACTTTCACTTCCCTGCGCTTCGGCACCTTCCAAAGCTTTTTGCACCAGTATGTCGGTATTGCCGTTCTTTCGTGGACTGCCAACCAATCCAATAATTTTCATTGCAACCACTCCATTTCTTACCGTTCGCAACCTACTGTTTTGTAAATACTACTTGCTATTCTCTTATTCTAGCCGCCTGTAAATAGGATCAATAGCTTTCCCAAACTACAAACTCTGTTAACGGTTTGCGCGTTTCATCATGCCTGTCCGGTGACTTAACTTCTCCGGCAGCATAGCCAACTCCAATTATATTGATTGGTTCAATACCTGGCGGAATATTAAATTCCTGCCGGATAATGTCCGGATCAAAATAACAAACCCATAAGGTCCCCAGTCCTAGTTCAGTAGCCGATAATATAATATGATCAGTAACAATGCTGGCATCAATATCTACACTGCTTTTATTATCATAAGGCCTCTTCCAGGCGGCATTATGATCACCAACCACAATAATTGCCAGCGGCGCACCAAACACATTTGCCCCTTTTTTGAGCTTCTCCAATCCCGTTTTCTCCCGCACAACAATCACGCGGCTTGGCTGGAAATTTTTTGCCGAAGGTGCAACACGCCCGGCTTCCAGTATCTTTTGGAGTTTTTCTTCTTCTACAGGCCTTTCTTCATACTTACGCACAGAATACCGCTGCTTAACTAATTCAAGAACGCTCACTGCAATCCCCCCACCAAATTATATTGGGTTACCGCCAATACTTGCTTTCCTCATCAGACAACTCTTTAAAAAGAACTGTTGATAAATAGCGTTCACCTGTATCTGGCAACAAGGCAACAATAGTTTTACCGGCATTTTCGGGGCGTTTTGCAATCTGAGCTGCTGCAAAAGCAGCGGCACCGGAGGAAATGCCTACAAGCAAACCTTCCTCTCTCGCCAACACCCTTGCCGTGTCGATGGCCTCTTCATTTTTTACTTTAAAGATTTCATCTACGACTTCATACTTAAATACCCTAGGTACAAAACCGGCTCCAATACCCTGAATCTGATGCGGGCTGGGATTGCCGCCAGACAAAACCGGTGAATCATTTGGCTCAACCGCAACGATTTTAACAGCTGGATTTTTGGCTTTTAAGGCTTCGCCCACACCGGTAACTGTACCTCCAGTGCCTACCCCGGCAACAAATATATCTACTTTGCCTTTGGTATCAGTCCAAATTTCTTCTGCGGTTGTCTCCCGGTGAATGGCCGGGTTGGCGGGATTATTAAATTGCTGCAATATTACCGAATCCGCGATCCTTACAGAAAGTTCCTCTGCTTTGCGAATAGCGCCTTTCATGCCATCAGCGCCAGGCGTCAGTACCAATTCAGCGCCAAGCGCCTTTAATAACGACCGTCGCTCCACACTCATAGTGTCCGGCATCGTAAGGATAATGCGATAACCTCTGGCAGCCGCCACAAAAGCCAAGCCGACTCCGGTATTGCCGCTTGTGGGTTCAATAATTACTGAACCTGGTTTAAGCAGACCTTGCTTTTCAGCATCTACAACCATGGAATTGGCAATTCTGTCTTTTACACTTCCTAATGGATTAAAATATTCAAGTTTGAGCAGCAATTCACCCTGCAATTTCGCCAGCTTAGCAAAAGAATTAGGCCGTAACAGCGGCGTGTTGCCGATCAATTCTGTCAGGTTATCTGCAATAAAAGACACTCTTCTTCCCCCTTTTTCTTATTGACTGAAAATTACCCCTGCTGCGCTTCTTTAATGTTGTCAAACGGATTACTCTCATACCATTCCGGTCGGAACGGCAAAGGCACATTAGCCGCTATTTTTTTAGGGAAGCTTGTATTTTTGAGGCTTTTCACTGCTTTTCTTGCCAGTTCAAACGCTCCCGAATACCCCATATAGTTAAGCGACTGACCAAAAAGCGGGATATTAGGAATGCCCAGCTTTGTTACCCAGGCCGGAGCGCCCACATGACCAACATAGAGGTCGGGTCTGAGTTTGTTAAGTATGATCAGTTCTTCAGAGGGCTGTCCTGGCGCAACATCAATGACAGCTTCCTGGTCATCAATATCATCAATCATCGGAACAGCAAAACGATCAAAATTATGCGGTTTCAATCCCAAGATTTTCATGCCTAAGGATTGATAAAACTCAGCTGTTGTAAAAATCCGGGTTTCACCGCCACCAACAAACACCGTTTTACCCTGTAATTCTTTCTTAAAGGGCACAAGAGCTTCTTCCAACTGGGCAGTCTCAATGGCAATCAATTTCTCCACCTCGTCCTCAAGCTTGAAGAAACGGGCGATAACCCTTAGCCACTGATTGGTATTTTTTATTCCAATCGGCAACGTATCAATAACATAATCTGTACCAAAACGCTCTTTCAGATGGCCGATTAGGTAATCATCATGTGTAGCACAAATACTGACATTGAGTGCCGCATCACTGATGCGGGAGATTTCGTCAATACTCGCATATAGTGGCAATACCCGCACAGTAAGTCCCAGCGCTTTAAGCAGGCGTGATAATTCAAATTCATCGCCATAACTGGTAGAGCCTACATTTAACAGATTTACGGTCTTACTGTTAATATAGCGTTCTGTTTCTTCTGCAGTTGTATAGGCGATGTCATCAGGATTTACTCTATCTTGTTTTTTTATAGGATCAACCAACTTTTTTAACACACCGTGATAAGCGGAATCATAACCGGTAGCAACAAATTTACTTTTAAAGCCTTCGCAGTGAACAGGCACCACACGGGCAGAAATTTGCCCGTCAAGTTCATCAATTAAGGCATCAATATCATCGCCGATAATTCCTGGCACGCAGCTATTGCCAATGATAATAGCATCAGGACGATACTCCTTTTCCGCGTACAATATTGCCTGGCGCAATTTATCGATACCACCGGCAATAACATCATTTTCATCCAGATTGGTATGTATCCAGACATTATCAGTACCTTGCTTTTGTTTTAACACCCTAAAGGTTTTGCTGTAACCAGCCACACCGAGATTATTGGAGGCGCAGCCTAACGGACCATGAATAATAGTAACTGAGTTTTGGAAAGTCCGGACAATTCCCAAAGCTAAATTCAGCTGGCAGCCGCCGCCTTGGGCAAATTTCCGGCTGTTATATTTGGTGCAGCCCTGCCCCATGCCATGCTTAAGAGTAGTGCAAGAACCACCAAAAGCATAGGTAGCCTCAATTCGTTCTTCTCTGGTAGGAGCGGCTTCTGCTGATAAATAATCATACGTAAGACCTGTTGTTAATTCAGACATTGTTATACCTCCTCATTATCGATTGCTGACAAGCACTGAAATAAGATCTTCAGCCAGTGTTAAGCCGCCCCGGTAGCCGGTGTAGCCTCTGTCTAACACAGCCCGGTTAGTTACCGGGAAAGAAACCGGCAGAAAGGAAGCTCCTATTTTTTGTGCCGTACTGGCTTCTAAGCTGCTGCCGATAAGAAATGCCGGACTAAGAGCATCATAGTATTTATCGTTGTTATTAACTTTCCAGTTCTGCCTGATATGATTAAGCAATTGCCCGGTATGCTGTTCAAATATTACTTTGGGTTTTGTTTCAGAACCTAACTGTCCAAACTTTTTCTCATATTTCTTTTGGCTAAACTCATCGGTAACATCATTGACAACAACCAACTGCGGCACCCATCCCAAATCATCCGCCAAATAACTAATCAAGGGGAATGCATAATTGCTGTCAGATGAAACAATGGCATACCGCTGTAAGTCAATGTCGCCGTAGATATCTAAAAATCTTTCAATATAACTGTAATAATATTGTTTTTCTTCAGCAATAAGCGCTTCGATAATAGCCGGTTCAACGCTCAACCGCTCTCCAATCTTATGCAGAAAAGCATCAGTTCGCGTTCCGCCAATTGGAAGATCAACAGTAATGTAAGGAATATTGTGTTTTTCTTCAAAAGCCTTAGCAGTATCAATACCATATTTCTCGGAGAATACAATGGTCAAAGCTGCGTCTCCGTAATTTTTTATTTTCTCAATGGTTTCGCCATCACCAAAAAAAGTATTGGCTTTTATGCCTAATTTATTTAACAGGCTTTGAATCCCCCGGATGTTGCCTCGGTAAAACACATCCTGCCCTGGCATAATTCCCAAAATGTTAACTGTTTTTTCGTCTTTTACTGCCTTGGGTTCAATGAACTCGTTAGCAAGGGTGCTAAGCACCACATCATACCCTTTAAACCCATCACCCAAAAACCCCGGCGTATTGGCCGCCAAGACAGGGTATTTACTATCTTTGAAACGACTTGTAACGCCTACGGCATCATCACCGATGATTTCCACTTGGCAGCCAGTCACGACAAAATACAAATCCCCATCAATTACTTTGATGGTATGATGAATTTGCTCTTCCAACCGTTCTTCGCCACCAAATACAATATCTTTTTCCACAATATTGGAAGTAGGCGTCATCTGACCACTGCAATAACCGGAACCCCGGTAGCCGCTTGCCTGGTTATATGTGCCTGACAGCATAGTAGCGCAGCCGCCTGAGGCGTGGACAATCGGAATTGCCCGCGGCAGTGACGATATCGTAACAATCGCACCACCCAGAGCGCATGTAGACTTTGCCCGTTCAATAAAAGTACCCATGTGACAACCTCCCAGTATTTCGCTTTATGTTAATGTAACTTTCCCTAGATAGTCTTTTAATAGAAAAACTGAAGGCTAAGGCATTATTTCTCATCACCTTAGCCTTCAGCATTATCCTGATCAGCCAATTTTCTTATTGAGTTATTACCACTAGCCTCGCGATCATAGGGTTAACTATTGCACCGTATCTTTCACATCATTAAAAAAGATAAAACTATTTTTGTGCAAAGCTTCCACATCCACACCACTATCCAGCATACCAACCTGTTGTAATTGTTTTGCCGTTATACCAAAGGCCTCATAAGCACCTTTAACAGAAGGGATATAATTATAAGTTTTTAGCACTGCTGCATTAAAGGCAGCATCGCCTGCAACCCATTTTTTCTCTACCTGAATTTTAGCGGTTTCCTCTGGATTTTTCTGTATCCAGGCACTTGCCTTCTGCATAGCCCGGGTGTATTTTGCCGCAATCTCAGGATAATCTTTAGCTATATTGTCCCTAACATAAGCCGAGCAGCAATATTGATGATTATATGGTTCGGTTACTGCCGAATCAACCAACGTCGTTAGTGCAAACTCTTTTTGGGCTACAGCAGCAGTTGGATCATTCATAGCAAGTGCGTCCACTGCGCCATTTTTCAAGGCAATCGGCAAGTCGCTGGCACTAAATACGATAAATTCCACTTGCATGTTTTTTTCATTTACCCCAATTCCAGCATCAGCAAGCGCACGTTTCGCAAAAATGATAGGGCTACTGCTCATGCTTGGCACTCCAATGCGTTTGCCTTTTAGATCTGCAAGTGTCTTAATACCGGAATCCTTAGGAACAAGCACCTTGTCGCAGCCGGTGTGCAGCCCGGTGGTAACTTTAATTGGCAATCCATTGGAAAGCGGCTGCATCAAACTGGCAAGCAAACCAAACGCAGCGTCAATCTTTCCGGCAGTGACGGCCTCAAACGTTGTCCCAGGTGCCAGCTTAATCAGTTCAACCTTTAAACCTTCTTCTGCAAAAAAGCCTTTCTCAACCGCCATATGCACAGGAGCTTCGCATAAACTGCCACTATACCCGATTTTTAGAACAAAATCTTCTGATTTGCTGACTGGTTTCTGTCCGCAGGCTGACAGCAATAATGTTGCGATTATTGTTATTGCAATAATCATCATTCTTTTTTTCTTATTCATACCTTCGCACTCCTTATAAATAATAATTTGGTTCTTTTTCATCACCGGCAAAGTTCAATATCTTTAATATTTTAGACCGCAAATTAAGAAATTCCGGATTACTGCGCGCTCGCGGCCTTGCCAGTTTTACCTCAATGCAACTCTCTATTTTGGCTGGTCTTGGCGTCATGACAATAACACGATCTGACAGGTAAATGGCTTCATCAACATCATGGGTCACCATAATCATAGTGGTCTGTCTTTCCTGCCATATGCGAATGAGTTCATCTTGCATGTTCATACGCGTAAAAGCATCAAGCGCCCCTAGCGGTTCATCCAGCAATAGCACCTTAGGATGATTCACCAGCGCCCGGGCGAGTGATGCCCGCTGCGCCATACCACCTGAAAGTTGATGAGGATACGATTTGTGAAAAGACGCTAACCCCACTAAATCAACAAACTTATTAACCTCGTCTTTCTTTTCCTTGTATATACTGCGTGCCTTCAAACCAAACGCAACATTGTCATGAACATTGAGCCAGGGAAAAAGCATGGGATTTTGAAATACCAAACCGCGTTCATAGGAGGGGCGGCTGATTTCCTCATTATCAATATAGAGTTTTCCTTCATCTGCACCGTTTAAGCCGGCAATTAACCGCAGCAACGTAGATTTGCCGCAACCGGAAGGACCAATAAGGGATACGAACTCACCGGCTTTAATAGTAAGATTGATACCACTAAGAGCAACAACATCTTCGGCATCTTGCTGCGGGAATCGTTTTACAACTCCTTCCACCCTTATTTCCCCTACCATTTAATGACCCCTTTCTGCCATACCAATACATAATCACGCACTTTAAACAGCAGCGTAATCAGAATCGAGAAGGTAACCGCAATTATGATAAGGCCTGCATATACATTCGCATAAGCCATCATCTCTTTCTGCCAGTTGATGTACCAGCCGATACCATTTTTTACTCCCAGCATTTCTGCAGTCATCAAAGTAATAAATGAAGCGCATGTACCGTTGAAAAGGCCAATAAACATGTGTGGCATGGAGGCAGGAACACCCACTTTAAATATCTGATAATATTTGCCTGCCCCCAGTGTGCTGGATACTTCGAAATACGCATTTTGCACATTTAAAATACCGCTGCTTGTCATAACCGTTGTAGGAAACCAAACCGCGAGCGCAATCAGAAATGCACTGGCTGAAAATGTGGTAGGAAAACTTATCAGCACTATCGGAATCCAGGCTGTAGACGGAAT
The DNA here is from genome assembly GCA_017889705.1 of Bacillota bacterium. Lineage (GTDB taxonomy): Bacteria > Bacillota > Negativicutes > Sporomusales > Sporomusaceae > Sporomusa. The sequence continues at coordinate 77,248 of JAGGAB010000016.1, read as the reverse complement.
CGGACCTAAAGTACGAATTAACGGGTTTATCCAGTAGCCTGCTCCTTTGCTGAATCCTACCGCAATGCCTGTGGCAAATCCGGCAATAGCTCCAAAGAAATATCCGGTAAACAAAAGCTTGCCGGAGGAAGCCAGGCAAAGGGCGAGAAATTCTCTGTCCTCCACAATAACGCTAACGATTTTATCAATTGACGGAAAATATATGACCGGCAGCAATGCCAGTTTTTTAGTTACGATATTCAATACATTTAAAAACAAAATTGCCACCGCAATAAATAAATCTCTTTCTTTCAACCATGCTTTCACCTTGGCATTAAAATAAGACATAATCGTAAGAATTGTGAAAATCACTAAAAAGCCTATCAATAAATATACCAAGTAGGGCTGCTTTGTAGTGATATGTTTGCCGCCATTTTGCATCAAAACTTCTACAGCAATTGCCAAAATTGCCGATATTACCGGCAGCCAAATAATTAGTTTCTTCACTGATTAACCTTCTTTCTTGACACATGTACGCAAAAATCATTTGAAATAATGCAAAAAGGCCGGAAAATTGTTTTTCAAAAAACAATTTTCCGGCCTCTAGTGTATTAACTAGTCAGCCGCCAATCACTTCTAGATTGGCATAACTATTCAGCTAAGTTTTACCATATAATATGATTGTATTATAAGGTATATGTGTCTTATTGTAAAGTATCTCCCCCTCCTTTTCTTTTTCTGTAGCAGAGTTTGTGCTACAAATGGACAACGCACAATATCGTTTATATTTTTTTGCATTTCCCCTTAGCCGCCAAACCCTCCTCGCTTCTAAAATAACAAATAAAAAAAGGCAAACTCTATTAAAATAATAAAGTTGCCTTCAGTTTGTCTGATTAGCATTTGTGTATTTAATTTTAATAAAAGATAACATATTTTCTGGCCTCTGTCAATGTATCCCTTCTAATTTCAAAGCACAAAATTTTTAGAAAAAACAACACCTCTATAAAATTCAGCGTCAGATAAAACACACAGCGTCAGATAAAACCCTTGACTATTCCGCCAACCATGCTATAATCTATTTTAAAGTTAAAAATCACCAGTTATATGGTGGCTGATCAAAAAAAGAATTGAAGGCCAAAGAAGTTATTTCATAGCTTCTTTGGCCTTGTTTTTATTTCACCTTATTTAAGTTAGTTTTTTGTACTATAAGAAATTTGTTGGAGGTGAACTTATGAACCTATTAACCGCAACAAGCAATACAGCCTTACGAGGTTCAGGCCTGTTTCTATTTCTGCTTTTATGGGAAATTGCACCACGGTTAGGCTGGGCAGATGCGCAATTCATACCACCTTTATCAGCAGTAATAGCAGCCGGCTATAAGCTTTGGGCGCAAGGTCTGCTCTATTCACAACTCATTGTGAGTTTGTGGCGGGCGGCATTGGGGCTGCTGGTAGCTTTGTTAATCGCGGTACCTACAGGCGCTATTTTGGCAGGCTGGTTTCCAAGAGTACTCACCTATTTGGATCCTTTGTTCCGCCTTTTAAGCAATGTCAACCCATTTTCACTGGCTCCTGTGTTTATGCTGTTTTTCGGAATTGGTGAAGCCATGAAGTTAATGATTATTTCCTTAGTTGCCGTGTGGCCCATTTTATTTCATACCATTACAGGAATTCGAACTGTTGATCCATTATTGATTAAAACAGCCCGCTCAATGAACGTTTCTAATTTTGTTTTAATGCGCGATATTCTATTGCCTGGCGCTTTGCCCACAATTGTTACCGGTATACGCATTAGCGTACAAATGGCAGTTTTTATGCTAGTGGCCGCTGAAATGCTTGGTGCCAAAGCCGGCTTGGGCTGGTTAGTACATTCTTCGGCCATGCTCTCTCAATTACCGCGGATGTATGCTGGTGGTGCATTTATCATTTTAGTGGGAATTTTTATTAATAAGGTCATTTTACATATCGAAAAAACCAGTTTTTTTTGGAAAGAATCTGTGGAAATCTTTGATGCTGTTTCACCTATCAATAAAAAAGGTAAATGGTCGATGCTATTCGACGAATATTATGTATCACTAGTGGTGCTATTGTTTGCTTTCATTATTGCTTTCGGCGGCCACGAGGTTAACCGCTTAAACAAAGAACGCTTTATTGAAACTACTTCACCACGGAGCAATCATGAAAAACATACTATGAAACAGCATCTGCCAGGATGCACCGAAAAAAAAGATGATGACACATTAAATTATATTATTGGTGACTAGCAAGAACTCACAAGGAGGTCGATAATATGCAAACATTGAAATCGCTGTTTACAAATACGATTGCCATTATCGTATTTATATTGGCCTGGGAACTGGCGGCCCGGTTCGGGTTTGTTAATACCATGTTTATACCGGCTTTTTCTACTGTGCTGCTAGCCATTTCGAAACTGCTCATTTCCGGGACGCTTATTCCGCATATTGCTATTAGCTTACAACGCTCCATAGGGGGGCTATTGCTTGCAGTAGCCATTGGTATCCCTTTAGGCTTTATCATGGGAGGCTGGTTCCGCAAGCTGGAAACTGCACTAGAACCCTTGTTTGAAATAGCGGCGCAGGCCAACCCATATATTTTATTTCATGTAATTATATTATTTTTGGGAATTGGCGAGGCAGCTAAGCTTGCCATTATTGCCTGGATTTGTATTTGGCCGATCTTATTCAATACAGCTGCCGGCATCCGCAATGTTGATGCCGATCTATTGAAAGCAGCCCGGTCGTTTGGCCTAAAACGTTGGCCACTATTTTATAAAGTTGTGCTACCGGCAGCAAGTCCATCCATTTTTACCGGTTTGCGTTTAAGTGCAGGTTATTCTTTTTTTCTACTCATTGCTGCCGAAATGATGGGATCAAGTTCAGGGTTGGGATGGTTTCTTATCTACAGCCAGGAAAATTACAATATTGAGTGGATATTCTCCGGTGCTGTAGTTATTGCGCTATTGAGCATTATTATTGATTCTATTATAAAATATCTGGAAAAGAAAATTATTGTCTGGAGTGAACCTGCGTAAGTTTTTGCATTCTCTCCTTAATCCTTTAATAAAGATAGCACGAGTTAACCGCCAGCTGCTTCGCTATCATTGTCACCAAGACTTTTCTTCCAGTCCAATAAATTACTTTCAATGATATGAAACAAATAATTCAGACTCATTCCTAATAAAGCAATAACAATAACTGCGCCAAATGTTGAGCTGCGAATTAGCCGACCCACGCCATAATAGGCGCCCATGGATTCAGCCGCAATAAGAATAAAAAAAGCATAGGTTGCCCCAGATCGTATACCGGTAAAAATAGTAGGTGCGGCTGCCGGCAAAATAACTTTTTTAAATATTTCCAGTTTGCTGGCACCAAGCGAACGCGCCATGTTGATATAAAGTGGATCCACATGCCGCACACCGGCAATTGTTGTAAACAGAATCGGCCAAATAGTTGACCAAAAAATAATGAATACTTTTACAAGCTCACCAATTCCAAAAAATAAAATAAAAATTAACGATAGAGGCAAAGCATTTACCTGCTCAAGCAGACGAAATAATCGCAGCAAATTTCGGGATAAGGCAGGAAATAAGCCTTCTAACACGATACCGACAGGTACCGCAATAATTACCGCCAGCGCTAATCCGAGAAAAATTCTCTGTAAACTTGCCGCTATATGGATAAACAAAACTCCGCTAACGGCAAGTTTGCCAAGAAATAATAGCACTTGAGAAAAAGGCGGAAAAAACTGTCTGTCTACCAACCCAAGCCGGGGTGCCATTTCCCACACAAGCAGCAATATAATAATGCCCATACAATCAATAAGCCGCTCTTTACTATATTTCATGCCTTTTTTCAAGATTTCTTTCTTCATATGTCCAGCTGCCAACCTCCCCAAGCGATATACCCAGAAATTCAGCTTACATCTTTGCTGCTCAAAGTACGATTTGTCCAGTAAGAATAAAACTCACAATATAAAGGAGTGGCAATATATGTTCGGATTAAAATACAAGCATATTTTTCTAATCATAACCTTAGTAGCTAGTCTATCCGGCCTCCCCGGCGTTCCGTTTTTCTCCGATATCTCCTTAGCCACTGCCTATCCTGAGAAAATCACAATTACACCTGCAGATGATCCTCAAACCAGCCTGACTATTACTTGGCAAATGGATTGCGACACAGAATGCTGCCATGTGCAATACTCAGAAATCACCAACGAGCATTCCACTCCGTATGATGTCAGAACAATCACCGCCGTACCGAAAAAACTTTCGGCTACTGCCGGCTCCATTCAAACCTATTCGGTAACAATTACTAAACTAAAACCGGGAACCGGTTATTTTTACCGCGTAGGCTGCGGCAATACCTGGAGTGAATGGAGCACTTTTACGACAGCTTCGGAATAAAGCATTGTTGCTAATTCCAACTTTCCGGTTCAATAGGATACCGTCCGAATTCTCTGGCCGCCTGGAATAATGCATGAATATTTTCTACCGGGGCTTTCATTGGCAACCCGCAGCCAAGTGCTAAAATATAGCCTTTGGGGTTATCATAAGCCTTACGCAGGCATTCCTTAGCTTCTTCAAGCACATCTGCCGGCTTTCCTAAAAACATGGTAGCGGTGGGTTTAACATTTCCCAGCAAGGCCGTCCGACTGCCGACTGTAATTTTGGCAGCTGCTAAATCAACCGTATCATCAAGGCTCAATATACCTGCCCCCGTGTCAGCCATATGCTGCCATATTTTTTTTGTGTTGCCGCAAATATGAAGAGACGGTGCGCTGCCGGTAAGACTTTTGATCTGACCGGCTAATTTCTCCAGGTAGGGAAATGCATATTCATAAAAATGTCCGGGACTAATCAAGCTTGTGGATGCAGTAGGGTCCGCGATACTGATTTTTACTCCTGTTTTTGCTGCCTCACGCACATAAGCAAGTGTGCTTTCCAGTGCATAGTGCAGCAAGCGATGAGCAAACTCCGAATTTTGGTACAAATCCCGCAAAAAAGGTTCAGTCCCTCTTAGATTGGCCGCCACAGTAAACGGCCCTGCCACATTAGTTGTAACAGGCACTTTTGTACCTAAACGATCTATTAAAATTTGCAATGCGCTAAGATGAATTGGCAAATGCCCTTTCACCCACGGATTGGGAACAGTTAGCCGCTCTAAGTCGCCTTCTTCGCGTATGGCAAATTCACTGATATACGGAGAATTTTCTTCTTTTGGATACACGACTGTACTGCCTGCCGCTTCAGCAATTCCATGCAAACCTGGTCCGGCAATCACAGCTTCAGCACCAAATATTTGGTGTGAAGCCAGTTGAACCTCAGCAACTTTTTCTGCCGAGAAATAGCAATCCCAATGATTAACTCCTATTAATTTTGCGGCATGATAATGAGGATTGATACTGCAGGGGATTCTGTCAAACGGCTTTCCCGACAATACCGCCTCAATTCGTTCTTTCGGAGTCATTTCATCAGCATAACTGGATTTTGTCATTTTTACCCCCTCACCTACATACACTTTGCACTTTTTCTAAAGATCTTACTGCGCAGCTTCCTGCAGCAATGAAAAACTGTCTTGCTCCAACCACCAGTCAGTATACGGCAGCTTTACTCTGGCGGCTAAATTCTTGGCAAGACTGCGATTAGTCAAGGCGTCAATAATCCGATAGCCAAAATCAATCAGTCCTTGATAACCGTATGCCGTGTATTCATCATTGATCATAATGGAGGGTATGCCTAATTTTGTTGCCCACACAGTGGTACCACCATGGCGTGCTACATAGAGATCCGGTTTTAAACGGTTGAGCAAATTAATTACCTCAAAGTTCTGCTGGTCAGCCACACTTACAGGAATATTATGCTCATCTGCGACTAAGTATTGGGCAGATGTCGGGCAGGCACCGTTATCATGCTGAGGATCAAAATGCCAGGTAGATCCCCATATCACATCAATACCTAATTCCCTCAAAGTCCGAATGTAATTTTGCCCAAAACTCGGCCCCATGCCGACAACGGCTCTATAACCTTTTAAGCGGTTTCGTATTTCTGTCAGTTCCGGGGCTATCCGTTCCTCCTGCTTCCGAATATATTCCTCTACTTCTTTTTCTTTACCAATAACTACACCTAAACCACGCAGCCAGCTGTTCATACCTTCAAGACCATGCGGCTGTAAGGTTTTCACATAAGGAACACCGTATTGTTGTTCAAGTGCATTCCCAATATAGCTGCCCAATGTTCCACAAATACTAATTGTCGCCACAGCCTCTGACAGATGTGTCAGCTGCTCCACCGAACTGTAAGGCAGCAAAAAGACTGGTTCTAGTCCAAAGGGAGCCAGCATTTCCGCAATTTGCTTGCGGGCACTGCCATTAAAATTAATTACGTTTACGGTATTGGATTTTTTCTCCTGTGGCTTAACCAGTGTTGTTAAAACAGCATGAAAAGCTGCATCAAAGCCGGTAGCCCATATCTTAGAACGAAAACCTTCGCAGTTTACCGACCCTATGGGAATCGGAATTTCATCCTGCAGTTCCTCAATTACACTCTGGATATCTTCGCCAATAATTCCCGACACGCAGGAAGTGGTAATAAAAATAGCCTTAGGATTAAAACGTTTATAGGCTTCACGCACAGCTTCACGCAATTTGTTTACAGCGCCAAAAACAGTATCTTCTTCTACCATGTTTGTATTAATGAGTCGAATATTCTTATGCTCCCAGCCGCGAATATGCTGCCCCCATTTATTCACCGTGTTCCCGGCGACCGTATCTGCAGCGCAGCCTATCGGACCATGATTGACCACTGCCGCATCTACAATGCGCGAAAGTTGGCCTTGGGCGCAACCTGAACTGCAGGCACTGGCCTGGCTGAAGCATCGTTCCTTATTGCGCAGCGACCCGCAAGAAGCCTGTTCTACCAAATCCCGTATCGTGCCTTGATAACCGGTAATGGAACCAAGCCGATTCTCCCTTGTCGGCACTTCAGAATGACTCAAGTTAATTGCCATAGCTCGCATAGCCTCCTCATTATTTCTATATTCAAAAATTCGGAATGCCGACTAATACAATATCAGCAGGCATTCCTTCACTCTATTTATACTACTTGCGTTACTGTTCTAACGACTTCATTTACCGTAAACCACGTTAAGATCAACCAAATCTTCTACCCTAACCTTTCCTTTAGGAATTACACCGGCATTTTCCAGGTCTTCAATCCACGGCTTGACCATTTCCGGACTGATATCGGTATCTCCAGCATAATAGTGAGTGGCACTGACTGGCACCTTAATCCAATCCTCTGTCATCTTACGAGCTTCCTCCGGGTGTTCATTAGCCCATTTTTGTCCTTTCGTTATAGCCCGGGCAAACTTACGAATAACTTCAGGATTTTTTTCAATGAAATCAGTAGTAAAGTAATAGTAGCCAACACCGCCGGCCTGACCAAAACCAGCATCCAGGCTGTCCGCAATCTTCACCATGCCCGCATCCTCCATCAATTTGTAAAATGGCGGATGCACCCCGCCCACAGTTACCAACCCTTGTTTCAGTGCCTGTACAGCCTGCACATCCGGCATAGTTACCCACTCAATTTTGTCACGTGGAACCCTATTATGGTCGGCAATGGCATTTGCCAGAAAATCAGAGCACTGATTGTTAGTAATGATCGAGAATTTAATCCTGCCTTCGAGCTTATTTAAGTCGGCAAAATTTTTAATTTGGGGAGTAACATTGGGGTTGATATACCAATTCATATGACGCAGCTTGGGGTCTTGCTCAGGCAAGGGATCAATGCCGGATTTTACTACCCCTTTGATTTTGGCACCGCCGGCAATTGCAACAGCAAGCGAATTGGGATGAGCACCGCTAACATCATTATTTCCGTTCAAAACCGAAGGAATAATCTGGTTAGGCTGTGTATCGCCGGTATAAACTACCTTAAGTCCTTCTTCCTTGAAAAAGCCTAATTGATCAGTTACTACCCAGGGGGTGGAGCCGCAAGCCGTCTGCGATATTGTCCGGATCGGAATCAAGCCGTCATCACCTGCTTGGGTTCCTTTTTGCCCGGCAGTAACCGGATTATTGCCCTGATAGGCGCCATAAGCAATTGCTCCTGCCACTACTACACTAAGAATTCCTGTTATCACCAATTTCACTGTTTTTTTATCTGCCACAATACGTAGCCTCCTTTAGCTTTTAGCTGGCTATTTCTGTGGCCTTCAGTTAGATTCACTGATCAGCCCGATAGAAGGGAATACTCTTACATGGTAGCGGTAAAAAACCACCTCCTTAGGAGTAAAAAAACTGGTAAGATATTTCGTCTACCAAAATATCTTGCCAGCCTTTAGTTTAACAACCAATCAGCATATATAATTTTTGTATAGTTTTAGGAATTTTTACTACTTCTATTTACCGGTAAACCTAACATCAACTAAATCTTCTACTGTAACTTTTCCTTTAGGAATTACTCCGGCATTCTCCAAGTCCTCAATCCACGGCTTAACCATATCTGGACTGATATCCTTATCGGCGGCATAATAGTGAGTGGCACTGACCGGCACCTTGATCCAGTCTTCTGTCATTTTCCGGGCTTCCTCCGGATGTCCGTTTGCCCATACTTGCGCTTTAACTATTGCACGCGAAAATTTGCGAACAACTTCTGGATTTTTCTCAATGAAATCAGTTGTAAAATAGTAGTAACCGACACCGCCAGCCTGACCAAAACCAGCATCCAGGCTGTCTGCAATCTTCACCATACCTGCATCTTCCATCAATTTATAAAATGGCGGATGCACACCTGATACAGCTACCAACCCTTGTTTCAGCGCCTGTACAGCCTGCACGTCAGGCATAGTTACCCATTCAATTTTGTTGCGGGCAACCCCATTGTGGTCAGCAATAGCATTTGCCAGGAAATCAGAGCACTGATTATTGGTAATGATCGAGAATTTAAGTTTGCCTTCCAGCTTATTTAAGTCGGCGAAATTTTTAATTCCAGGCGTAACATTGGGATTAACATACCAATTCATATGGCGCAGTTTAGGGTCTTGATCCGGTAAGGGGTCAATTCCGGCTTTCACTACCCCTTTGATTTTAGCACCGCCGGCAATTGCGACAGCAAGGGAATTGGGATGAGCATTATAGAGGTCATTATTCCCATTCAGAATGGAGGGAATAATCTGGTTGGGCTGCGTATCCCCGGTATAAACTATTTTAAGCCCTTCTTCTTTAAAAAACCCCAATTGGTCGGCTACTATATAGGGCGTGGAACTGCAAGCGGTCTGCGATATTGTCCGAAGAGGGATCAAGCCGTCGTCGCCAGCTTTGGCTCCAATTTTTCCGGCAGAAGCTGGATTATTGCCTTGATACGCGCCATAGGCAATTGCTCCTGCCACTACTACACCAACAATTCCTGTTATCAGTAATTTTACTGTTTTTTTATCTGCCACAACCTGTAGCCTCCTTTATTGTTTCGATTAATATTAAACATTAGTAATCAGGCTCACTTTCTTTCCAAATAATGATTCGGCGTTCCAATTCTACAAACAAATAATTAAGCGAAAGTCCCAGTGCAGATATCGTAACTGTGGTTGCAAACAGTTTCGGAATTTGATAATTGTTTTGGGCATTAAATACCAGCCACCCCAAGCCACTACTGGCACCAATCATTTCAGCCGCAATCAGCATAAAAAATGCCGTATTGCAACTTGTCTTCACACCATGAAATATACCAGGAGACGCCGCAGGCAACACAACTTTGAAAAACATGTCTACAGCTGTTACTCCCATAGAACGGGCAGATTTTATCAATAATGCATCCACATTCTTTACACCGGTAATCGTATTAAGCAAGATTGGCCATAAGCACACCCAAAAAATCATCGAAACCTTCGATATCTCTCCAATACCAAATATCAAAATGAATACAGGAAACAATGAGAAGGGATTTACTTCAGCTAATAACCGCAGCAGTGGTGTCATCACACGTTCAAATAACCGAAACCAGCCGCCCAAAAAGAAGCCCAGGGGAATACCAATTACCGCTGCCAAAATAAAACCAAATACCGCTCTAAGCAAACTGGCTTTTATGTGGATAAACAAAACACCGGTTGTCACCAAATCCCATATAGTGCTTAACACTATGGAAGGCGGCGAAATAAACGTTTGCGGTACTAATCCAATACGGGGAGCTGCTTCCCAAATACTAAGAAATATAATAATAGATAAATTATCAACTACTATATTCCGCAACCATGAAAGTGCTTTACCGGCTTCACCTCCTTCCTTGGTTTTTAGTCCTATTTTTTTTAACGTTCCTTCCATCTTGCTCCCTCCTCTATTCGCATTACTATAATAACTGTAAATTAATTTTCGTTTTCGGAAGCCGGTTTCCAATCAATCAGCAGTTCTTCCAGGTAATGCAATGCATAGGTTATTGCGGCACCAAGAAGAGCAATACTGATTACTCCTGCAAAAAGCCGTGGAATAACACTGTTCATGGCCGAGTTATGAATTAGCCAGCCTAGCCCGGCACTGGCGCCAATAACCTCGGCCGCCATCAACATGAGAAAGGCATGGGTTGCACCAGTACGTACCCCGGTAAAAATAACCGGCGCCGCTCCTGGCAAAATTACTTTCCAAAAAATAGTCGCTCTGCTGGCGCCCATAGAACGGGCACTTTTTATAAATAGGGGATCAATTTGCTTAATACCGGCAATCGTAGTAAATAAAATTGGCCAAACGCTCGACCAAAAAATAATGCTGACTTTTGCCCCTTCACCAATCCCAAAGAATAGAATAAAAATAGGAAACAACGAAAATCCATTAATCTGCCCCAACATGCGCAGCAAAGGTCGCAGTTGCCTAGCCAGCGCAGGATAAACACCTCCCAACAGAAACCCTAAAGGCAAACCCGTCCCTACGGCCAGCGCCAAACCAATTAATGTTCGCTGTAAACTGGCCGCAATGTGTAAAAACAGCGCTCCACCAGCAGTCAGCTGCCACAACGTTTGCAAAACAACTGACAATGGCGGTATAAATAGTGCGTCAACAACACCAATTCGTGGTAATATTTCCCACAAAGCAAAGAATGTTACTATACCCGAAACATCAATTAGTCGTTCTTTTGCTTCCTGAATATACTCGTTCATATTCTAAACCTCCTGTCATTATTGATCTGCAACATAATCTTACTGGAAATCAGCCAGTACCAATGAGTAAATATCTTCTGCCAGCCGTAATGCTCCCTGATAGCCGACATAGGCTCGGTTTAACGCTAATCTGTCACTAACCGGCATAGATACTGACAACTGATAACCGTTAAGTTCATTAGCCAGCGCTTTATCCCACGAACTGCCTAAGATCAATGGACGGCCACGGAATTTGATCTTCCGGATATCCTCATGGGCCACGCCCCCGTCATTGGTAAAAACCACGTTAGCGGTAATATCATCAACAAAGTTCTGGAACTCTGCTGCGATATTCTCCTGATACTCTTCGGCAACCCCATCGGTAATGTACTGTGTCTCAGGCAAAAGCCCTAAATCATTAACCAGAAATTTAGAAACACCTACTGCATAAAAACTATCGGCAATAGTCACAAATCTCCGGGGTAATAATCGTGTCTCAAGCAATACATCGGCTGATCGCTCAATATAATAGTAATAATCAGCTTCATGTCTGCTAATTACTTTTTCGACCCTTTTTTCTTCTATGCCAGCATACTTACCCACTGTATGAAGAAATTTCGCTGTCTCGGTCGGACCTATTGGCAATACCGGGTAATGCAAGTAGGGGGTGTTAAATTTTTCTTCTAAGTGCTCTACATTCTTCAGCCCAACCCAGGGAGAAATCAGTAGATTGAACTGTGCCTGCGGTACTTTGTTCAGTGATGCCAGCCCTTTGCCCGGACCAAATATGACATTTGGTGTTAAACCAAGTTCTGAAATCAAATTCTCAAGTTCTCTCAAATTCCCCACCCAAAAGGCATCGTGGAAAGGAACTACCGACCAAATATTCACAAGACCGGCCTGAACATCTTTTGCAGGCTTCAAATATTGATCAATAATCGAGTCAAGCACTAGTTCATGACCAAAAAAATTCGTTCCTTTAAAACCACCGGTCTCAGCATATACGACTGGTTTGCCCTGCTCTTGAAAGCGCCGGGTCACCTCGCCAACATCATCACCGACAATGTCGGAAGTACATCCTGTGACAACCACAAATAAATCAGCATCAATGATTTTTAAAGAATTATCGACAATATCTCTTAGTCGCTCATTACCGCCAAAAATAACCTCTTTCTCGCCAATGTTTGTGCAAGGAACCGAGTGACCCCCAACATAACCGGAACCCTGACAGCCATTTTGAAAACCCAAAGCACCCCATAGCTTTTGCCCGCAACCGGGGCCAGCATGTAAAATAGGCACCGCCCGTTCAATAGCCAGCACTGATTGCAAAGCCCCTAACGAGCAGACATGTCGTACCTGTTCAATATACTGCGCCATTTCATCACCTCGAAAAAAATATAAGGCCACAGAAAATAGTTAACTATTTCTGTGACCTTCAGTTAATTCACTGATCAGCCCGGCAAAAAGGAAGACCATTCTATGCTTACTGGTCAAACCAGGTCTTTATAGAAACAAAAAAAGCTGGTACGATATCTCTTTCACTGAGAATATCCTGCCAGCCTTTAGTTTATCAACCAATCAGCATATATAAAGTTTTTCTTTTATTATACCCAATAAAATAAAAAATGCAAGCATTTTCTATACCTTAATTTTAACCACTTAAAATTACGTTAAACAACATCAAAAATCTTACCGGGATTTAAAATACCACGCGGATCAAAACTCTTTTTGACAGATTTCATCAGTTCAAGTTCAACCGGATCAACACGTTCAAGAAAATATTGCTTACGCTTTACCCCAATTCCATGTTCACCCGAAATTCTCCCACCACGACTATATACATCAGCGTGCAGCTGTTGTGTGAAATTATGAAATCTGCTTTCCCATTCGGCTTCCGGCGTATCACCGGGAAGTATTTGGATATGAACATTGCCGTCACCTGCATGTCCGGCAATCCGCACTTCAAGACCACCTGCCCGGGCAATTTCAAATAACTGTGATGAAAAGCCTGCTAGTTCATCAACAGGCACTACCACATCCTCAATGCCCAGGACAGCACTTTCGGCTTGAATGGCTTTACCGAATTCGCGCCTGGCCTGCCAGACTTTCTCACTGTCTGGCAGCAAATGAATGCCACCTGCTTTGCGGATAATAGCAGCAAGCTTATTTTGCTTTTCAGCCTGCTCCGCGTCCTGATTAGCCTCCAATTGAATGATCAAAGTGTCACCGCCTTGCTCGGAAAAACGCCAGTCTTCGCAATATCGTGCCAATGCGGCTACTGTCTTTTGATCAATAATTTCCAGAGAAATAGGATCCAGCAATGGGTCTTCCAGAATAACCGACACAGCGGCGGCAGCATCGCTGAAATTAGCAAACGCCGCAAGTGAAGTCGTAAATATCGGAGGTAAACGATGCAACTTCAAAGTAATGCGGGTGACAATTCCCAAAGTTCCCTCTGAACCAATAATCAGCTTCACCAGACCATAACCAGTAGAATTCTTTTTTAGGCGCCCGCCTAAATTAACAATTCCCCCCTGTGGTGTTACAATTTCCAGTTCATAAATCTGCTCAGCAGTAACACCATATTTCACAGCACGATTGCCTCCGGCATTTGTTGCTACATTACCGCCAATAAAACAATCATCGCTGCTGGGATCTCCGGCGTAAAGCAGCCCATACTTGGCTGCCTCTTGCTGTATATCGATTGTCAGCACCGCCGGTTCAGTGATAATATAGCGCGCATTAGGATCAATTTTTATGATCTGGTTCATGCGCAACAAATCTATAATAACGCCACCATAAACCGGTACTGTTCCTCCTGACAGTCCTGTACCCCCGCCCCGCGGAATTACAGGAAACAGTCGCCGATTGGCTAAACGGACAATTGCGGCAACCTCCTGAGCATTGACGGGGAAAACGACTGCTTCCGGATACCGTGGCAACCCTGGTGGTACCCAGGCATCTCGCGTATACTCTTCTGCTATGTCAGCTCCAACAAGAATATATTCATCGCCGACAATCGCTGTCAGCTCTTCCAGAACGCTTATATCCAGTGTTTTATAAAGCGACATGTTCCAGCCTTCTTTCTGCTATATTTTTTAGTTTCACACGCTGAAGTCTCTCTATTGCAGCGTGAATGGTTTCTTCCCGTTTGCAAAAAGCAAAACGGAGAAAAACCGGATTATCTTGTGGATATTCCTGATAAAACCCGGATAGTGGTATTGCCGCTACCCCGATGTCTTTTATCAGATATTCGGCCAATGCCCAGTCGTTTTGCCAACCAAAACGGCTGGCATCGGCCAAAATAAAGTATCCGCCCTGCGGGCACCGGCATTCAAAACCAACTTTTCTAAGACCATCCAGCAATATATCCCGGCGCTGCTGCAGCAGTGCCACTAACTGCTGATAATACTCTGCAGTCATTTGCGCGGCTGTAACGGCAGCGCGCTGAAGCGGAGCAGCTGTCCCTACTGTCAAATAATTATGTGCCAGTTGTACTCCCCGGCTAAGCTTTGCCGGGGCAGCAACATATCCCAATCGCCAGCCTGTCACACTAAATGTCTTTGAAAAGCCGCTGATGATAATAGTTCGGTCTTCCATACCGGGAATTTTCCAGAGCCGTTCCATTTTACCACCGTCATAGATAAGTTCTTCATAAACCTCATCAGTTATGGCAAGCAAATTATGCTGCAGGCAAAATTCGGCAATAATGGTCAATTCCTTATGACTATAAACCCTCCCAGTTGGATTGTGCGGCGAATTTATAATAATTGCTTTTGTACGAGGCGATACGGCTTCCTCCAATTTATGCTTTTCAATACAAAATTCCGGCGGACTCAGTTGCACATAGACCGGGCTGCCTCCACACAGCAACACATCAGGAGTATAAACCGTATATGCCGGTTCCAGGAGAATGACTTCATCACCTGGATTAACAATTGCCAATAATGCGGCGGCAAGACCTTCTGTAGCTCCGCAGCAGACGGTAATTTGCGAAAGTGGCTCAAAAAGCACACCTTCTCTTGCCTCAATCTTGGCAGAAATACTCCGGCGCAGTTCCTCCAGACCCGGCACCGGCGCATATTGATTGTAATCAGCGGTTATTGCTGTTACCGCTGCAGCTTTTATCAGTGTAGGAGCAGGGAAATCCGGTTCACCGGCATCAAGACGAATAACATCCTTATCACGCGCAAAAGCTGCTATTTTTCCAAATACCGGAAAATCAATATTTTGAATACGCTGGGAAAGCATACCTTTTTCCTGAACAGACTGGTTGCACTTATTCATCTACAACTCCTCCCTTGCCACAATGTCAGACAGAAATTCGCTCACCAAGGTTTTTTTCCAGTAAAACCTCCGCTGCTTTCACATCTAGCAGTATTTCTGCTTGCAATCCGCACTTTTCCAAATATCGTAACGCTTTCAAAGTTTTGTCGCGCTGACCAGTAAAATTGACAACAAGATTGCCGCAAATGGTGTTCTTTACTTCAATAATATTTCCATAAAGAATGTTCGGCTGAACATGAAACTGACCTGACAAATTGGCTAAAAGCGGTGCAGCGCCAACATCCCCGACAAAACCCACCTTAACAAGCAGGCCCGGCGTGGACTGCTTGCTTACTATTTCCAAGATTTTATCGGGAAGCTGTGTTTCAATGATTGTACTAATAAATTTTTTCGCAGTCTGCGTTTGGGGTTTTGTAAATAAATCAATTACATATCCCTGTTCAATAATTACGCCATTCTCCATTACTGCGACCCGGTCACATATTTTTTTAATTACATTCATTTCATGAGTAACCAAAACAATTGTCAGCTTTAACTGCCGGTTAATAGCCTTAAGCAATTCCAAAATAGAATCGGTTGTCTCCGGATCAAGAGCGGAAGTAGCTTCATCGCACAGCAAAATTTCCGGATCGTTGGCTAATGCTCTGGCAATACCAACCCGTTGTTTTTGGCCGCCAGATAATTGCGCCGGGTAAGCATTAGCTTGTTCAGACAATCCGACCAGCTTGAGCAGTTCAAACACTTTTTTCTCAATCTCTTTTTGGGGTGTATTAATTAAGCGGAGCGGTGCAGCAACATTCATAAACACAGTACTTGATGACAAAAGATTAAAATGTTGAAAAATCATACCTATTTTTCGTCGTGCCTGCTGCAGCTGAGTATCATCTAGCGAGGTTATCTCGATATCCTTAATTTTAACGCTGCCTGTCGTCGGCCTTTCCAACATGTTAATACAACGCAGCAGCGTACTTTTGCCGGCACCGCTATAGCCTACGATACCAAAAATCTCACCTTGGTTTACGGTTAGATTTGCACTTCGCAACGCTTCCACTTTTTTATCTCCGCGCGAATATATTTTGGAGATATTATCCATAACAATCATGCCGTTTCACCAAACTTTCGTTTCAACCTATTTTCGGCGAAGAGATTTTGAAAAATAATTTCCCATAGATTGAATCCCCTGCACCATACCCCATATAATAAACACGCACCCGAACATGACTTCCGGATTCCAACGCTGATAGCCATATCTAAGTGCCAAGTCACCTAACCCACCGGCACCTACAACGCCTGCCATGGCGGTTGCTCCAACAAGTCCGATTGTTGCGACCGTTAAGGCCAAGATCAACCCTGGCAAAGCTTCTTTGAGCATAACCGATATAATGATTTGCCTTCTGCTGGCTCCCATGGCTTTAAATGCTTCAATAACCCCTGGATCAACCTCCAGCAAAGCCGACTCGGTTAAGCGTGCAATAAAAGGAGCGGAAAATACAACAAGTGGTACGATTGCACCCCGTACTCCAATTGTAGTTCCTGACAAGATCTTGGTTAGCGGCATAATTGCCACCATCAGGATAATAAAAGGCATGGAACGCAGCGCATTGACAATCACATTTAAAAATTGAAACACTTTTTCATTTTCTGCAAGGTGTCCTGCCCTGGTAATTACTAAAAGTACGCCTATAAAAAAGCCAAGAATAGCTGCAATAAGTAAAGAAATAATCACCATTTGCAGCGTAGCGGCTAAGGACTCTAGATACAACTCACCATTTTCGGTGAAATTTTTTATAAATAATGTTTCCAGCACAGGCTAACCTCCTCTACCAGCTTGCTAGCAGCGCTCCTTTATACTTCTCATTGATAAATGCTTTGACTTCTGGCGAGCGAAATGCTTTGATCAACTTTTGAAATACAGGATCATCTTTTTCTGCTGCCCGCACTGCAATTAGATTTACCCATGGACCATTAGCATCTTCAACCACAAGCCCATCTTTTTGCGGATTTAACCCGCCAGCCAATGCAAAATTTGAATTTACTGCGGCTGCATCTACTTCACCCAACATTGGCAACACCATTGCCTGATCCATCTCTTTGAATTTCAGTTTTTTCGGATTGTCTACAATATCTCGAACCGTCGCCTTTACGCCTGCACCTTCACGTAATTTTATCCAACCAGCTTTTTCAAACAGATATAATCCACGAGCCGTATTGGCCGGATCACCGGCAAGAGCTACTGTCGCGCCATCAGGAAGTTCGGAAACATTTTTGATCTTCTTAGAATAAATAGCCGCAGGTAATGTATAGGTATCGGCGATTTTTACTAAATCCAAGTTATGAGTTTTTTTATCATTTTCGAAGAAACCAGTGTGCTGAAACGAGTTTGCATCCAGTTGCTTTTCTGCTAATGCACGATTTACTTGCGTATAATCACTGAATACTATTACTTCAATATCCAGCCCGTCCTTAGCGGCCACCTCTTTCACCTTACGTGCCACTTCTTCCGAAACAGATGGAGTTACTCCCAACTTAATTTGAGTTCTTTGTTGTGCTGGCTGATTGCCTGAATTAGTCTGTTTATTAGAATTGGAGCATCCTGTCAATAAAGCAGCCGTGATTATCATGATCAATAAAGTCGTCAATATGCTTACTCTTTTATTCATTTTCAATCTCTCCCTTAGCAAAATTATTTAAGCCGGGTTATGCCAGCAGTTTTAATGCCGCTCTAGTCATAATTTCCACACCATATTTTAATCCTGTTTCATCGATATCGAATTTAGGATGATGATGCGGATATATAATTCCTTTTTCTTTGTTACCACAGCCTACAAAAAAATAAGCTCCGGCAACCTTGTGCAAGTATAGCGCATAATCATCACTAATCATCACCGGCTGCACCTCAATAACGTTTTCCTGGCCCAAAACTTCTCGGCCTGCTGCTTGAATAAAACTGACAACCTCCGGAGTATTTTTAAGCGCAGACGGTCCTTGCCTTCTTTCCAGCTGATAACTTGCTCCATAGGCAGCGCAAATACCCTTTGCCAGATCATCAATACGCTGAAAAATCGAATCCATAACACCTTGTTCAAAGCATCGCACTGTTCCTTCAATAACAGCGGTATCCGGAATAATATTAAAAGCATCACCTGCTTTAATCATACCAAGTGACAGCACTGCCGCTTCCAGGGGATCAATATTCCGGCTGACAATCGTATGTAAAGCAAGCGCCAACTGTGTTGCAACTAGTATCGGGTCAACAGTCTGATGCGGCAAAGAGCCGTGTCCGCCTTTGCCCAGTATTTTTATTGTGAACTTGTTTACTGCTGCCAGCATCTTCCCTCTCGCAATACCAATTGTTCCGGTTTGCAGCGGCTGCCATAAATGAGCACCGATAATATAGTCCACTCCCGCCAAAGCGCCTGCTTCAATTAAGTCACCAGCGCCGCCAGGAGCCGCTTCTTCACTAGGTTGAAATAACAAACGCACCTCACCGGCAAAGTCATTCTTCAGTTGTTGCAGAACCCGGGCCACGCCAAGTGCTATTGCCATATGCCCGTCATGACCGCAGGCATGACAGACCCCCTGCAACTGAGACTGATATGAATGCCCGCACTCATCATGAATAGGCAGTGCATCCATGTCTGCGCGTATTGCGACCGTCTTCCCCGGCCTGTTGCCGCGAATATTGACGATTACACCGGTGTCTGCAATAGGCTGTGGCTCTAAACCCATTTTTTGCAAATCTTTCATAATAGTTTGCTGGGTAATGAATTCTTTGCCGCTGATTTCCGGAAATTCATGAAACCGCCGCCGCAGCGCTACAACCTCATCAAATTTTGTTGCTATCAAATTATTAATTTCATCGTTTACCAAACAATCACCATCCCGGAAAGATTACCTTAGCAATCATCCCAATGCATTCGACAAATCCTCGATTAAATCATCAACATTTTCCAGACCGACTGATAATCGCAGCAGCGTATCCGGGGTTTTACTTTCCGGTCCCTCAATCGACTTACGATGTTCGATTAAGCTTTCCACTCCACCCAGACTGGTACCGCGAATAATTATCTTAAGCTTACCGGCTACTTCCAGCGCCTGTTGTCTATCACCTTTCACTTCAAAGGAGAGCATACCACCAAACTGGCACATTTGCTTTTTGGCAATTTCATGGCCAGGATGCTCAGAAAGTCCCGGATAATAAACACGCTCCACTTGCGGATGATTAGACAAAAATTCCGCGATCTTCCCGGCACTTTCCGAATGATTGCGAATTCTGCACGGCAATGTTTGCGTTCCCCGCAACAACAACCAAGCATCAAACGGCGACGGCACAGCTCCGCCTATTTGCTGAATCTTGCGGATTCGTCCAAAAAATTCATCATCATGGCTGCTAACAACTGCTCCCCCTAGCACATCACTGTGTCCGCCAAAATATTTGGTTGTTGAATGGATTACCAAGTCAGCCCCGAATTCTAATGGCCGCTGCAATACCGGCGTCGCCCAGGTATTATCACATACACATATTGCGCCGGCAGCATGGGCAATATCAGCGATTGCTTTAATGTCAGTGACTGCTAAGGTTGGATTTGAGGGAGTTTCAACAAAAATCAGTTTCGTATTGCCTTTGACGGCATTCTTTACCTTGGCCGCATCAGAAGTGTCAACAAAGGTTACCTGCAAATTCCATGGCGAGAATATATCTTTCAATATTCTTGTTGTTCCATGATATAAGACTTCGGGGGCAATAACATGGTCCCCAGGTAACAACGCCTGAAAAACTGCACCGATTGCGGCAAGTCCGGACGAAAAGGCCGCTGCTACAGTTCCACCCTCGAGTCCGGCAATAACTGTTTCGAGATTGTGACGATTGGGATTATCTGTGCGGCTATAACTATAACCACGTGGATAAGAACCGTCCGCATCACGTTCATAGGTTGTGCTAAGATAAATAGGAGCAGCAATTGCACCAGTGGCAGGATCAATTTCGTGGCCTAAATGAATTGCTTTCGTTTCAATATTGATAATAATAACCTCCTTAAAATACAAACAAGGCTAAGAATACACATACTGTGCAATCTTAGCCTTTAGTTTTGTTTACTAATCAGCTAACTTTACCCGTTTATAGTTGTCTCTTCATTCCAGCCTGACAGTACTTTTTCGATATAAGTCAGCGCGTAGTTTAGCCCCAGACCAACTAATGCTAACCCTACAATGGCACCATACATATCAGATATTTTAAATGTTTCCTGTGAGTACAACACCAAATACCCAAGCCCGGAATGAGCGCCAATCATTTCGGCAGCTACCAGTGACATGACACAATAAGAACCGCCTAACCGTATTCCTGTAAATATACCGGGTGCTGCTGCCGGCAGTATGACTTTGGTGAAAATAAAATATTGAGAAGCTCCCATAGATTTAGCCGAGTCTACCAGCGTTTATCCACATTTTTCACGCCATTAATCGTGTTGAGCAGCACCGGCCACAGGGAAGCCCAAAAGATTATAATGGTTTTAGATACTTCACCAATCCCAAAGAACAAAATAAAAACCGGAAATAAGGCAAACGCCGACATTTGGCGAAAAGTCTGAAATACGGAATCCAGTATTCTCTCGATTCGTTTTATAGAACCAATAAATAGTCCAAACCCCGTTCCTACGATTACTGCTAAAAATAAACCCGCCAGCGCGCGCTTCAGACTACTCAACACATGCACTCCCAACTCACCGGAAGTGAGCAATCCACTTAATGCCACCAATACTTTAGAAGGAGGACTAAGGTAGGTAATATCAACCAGACCAATTCTCGGTGCAATTTCCCATAACAGCAACAATAGTACAATTCCCAAACTTCTTTCCAAAGTACCGTTAATGTGACTAGCTAACCTTCTCATGACTCTGCTCATCCCCTTGTTTCTTAAAACTGCCCTTATCCGTATTATCATCGTCTTCGAGGTTTTGAGCTCGAATGACTTCATCTTTTATTAGATTCCAGGCTTTTTGTCGTATCTGGATAAATTCAGGTGAATTGCGAATTTCCCCGGTACGGGGTCTGGGTAGTGAAATATCAATTATTTCCTTGATTTTACCGGGACGGGCAGTCATTACTGCAACCCGGTCTGCCATCAAAATTGCTTCATCAATACTATGGGTAACAAATATAATGGTTTTTTTATCAGCTTCCCATATGCGCAGCAATTCAAACTGTAACAGTTCTCTTGTTTGCGCATCCAAAGCAGCAAACGGCTCATCCATCAGTAATATTTCCGGCTGATACACCAATGCCCTGGCAATTGCCACACGTTGCTTCATTCCGCCAGATAGCTGATGCGGCCGTCTCTTAGCAAACTGTTTCAATCCAACCAACGATAAATACTCATAAGCGATCTGCTCCCGTTCTTGGCGGCCAACACCGCGGATTTCTAGTCCTATTGCCACGTTTTCCAATACTGTCCGCCAGGGATAAAGGGCATAGCCCTGAAATACCACGCCACGGTCAAACTTATTATCCAGCACAGACTGTTTATCAATCAATATATCACCACTGTTTTGCCGGTCTAGTCCTGCTAAGATATTTAGAAATGAGGACTTACCGCAGCCACTGGGCCCAAGAATAGCCAAAAATTCTCCTTGTTTCACTTCCAGATCAAAATTATCGAGAACAACTAACTTTTCGTGTTTTCCTGCCTCATTTATCACATTAAATTCTTTGTACACATCATGTGCTTCAATTTTAGTCACTTGATTCCCCCCTCCGCTTCTTAACTGGTTCATTTTTTATTAGGGTTATATTCGTTGGTATAAATTGCTTCCGGCTTGACTTGCCCCTGACTGATCTTGCCTTCCGCAATCAAACGGTCAATCCAGTAATTGACTTCCGGCGCAGGAATAATCTGATCGCTATAGTAGCCATAGTTTTCCACAAGATTTATATCCATTTTCAACCTTTTTGCAATAATCCCACGGGCCTCATCCGGGTGTTCGTTTACCCATTTCGCCGTCTTGGCCAGAATGCCGACAATAGTCTTCATGGCTTCCGGGTTTTCTCTGGCAAATTTGCCATTTACCGTAATTGGATTCATACCGCTGATGCCTTGGTCAATATCGTAGTCACTGAATAATTTCCGCAATTCAGGTGTTTTTTCCGCCCGTCCGGATTGTGGCGGATGAATAATTGAAATATCAACAACACCTTGTTTTAGAACTTGATCCAATTGATCGTTCGGAATTTGAATGAGTTCCACTTTACCTTCTAAACCATTGTCCTGAAGAAGTTTCTTGGTAACATACTCAGAGCAAGCACCAAAACTATTAATCCCTACTTTTTTACCTACTAAATCTTTCAAATCTTTAATGGGCGAATCAGTCTTAACAAAATATTTCATATGTGGTGATTCTTTAGTAGACTTGGTTCCGGCAGCAATAATTTTCACATCTGAGCCATTGGCAATAGCCGCTATTACCAGCGGAGTATGCCGATTGCCAAAATCAATAGCACCGGTTCCTACAGATGGAATAATTTGCCCTTCTGCTATTCTTCCTACATACTTGGGTTGAACACCGCTATCTTTAAAATAGCCTAATTCATCTGCGATATAAAATAAATCAAAAGAAGGATTGTCCGGGTATTTAAACTCAACCACTGCCTTGCCTCCTGACTTAGCGGTAGTTTCAGTACTTTTCCCAGATCCGCAGCCCACTACAAATAACGTAGTAAGTGCAACTATACTAAGTAAACTTGTCAAAAGATGCTTTCGTTTTTGAATTATCAAGAGTAATCCTCCTCTTATTTTCCAATCCTTTGCGCAGCTTGTATTTCCTCTTCTAGCGCATATCCACCATATTTTCGCAAGTGCTGCCAGGACCGGTACTCTGGTGCATCCGGATTCTGGGCAAGAACTTCCTGTTCTTTGAAATACTTTTGGACATTTGTACTCTGGAAAAGCTGACGATCTTTCCCTACCGGGCAAACCTTGATGCAGAAACCGCAAGGATTACGATAGGCCTTGCGCAGGCGTTTGCCATTACCGGTGCAAGCCCGTTTGTCCATATCGGCATATAGATCTGTGCGCTCCCCTGCCAATGCATTAGCCGGGCAAATCTTTTGGCAGAGCATGCAATGTGTGCATAGATCTTTTTCAAGCATGGGATCTCCTGGTAATTCGAGTGCTGTTAATATCGATACCAACCGTAACCTAGGACCGAATTGCGGGGTTAGCAGGGTATGATTCCAGCCTACCTTACCAAGACCGGCATAGTGCGCTGCCCATACATGAGAAAATACTGCTACCGGAGTTTCCATTAACACATCGGAATCACCATAGCCATCCCGGCAAATATTAATAGCTGCGTGACCATTCCGGTTTAAATAAGCGGCTAGCCGATATGCGGCTTCATCGAGAAGTTCATTAGTTATCGTATACTGTTCTCGTCCCAATTGAGCCGGTGCCGCTTCTACAATCGGCAGCCAAACCGGAACTCCCAATACAATTACAGTCTTTGCCAAAGGCCATACCCTATGTGGATAAAACTCTTCCGGCAAATCACCAAACTCTTCCCATCTTTCTACCGGAGCAAAACCTACAAGCTCCGCTCCTAGCGACTGTGCTTGATCAATAATTGTTTTTTTGTTGATTAAATTCGTATGTCATCGCTCCTCGTTATAATTTGATTACATGCTTTAATGCTTTATCCGATGACTAACCCGTTCTAATACTCCCATCGTGAGTGGGGGAGTAATACCCCTACGGGCACAGGCGAACGGCTAAGCCCCTGGATAATTCGACTAAGATTCAGACGGGGTTAAAACCCCATCTGAATCAAGTCTCATTTATATTAAAGAAAGTCAGGAAGACAAAATAAAGCCCGGATTCGAGGGAATCTTGGCCTTCAGGTGTCTCCTGACCAGCACATAATTGCGTAGCATTATAATGGCTTTCCTAGTTCCCGCCATGTTTTCTCAACCAAAATAAATAAGACTTATATTGCCAGCAATCCGGTGTTTTACCAGTATGCTTTGTCAAATTATCCTGTTGCCTTTTGAGCCATGTTGTCGTACATGTACCCATCTGGCATATTCAGGATCATTAGGATCTTGGGTGATTGCTTCCCTTTCCTTAAGATACAACGAGATATTTTTACTGTTAAACAGCTTACGGTCTTGTCCGATTGGGCAGACCTTACTACAAACCCCGCAGGGATAACGATGTTCCTCGCAAAGGGTGACATGATACTCGGAGCAAGCCTGCTTGTTCATGTCTGCAATAATTTGATCTTCCCGGGTAGTAAAAGCCCCAGACGGACACAACTTTTTACAAATCTCACATTTTGTGCACAAATCCTTGGTAATTACCACATCTGGCTCTACTTCCAGATTGGTAAATACCGAAACATAGCGAACCCGTGGCCCATACTTTTCATTTAACACCATATGACTATAGCCAATCGTACCCAGCCCGGCATATTTTGCAGCAAATACATGACTAAATGCAGCAACCGGCTTATCTACCAGAACATGAATATCCCCATAACCGTCACGTGGTAAGAAGATCGATGCATGACCTTGCTCAGTCAAAAATACAGCCAGCCGATATGCCAATTGATCAAGTAAAATATTACTGGTATCATATTGTTCCAGATAATTGATCGACGGCGTAGTTTCCAAAATCGGCAGCAAAATCGGTACCCCTAAAACAATTACCGTTTTGGTTTCCGGCCAAATTTCATTCGGGCGATAAGCATCAGCTACTTCCCCATACTCATCCCAGCGGGAAGACGGTGCAAATCCAACTAGAACAGCTCCCAAGTTCTGGGCATATTCAACTATTTTTTCTTTTGTAATGCTCATAATAATCGTTTCACCTCGTAGACATGTTTAAGGAATCATAATGTGATGTATTTATCTTATCTATATGTGTCAAGCACTCTGTCATAGATATCTTCTATTACTCTAAGACCGCCATTGTAACCGGCATAGCCGCAGTTTAAAATCAGCCGGTGGGCAATCGGTACACTGACAATCAAAAGGTCTGCCCCGATTTCCTGGGCTAAATCTTTTTCCCAGCTGCTCCCCACAATCAATGCCCGGCTTTTGCGAGCATCACTGCGAATTTGGTCCTGAACAGCACCGCCATCAACTAAGAAATCCACCTCCGCCGAACGCAGCTCAGAAATAGCCTTGAATTGCTCTCTGATCGCCTGCTGAAACTCTTCCGGTGTATCATCTATAACAAATTGTTTTGCCGGTATGATACCTAGTTCATTCAGCAGATATTTGGAAAACCCGATAGCATAAGAAGCATCTAAAATAGTATAAAACCGTCGTGGAATACCATATCTGAACTCAAGCATAAAATCAGCCATTCTCTCAATATGGGTATAGAATCTTTCCTCTTCTCCTTTAATAAAGCCCTCTACCAGTTCCTGTTCAAGTCCCCCAAACTTCGCCACCTGCCGTAAAAACCGCGTTGTTTCCCCGCCGCCAATTGGCAGATATGGAAACTGAATATAGGGCGTGCCATACTTGGTTTCAAGATGGTTGGCAATACCTAGTCCTGGCCAGGCGCTAATCACAATGTTAAACTCGGCTTGCGGAATGGTTTTCCATTCTTCTACTCCGCGCGAGGCTGTCCCAAACAGGATATTAACAGTTAGCCCGATTCCTTCTAATATTCTTTTAAATTCTTCCAAATTACCATTCCAAAAAGGATCCTGGTAAGGAATAGTAGCAAATACATTGACCAAATGTTTAATGGGCGTAGTTCCTGTTTTGAACTTGTCGACATATTGGTCAATAATAGCTTTAACTACAATTTCATGGCTTACATAATTATTGCTTTTAAAACCGCCGGTTTCCGCATAAACAATCGGTCTGTCCTCTGCCTGATATTTGCCTGTTACCTGCCCGACATCATCACCGATAATATCAGAGGTACATCCGGTAAGCACTACATAAAGGTCAGCATCAATTACCTTAAATGCACCCTCAATAACGCTTTCCAGTTTTCCTTCACCGCCAAAAACTATTTCTGCTTCACTGGCGTTGGTGCAGGGCACAGTATTGCCGCCGGCATAACCTTCTCCTTGCCCCAGCAGACGGCTGACTTTGTCACCGCAGCCAGGACCTGAATGTAAAATCGGTACTGCCCGTTTGATGCCGATTACCGACTGCTGTGCGCCTAATGCGCAGGAATAACGTGGTTGCTCAATAAACTTTGTCATCTAAGTCACCTCTGAGAAACGAGAATGGATTCTGTTCCAGCCACCATTTTGTATAAGGCATTGTGCTATGTTTTGCCAGATTAGTAACAAATTCTTTGTTATCAAGCGTCTCCACAATGCGTTCTGCATAATTAAGCACTCCTTGATAACCAAAACCAAATTGTTCATCACCAATTAACAGCGTAGGAATCCCAAGCTTAGCTCCCCAAAGGGTCATCCCGCCATGTCTGGCGATCATAATATCTGGTCTCACTCTATTTAAAATATTAACAAGTTCATAGGCTTGCTTGCTGCAAACATTATAATTAGCAACATCACCATAGGCACTCACAGCATGAGCCAAAGCATCAGATGTCTTATCTCCATTATCATAAATAGGATCATGATGAAAAATAGCTGCGCCTTGTACTTCCAGCCCTAGTTCTTTTAACACAGCAATTAATGCATGCCCGTGGGCTGCGCCGGCAGTAAGATACGCAGTTTTGCCGCGTAATTTTTCGCGGTATGCGTCAAGCAGAGGTATAACCCGATCATGTTCTTCCTGAATAATTGTTTCAATCTCGGCCTCACGCCCAAGTACTTTTCCCAGTTCTCTCATCCAGCTATCTGTACCAATAACTCCATAAGCCGGCGGTGATTTAATTTCCGGCACTCCATAAACCTGTTCTAGCGCTGCCCCGATATAGGTTCCAAGAGTCGGGCAAATCTGAATAGTTGCTGCTGCTTCCGATATATATTCTAATTGCGATATTGTTGAAAAAGGAATAATATAATTGGCTTCATAACCCAATCTCTTCAACAAATCATCAAATATATGACTGCCCCAAAAATTCACGATATTAACCTTATTGGATTTTTGCCTGGGTGGTTTTACTATTTTTCTTACAATAGAATGGTAGGCTGAATCAAAGCCTGTAGTCCAGATTTTCGATTTAAATCCCTCACAAAAACAAGCAACTACCGAAATCCCCAGTTCAGTCGACAACTCATTTGCCACGCCGTCTACATCGTCCCCGATAATTCCTGAAGCACATGATGTCGTAATAAATATGGCATTGGGTTTTACACGATCATATACGTCACGAATAGTCTGCTCTAACTTTTTTGTAGCCCCAAAGATTGTGTCCTGTTCTTCGATATTGGTATTAAAATACCGGCCAATCACCGGTGGTAACTTTCTTTCCATCTGACCAACCCGGTACACAAAATTAAAGGTAAAGAAATCCCCGGCACATCCGACCGGAGCATGATTGATAACAACAGCATCCTGAATCATAGAAAGCTGGCAAAATGCATTGATTGAACTACATCCCATGCACTGACTAAAACTACGGCTGCCGTCTTTCAGATTGCCGGACTGTGCACAACGAACCAATTCTCCTGCAGTTCCCTCAAAGCCGGTAATAGAACCAAGACGTGCTTCCCTAACAGGAACCTCAGCCGCGTCAATGTTCACACTACTCATAAGTCCTCCCCCTGTCATGTAAATATACTCTTACTATTTTTATTTAAGAAATCTGCAGATTCAAGCAGCGGATGCATTGAATACCTTATCGTGATTGCCTACTTTTTCACAGTCGCCAATGCCACCCGCTTACCCAAACGTAACACGTTATATAGACCGTACTTAGTTAAAATGCCGGCACAACAGCAACTCCATACTTATCCTGAATGAATTTCTTAACATCTGGCGAAGTCAATACTTCGGCCAATTTCCTTATTTCCGGACGGCTTTCTTCACCCTTCCTTACAAATAAATCATTGGCATATGGCGAGTTTGCATCTTCTCTGAAAATGGCGCTTTTCGGATCTATCTTGGCTTCTAAAACATAATTAGTATTAATAATGGCGCCATCAACATCAGGTAAAGACCGTGCAAGCTGAGCCGCTTCCACTTCAACAAATTTTAGTTTTTTCGGATTGTCGACAATATCCCGGGGAGTTGCGGAGAAATTAGCAATACCTTCTTTTAGCTTAATAAGTCCGTTAGCCTGTAATAAAGCCAGCGCCCGAAATTCATTGGACGGATTATTAGGAATGGCAATTTTAGCGCCTTCTTTAAGCTCTTCTTTGGTTTTTATTTTCTGTGAATAAAAGCCAATCGGCTCAACATGGACTTTTGCTGCTACAGCAAAATTGTAACCCTTTTCTTTGGCGACTGACTCATAGTAGGGGACATGCTGGAAATAGTTAGCATCAATTTGTTTATTTTGCAACGCCGGATTTAGTTGAGCTTCATCATCTAACACAACAACTTCCAGATTAATTCCTTCTTGTTTAAGTTTAGGTTTAACAAAGTTCAATATTTCTGCATGCGGTACCACTGCTGCCCCAACCTTAAGGGTAACCTCTTGTTTTGCGGTTGAAGAAGGCTGCGTACTTTGCTTACTGTTTGATGAGCAACCAGCAAATACACTTCCTGCTAATATGATAGAAATCACAGGTAAAATTGCTTTAAATAAACTCTTTTTCAACATGAAAATCACCCTCCCATTTTTCTAATCAAACTTGTATCTTTTTCTGTTTATATATTTGGCGATCCAGTCACCTCCCCACTGTACACCTTGAACCAGAAGAACCAGAGTGATAACGGTAGCCAGCATAATATCATCCCTGAATCGCATGTAACCAAACCGTATTGCCAAGCTTCCCAATCCGCCGGCACCAATAGCACCGGCTACCGCCGTAAAGCCGGTTATGGTTATAATCGCCAAGGTAACCCCTCTGATAAGTGCCGGTAAGGCCTCAGGAATCAATACCTTAGTGATAATAGTAAGCGGATTGGCACCAATTGCCATCGCGGCTTCAATTTTTCCAAAGCTTACTTCCTTTAAACAATTTTCAATAATCCTGGCAATAAACGGGGCTGATCCAATAGCAAGCGGTACAATAGCCGCAGTTGCCCCCAAAGTCGTTCCTACAATAAACCTTGCTAAAGGAAGTAAAATCACAATTAAGATAATCGAGGGAAATGACCGGACAATATTAACCGCTGTCCCAAGCATATTATTAAGCTTTGGTGACTCCATCACATGTCCCTTATCTGTTACTACTAAAACAACACCTAGCGGCATTCCCAATATAAGAGCAGCCATAGTAGCTAATATCACCATATACACGGTTTCTCCAAAGCCAGTTAGTAGCAGCTCCAACAAATCTTCGTTCAAATTCCTTCCCCCTCCCGATAGATTCTTTGGGATTGGAATTCCTGCAGAATACTAATAAACCGTTTTGCCGTATCACTTTTAGGATTTAAGAAAAATTGTTCTACTGGTCCGGTTTCAGTAATTTCTCCCTGTTCAATAACAGCCATTTTATTACAAATATGCTTAAGTACATCAAGTTCGTGGGTAATTAATACAATGGTTACTCCCAATTTTTCATTAATATCTTTTAGTAACTCCAGAATGGAATACGTAGTTTGCGGATCAAGCGCTGATGTTGCTTCATCACTTAATAAAACATCCGGATCATTAGACAGCGCCCTGGCAATCCCCACTCTTTGTTTTTGTCCCCCGCTTAATTGCAACGGATATGCTTGGGCTTTATCGGATAAGCCAACTAGCTCTAGAATTTTTTGTACCTTGCTGTGGATAACCTGCGAAGGATAGCCGGCTACTTCCAAAGGAAAAGCAACATTTTCAAATACGGTTTTAGCATCAAATAAATTGAAGTGCTGAAAAATCATACCTATTTTTCGTCTTGCCTGGCGCAGCTGGTTTTTATCCATATCGGTAATTACCTGGCCTTTAATAGAAATGCTTCCACCATCAGGTTCCTCCAGGCGATTAAGACATCTGATCAAAGTTGATTTCCCTGCTCCACTAAAACCAATAATGCCAAAAATATCTCCTTTTTGAATTTGCAGATTTACTTTGTTCAAAGCATTTATTGTGCTGGTAGGCGTAACATATGTCTTACTCAAATTTTCCACTATAATCATTGCTTCCTGCCTCACTTTATTAGCGAGATTTACATACAAAAGCTTGGTTTTATACTTATTCAGCAAAAATAAGCATAAAACCAAGCCTCCAGTATCTCTGGTCAACTTTGCATATATGTTGGTTATTTTATTTTGATAAAGAAAACACGGCTTGCGCCGAGCGTTAGTGAAAGCGCAAGTCGATGTTGCCCTTATCATGTTTTTAAGAAAGTTATACTTTCTGTTAGGAAAATAAAAAGGCTGTATTCCATAAGTAATGGAACACAGCCTCTGATTCCTACTGGTCAGTCAGCAATGCTGATTTTTTATTTTAAATTAAATTGAATTATACATGGTTTATTTTCCCTTGTCAATGGTTAATTCTTTTTATGTGTTAATTCTTTTTATGTGTTTAATTCTATTTGTCCGATGACTAATCCGCTCTAATACGCCCGCTCTATAAGCGGTCAGTACAAGAGCGGTTAAGTCCCTGGATAATTTCGACTAGAATTCAGGCGACGTCGAAACGCCGTCTGAATTAAGTCTTCATTTATTCTCTTGGGCTTTTATTCCTCTTTATTTGAGGAAATAATTTGTCGCAAAGCATCATCAATAAAGTCTGGAATCACATAAGGTTTAATGCCTTTGGCTGTTAATGTCTTCTCGGCACCTGGTCCAATTTGGCTAACCAGCACAAAGCGACAGTCAGCTATCAATTCAATTGCCTCTGATATTGCATAATCATGGCGATTATCATATTGTTTAGCTGGCATATTTTTTCTAGTTTCCAGGTATTCATACTTACTCTCGCTGACTTCCACAATATGAAATTCTTTTGCTCTGCCAAAATGCTCATTGACAAATTTTCCGTCCAGACTCGCCACCGCTATTTTATATGACATTTTTCATTTCCCCCATATTGCAAGCACCTACATATCATAAGAATACCGAAGCAGAGAGAAACCGAATTCTCTGTAGAATCCGGTTCAATCTGCTATAGTGGTCCACCATATTTTACCATAAGATCTTCCATTAAGTTCAATCCACCCCGGTAACCAACATAACTGCGGTCAACAATCAGCCGGTCATAAGCGGGAAATGCTACGCCCAAAAATAACGCACCACCAAGTTCTTTTTCGGAAATATACCGTTCCAGCGAACTAGCAAATACAACCTGCACAGTATAATTACGCAGCAACAATCTGATTTTATGGGAATCGACTTCAAAAACCACGTTAGGCTTTAATACACTTTCCAAATTCTCGGTTAAATTATGAGTAATGGTGTCACGATATTCTTCAGGCGGGTCATCAGTAACAATCACAACCTCTGGATTAAAGCCCAGCTCGTTTGTCGCATACTGAGTAATCGCTATTGCTGTACTGCTATCAGCGACCACAGCGTAATAGGCATGCGGTATAGCAACAACCAGCACATTGCCGATATATTCAGTAAAACGATAAGCATCCTTTTCCTCCGCAGTTATGACCTTAGTAATAACTGCATCATCAATGTCTAGCTTATGTCCAACAGTCTGCAAAAAGGCAGTAGAGTCTTTAGGTCCAATAGGTAAAGAAGGGAAAATATGATATGGTGTACCAAAACGTTCTTCCAGCTTTTTCGCTGGATTAATCCCCCATATAGAAAACACCAGGTTCAATTCAGCAGCCGGAATTCTGTTTAAGGCGTCAAAACCATTCAAATCGCCAAAAATAATATTAGCCTCTACGCCAATTTTATTTAAATGCTCTTTTATATTTCGCAAATCGCCTTTCCAAAAAAGATTTTGTGTTGGCACAACACCTAAAATATTAACAGTCCGGTTTTTTACCGGTTGTTTTTGCAATAGCTGGTCGATAACGGCGTCAAAATACAGTTCATATCCCTTATACGAATTTCCGGCAAAACCAGCAGTCTTGACATGAATGATAGATGCACGGTCCTTAAACTCGGAAACTACCGAGTCAACATCATCACCGATCAAATTCGGTACGCAGGCAGAAATAACGGTGTACAAATCACCAGGCATTAAATTTAGCGTACTGTCAATCAACTTTCTTAGCTTATCCTCACCGCCAAAAATCACGTGTTCTTCCACCAGTGTGGAGCAAGGTGTACTGGCGCCGCCAACCGGACCAGGACTATTAAGTCCGGAAGCAAAACTCTGGCCAAAATTTTGAGCAAATCCACAACCACCGCCGGAATGCAGGATAGGGACTGAACCGAAAGTCGCCAATGCTGCTGAATACGCTCCCCCCATAGCGCAGGAATAACGTGGTGCCTCAATTATCTCCGGAAATAGCTGCGCTTCTTCTTTAACTGCTGCCATATATTATTTTGCCTCCTTGTTTACAAAATAGAGTGGGTCAGATTGTTGATACCACCATTCGTTATATACATCTGGTGTTTTTTCCAGCATTGTTTTTTGGAATGAACGGTTTTTGGTAGTCTGCAGCAGGAAGTTGCCGGCAGCAATGGCTCCTTTATAGCCGGCTTGCGCACTCCACGGACGGGCATCGCCTCTATTAGAATGGATTCTGGTTGCACCTTTGTCTCGTTTATAGGCGCTTCCCTGGAACGGGCATGTGAGCGCAATGTCCGGATTGTAACGTCTGGTATGATGGGCAACCTCTGCTGCCTGGAAGGTATTAACCAATATATCAAAATCGCCAACTTCTTCAATCAATTTTTCAGTCTCATCAACCACTAAATCATCAAAATCCAGGCAGATAGCTGCCGGTGTTTTTACGCCCAGCTCATTAAAAAATGGCACTTGGGTGAGAAGCCTGCCTTGTCCCAATGAACCAAGAACATTGATATCTTGACCATTGCCAATCTTCTCAAATTCTTTATTAATAAGCTCCAGCTTAGGCAACCATTCATCATGCTCTTCAGCAATTACCTTTTCTACTTCTTTTTCTTTGCCGGTATAATAGGCAACTGATCGTAACCATTCATCAGTATGCTTTACGCCAACAGGTGATGGATACAAAAAGTAAGGTACTCCATATTCCTGTTCCAACCCTTTGGAAAGATATTCTGTAAAGGAAGAGCAAATGGGTGCTGTAACAGCCGCCTCGGAAAGCATTTCAAACTGCTCAATTGTGGAGAATTCCGGAACAAAATTTGGCCGCAAACCAATTTTAGCCAGCAAACGAGTAATCTCCTGCCGGTCTTGCCAGGTATAAGACAACATACTGGCAACATTAACCAGGTCCTTTTGTTTCCTGGTTGGTTTTTTCACCAAATACTTAAGTATGCCATGCCAAAAAGCGTCATAGCCAGTCTGGATCAGCTTAGAACGAATACCTTCGCAGTGGATGGCGACAATTTTAGCTTTGATTTCTGGTTGAATTTCTTCGACAACGCCGGCAATATCTTCACCGATAATGCCAGTAGTGCACGATGCCAAAACAAATATTGCTTTAGGGTTATATCTGGCTTGTGCTTCTTTGATAGCGTGTTTTAATTTGTCACCAGCCCCATAAATAACGTCTTTTTCGTTTAGATTAGTCGTCAGCCAATGAAAATCATAGTCATCTGTGCGTCCTAATGAAACCGGAACTTTACGGAATACTTCCCTATAGCCTAAACCGACAACCGAGCAGCCAACCGGTGCATGGACAATCATAACCGAATCGTGGATTGTCATAACCCGTTGCGTTAGATAAAAATTCAAAAGACAACCCGAAGTTTGTTGGAAAGCCCGTTCCTGATTACCGGTTTTCCCGTCTTTCACCTCTTTAATAAGCTCACTTGCTTTTCCAAAAAAGGCATTAAGGCCATTACCTCTCTGTTCCCGTGTTGGGCAGGTATTCTCTTTTAAATTAATCATCTTACACTCCTCCTGTTCATTATGACTTAAGCTTTACTCTTCCTGAATGACTTTATTTATCTCGGCAAGTAGCACATTACTATCAACCTCATGAGCATATGCCCCTTGTTCAATATTTTCATAGCTTGCCGCAGCACAGACAAAACATCCCATACCATACTTACGGAATACAGAAACTGTATTCGGATATTTGCTGACCACCTCACGGATACTTGTTTCTTTGGTAACAGCCATAACTTAGCCTCCTTTGCATTTTTTATGCAATGTGTAGAAAAAGCTAAAGGCAAAAAGAATTTTAAAATTCTTTTTGCCTTTAGCTCTTAACCAATCAGCAAAGTTTGCCGTTTGCGATTATCTGTTTACCTACACCCACGTGAACAGCCGCATGACGTACCACCACAACCGGCAGTTGCATTTATAGGAGCATTAGTTTTGATATACTTGCCTCGTTTACCATAAGACTCTAACGCCTTGTCAATCAAACGGTTCACCGCAAAAGCCAAAATTCCCTTTGTCCGTAATTCCTGCTCTGCCTGCCGCCCAATTTGGGTAACTAATACGGCCTCAACATCTGACAACAATTCAATAGCCTTACTAGCCGGATGATTGGAGGAATCATCAATACCTTGAGGAATTTCCCGACGCTCAAGAAATGTATATGCGCCGGTTTCAGCAACCTCATATACCCAAAACTCCTTTGCCTTGCCAAAATGCTCATTAATTGTTACCCCGTCTGTACTGGCAATCGCTACTTTTGCCACACTCATCACCCCTTAATCTATATTGCAACTACCTAAGCCTCTTAAGTCTTAGATTACAACAGCCTCAGACTTTATCCAATGACTACCGCTCCTGATTTCAGCTTGCCCACGAAGGAACAATTGGAAAAAGAGGGGGAGTATCAGAGCGGATAGTCATCAGATAATAAAGAAAACACGGCTTGCGTCGAGCTTTAGGATGGCGCAAGTCTATGTTGCCCTTATCCTGTTCTTAAGAAAGTAATACTTTCTGTTAGGAAAATAAAAAGAGACAGATTTCAGTAAAAATCTGTCTCTGGATTGTTTCCAGTCAACTACATATGCCTTTATACTTATATTGTAACTTTATATTAGACCTTTACTCATATTGTGTCAAGCAAATTTTGGGAATTACAAATAACATTTGCTTCTTTACGCTATCGAAAAAGTTCCGGATTTAAAGGATAACGTCCATACTGACGCACCGCAGCCATCAGAGCATGCATGTTTTCCGCCGGTGTGTCAATCGGCAGAGCACACCCCATCTGTACAATATACCCGTTGGGATTGTCATAAGCTTGGCTAAGCCCTTTTTTTACATCGGCTACAATATCTTATAATGTAGCTTAGCTTATTGAAGCGGCTTTTTACCAAACCATTTCACGTAAATTTTTTCATATTCGCCATTTTTCTTTAACTCAGCTAATGCTTTGTCTATTTTCTCTCCAAGTTCCGGATTCTTTTTTGATGTTGCAATTCCAAGTTCTTCTGAATTCAACGGTTCGCCTACAATTTTAGCATCCTGATTACCTTTATTAAGAATATAGTATTCATTAACCGGAGAATCATTGATTACGGCGTCTACTCCGCCAGTCTTCAAGTCCAAAAAAGCATCTGTAATATTGTTGAACTCAGTTAATTTGGCATTCTTAATCTTATGAGCTTCTTCGGCACCAGTTGAGCCAATGGATACACCAATCCGCTTGCCCTCAAGATCTTTGAAACTTTTTATGGAATTATTGTCTGCTTTAACTACGATGGAAAGACCCGCTGTATAATAAGCCTTTGAAAAATTAACCTTCTGTGAACGTTCCGCCGTAATTGTCATATCGGAAATAGCTACATCAATGGTACTGCCTTCTAATGCGGGAATTAACCCATCAAAATTCATGCCTTGGAGTTGTACCTCATAGCCCAGTTGTTTGCCAATTGCCTTTATTAAATCAATATCGAAACCAACATATTCTTTAGTTTTTTCATCTTGGAAACCAAAAGGCGCATAGGTAGTATCAGAACCCACCCTCAATATTTTGGATGTAGAAGTTGGTTGCGTTCCGCATCCAGCTAAAACTAGCGTTATAATAAGAAACGATATTGTGAACAATGGAAACCATCTTTTTGCCATATAAATTCCTCCCGTATACTTGTTGGTAAAGTAATAACGTATGCTTCACTTTTATTATTCTAGCGCGATATAGATGATGATTTTTACAGTCCCCTCCCTTTTTTGCTAGAAATAAATAAAGACTAAGAACAAGTATGTTCTTAGCCTTTGGTTCTCCAATCAGCTACGCTATATTATTTTTTTAATTTTATCTAGAAATTGCAATACTGTCAATAGATAAATAATAATTTTGTTTGGCAAGGAAAACAGCTAGCTGTAGCGAAGTAGTTTATTCATCTTTAAATATACTTATATGAGGTTACATGTATGAATACAATTGAAAAATCAAGGTTCAATGAGGCAATTGTTGTTAAGGCAAAGGAGTTTGGGGCGACTCTTGCCGGTATTGCAAACGTAAAAAATTTAATGCAAGCCCCCTCGTTTACTGTGGCACCCAAAATGCCTGAATACAACGGTGTTGGTGCCAGAGATCAAAAAATTCATACTCGAAATTCGGGAGAAGTTGATTGGCCGGAAGAAGCTAAATCAGTTATTGTCGTTGCTTATACTCATCCAGAATCACAACCCGAACTAGATTATTGGTATGGCAGATCGAACCCTATTGGTAATAAAAAGCTAATTTCAATTATTAATAATCTTAAGGATTGGCTGCAAAATACTTATAATATAGTCGCTGTGGCTTTGCCATACCATATTGAAAAAGGAGGTATCTATTTAAAAGATGCTGCCGTTTTGGCAGGCTTAGGTTGTGTTGGCAAAAATAACCTCCTACTTACATCCGAATATGGTTCGAGAGTTCGTCTACGGGCATTGGCAATTAATATTGAGCTTGCGTCCACAGGGCCAATTTCATTTGACCCTTGCACCAACTGTGAGGAATATTGTATTCAGGCATGCCCACAAAAGGCCTTTGGCAAACAAATATATACTCCACGAGAATATGGCAGGGAAGAATTACCGGGTCGCACAGGAATATATAATCGCTTGGACTGTAATGTACAAATGAAAATCGATGAAGAAAATGCCAAAAGCCAAAATGTTGAAGGATTCGAGTTACCCGTACAAGTAGTCAAATATTGCCGTTGTTGCGAATTTACATGTCCGATAGGAAGTAATGGTAGTAAGCAACTGTGTTGATTTAATAATCCTCTTGACACGTACTTTATATTAATATATACTCAAATAAAGTTACATAGTAATGCCGATCAGACAAACTGAAGGCCAAAGTTTCTCAAGGAGAAACTTGGTCTTTTTTTTCATGTATTTATCTATTTAAATAACAAGTTATATGAAAAGAGTGATCCATTCATGGATATTAACTGGGATTTTGTAATAACTGCTTTGCCGCTATACGAAAAAGCGGCCTGGCTTACACTAAAACTTGCGATATGGGGAATAGTAACGTCTTTGGTTGTCGGCCTGCTATGCAGTATTGTCTTATACTATAAACCCAAAATATTGACTCCTTTGGTTCGGGGCTACATAGAGCTTTCTCGCAATACTCCGCTCTTAATTCAGTTATTCTTTTTATATTATGGCTTAACAAAATTAGGAATAACACTGAGTGAACAAACCTGTGCCATCGTCGGCTTGGGCTTTCTCGGCGGAAGTTATATGGCCGAAGCCTTTCGCGGCGGCATTGAGTCAGTTAGCAAAGCGCAAATCGAATCCGGTCTTAGTATTGGACTTTCCAATAGGCAGCTAATTCGCTATGTTATTTTACCGCAAGCCTTCTCAGTGACACTACCCTCGTTAGGCGCCAATTGTATCTTTTTATTAAAAGAAACTTCAATTGTAGGTGCCATTGCCATACCAGACCTGATGCATGTAACGCAAGACTTGATCGGTATGTACTATCAAACCTTTGAATCCTTATTGATGCTGGTAGTTGCCTATCTCATCCTGCTTTTGCCACTTTCATTCTTCTTGACCTGGCTGGAAAGGAAGGTGCGCTATGCTGAGTTCGGGAATTAATGTGCTTGCCGACGGCAGCAACTTCTCTCGCCTCTTAGGCGGACTATTGATAACTGCCCGGATTGCTTTTATATCGATCATTCTGGGCTCCTTACTCGGAGTAATTATTGGCTTGGCCAGAACATCAAAAGTAAAAGTGTTGCGCTTTCTTTGCCGCTTTTATCTTGAGTTATTTAGAATTATCCCTATTCTTGTTTGGCTGTTTTTCGTGTACTTTGGCGTAACTGGTATATTGGACATTCATTTAGACGGTGAACTGGTCGCTGTAATTGTCTTTAGTCTCTGGGGTGCAGCTGAAATGGGTGACATTGTCAGAGGCGCATTAGAATCACTGCCAAAACACCAAACAGAATCAGGCAAAGCACTGGGCTTGAGCTTTTGGCAGCTTTACCGGTTTGTATTACTGCCGCAAGCCACCCGTCGCCTGTTGCCAGGTGCCATCAATTTATCGACAAGAATGGTCAAAACCACTTCTCTTGTTGTTATGATTGGGGTTATTGATGTCGTGAAAGTTGGCCAGCAGATTATCGAGCGATCTATTTTGAAAGAACCTACCGCTTCCTTCTGGATCTACGGTTTTATCTTTATCCTCTACTTCATTATCTGTTATCCATTATCAATATTATCGAAAAAACTGGAAGCAAAATGGGAGAACTAGGGAGGCGTTCATTATTAGTACAGTAAATGACCAAGTACTGCTTGAAATACAGGGACTGCATAAAACTTACGGCCAAGCGCCTGTACTTGACGATATTAATCTTACTATCCACAAAGGTGAAGTTGTTGTTGTTTTAGGACCGTCAGGCTGCGGCAAAAGCACCCTGCTGCGTTGTCTAAACGGCCTTGAAGATATTCAGGGAGGGGAAATAAAGTTTGCCGGCAACAGCCTTACCGGTAAACAGGTAAATTGGCAGAAATATCGCCAGCAAATCGGTATGGTATTCCAAAATTACGACCTGTTTCCGCATATGACTGTTATAGAAAACATTCTTCTGGGACCTTTACAAGTACAGAAGAGAGACAAAAAAGAAGCACTTGCACAGGCTGAGCAGCTCTTGGAACGGGTAGGACTGCTTGACCGTAAGGATTCTTATCCCCGGCAGCTTTCCGGTGGTCAGAAACAAAGAATTGCCATTGTACGCGCCTTATGTATGAATCCCGAAATCATGCTGTTTGACGAGGTTACGGCAGCCCTTGATCCTGAAATGGTCCGTGAGGTGCTGGATGTTATCCTAGGCCTGGCCAAACAGGGAATGACCATGGTCATTGTGACCCATGAGATGGGCTTTGCCCAAGCGGTTGCCGACCAGATTGTTTTTATTGATGCCGGGAAAATTTGCGAAATTGCCAAACCGTCTGAGTTTTTTTCCAAACCTCAGACAGAGCGTGCACAGCAATTTTTAAATATATTCCAATTCCAAAATTAATAAAGGAGAGATGTATTGTGAACAGTAAAAAGATTTTTGCCCTCATTCTTAGTGCCTTATTCTTAGTGGGAGTATTGGCCGGTTGCGGTTCAACAGCTACCAAAACTGATGCTAAACAGGATTCTAAAGCTACCAGCAAGAGCAGCATCCAGGAAATCAAAGACCGCGGCAAAATAAAAATTGGCGTATTCAGCGACAAACCGCCTTTTGGTTTTGTTGATGCCAATGGCAAGAACCAAGGTTTTGACGTATATATTGCCAAACGCTTTGCCAAAGATTTGCTTGGTGATGAATCCAAAGTAGAATTTGTATTGGTGGAAGCAGCCAGCCGGGTTGAGTTTTTGCAATCTAACAAGGTTGACATCATTTTAGCCAACTTTACCGTAACTGATGAAAGAAAACAAAAAGTCGACTTTGCCAATCCTTATATGAAAGTGGCACTTGGTGTTGTATCCCCTTCAGGGTCGCCAATTACCTCAGTTGATCAGTTAAAAGGCAAAAAGCTGATTGTTAATAAAGGTACCACTGCCGAAACCTATTTTACCAAGAACCATCCTGACATCGAATTACTAAAATTTGATCAAAACACCGAAGCCTTTGAAGCTTTGAAGGATAAACGCGGCGCCGCTTTAGCCCATGACAACACCTTATTATTTGCCTGGGCCAAAGAAAATGCCGGCTTTACCGTTGGCGTTCCCACTCTGGGCAGTCTTGATACCATTGCTCCTGCCGTTAAAAAAGGCAATAAAGAACTGCAAGACTGGATCAATACTGAATTAGAAACCCTCGGCAAAGAAAACTTTATCCACAAAGCATATAACGAAACCTTGAAACCCGCGTATAGTGACACCATTAACCCGGAAGATATTGTCGTTGAAGGCGGTAAATTAAAATAAGCTGCCAGTTAAAATTTTTACTAACAAATCATCCAAATTAAATACCCTGCCAATAGTTGTGGCTGACCCCCTCTTCGCCGCAACTATTGGCTTTTTTTTCGTTAGCCAACCTCCACTGCCCAAAACCTTCAAAATCCTGTATAATGATAAAAGGCTGTTCTTAGGAAATTTTCTTCCTTACCTATAACTTCACATAGCAGAGGTGATTGAATTATGGATTGTGAGCTTGGTGTTAGTTCTCCGGGAAATAGCTGTAAGGATTCCCGTTTATTATTGTTTTATGAAGATGAGCTTTTAGTAAAGGAAGAGGCTGACATGATCCTCATTCCTTCCATGCAGGATATCAGCTTGCTGAATCTCAAAACAACAACTGTACAATACAGCGGATCACTAAATGGCAATACCTATTATGCAGCAAATTTATGCGCCAAAGACCAGTTTCCCGGCTTTTGCTTTAAAAAATTACGGCAGCTATCCGGCCATATTGCCGACGATTGCTTTGAAATGACCTACCGTGCTTTTCATATTATGAACTGGTTAAAAATCAACAAGTTCTGCGGTTGCTGCGGTAAAGTTATGCAAGTTACGCAGGCGCCGCAAGAGCTTGCGGTACACTGTCCTGCTTGCGGCCATACTGTGTATCCGCGTATTTCACCGGCGATTATCGTAGCCGTAGTTAACGAGGATAAGATTTTACTGGCACGCTCCAGTCGCTTTCCGGCTGGACGCTACAGTGTGATCGCAGGCTTTGTTGAGCCTGGCGAAACGCTGGAAAACTGCGTAAGAAGAGAATTACAGGAGGAAGTAGGCATTGAAGCAGATAATATTGCTTACTTTGGCAACCAGCCTTGGCCGTTTCCCGACTCGCTGATGATTGCGTTCACCGCGCAGTATGCAGGTGGAGAAATAACTATTGATAACAATGAGATTGTCGCTGCCGACTGGTTTACTGCCAATACTTTGCCTAACATTCCGCCTAAAGGCAGCATTGCCCGCCAGCTAATCGAGTGGTTTCTTGAAAAACATTGCTAATATCAGCAATGTTTAATATGTTAAATTCCATAAGACAGAAAAAAGCCGGATTCTTCATTTAGAATCCGGCTTTTTCTGTCTACGATTACTTTAGTCATTACAAATAGCTTGAATCTAACGCCAGCTGATTTTTTAAATTATTTACCTGTTCGTTTCCTTCAAGCAACATTTTATCTATGCATTCAACAGAAGCTGGCCGCGAAAAAAAATAGCCTTGTACTTCATCACATCCCATTTTCTTCAACTTTGACAACTGCCCCTCGGTTTCGACACCTTCAGCGGTGACCGTAAGCCCAAGAATATGTCCCAATGTAATGATTGCCTGAGCAATAGAACAACTCTCTGCAGACTCCTCCAAATCCTGTACAAACTGTCTATCAATCTTTAATACATCAAGCGGCAAGCGTCTAAGGTTTGTAAGCGAAGAGTAACCTGTACCGAAATCATCCATAGCAATCCGTACTCCTACACATCGCAATTCTCTAATCGTAGAAATTGCTTGTTCAACATCGTGCATAATCATGCTTTCAGTAATCTCCAATTCAAGCCGAGCTGGCTCAACCATTGTTTTGTCCAAAATACGGATAATCGATTCTAGTAAGTTCTGCTGATAAAATTGACGTGTGGATAAATTTATAGAAACAGGCAAAGAAAAGCCGCGCTTATTCCAACTCTTTATTTGCTGGCATACTGTAACTAAAACCCATTCACCAATACTATCAATAAGCCCTGTAGCCTCAGCAAGAGGAATAAACTGCAGGGGGCTTACCATACCTAGTTCCTCGTTTTTCCAGCGAAGTAATGCCTCTACACTATTTATCTCCCCTGAGACGAGGTTAATTCTTGGCTGATATTCGATATAGAATTCGTTGTTTTCAAGAGCATTACGCAGTTTTGCTCCCATCTCAATGTTCTCAATTGCATTTGATGAAAAATTCACTGTGTAACATTTATATTGATTTTTCCCCTGTACTTTTGCCTGGACAACAGCCATATCAGCATTTTTCATTAGAGTTATCGCATCATTGCCATCCTCAGGTGATACACATATACCTATATTGGCTGTTAAGAAAAACTGTCGAGAAGCAATACTCCAAGGAAGCTGGCAAGCACTCAGAATATTTTCAGCTAAGTTAGTTAGTTGATTTGTGCCAACCACCCCTGGAATAGCGAGTAAAAATTTATCGCCCCAAACATTGGCAAGTGTACAGTTTTTCGGGATATTTTGCATCATTCTTTTTGCAACATCATTAAGTAGTCTGTCCCCCTGTTGATGTCCTGCAATATCATTAATGAGGCTAAATCCATGTAAATCAATCATCATAACTCCAACCCGCTCTTTATTGACAGTTAACAGCTCGGTTAAAGTCTCCTGGAAATAATTCCTGTTCGGCATTCCGGTAATAGAGTCGTGAAATGCTAAATAATTTGTTCTTTCTGCGCTTTTTCTCGCTTCTGAAAGTTCATGTTGCAGCTTTGAATAAGCAAAGAAAGAGCCAACCGCCAGCGCCAAAAGCAGTATACTGATAATAATGATATCCATAGGTAAAGACACCCTGTCGAAAACTATTTTAATTGGAAGAAATATAAGCAGCGTAATGCATAATGCCAAAATTCTCATTGAATGAGATTCAATCATTTCTTGTTGTCTCATTGTTCCGCCTTATACGCAAGATAGTATTTTTTTTTCAAATACTAAATAAAGGCGATATACCTTTGATAGATATATCGCCTCCGGTTATTCCAGTCAGTGATGTCGTTCCAAAATATATTACTTTTTCTATTTGTCAGCATCAACCTAGGCCACATTTTTCAAATGCCTGCTTCAAATCACTAATAATATCTGCGGCAGCCTCCAATCCTACGCTAAATCTGAGGTGGCCATTTTTAAACTCAGGCGGATAAAAATGATTTCTTTCATCATTAGGTCCAACATAAACAATGAGGCTCTCATCATGACCAATAGATACAGCGGGAACAATTAGTTCGAGTAAATTCACAAATTTGTTGTGAGTATCGACATCTGCTTTTAACCCGAACGCCATAACCCCGGCAAACATGGACATCTGCTTTTTGGCAATTTCATGCTGCGGATGACTGGTAAGCCCAGGATAGGCTACGAATTCTACCGACGGATGTGCCTCGAGAAACTGTGCTATTTCCAAAGCACTCTCGCTATGCTGTTTCATACGCAAAGGCAATGTTACCACGCCTCTCATGATGAGCCAAGCATTAAACGGACTGATAACACCTCCCAGGTTGACCATAGCTTGTCCTTTGATTTTATCAATAAGTTCTTTTTTCCCGATGACAGCTCCACCCATAGCATCGCCATGGCCATTGATATATTTCGTCAAACTATGAATAACCAAATCAGCTCCCAATTCCAAGGGATGCTGTAAAAACGGCGAAGCAAACGTACTGTCCACAGTAAGTAAAGCACCGACAGAATGAGCTAATTGGGCAATCGCGGCAATATCACTTACTCTCGTAGTCGGGTTGCCAGGAGTTTCAATGTGAATAATCTTTGTATCAGGCCGTAAGGCTGCTTTTATTTCCTGCAAATTTGCAGTATCCACCAGACTTGTTTCTATACCGTATTTATCCGGAAAGTATTCATTTAACAACCTATATACAGCTATATAAGAAACATTAGAACAAATAACATGAGCATCCTTCTCTAAAAATGTAAAAAATACACCGGCTAATGCCGAAACACCGCTGCCCAAAACTACGCAGTCTTCGCCGCCCTCCAGGGCAGCCAGTTTCTCTTGTAGATAAATTTGGTTGGCTGATGTATTTCGGGTATACACCAGTTGATTTGCATCACTCCAATTCATTGTTGAGGCATCTTCAGGCAGCCGGTAACTATTGGCC
The DNA here is from genome assembly GCA_017889705.1 of Bacillota bacterium. Taxonomy (GTDB): domain Bacteria; phylum Bacillota; class Negativicutes; order Sporomusales; family Sporomusaceae; genus Sporomusa. The sequence goes on along the minus strand of JAGGAB010000016.1, from coordinate 32,515 downwards.
ATCGTGAGCGGTCTTCTTATGGCTCCGGTTTCTTTGTCAATATCATTTCCGGCATGAATGCATTTTGTTTGGAAACTAAACTTTGTTTTATCACTCATTTGATTACCACCCTCTAAAAAATAAAAAGACTGAAGGCAAACGGATATTACTACCGTTTGGCCTTCAGTCTTCTGATCAACCTAACTATATTAAATTATACAATTTCTGGAGAAAAAATTCAATATGTAGTAATATATCTCTACTACTAATTAGGCAGCCAGCTTCCAAACACCGGTTTTCTCAATATTTAATATCAATTTATGATATTCGGTTAGAGTACTGCGATGCCCGACACTAATCACTGTAGCTTTTGGTAATTGCTCCAGTAATAAAAGATACATGGCTTTTTCGGTCAGTTCATCAAGAGCTGAAGTCGTTTCATCCAGAAACAACCACTCCGGGCGTTGCAATATAACCCGCGCGATGGCAACACGTTGTTGTTCACCCAGCGAAAGTATTTGCGCCCAGTTTTCTGTCTGGTACAATCTTGGGATTAAGTGGCCCAGTTTACACATTATCATAATTTCCTGTATTTTTTCATCAGTAACGAAATTTGCCGCACAAGGATATATAATTGCATCATGCAAAGTTCCTAATGGCAAATATGGCTTTTGCGGCAAAAATAGCAGCTTTTGGTTTAGGGGAATGTGAATACTTCCCTGACCGAAAGGCCAAATACCTGCCAAGGCCTTCATTAATGTGCTTTTACCGGTACCTGACGCACCGGTAATCAGCAACTTATCCCCTGCCTGAATTTGCAATTCTAATTTTTTTAATAGCAATTCACCGTTTGGTAATGACACGTCCAAGCCAGTTATCAAAAACTCCGGCGCAGGCGTATGGCAAATTTTAATGGATTTCTTTTTTGCTATTTCTTGTATCTGATCCATATGATCCATAAAGCTTGTTAATCTATTAACCACTGCCTGCAATTCCGCCAAAGATGCCTCTGTCAATGAAAAGTAATTTCTGATAAAAAACGATAACGCCAATTCTACTTGCGTAAAAGCGCTAGCCGTCTGCATAAGTCCACCCAATTGCATTTGTCCACTAAAAAGGCGGGGTGCACAAACCAGATAGGGAAATATGAACGTAAGCCGCCAATGTAATAAGGTTACCCATGAAAGCTTTTTTTGACGTACCATAATTCCACGGAAATTGTCAATAATCTTAGTAAAGCTATTGTTGAAATTATCCAATTCTCGCTGTTCTCCATGAAAAAAAGCAATACATTCACTGTTTTCACGCAAACGCATCATACTAAAACGAAAATCGGCTTCATAGCGTTGTTTGGCATAATCAAGTCCAACCAAAGAATTGCCTACTATTGCTGTCAAAAGTGAACCAGCAAAAGCATACACAACAGCTACCCATACCATGTAACCGTGAATACTCACTTGCTGCAACCCTAAAGAAATCTCCATTGTTCCGGATAAATTCCACAGAATTACGGCAAAGGAACATAAGGATACAACCGCCCTTATAAACCCGAGTAGCAGCTCCAGTGTCGAGAAAACAAATAATCGCAAATCTTCACTGATTCGCTGATCAGGATTATCTGTGCTGTTATCGATTATCTGCATCAAGTAATAAGTACGCTTATTAAGCCAATCGGAAAGATAGTGATTTGTCAACCAACTACGCCATTTGATTTCTAGCTGTTGCAGCAAGTAAAGCTTATAGATTTCAATAACAAGAAATACAACGGTAAATACTGGCCAATAGCCTAAATATGTTAAGAAACCGCTTTTATCTAGATTCTGTATTGTGTTATAAAAGGTATTTTGCCATGCATTGTACTTTACCAGAACATATATATCAAGAAGCTGCAGGCCAACAATAACCGTCAGCAGCATTCTGGCGTACCATTTTTCTTCCGATTGCCAATATCCTCGGGAGATTCTCCATATTCCTCTTAAGAAGCCGGTAACCTTCTCCATAAAACAGTCATCCTTCCCAAAGTTCTTACCTAGCTACCCTGCTCGCCAGGATATGCTATGCTGGCATTTATCCTGTTCTAAGAAGGGTTGACTGCTACCGCAATTTTGGTTATGCCAGTTTGCCGAACTGCATCCATAAGTTCAATGACCCGACCATGCTCAACACTGCGGTCAGCGTTAATTATCACCGAGGCTTGTTTATTTTCCTTTCCTTGCTGTGCAAGACGCCAAGCAGCATCAGCCGGCGAAAAAATTTCTTCCTTATCGTAAAAAAGCTTATTCTCTTTGGTCAGTGTTAGTGTAAACACCTGTTGTTTATCGCTCTGTACACCACTGGCGTGAGGAAGATTAACCGGCAAGCTATTCTGCGTGGTCATTGCCAGAGTGGCCACCATGAAAAACACCAGCAAAAAAAACATCGTGTCAATCATTGGAATAATCTCGATTCTGGCCTTCTTAGGCGTACTTCTTGGTATCTTCATGCCTGTCACCTCTTTGCGGCAGTGTATCCAGCAGTATTTCCAGCTTTGTGGCATATTGCTCGAGAACTTCGGTTTCTCCCTCAATACGTGCGAGGAAGTAGTTATAGGGAATAAGGGTTATTACCGCCACAGTAATACCGGTTGCCGTGACAATTAACGCCTCGGCAACGCCACCGGTAACCGCATGCGGTTGTCCCAAGCCACCTGCACTCATCACTTGAAAGGAACTGATCATGCCAATAATCGTTCCTAATAGTCCTAGTAACGGCGACAGCGTAATAATAGTATCAAGCACCGGCAATCCCCGTTTCATCGCAGCAACTTCCGCAATGCCTGCCGCCTCCATTGCCTTAGCTGAATTATGACGCTGAGTAATTCCTGTTGCCAAAACTCGCAATAACGGTGCTTTTGTATTTTTCACAATGGCAAGAGCTTCATGGATCTGCCCTTGCTGAAGCACTTGCAGTATTTTATCCGCTTGTCCGGCTGCATGTATCTGCCGAAAAAACAATAATCGTTCTAAAATAATTGCAACTGACAAAAACGAGCAAAACACAAGCGGCAGCATAATCCACCCACCTTTTGTAATAACCTCCACCATAACTGCATTCCCCCTTATATTTTTATATCGTTGCCTGTGCTTCAGCCAGACTAAATTTTACTCTTACATCAAAATAGCTTTCCACTGGCGTATCCCCTTGCCGCGAAGGAGCAAAGCGCCAGCTTTTTACAGCCTGCGCCGCCGCTTCATCCAGCAAATCGTGTCCACTGCTTCTCCGCACTGATACGGTACCAACCGAACCATCTGCACCAACCAAGACGCGAATCACTACCACGCCCTCTTGTCCAGCTTGCAAAGCCGCCCGGGGATAAGTGGGGCGTGAACCAGAAAGATATCTGGTCGAAGAGCGTGTCACTGGTTTTTCTATTTGTTCGCCGTTCGTATCTCCTGCCGCAGATTGGCTGCCAGCGGCTGCAACCGCCTGGGCTTCACCACTGGTCACAGCAATTGCAGGCATTTGCTCCTCAGCCATCCTCTGGGTAACCGGAACTTGTTTTTGAGAAAATTCTTTAGCCGACACAATGCTTTGCTCAAACCGCTGAGCAGCAGCATGACTCGCTTCCTTTGAGTAAGCTGTCTTATTCTCAGCACCAATTGCTGCAACTTCAACTTCAATAGGTACAAATGTATCCTTAGGCAACACCGGGACAGTGGGAACCAGGAGCAGCCAGCAAAACAATACCCCGTGAATGAGCAATGAAATCCCCGCTGTCTTTCGATAAGGGGACGTTATCATCAAATGTTCTCCTCTCGTTTTAAACCAATCATGTGCATTTGCAGCTTTCTTTAAAATGTTCTTTCCATACGGAGAAGAAAACTACGCGGCTGTCCAGCATAAACACTGACGCCTGTCGCATCAACCCAGTAATGCTTATTGGTCAGATTATATAGATTGAGGGAATAACGCCAGTCTTTGGTTTTATAATAAATAATGCCGTCAATAGTGCTATAACTTCCCAGCCAGAGTGTATTTGTGCCATTAAAGGCACGGTTGCCAACATAGGTTATCCCGCCGCCAAAACCCAATCCTTTTCTCGGACCATCCTGAATCTCATAAGTAGTCCAAAGTTTAAAAGTGTGGTCAGGTACACCTGTTATCCATTTCCCAATTATAGCTGTATTCTTATCATTCGTATTCCGCGCATTATTTTTTCCGTAGACAGCCAGCAAATTCCAGCCGGGCTTAATTACATAATTTACATCCAGTTCAATCCCTTTACTAGATTGCTCGCCAATCAACTGGTAGTCTGGGTTGCTGCTGGTACCTAAATTATACAATATATTATTATAGCGAATCTTATAAGCGGCTAAGGTTGCGCTGGCCTTGTTACTGATATCGACCTTTATGCCACCTTCCAGTTGATCACCGCTTCTTGGTGAAAAGTTCAAAAGTGTACCAGAAACAGTTTGCGCCGAATTGGGTTCAAATGCGGTTGAATACCCAGCGAACCAGGTAACTCCAGGAGATGCTTCGTAGGTTGTCCCCAGCCGCCAAGTTGATCCGGAGGTTTTGGTCCCGGTAGAGTAAGCATAAGACGCGTGACCGATGCCAGCGGTAAGTTTCACCTTAGGCGATAACTCCAGCATATCGGACAAATACACTCCCTGTCTGTACATGGAATAGCTTGAAGACGTGCTGGCAGGATCGGTTACCGGTGGATCGACCCATATAGGATTTGTCACAGCAACACTGGAATAATCCCATATATGGGTGGAGTAAGGCCAAGCCAATGTATAGCGGGACCATTCATAGCCAAGCACCAGATTATGATTGATTCCCCAGGCCTTAAATTTGGCATTGCCGGTGGTATCCCAGGCCAGCGTATCTGTTTTTCGAATCGCATGAATGTAGTCCTGGGTAACTTTTGTGTAGGTGTTATCTGTAAAAGATTCGGCTCCCAAGTATTTCTGATGATAGTCTGAGTTACTATAACGCAACGCTGAACTAACTGTCCAAATATCATTGAGCTTATGATCAATCCTGCCAGAAATACTGCGTCCGGTAAAAGTTGACCTGACATTAGGATTATAGTAGTTCGCGTCATATGGCACTATACCGTAAGGTTGATCAATTGTCCCCTTTGTCGGCAAGGAACCAATGTAACCACCGGCTAGATCATAATGATTATAGGTAGCCGCAAAAGTATATTTCGTATTTTCCCGAGGCTGCCCCTGAATGATTATACTGCCATTAAAATGCTTATTCTTTACTCCTTTTTGAAATGCCCCTGTATCATCTGTCTCGATAATTGTCCGCGAAAGCCATTTTTTATCTTGCGTCAAGGGAATCGACATATCAATATCTGTTGTTTTCGTACCCCATGAGCCAAATTCCTGACCAATAGTATACGACTCATAAGGTAACGGTTTCTTAGTAATATAGTTAATAATGCCACTCGGTGTGTTATTTCCATAAAGCACCGAAGTCGGACCTTTGAGGACTTCAATTCTGTCCAAATTACCAAGCCAGCCGGCAGCTGTTGAACTGTTGTCATATAAGCCATCAACATAGAAATAATTAGCCCGGAAACCACGAATATTAAACATAGGCAACAAGTTGGCATAGGGATTCATAATACCGCCACCATTGCTGATACCAGCTACATTACTAAGTGCCTGCTCAGCAGTCTTAGGACGTTGCTCTTCCATCACCTTTTGACTCACTACCGATACGGTCTGTGGCAAATCTTTGGTGGCAGTGTCTGTTTTATTTCCTGTTGAGTTATGTGTCACCACATAATTATTGATCCCCTCTGCATCAGCCTGCTGTCCAATTGTCAGTTGTTCTTGTTTTTGTTCTTTTGTTTTAACTTCCTTAGTCTCTTTAACCTCTATTTCCGCTACCGGAATATCTTCAGACTGCTGCGCGGTCGCTGCCTGCTGCTTGCTATTTTCTGCTGTACTTTCATGTACTTCTTGTTTTTTTTCGGTTTGCGCTGTTGAATTAACTCCCTCCGCTAAAACTATATCTGCTATGGAAAAGGAAAAAGCAAAAGCCAGCGCAGCGCCAAATATTAACTGTTTTCTTTTCTTTATTTTCATTTCTCTCTTCTCCCTATAACTGCGTTACCAACATCTGTCACAGTCTAGTTTAGAGACTGGCTTCAAAACCAAGTTCTGTTACTACTCTGATTAATTCGGCCTGCCCAACATGTCCTGTTACAATAGCCTCTTTCTTTGCTAAATCCACACTGGCATATGTTACTCCGTCAATTTCCCAAAGAGCTTTTTCCACCTTGCCTCTGCATCCATTGCAGGACATACCCTGGATTTTTATGATGATTTTCTCCGATAAAAGAGCCACTCAAATCACCTCCTTTATTGCCATATAAAAATAGATAAGACCAGACTTATTCCAAGGAATAAGTCTGGTCTTCAGTCTGCACTAATCAACCGAACTTTAGCCGAATTTTATTATTATGTCATTTAGCAAATTTGATTTCTATTTATTATTAACGATATCTCCCCCTTTGTCTACTGTCCAAAAGTACTATTTTTTAGCTATAACATAAACTTTCTATCGGGTTCGGCAACTATACACGAAACTTAGCAACAGCTGTCTGTAGATCCTGCGCTAGCGATGCCAGTTCTCGACTTGAAACGGAAATTTCTTCCATGGACGCCAGTTGCTCTTCTGTTGCTGCCGACACACTCTGCGCCTCTCCAGCCGATTTCTTACTGAGTTCATCAATTTTCCTGACTGAGCCGACGATTTGCTGACTTCCGGTTGCCATCTGCTGAATAGCTGCCGACATCTGCTTGACCTGATCGGATACTTCGGTTACCAAGTTAGCAATTTCCCTGAAGGAAACTCCTGCCGCATTGACTACCTCGGCACCGGTTTTCACTTCCCGAGTTCCATTGTTCATGGCTTCAACTGCTTTATCCGTATCGATCTGGATTTCGCCAATTAAGGAAGCGATTTTCTTAGCCGCTTCATCCGATTGTTCAGCCAGTCTGCGAACTTCTTCCGCTACAACTGCAAAGCCTCGCCCCTGTTCCCCCGCCCGCGCCGCTTCAATTGCAGCATTGAGTGCCAACAGGTTGGTTTGCCCTGCAATACCAGAAATGGCATCGACAATCTCGCCGATTTCTTTAGATCGTTCACCCAATTTCGCCACCACTCGTGCTGACATGTTAACCGTATTTTCAATTTGGCTCATCTGACTGACCGCTTTGTCCACCGCTGCGCCGCCATCTTTGGCTTTGCCTGCCGCTTGTTCAGACTGACCGGAAACTAAATTGGCATTGGCGGCGATTTGCTCAATTCCTGCCGACAGCTCTTCCACTACTGCGGATGTGTCAGTTGCTGCCGCCAGTTGGGCATTGGCTCCTTCAGCAACCTCGGTCATAGAAATAGCTACCTGATTAGATGCTTGCGCCGATTGCTCGGCACTGGCAGTAAGTTCTTCACTGGAAGCAGCCAACTGTTCGGCATCGGAATGAATCTGCTTAATTAATCCCCGAACATTTTGAGTCATCTGTTCAAAACTCTTTGCCAAACGCCCAATTTCATCATTGGAATTAATATCTAAATTAGACTGGGACAAATCGCCTCCGGCGATTTTATTGGCTGCTCCTTCCAAAACAATAATCGGCCTGGCGATTTGACGAGCAAACCAGATGATAATTAATGTGGTAATGATTAATACAATAAGAATTGTCACTAATGAAATCCAGGTTAAAGCCACTAATGCTTCCGTTGCCTCCGCAACCGGCACACTTACAGCTAATGACCACCCGGTACTTTTGACAGGAGCAAAGCCCACCATTTTTTGCACACCATTATATTCGTAAGTTGTAATTCCTGATTCTCCCTTAATCATGCGCTCGGCTGTTTGCCGCAAGGTTGGCGGAAGTTTCTCATTTTTGAGAGGATTATCTTTCATCACAAGCGTTTTATCAGGATTGGCAATAGTTAATCCATCACTTTTGATCATATAGGCGTACCCAGTCTTGCCAATTTTTACTTCTGCGGTCTTTTGAGAAATTTCGTCCAGACTAATGCTGCCAAAAAATACCCCGGTGACTTTGCCGTCTGCTTTAACAGGAACGGCTACAACCGCTACAAGGCCTCCGGTTGCTGGAGATACTACCGGATCAGAAATAACGGCTTCGCCCTTCATTGCTTTTTGAAAATACTGACGGGTACCAAGATTGACATTCACGCCCTTTGAATCAAGTGCTATACCTGAAGGAGCAATATAGCCGAATGTTTCATAACGACCATTGCTTTTTGCCGCTTGTACTAGAAATGATCCTATGCTTTCCGGAGTCCCGTTCTGAAGCACAGGAGCTAGTGCAATTCCCGTCACTTCAAGCTTACGTCCCTCAATCCAGTCATTAACATCATTGGCTGAAACAGTCGCCAATGTAGCAATTTCCTTAATAAGACTATCGGAAATCATTTGTCGCGCTTTCCAATAATTTAGTCCACCCAAAGTTCCCATGGCAATAATAAAAATTAGTAGAATAACAACTGTTAATTTGGTCTGGATACTTTTCATAGTAAATCAGCCCTCTTTCTTTTTGTCTTAGTATATATTTCGACAAAAATCAGCAGCCAACCTCTATTTTATTCTGAATTTTCTTGTTTTTTTTGTATTGAACAAGTATCCTATTTTAACTTCATGCTTAACTTCATTCAAACGGCGTTTTAACGCCGCCTGAATTGTAGTCGAAATCAGCTAGGGCTTAGCCGCTTTTTACTCACCACTTGCATAAGTAAACCTTGGGTCCTGAGACCCTTAAAGCGAACTTATTTCGAATTTTACAACCTGTTCCCTGGCCGTCAAGGACAGGGATTACAGGTTGTTAATGAGATGAAGCGGGGAGTATTAGAGCTGGTTAATCATCGGATGAAAATAAACCACCAATATATTATGGTTCCGACAAGAATCGCCATCATTGTGCTTAATTTATTGTACCGTAATGCCAAGAAAACCAGCATAGCTACCATAAAGGAAAATATATCGGTTATAGCATTGTGAATCAAGCTAACAACCATAACCAGCATCATACCAATAAAAGAAGCGGCTATCCCTTTGAGAGCGCCTCTTACTACACTGTTGTTTCTGATTTTTTGATGGATTTCCGCAGTACTCATCACCAAAAATAATGATGGGGAGAACATACCCAATGTCGCAACAATGGCGCCACCGACAGCAGCAATTTTATAGCCGATAAACGCAGCTAAAATCAAGACAGGTCCTGGTGTAACCTGGCTAAGCGCAATCCCGACAGCAAATTCATCCAAATTCAACCAGCCATAATAATCAACAATTTCCTGCTGAATTACCGGAATCATAGCTAACCCACCGCCAAATAAGACCGCTCCCATCTGAAAGAAAACCCACCATAACTTTGTGAAAATAGCGGGAATAGACGCCATCAGGATAATTATCAGTATAATACTCCAAGTAGCCAATACCCATAACCGGCCACTCAAACAACTCCTGGAATCTTTTTCCACAAACCGTTTTTCCACCCAAAAATCACCTTGTATTTGAAAAGAACGATAATACAACAAAACCCCAGCAATCGCGGCAGCCAATAACACTAAAAAGGGATTTTTGATATAAAACATCAATCCCGCCGCAGCCAGAGCAATAATACCGGCTCCTCCATCGCGAACAGTAGTATGCCCTAATTCAATTACAGCATTGGCAATGACCCCAACAATAACAACACTTGCGCCTTTAAATAAAACGTTGACGACTTCCACAGAATGATAGGAGAAATAGATATGCGACAAAATCACCATCAATAAAAACGGCATTAATAAAATAGCGCAAAAACCTGTTAACGCACCAGACATGCCTCTCAGTTTATAGCCTATATATACAGCAAGATTGACAAAGGTTGCACCCGGTAAAATTTGCGCCAAAGATAATCCATTAAGAAAATCCTCTTCTGGCAGCCAAGGTTCATTCTCAACCAATCGTTTTTTTGTTTGTGCAGCAAGGGTTGGTCCAAAACCAGTCAAACCAATAAGTACATAAAGAAAGAACAATCTGCTTAGTGGAATTCTTCTAGCTGTCTGCTGTTCTGGCATACCTGTCAGCTTTACTGTACTCAAGATATATCCCTCCGTAAGCTGTAAAACCCAACTTACACTAAAACCAGTAATAAGCATCTTTCATATACGTTTACTACTACTAGTCATTTTTCCTGCCTAGTCATCTTGCTGACCCTTTCGGGTTAACCAAATAATTACCGCCCCTGTTAAACCAAGTAGACTACTAATAATTGTCGTAAAAAATGCCGTTTTTGCGCAAGCCCCGCCATGAACGCATATGCCAATAGCCCATGGCTGCGGCAATATAGCGATAATAATACTAATCAGCAAAACTAAAAAACCGCCGAAAGTTCGTGCTTCCGCGGTGCGCAGCACTAACAAAGAAGTAGCTATAATAAATGCCAGCAATGCAAACAAAAACTCTGCCTGGAAGGCATAATGGCAGCGCATGGGACTGCCACCTCCAGCTAAACCGGTGCAAATCGGTATAATCCTGGGTAATAGTAAAAGTACTGCACTTAGTAAAACGGCACTCCAGGCCATTGTTTTAAACCCCTTCAAATTCCAGCAACTCCTTCCGTATATTTCATTACACTCGGTAATTATCTATTGAATAAAATGGCAACACAGAATGGGTTGGAGGATGCTGTCCACCCGGATTTTGCTGCCGAAAAGGCGCTCTGTCACTGTACAAAACTCCAATGCCCACCAAGAATACAATAAATGCGCCAACTAAAAACCTCTCAATACTCATGTCCCAGCCCCCTAGTCTTAACATCTTTAAAAATCAAAAAACCGGAGTAGTTCCAGACAGAACCCTCCGGCCTTTAGTCTATATACTAATCAGCCATTTTTACTATAACCCATTACTTCCAATTCACTCCGTACAGCTTACCAGCATCTACCATGGCCACAGCACTCAGCAAATTGCCATTAGGCGGAAACTCGCAGCCGGTCGACAAAATAAAGCCGGCTTCTTTGCTGCGGAAAAGTTCAATTTGACTGCGGCAATCGTCCAATATTTCCTCACGGGTCAGGACCAAACCGGTATTCGCAGGGTGCGAATAGCCAATCGTGACCACTTTTTTGCCCCATTTTTCCGCATGCTCTTCCCAGGTCTTGCAGCCATAGGCCGGATAAGCTACCGAAATAGCGACCGGATTGGCCCACTTAATGACTTCCTCAAAGTATACGCCATTACCGCAATTATGAACGGTAACTATGCCGCCGGCTTCCCGTATGGCATTGGCAATGCGTTCAATGTAAGGACCCTCAAAGGTTTCCCATTGCTTTTTACTAAGAATTGTCGGCGAAGAATATAGTGGATCAATACACACCGAATGCGCCCCAGCTTCAATTTGCGCCTTGGCATACTCGACAAGTACATCAGTAATGATTTCTATAGCTTGCAAAACTTCTTGCGGATGACGAATCAAATCCTTAAACAACTCTTTGTGTCCCCGAATTTGCGACAATACACCAAGCGGACCATAGAGGAACCCGAGAATAGCTACTTCCTTGCCTTTCGCTTTGGCAAGACCGGCGCAAATATCAATAACTGATTTCATACGCTTGCCTTTGCGCGGATCAACATGTTTAATCTTGCTATATTCTTTGGCATTGGTGATAAACTGATTATCAAAGTTAGGATAGGCTGTGCTGTTCTTAGGATAAATGATTTCCTGGCCAAAATCGGCCGCCTCAACCGACAAATCAACAAGGGTAACAAAAGCATCAAACCCGATGATTTCCTGCGATGCCAGCAAGCTTTTAGTTGCCAGTTCAGCATCTGTTGACCACTTGTCATAGGTAATTCCCAATACCCGGTGAGAAGCTCCGCAAAACAGCGGCGTCACCGGTATTCGATCGGTTTCCTTACGTTGTAGGGCTAAACCCACTCTCTCCAGTGAGGTTAACTGTTCTTTAATCTGAACTACACTCATATCTAAACCTCCATCCGGTTTTTATTGCCTATCTTTATCCGCTTTATCCGGCTATGCCCAAAAGCCGTCTGGAAAGTCTAACTGCATCGGCAGCATTGACAGCATAGCCGTCAGCTCCGATTTTATCGGCAAAACCCTGTGAAATCGGGCCACCGCCGATAATAACCTTATATTTATCCTTGATGTTTTGCTGTTGCAAAAGTTGTACTACCGAGGCCATTCCTTCCATGGTAGTCGTCATTAAGGTTGCCAATGCAATGATATCGGCCCCCACCTCTTTGGCTTTCTCAACAAAGGCTGCTGGCGCAATATCCCTGCCCAAATCAAAAACATCAAAACCCGAAGTTTCCAGCATGATTTTTACCAGATTCTTGCCAATATCATGGGTGTCACCTTCTACAACCCCGATAACTACTTTGCGCTTTTCGCCTTCTTCTGCTACCTTGATATGGCCTTTCAATACCTCAAGTCCGGCATACATCGCATCAGAGCATAACAAAAGCTCTGGAATAAAATACTCTTCTTCCTCAAACAGCTTACCCGCCCGGTCCATACCATTAGACAGACCTTTTTCAACGGCTTCGTAGGCATCTACTTTTTCTGCTATGATTTGATTAGCCAAACTTACAGTCTCTTCCTCATTCATGTCCACAACTGCATCTGATAATTTTTTAAATAATTCTTCCTTATTTACCGGCATTTTAAGCCCTCCCATACTATTTTTAATTTACCTTGACGCCAATTCCGAATTCTTCTTCCTGCACCGTTTGAGATGGAGCAATATGAATAAATTCTTCATGCCGCCAAGGACCATTAACGAGTTTATCAAGATAGTCACTTTCGCCTTGCACTGTCTCATGCCTGAGTGCAAGCAATTCGGCTATCTCCTGCGATTGTCTGAAGCTATCTGCCTCTTCCCGGCAGCCTGTATGAATAAAGAGCACGCGCCGATAACTGTCGTACATTCTGGCAAGAAGGCGCAGTGCTTTTTTCTCCCCGTGTTTTTCCACAATCCGTTGGTGCTCTGAAAGTATATTTTTTTCGGTGATCATCCAGCCGCAAGACAAGTAGAAGGTTCCCTTCTCGGCCTTATGTAAAGCTTTGTATTTGTCTGTTGAACCCAAAAACAGTGGTATGCAATCATGAACACGCGGGATAATCAGTGGACTATCGCCTGCCTGCAGATTCTTAACAGCCCCGCCACAAAGGCCAAATGCCAGAATAATTTTCTCATAGCCAACCGACTCCTGCAGCAGTCTTTGCAGCTCCTGATTCAACTTTTCGGGGTGCAGGTGAAGCCCCATCGAAATAAATTCAAACTCAATATCACACTGTGTTTTAATGGCAAGGAGTTCTTCCTTCATGACTTCGCAGGCAATCATCTTAACTGTCATGAAGCCTTCACATCAGCTTCCCTGGCGACTTTTAAAAACGCCGCAACATTATCCAGTGGCACGCTTGGTGGAATATCGCAGCCAGGCATGAGAATATAATTTTCGCCCCGACCTGCCTCTACAATACTCTGCTTGGCAGCCTGAACAATTTCTTCAATATTTCCGTCTTTGAGCAACACCGGATTGACATTGCCGGCTAAAGCAATTTTGCCTGCCAGTTGCAGCTGTGCCAAAGCCAAATCCACCTTATAATCGACAGATAATAAATCTACCAGCATGTCAGGAGCCAAATGTACCCGGTCTCTGATATTACCGCAAATATGCAGCGTAGTATAAGCGCCCCTTTTCTTTAATTCCTCATTAGCCTTCTTTATGTACGGGGCAACAAATTCCTCAAAATGGTTGAGCGAAATAAGGTCGCCTGATGCGGTAGGCTCGGCGATCGACAGAATGCGAGCACCTGATTCAATCGCCGGTGCCAGATAGGCAATACAAACCGCCGTCATGGCTTCCAGCAAAGCATGAATCCCTGCTTTATCTTTATACAAGCCTGACATCAGCTTTTCTACCCCGTAAAATTGTCCTGCCAGCGTAAACGGCCCCCAACTGGAGGTCCCGATCAAATACTCATTACCGATTTGTTTATTGACTTGCGAAATCATCAAACGGATGGCGCGAATCCATTCATGCCTGTTAATCGCGCTCACATCAATCTTATCCGCCTCAGTCACCTGGGCAAATGCCGGTTCAATTACATCAATATTTCCCTGCGGACGAAACTTGATTTTGCCGCCGAAAATATGAACAAGCAGATTGTGATAACCTGACCCCGGCCATACAATGTCAGACTTAACTAATTGGTTAATAGCAATAAGTGCAGGCGCACCCAGTTCCGGCTTTTCCAGTACTTCCTGCAAACTCAGACCCTGTTGGCGAAATGCCCAGGTTCCCCCAGACAAAAGGGCTGACGAAATGCCCGACTGCGCAGATGGCTTATTGGTTTTTGCGTGCAAAGCATGAAGGATTCTGTCTTTTGGCAACATGCTTCTCCTCATCTCCCTTACGAGTCTTACCTGCCGATAATGATTGTGCTGATTAAGTCTTCGATAAGTGTTAAGCCCCCATTATAGCCGGCATATCCTCTACCGAGAACTGCCCGGTTGGCAACCGGAAAACTTACACTTAAATGCCCGGCTCCCAAATCCTTAGCCAGCTCGCGTTCCAGCGCACTGCCAATAACAAAAGCAGGATTCAAAGGATTCTCGTATTTGCCTGCCACCGGCTGCTGCTTGCGCCAATGTGTACGCGCCGCGTCAGCAATCACGCTGCCATCTGTGTGAAAAACCACTTCTGGCGATAAGCCGCTTCCTAGCTGTCTTAACAAGCTGCCAATATGATCTTGCTGGTCTTCATCGAGAATATCGGTAATACCCACAACCTCTGGCAGCCACCCCAAATCATCGGCCAAAAAGCGCGTCAATCCTACGGCATAATTGCTATCACCGACAATTACGGCATATCGCTGTAAATCTATATCATTAAAGCAATCGGCCAGCGGTTCCACGACGCTATAATACCGCTTTGTTTCATACTGAATTACCTCTTCCACTAAAGCATCATCTAGGTTGAGCGCTTCCCCTACCTGGCGTAAAAACGTGCTGGTAGCCGCAGGCCCGATCGGCAGAGTTGCCGACAAATAGGGAATACCGTGAAGTTCTTCTGCCACTTGGGCTGCCCCCTGGCCAAAAACCTCTGATACAACAATATTTAAAGCGGCGCTGCCAGACTCACGAATTTTGTCCACACTGTCATCCACGGTGAAAAAGCTATTTACCGTCAGCCCCAGTTTTTCCAGGAGCCGCCGGACTTCCGCGATATTGCCGCGCCAGAAAACATCTATGAACGGGGTAATTCCCCATACATTTACTGCACGCGGCTGCTTTTTGTCGGTTTTCTTTACAAAATCCTTAAACAGACTTTGCAGCACTAAATCATACCCCTGGTAGGAGTTGCCGCGAAAACCGCCGGTTTCAGCAAAGAAAATGGGAATACCCTGTTCCTGTAGCGGTCTAACCACTGAGCCGACATCATCACCGATAACCTCGGTAACGCAGCTTGTTATCACAACATACAAATCGCCTTGCATAACCTCAAACATATTTTGTATTTCTTCTTCTAGGCGTTCTGTGCCGCCAAAAACAACTTCACGTTCCTGGACATTGGAACCCGGCATACTAAGTCCGCCGCAATAGCCGCCAACCTGTAGTCCGGAACCACCGGCCTGTGTCCAAGTAAAGTTGCTGGCACAGCCTGGCGGTGCATGCAGTATTGGCACTGCTTTCGGCAGCGCGCTCACGGTGGCAATAGCTCCCCCTAGTGCGCAGGTATAACGCGGTCTTTCAATAAACCCCCTATTACTCATTGGTTGTCACCGCCTGCCATTTTAATGTACTTAAACGGATTTTGCTCATACCAGGATTCCTGATAAGGCAAAGCGGCATACTGGCTGAGATTGACATTAAAGCGTGGATTCTTCAGCTGGCGGTATAAACGTCTGGCCAGCTCATACGCACCCTTGTACCCGATATAATGCAAACCGGAATTATAAATAACATGAGTAGAAATACCTAATTTCGCAGCAGTACTGTTGCCATTCATATGGCCAAGAAAAATGTCGGGTTTTAACTTACGCAGCAAATTTGCTTCTTCAAAAGGCTGGCAATTAGCGATATTGAGCGGTAACTCCTTGCCAACAAGTTTTACCAGCTTTTCATATTCTACTTCGGCGAACTCATCATGATGAAAGGCGCGAATACCTACAATTTCAAAACCAAGTTCGGCCAAAAGTATCGATGTCGAAAGCGCCCGGAATTCGCCGGCACTGGTAAAAGCTTTTTTGCCTTTAAACATCGGTTTAAGCGGCTCCAGAGCCGCCGCCAGATCAGCCTCTTCCCTGGCAATTAATGCACGAGCCTGTTCAGTAAGGCCAAAGAAATCGGCTATATCGAGCAGCCATTTTCCGGTATTGTCAATACCAATCGGCATATGTTTGATAATATAGGGCACCTGATATTTTTCTTTTAAATGACTTAGTATATAATCATCATGGGTTGGGCAGGTACTAATGGACAAATCAGCTTCTGTCATGCGCTGCATATTGTCCGGATCAGCAAAAACAGGAAAGACATTAACTGAAATTCCAAGTTCATTTAATAGTCGTTCCAGTTCCAGCTCATCAACCCGTCCCATGGACGACACATTCATCAAATTAACAGTAATACCGGTTTTCTCTTGTGTTTCTTCCGACTTTTTCTTATCTGTCAGCAAGTTTCTGCCAATGGAATGATAAATGGCATCATAGGAAGTTGCCCAGATTTTTGTTTTAAAGCCTTCGCAATGCACCGGTAAAAGCTTTGCCACAACTTCCGGCTGAGTCTGTTCAACAACACTCTCCACGTCATCACCGATAATACCAGGTACACAACTGGCAACAATAAAAATTACGGCAGGCCGGTAGCGCCGGTCGGCTTCAATAATCGCCTGAGCCAGTTTAGTCTCGCCGCCGCTAATAACATCTGATTCTGTAAGGCCGGTAGACAACCAACGGCCATCTTTAACTACACCCCAGCGCTGATTATTGCCACCACGAACAGCCGCATTACCGCAATGGCTGGAAGACCCACAGCCTAAACCACCATGCAGGAGTACTACACTGTTGGGAATACTGTTCATGGTTCCCAAGGCAGGCAATAACAAGCAAATCGAATTTTGCGTAAAGCTGCGTTCGTTGCCAGGCTGACAGCACCGCAGTCCGCGGCCTGCAACCTCACCTAATGCCGCCCCATGGGCAATGCAGGCACTTAACCTGTCTTCCCGGCGAGGCGGTTCCTTTAGCTCGAAATAACTCACTGTCGCATCTTCTCCCTTATTTCTATATAATCCCGTGGCCGCCTAAGCCAGCTCCGGGTGTCTATCATCAGCCAACTGTTACAACCCAATCCCGGCTAATTTCCCTTCAACTGCTGACCAGGAGCGCTTGGCATAAACTAGCGGAACAGCCTGCGCTTTGGCATGACTTTTTATCACTTTTGCCATATTGTGATTAATATAATCGGTAAAAACCAGGACAAATGCCGCGGTTTTAGGTATACTCATTTTTTTAACCTCTCCTGGATTTCTCCCGGTAATATGAGCGATTTCAGTTACGCCCCTATCCCGCATTTTTTGTTCAATTGCTCCTAAATAATCTGCACCAATAACCAAAGCCGTCATATTCTCATCTCCTTAAACTACTTATTTTACTAAATAAAATAAAAAGGCAACCGAATTCTCCACAAGTTAGAATGTCGGTTGCCTCCGGTATTTTACCGGTCAGCAAGTTGACTTGTTTATCAGCTAACCAAAATCAAAAAGAGGCAATCATTGGTTGATTAACAACCAACAATTGCCTCCGGTGTTCCGGTCAGCACAAATATTACCAAATGTTAGACCTATATTAGCATACAGAAAAACAGGTGTCAAGCCCAGATACGATATTATTAATTACTTTTTTACCCTAACAGAAAGGATATCTTTCTTAGAAGCAAGATAAGTGCAACATCGGCTTGCGTTTTCGCCATTGGCTCAGTGCAAGCCGTGTTTCTTTATAAAATTAACCCTTGACACTTTTTTACTTTCTATCTTATAATTGCCACATAATTGAATTTCACATTAGGCTGATCAGACATACTGAAGGCCAAAAGAAGCGGTTTCGTTTCTTTTGGCCTTTTTTTATTTTGCTAAATGAAAGGAGTAATGAACATGAACATACAAAAGGCGGTGACGGCAAATGACTAAAGACCAAATGACACCACTGGAAAGACTAACTGCTTATAACCAGGGGAAACCTATTGATCGCCTGCCCTGCGTACCCATTGTGGGCAACACGGCAGCACGGGTTATCGGTGTCAAAGTCAATGCACTGCCGACAAGCGGCAAATTACTGGCGCAGGCGCAAATTGCCGCATACCGGCGGTTTGGCTATGACATTATCCGCATATTTACCGACCTGTATGGTCAGGCCGAAGCCATGGGCGCAGCCGTTTACTACCCGGAAGACGAAACCGCGTATCTCGACAAACCGGCAATTGACGATATCAGCCTAATAGACCGCCTAAAACCGGCTGACCCCTACCGGGATGGTCATCTGCCTCTTCATTTGGAGGCCATGAAAATCGCGGTAGAGGAAGTAGGCAAAGAAGTAGCCGTGACTGGAGCACTTACCGCCCCGTTTACCAATGCTTCTTTTCTGATTGGCGCTGAAAATTTGACTAGGCTTGTTGCCAAAAATCCGGATGTGGTTCACCGCTTATGCCGCCTTTCACTGGAAACCTGCCTTAACTACGCTAAGGCCATTATTGATATCGGCTGCACACCCAGTCTGACAGATCCGATGTCATCAGCTACCATTATCAGCCCGCAAAAATTCAAAGAGTTTTCCTATCCTTACCTAAAAGAACTCATTGACTATATTCACTCCCGTGGCAAAGGAGTAACACTGCATATCTGCGGTAAGACCGCCAAGATATGGGATCAGATGGCCGCTGCCGGCGCCGACTGCATCAGTATTGATAACGCGGCCAGCCTGACTGAAGCCAAAACCAAAGTAGGCAGCCAACTGCGCTTGATGGGCAATGTAAAACCGTCGGAGATCATGTTACAAGGCACTCCGGCTGATGTCAGACTGGCCGTCCTAAGCGGCGTCCGCGAAGCCTACGACAATCCCAAAGGCTATATTGTTGCTTCCGGCTGCAGCCTGCCCACCGAAACACCATTTGCCAATATTGATGCTATGCTGGATGCCGTCCGTGAAATTGGCTATCCCATCACAGAAGAAAAACTCAATCTCTTAGAACAGAGGTGGTCTTAATGGCAGTGCTCACTGAAAAAGCTCGTTTGCAGGCAGTATTAAATAAAGAGCTACCCGATCGTCCTCCGGTCATTTGCCCTGGTGGCATGATGAATGCCGCCATTGTTGATGTCATGAAAAAAAGCAACCAGACACTGCCGGCCGCCCACTCTGATGCTGTTCTGATGGCAGATTTAGCATATGCCGTACACGAATATACAGGTTTTGAGAACTTTGGCCTTCCCTTTTGCATGACTGTGGAAGCCGAAGTATTGGGAAGTGAAATTACCTTAGGCACTTTGGAATGTGAACCTAAAATCACCCGCGAAGTATTTGCCACCGCAGCGCAGGTGGAATACAAAGATATCCCTACTATGCTAAATTCTGGTCGGATACCGACAGTCTGCCAGGCAGTGTCACTTCTGTCCACTAACTATCCGGATATTCCTGTTGTTGGCAGTCTGACCGGTCCGGTTAGTACAGCTGCCTCTATTGTTGATCCGGTTCCATTTCTTAAAGACTTGCGCCGAGATCCGAAAAATGCCCACCGGGTGTTTGACTATGTAACTGCACTCTTGATTGCCTTTGCCTATAAGCTGATTGACAATGGTGCTACCGTCATCGCAATTGGCGACCCAACCGCAACCGGGGAAATTCTTGGCCCCAAAATGTTCGCCGAATATGCCGTAACTTATATTAACAAACTTACCGCCGCCATCCAGCAAAAAGGAGTGTCGGTCGTGGTTCATATTTGCGGCAATTTAAATAGTGTAAAACCCCTCATTCCCAGCCTCAAAGCCAATGGCATCAGTACAGATGCCATTGTTAATCTAAAACTCTTAAAAGACGAATTCCCTGAGTTAACTACTATGGGAAATGTCAGCACCTATCTTCTGGAGTTAGGGCCTGCTGAAAAGGTGGCAGTACAAACCAAAAACCTAGTCACCCAAGGCATTAATATTATTGCTCCGGCCTGCGGCTTAAGTACCTCCAGTCCTTTGGCCAATATTCAGGCCTTGACTCACACCACGAAAACGATACTTTCGCAAGAAGGAGTGTAAGCCAGTGACCATATTGCGTTTTTGGCAAAGCAGCAGCCAAACATCGGGCACTGCCGTTTCTTTTGAAACTCAGGACAATATTACTGTTCTGGCTGCTGCCAGAGCTGCCGGTGTTTTGGTTGAATCTCCTTGCAACGGTGCCGGCACCTGCGGCAAATGCAAAGTTCGTATTCCGTCATATCCACCAGAGTCAATTCAGGTACACGCGGGCTGTCAGCATACTCTGACGCCGGAAGAACTCAGTCAAGGCATATTTCTTGGTTGCACTACCGAAATTCAGAGGCAAACTGCCTCGGCTGCCGAAATCGATATCTTTGTCCTTGAACGCCAGGATAAAAGCAATGTGCAAATTCTAAGTCAGGGTCAACAATTAGAGGTTGCACTTTCTCCTCATATCACCAAACAACATGTGTCTGACAATAACCAAACCCTGATCTTATCAGGTGACGCTGCACTTGGCATAGAACCGGGAAACACAGAACAAGTAGCCTACGGCCTAGTTGTAGATATTGGCACAACTACGTTAGTAACCGCATTATTTGATCTTACTACCGGCAAAGAACTCGCTGCCGTATCAGAACTTAACCCCCAAAGCCTGCATGCTCAGGATGTTTTGTCCCGCATCAAGCTGGGAGATTCTCCCGAAGGCTTAACCACCCTATACACTGAGATTATTAATTCCATCAATACCATGATTAGCGATCTGACCCGGTCTACTAACATCAAGCCACAACACATTTATGAAATCATATTCAGCGGCAATACCTGCATGCTGCATCTGGCGCTGAATACCAACCCGGCTTCTCTGGGTAAATACCCGTACACTCCCGTACTTTGGGGGGATAGCTATCATGCGGCGGCCGAGCTTGGCCTTACGGTTTCAGCCTTTGCGCAAGTTTATCTGCCGCCGGTGATGTCAGCCTATGTTGGCGCAGACATCACTGCCGGAATTCTAGCCGCAGACCTGGGCAATCTCAAAGGAACTACACTGTTTGTCGACATTGGTACCAACGGGGAAATGGCTCTGGCTGTTGATGGCCGACTGTCGGTAACATCAACGGCAGCCGGTCCGGCCTTTGAAGGTATGAACATTGCCTGCGGTATGCGAGCCGCCCCCGGTGCCATAGAAAAATTTAATGTTACCCATAGTGGGGATGTGGCTGTCAAAACCATTTCTGATCATCCGGCTGTCGGTATTTGCGGCAGCGGCTTACTTGATATTGTTGGTGAACTTGTCAGAACCAAGCTAATCAACAAAACCGGGAAATTTGCCGGTTCGGAAGAAACTCAGCGACATCCCTTGCAGCGGCGGTTAAAAAAAGAAAACGGCAAAACCGTGTTTGCCGTTCACCAATCAGTTTATTTATCTCAAAAAGATGTTCGCCAGGTACAGCTTGCCAAGGGAGCCATCCGCGCCGGTATTGAATGCCTGCTTGATGCCAATAAGCTAACCGCCGCTAAAGTTGACCGCGTATTTATCGCCGGCTCTTTTGGCTATCACCTTAATGCAGATAGTCTAATCAATATTGGCATGCTGCCTGAAACTTTTAGAGGCAAAATTGATTTTCTTGGTAACACTGCGAAAACTGGCGGTCAGGCAATGCTATTAAATCAAGCTTCCCGACAAAACATCGCCGATCTGGTAAAACAGGTCGAGGTTTTAGAACTCGCCACTTACAGCGACTTTGATAAAACCTTTGTTAACTGCCTAAATTTCTAAGGAGGTATTTCCTATGACTAACAAGCAGGTTTCTGAACACTTAAGCTGCGCCGACTGCCATCAGCTCAACTGCTATCGTCGTGACAAGCAATTTCCTGAGTTTTGTCTGACAGTAGCATCACGCGGTGAAGCCGACATTAATGCTGAAATTGAAAAAGCTAAAAGCATTTACTCCTCAGAAGGCCCTGACCGCCAGATGGCACTGGCCGCCGCCGAGATTGAAGGTTTATACTACGGTAAACTCACCCGGGTAGAGGAAATCATTGCTTTTTCCAAAAAAATCGGTGCCAAAAAGATCGGCATAGCCACTTGCATTGGCCTGATTGAAGAGACGCGGGTATTTACCAAAATCCTTAAAGCCAAAGGCCTTGAAAGTTACAGTGTCCTCTGCAAAGTAGGTTCACTGGACAAAACAGAAATCGGCGTACCGCCTGAATATAAAGTACAGCAAGGCTGCCACGAATCGCTCTGCAATCCCATTTTGCAGGCCAACCTTCTCAATCAAGCCGGCACTGACCTTAATGTAGTTGTCGGACTATGTGTCGGTCATGATTCTCTATTCATCAAGCACTCTGCTGCTCCGGTCACAACCCTCATAACCAAAGACCGGGTGTTAAGCCACAATCCGGCAGGCGCGCTCTATACCAGTGGCTTTTATTATAAACGCCTCTTACAAGAAGAAAAGGAGTGATATCATTGCGCAATCATAAACTTATTTTAGTAAGCCTGACCATTTTTTTAGTTCTTAGCCTGTTAGTTACCGGCTGCAGCCAGCAGAAAGCACAACAAACAACCCCTGCGGCTGCACCTTCTGCCACCCCGGCTGACAAAATTAATTTTAAAATCGGCTACCTGCCGGCTGTTGGCCATATCTTATATTTTGTTGCCAAGGAAAAAGGCTTCTTCGATCAAGAAGGACTTGATGTTGAATTATTTCAATTTACCAACTCCGGTGAAGGCCTAAATGCTATTAAAGCCGGTAAACTGGATGCCGGTTCCTTCGGCACGGCTGCCCCTCAGGTCTTTATTTCTAAAGGCACGCCCTTTGTTGACATTGGCGGCATGCAGAGTGAAGGCCACGCAGTTATAACCAAACCCGAAAATGCCGGACAATATGAAGATTTACAAGGCTTTGTCGGCAAAAAGGTAGCAACTGTTCGTCTGGCAACCGGTGATGCTGTCTGGCGGTCAGCCATGAGCAAAGCCGGCATTGACTGGAAAAACCAAGTAACCATTCAAGAACTGGATTCCCCTGCTGCCGTGCTGGAAGCCGTAAAAAAAGGTGCCGCTGACGCCGGTCTGGTTTGGGTTCCCTTTTCAGAAATGGCTGAACAACAGGGCCTGAAAGTTGTCACCTGGTCTTCAAAATACATGGATGGCCACGTATGCTGCCGAGTAGTTGCCTTGGAAGACAAACTCAAGAGCAATAAAGAAGCCTATATCCGCTATGCCCGGGCCAGTATCCGTGCCTATGACTTTTATATCAACAACCAGGAAGAAACACTGGATATTGCCGGCAAGTATGTCAAGTTAGACCGAGAGCTGCTTAGAAAAGGCGCCTACGGCGGTCATATTCACAGTATTCCCGACCCTGACAAAAAACGGTTTATCGCTTTTTGGGAAGCTATGAAAGCGGCTGGTTATATCCAAAGTGACATTGACATTTCCAAACATGTAAATACCGAAATTTATAAAACCGCCCTTGACCAGTTAATTCAGCGCGAACCGCAAAATACCACATATCAGAATCTGTCGAAAGATTATACTGTTAACAATCTGTAAGAAAGAAGGTGGATGCTTGTGGCTTTACTAAAGCTTGAGTCTGTATCTCTTACCTATCCGGGCGATGAGCGTCCGGCCATAGACAATCTGACACTGCGTATTGATCAGGGAGAACTACTGGCAGTCGTTGGCCCCAGCGGCTGCGGCAAAAGTTCAACCATTAGCCTGCTGGCCGGCTTAACACCGGCCACAAGCGGCCTGCTTACCCTGCATGACAGCCCGATTCTTACTCCCGGCCCTGACAGAGCAGTGGTTTTTCAAGATTACTCGCTGTTTCCCTGGATGACGGCGCTTGATAATATTATCTTCGCCCTCCAGGAGTCAGGGCGGTTTACCGGTAAAGCAGCCATCGCCGAAGCAAATAAATTACTGGATATGGTGGGACTTAGCAGTTACAGCCAAAAGTATCCGAGCGAATTATCAGGAGGCATGCGCCAGCGGGTAGCTATTGCCAGAGCCTTTGCCCTGGATGCGCCGGTTTATCTCATGGATGAACCTTTTGGAGCTGTTGACGCCAAAAACCGAGTAACGCTGCAAGATCTGCTACTCAAACTGTGGGGCGGTGAAGGCAACAAAAAAACCGTGTTTCTGGTCACCCATGATATTGATGAAGCCTTGTATCTGGCTGACCGTATCGCAGTATTTACTCCCGGCCCGGGCAGAGTGCTAAAAATCATTGACGTCCCTTTCCCCAGACCAAGGCGGCGCTTTTTTCTGGTGCAAGATCCCCGTTATATTGCCTTACGCAATGAAATTTTGTCACTCCTCCAAAAAGAAATCCTGGAAGAACTCCAACAAGTAGAAGGAGGTGCCGGGATATGAGCCCAACCAACCGGGACCGCCTCTTGTTGTGCATTGCCGTCTTACTACTCTGGCAACTAAGCACCGCTTGGTCAAAACTGCTTGATCCGCAGCTCTTCCCCCAGCCGCTGCAAGTACTCAAACTGCTTGCCGAAGACCGTGAAGTATTTGTAAAAAGTATCCTTAGTTCCTTTAATCTGCTGTTCTGGGGCTGCACGCTTGCTACCTTGCTTGCTATTCCCCTTGGCCTCATAGTCGGCTGGAACCGGCGACTGCGGCTGGCGATTGAACCGGCTACCAATGTTCTCGGACCTATCCCGCCCATTGTCTATATCCCGTATGCCATCGCCATACTGCCCACTTTTACGCAGTCTTCGGTCTTTATCATATTTATCGGCGCTTTCTGGCCTTTTATTAACATTCTCTTACCAGGAGCCATGCCCCATATCGTCAGCGGCGGAGCCATTAGTCTGGTACTCTCTTTTATCCTGCTGACAGCCGCCGAAATGATCGGCGCAACTATTGGCCTTGGCTGGTATGTAAAATATTTCTCTGACTTTGCCGACTATCCCCGGGTAGTTGCCGGAATTATTGTGATCGGCGCAGTCGTATTACTACTAATGACGCTATACCAACGCCTAACCAGCTATCTGCTGCGCTGGCGCAAATAATATCCCCCCTTACAAAAAGGCATCTCGTTCCTTGAACTGGAACGAGATGCCTTTTTGTTGTTCTAGCTATATTTTTCTACTGTTGTTGCTGCTGATTACTTAATTTAGTCTCTGACGTAGTACTTACTCGGCTATTGAGTTGAGCAATATGGCGATCCATATCTTGGGCCATCTGTTCGAACATGGTTTGCGCCGCCTGATCATCGGTTGATGTAGCAAATGTTGCGTATGTACCTTTGGCAGCTTCCGCTGTAGCCAACGCTTTTTCTAAATCTTTTTTTACAGTCATAATGCTAGCCTCCCAGTCAATATTTATGAACCCTTGCATATTGTTTACCGGCTAGCTTTTATTATTCGTTGCTACTCTTATTACTATATTTTGAATGGGTATTGTCATTAACAAACAATTGCCCTTTGGAATCAATACCAGCATAGGTTACCTCGGCAATATCAAAAATATTTCTAGCGGCTAATTGCTGCTCCAGCCACTCTCTAGAACGCTTTTGCCTGCGCAGATTGCGTTCAATAACTACACCATCCATGATTAATTCCACCGGAAACACGGGATCAGGCAAGTGAATGTTAAAATCACTTTTGGTCACCGGTTGGTAATCAGACTTCTTTATTACACTTAAATCGCCGGTAGTTTCTAAAATAGCATATTGCACTTCCGCAGGATCTAACACCCCTTGCTGCCGCAAATGCCCATACATCTCATCAAGATCGTAGCGCAGGTTATGCATGTTTTCTTTTATGATCTTTCCATTTTCGATTATGATGGTCGGCGAACCGTCAATTAGTTTGCGCAAAGGACGGTTTTTTATGGTAATAAGTGATACCAAGTAGGTAAGGGTCACAAACACGACAAGATCATAGTAATGGTTCCATACTTTGTCAGGATCGGCGGCCGCAATATTGGCAGCAAGCGAACCAATGGTAATTCCACTGACATATTCATAAAAAGTCAATTGTCCTACCTGCGTTTTACCAAGCAGCCGGGTAAATGCCAACAGACCCACAAATACCAGGGCAGTCTGCCAGGTATCACGGACAAGTTCCTGAAATTCCATGCGTTTCCCCCTCATCATGCCTATGTTTATAGGCTGTACAACAAGGGTAGAAATATTCCTTTAGTGCAGGCGTAAAGCATTGTGTTATGGTAACTTTTCTTACTTACATTGGAAAGGTTCCGAACACTACGGCTGCAAAAGTCATTACAATACTGGCCGCCCACAAATACGGAATAGAAAATCGCTGGTGGTCGCCAAAGTCAATTTCCGCCAACGCCACAAGCAGCAACGGACTAGGAGTGAGCAAACTTACCGGAAAACCGGTTGTCATCTGTCCCAGTAAGGCCGCTTGCCCGATTTGCAGCTTAGAAATACCCAGCATTGTGCCCATTTCGGCCAATACCGGCAAAACGCCAAAATAAAACGAATCCGGATCAAACAACAGGCTGAGCGGCATAGCCAGGAGGCCTAACGCAAAAGGGATGTGGCTTGCCAACTCCTGCGGAATGAAAGCAACTGCCGTTTTGGCCATAGCTGCCGTCATGCCTGTTTGCGACACAATACCGATAAAGGCTCCGGCTGCAAGTAAAATACTTGCCATCATCAAAGCAGCCTTAGCATGGGCACTTACCCGTTCCCGCTGCTCATCAGGATTAGGGTAATTGACTAAGAGCGCAATGGCCGTGCCGGCCATAAAAGCGACCGCCGGCGGCAGCAACCCGGCAATCATGCTTCCCATAATACCCACAGTGACTGCCATATTGAACCAGATCAAATGCGGCCGGTTAAGGAGTTTTTCTTTATCAGTCAACTCCCGGTTTACAACTTCGTCCTTATTCTTATTAGCCTGATTATACCCCAGCCGTCTGGCTTCTTTTTTTCCCAGCCACCAACCCATCAAAACAGCAAACACTATCCCAACAGCTTGTACTGGTATCATAGGAATAAAGATATCCATAACCGGTACCTGTAACGAAGCAGCCGCCCGCATAGCTGGCCCGGTCCAAGGAATAAAACCCATAACCCCGGCCCCCAGGCTTGTAAGACAAGCTAAGATCCTCCTATCCATATTAACCGCTTTATAAACAGGCAATAAGGTCGAGACCGTAATCAGAAAGGTTACCGCTCCCGCCCCGTCCAAATGAGTAAGCATAGCCAGGCAGACTGTCCCAATACCTATTCTTACCGGATCATTGCCGACAAAGGCTAACGTCTTATCAATAATCGGGTTAAACATACCCGCATCTTTCATAACACCAAAATAAATAATAACAAACACAAAAGTCGCCGCTACCGGTGAAATATTTCGTATGCCTTCAATAATAAACTTGCCAGCATCGCTGCCATAACCACCGGCCACAGCCGTTATTATCGGAACGACAATCAGCGCAACCATTGGCGACATTTTTTTTGCCATAATTACCGCCAATAATATAATTATCGTTACCAGCCCAAGTAGTGCCAGCATATTTCCATCTCCCAACTGCAGCTCATACTATATCAATTTATTATAACATATTGGCTAAAGCATCGCGGCAAATTCCGTGTAAAAACTCTTCTTTCAATTCTAGATTAATCCAGTCTAATTTAAGTTTTCATTTACCATCACCCAAAACAAACTAACCTCCAGATAAGGCTGCAAGCCTACCTGAAGGTTAGTCATTGAAATAAATATTACATTAATGGCGGCATTTTTAACGCAGGATGTTGTTTTTCTTCGAGGAAGGGCAGAATACTTTCTTCCGTAGTGCCAATTGTTTCATCAGCAATCTTGTCAATAAAGTCAGCACCCAACCCAAGGGAGACTGACCGCTCGGTCAGCTCGTCTTTTAGATAATCCTTGAGTTCCTTCGGCATCCAGACAATGCGGCCAAGGCCACCGTCAGCCGGGATAAACTTCGAACTTACGATATAGCGGCGGCCAACACCCATAAAACCTGGTGTCTGTACCCCCCCTCCGCAAGTTCCGGCAAGTGAGGAGAATGTCATGCCGCAGGGCGTATCCCCGGAATGTTCACGGGTGGTAATCATAACGCCATTTGTCATTGGCAGCACGGCAATAATCGCCTCAAAACAGCCGCAGGAAGTCATAGGTTTATCCATTAGTGTATACAGATTAACCTCTTCCAGAGTACGGTTAGAAGCGCTGTACAAAAAGTCATTCAGGTTTTGCCACATACCCTTTTGTTCATCCAGGCACTCCCCTTTGGCGATAGGCTGATTCGGGCCTGTTGGCGTAATTTCATTGGACGCCTTGGCATCAAGCCAGCTTACCGCTCCACACAGTCCTACACGCTCAGGCGAAACAATACACACATGATTCGGCGCAAAGGACTGGCATAACGTACAGGAATAAAAAGTGTCGACCGATTCATCAGTAAGACCTTTCAGTCTGGCATCACGGGCTTGGTACTTGGTACGGGCAAGAGCGATTTTGTCTTCAATAGCCTTGGCATCGGTAATCAATGTTACCTGTACCCTGTCGACAATGGCCGGATAGTCAGATTTGAATTTCGCAATTAAGAGTTCGCCATAATGGCGGATTTTGAAACCGGCGGCTTTAGCACCCTTGCTAATCCGCAGCCAGCATAAATCACGTTGAGCCACATGCCACAAACCTTCACCATAGTTAATAAAATAGTGAATGCGGCGTTCCAATACGCCTTCAAAATCTTCCTGCATCTTACGGCCATAGATATCAACCATAATACCCAGCGGGAATACACTGCCCTCTGGCATGTCATCGATTTCCGGCCCAACAACCACAATTTTGCCATCTTCAACTTCATCAGCATCGCACATACGCACAAGTTCAAAACCAGGAGCACGTCCGCCGCCGAATTCCACCCAGGCATCTTTTTTCCGGATGGTTTCGCCTTCGAACGCCGGTCCGACTGTAATTGGAACAGGTATATCAACAATCTTCAATTTAATATTGCGTAACTCAAGCGCCAGTTTAACAATTTTATCATAATCAGGCTGTGGCTCTAATAGTCCCGGAATTGTCAATTCCGGTGGCAAAGCCTGGTCAGTAACAATGGGGAAGCCCATAAACAGCGCACCGGCACCAATGGCGACAGTAACGGCATCTAGTTCACCTAACGCAATAACAAAGGCCGGAACACGATTTTTTTGATATTCAAGCATCCGTGCCCGTTCGCCCTTGGGGACACCGCCAAAAGCCAGACCGGCGCGAGCCGCAAAGTTAACCGCATGAATAATCTGAGTAAACTTGCCCAGAGGGAAAGTCAGATAATCAACGCCCACTTTGATGTTTTCTTCAATACATTGCTCAATAATATCGTTAACCAGCATAACAAGTATGCCTTTGGCCTGCAAATCTTTTACTAAGGCTGCAGCCGCCTTGGCATCTTTGGCCTTACCGGTAATAACAGCAACACCAGGGATAGTACCGTCAACCAACGGCACACCAAATTTGCGCAAAATACGGTCAGGCAAAAAACCGGTGTATGGCGGTTCGTCCGGATTTGCATTGCCAACATACCTCAGGGCTTCAATAATTTCACCGGCATATAAGGTAGCCTCACCAGACAATAACGCATTGCCAAGTTCGGGCTCAGGTCGCAGATTGTTTTCTTTGATTCTCTTTAAAACCGGGACAATATCACCCAAAGTGAGTATTTCTTCCCCGCTTAATGCGGTAATCATCGGTAACTTATAGGCCGTATCAGGGTATGCAACCGCTGCGCCGACACCATGCTTCTCAATGGCTTCATTTAGAAGTTTTTCCGCAAGTCCTACAGCCGTTGAAGCCCCTTGGTACGCCAATTCACAAATCTGTTTAGACACTAACAAACCCCCTCAAGTGCGTTATTTTTTGCACATAGTTTCACTTCTACATATCCCGCAAATTTCCTGCAAACAGCTATGAAATATCAATCTATTTTGAAAGTTTCAAAAAGCAAAAGAATACCTGAGACTGTGTTTCTTCACAGCTCAGGTATTCTTACTTGTTACTTGTTAATTGTGATGCATATTATGCTGCATTGGCATCTGTCCGGCATTAGGATTCCAACCCATAATGGTCGGATCCACCATGCCGAAGACCATGGCAACATGGGCAACTACTAAAAATACGGTCAGCAGGATAAAATGCAGCTTGAGTTTTTCATCTTCGGTTTTACCGCGGCCAATGGCCCCAAGTTCCAACAGCGCAATGCCCATGAGCGGAATCACGCCGCTTAAATAAGAACCAACTGCCAGGATATCAGCCATACCACGCCATGGCATGGTAGGCACTGCCGTAATCATCAGATTGAGGAAAATCCCCAGGAAGTAGAAACCAAGTATAATCCCGATATACTTATTGAGAGTACGCATGAGGCCGCCAGCTCTGCCTCTGTTAAATACTACGAAAAACTCTGTAGCAACAAGCATTTCTGCCAGCGCTACCGGAATCACCATGTATATAATGAGA
Organism: Bacillota bacterium; assembly: GCA_017889705.1. GTDB lineage: Bacteria > Bacillota > Negativicutes > Sporomusales > Sporomusaceae > Sporomusa. The sequence goes on along the minus strand of JAGGAB010000016.1, from coordinate 1,767 downwards.
TTCCAAGGCTGATTTACAGCCAACAATTCCATATAATGAGTCATATTCATTCTTCATTCTCTCCTTCCGCATCTGCGGTTATTATTTTCTTTACGCTAATAATAACAGGAGACTATGAAGAACTTATGAAGATTTCTTGAAAAACTTATGTATTTTTTGCTAACTATCTGCCTGCAGATAAACAGCACGACACAGCCCCATTATATCTGTTGCTGCATTAGCTGTCGTCAGCAACCCCCTGCTTAATTGCAGTCCTTGCCAGCAAATCACATTTGTTATTGCGTTCATTATCACTATGTCCCTTTACTTTTACCCATTTGGCATTATGAATAGCCAAGAGTTCCAGCAATTTTCTCCATAGATCCTGATTCTCGACCGGTGTTTTCTTGGAGGTTTGCCAGTTATTCTGTTGCCATTTTTTTATCCAGCCATTAGTAAACGCATTGCAGACATAGGCACTATCGGTATACAGTACAACTTCACACGGCCGTTTCAGTGCCGCAAGTGCCTGTATCGGCCCCATAAGCTCCATCCGGTTATTGGTCGTATGCACCTCATAGCCTGACATTTCTTTTTCAATACCTTTATATATGAGGATAGCTCCCCAGCCACCAGGGCCAGGATTGCCGCTGCACGCCCCGTCTGTATAAATTTCTACCTTGTCCAGCCCGATAACCCCCTTATCATTACTAACTCACGCTATTCGTTATTTATATATCTCTTCGTTCTATTCCATTATATGGATAAAGCCTATGTTTAGCAATATACTACTATAGATGAATAAAGACTTACTTCAGACTGTGTTATAACACGATCTGAAGTAAGTCTCGTACAAAATTTGACAATAGCTACAAAAAGGTATATCCTTAATTAAGAATATTATTATTTAGGAGGCGCACTACTTGGAGGAAATCATCGAACTTCTACAGACAAAAGGCTATAAAATGACACCGCAGCGACGTGCGGTTATTAAGGCACTGTTTGACTGTGGACAGTTCCCGACTGCCCAGGACATCCTCGATTATGCAAAAAAAATTAATCCGGACATGGGCATTGATACTATTTATAGAAATTTGAATCTGCTTACCGAGATCGGTGTATTAAACCAGATTACTATAAAAGGTCGGGATGTAAGCGTATTTGAAATAGCTTCCAAGCACCATCATCATCTAATTTGTCTGGCCTGCGGAAAAATGGAGTGCCTGGATTATTGTCCGATTATGGCCGATAGTGAGAAAATTGCGCAGGAAAAGAATTTTAAAATCATGGGACACAATCTGGAGATTTACGGTTATTGTGCCGCTTGCCAAGCAGGGTAAATCGGCAAAAAACATCAGGAGGAATTTTCATGTTTGCAAAATTAGTTAAACTAATATCACTTATAACAATCAGCGCCCTTATTGTAACCGGGTGCGGTCAAACCAAAACGGCCGAAAAGCAGGGAGGCTCCGCAAATGCCGGAACCGAAAAGAAATTTACCATTGTGACATCCTTTTATCCCTTATATGTTTCAACCATCAATGTAACTAAAGGAATCCCGGGAGTTCAGGTAGTAAATATGACCAAACCCCAAACCGGCTGCCTGCATGATTATCAATTGACACCAGAGGATTTAAAAACTCTCGAGAAAGCCAATGCGTTTGTCATTAACGGTGCCGGGATGGAAGCCTTTTTAGACAAAGTGACAAAACAACAGCCGCAATTAAAGCTGGTTGACGCCAGTAAAGACATTGCTTTGCTAAAAGATGAACATGGCGAAGAAAATCC
>JAGGAB010000099.1 GCA_017889705.1 Bacillota bacterium | reverse complement strand
CAGTATAGTTGAAGAATTTGTGGCGGGAGCTAAAAAAGGTTTTTATATTGGCGCAGAAATGATTGCTCCGGCCATGGTTTTGGCGTATGTACTCATTCAATTTTTAGATATCACCGGGTTAATGAAGATTGTAGGTAGCATACTTGAGCCAGTAATGGCAGTATTCGGTCTGCCGGGTGAGGCTGTGTTTGCTCTGGTTGCTGCCTTCTTTGCCAAGGCCGCAGGCTGTGCTACCGCGGCTACCCTGTATTCTAAAGGCGTTATCACTGCTGCCCAGGCGACAATCTTGTTCCCAGCGTGTGTAACCATGGGAACGCTGATTGGTCACTTTGTGCGTATTGTAATTGTCTCAAACGTCAATAGAAAATGGCACGCGCTGCTAATATGTGTTCCACTTGTAGATGCTGCAGTTGTTATGTTGTTGACCAGATTGGTTTTGAATGTTATGGGATTAAACGGATAACTTCTACAGGGAGAGATGAGGGGGGCAGAATTTGTGTGCTAAGCCAGACAAGCCTGCCCCTTGGCTTTGTAACTATGAGTGATACGCGATACATACTTGATTTGGAGGATTGATGAAGAATATGAAAAGAAAAATGAAAACAATGGACGGAAATACAGCAGCAGCCTACATATCGTACGCATTTACCGATGTTGCAGCCATCTTTCCCATTACACCGTCGTCTAATATGGCGGAAAGTGTGGATGAATGGGCTTCTCAAGGCAAAAAGAATCTATTTGGGCAGGCGGTAGAGGTTGTCGAAATGCAGTCAGAAGGCGGTGCAGCCGGAGCTGTTCATGGTTCATTGCATGCTGGGGCATTGACTACGACCTATACAGCCTCGCAAGGGCTTCTCCTGATGATTCCCAATATGTATAAAATTGCCGGTGAGCTATTACCAGGCGTGTTCCATGTTAGTGCCAGAATCATTGGCGCCAATGCCATCAGTATTTTTGGCGATCATTCTGACGTTATGGCTACTAGACAAACTGGTTTTGCCATGTTAGCAGAAAGCAGTGTCCAGCAAGTTATGGACTTAGCGGCTGTAGCGCATTTATCAGCAATTAAAGGGCGAGTGCCGTTTCTTAACTTCTTTGATGGTTTTAGAACCTCACATGAAGTGCAAAAAATTGAAGTTCTAGAATATGAAGAATTGGATAAACTGCTAGACCGAGACGCTGTCGATACCTTTAGAAAACGGGCGCTTAATCCTGATCATCCCCTGACCAAAGGCACAGTACAAGGCATTGATGTCCACTTCCAACAAAGAGAAGTATCTAACCGTTTTCACCAAGACATCCCGGCCATCGTCGAAGACTATATGACCGAAATTAGTAAACTGACTGGCCGGGAATACCACCTATTCAACTATCATGGCGCTCCAGATGCCGACAGAATGATCATTGCCATGGGCTCGATGTGTGAAGCCATCGAAGAAGTGGTGGATTATCTCAATGCCAAGGGTGAAAAAGTAGGCTTGTTGATAGTACATCTCTATCGACCGTTTTCGCTGGAACACTTCTTTAAATACATACCTACTACTGTGAAAACCATTGCTGTACTTGACAGAACCAAAGAAATGGGCGCACTGGCCGAACCGCTCTACCTGGATGTCAAAAATGCATTTTACGGCAAACAGTGGCAGCCGGTCATCGTGGGCGGACGCTGCGGTGTTGGCGGCAAAGATGTAATCCCCAGCCATATTCATGGCGTTTTTGAAAACCTTAAAAACGACAAGCCCCAAGACAACTTTACTGTCGGCATTATCGATGATGTAAATCATACCTCTCTGCCATTCGGCGAAGATATTGATACCACCGCCGCCGGTACAAAAGCCTGTAAGTTTTGGGGGATTGGTTCAGACGGAACCGTCGGAGCCAACAAGAATACCATTAAGATTATCGGGGATCATACCGACATGTATGCCCAGGCCTATTTTGCCTATGATGCCAAAAAGTCCGGCGGTGTCACCATTTCCCATTTGCGGTTTGGCAAACAAGCGATAAAATCGCCGTATCTTATTAATAAAGCGGATTTTATCGCTTGTCACAATCAGTCTTATGTGTATAACTACAATGTGTTGGAAGGGTTGAAACAAGGCGGCAGCTTCCTGTTGAATTGCCGCTGGAGTGAAGCCGAACTAGACCAAAATCTACCGGCTGCAATGAAACGGTATCTTGCCGCTAATAACATTCAGATGTACATCATTGATGCCGTGAAAATTGCCCAGGAAATTGGTCTTGGCGGCAGGATTAACATGATTATGCAGTCGGCCTTTTTCAAAATTGCCGACATTATTCCAGAAGCAGATGCTATAAAGTACCTAAAAGATGCCATTCAAAAATCCTATGGCAAAAAGGGCGAAAAAGTAGTTGCCATGAACAATGCGGCTGTAGATCAGGGGATAAACGCCATTGTAAAGGTCAAGATTCCTGACTCATGGCAAACGGCTGAGGAACAATCCGAAACCAATAGCAAAGAGGTTCCGGCCTTTATTAAAAATGTCTTAATCCCGATGAACAGGCAAGAAGGCGATAAACTGCCGGTCAGCGCCTTTATCGGTTTGGAAGACGGTTCATATCCCATGGGAACGGCTGCTTACGAAAAACGTGGTGTTGCGATTGATGTGCCAGAGTGGCAGGTTGAGGCGTGTATTCAATGCAATCAATGTTCGTTTATTTGCCCGCATGCTGCGATCAGGCCGGTACTACTTACTGAGAAAGAAAAACAACAGGCAGCTGCCGGATTGATGGCAAAACCAGTCAAGGGCCAGGACGGTCTGTATTTTACGATGGCCGTTTCGCCTTATGATTGCACTGGTTGCGGCAACTGTGCCCAGGTTTGCCCGGCAAAAGAAAAGGCGTTGATAATGAAACCACTGGCAACACAACTGGAGCAAGCGGCTGTTTGGGAGTATGCGATGACCATTGCTCCGAAAGTCAATCCGCTCAATCCATTCACGGTCAAAGGCAGCCAGTTTGAACAACCGCTCTTAGAATTCTCCGGTGCCTGCGGTGGTTGCGGCGAAACACCGTATGCCAAACTGGTGACCCAATTATTCGGAGACCGGATGATGGTAGCCAATGCCACCGGCTGCTCCTCCGTTTGGGCTGACAGCGTCCCCTCTCTGCCGTATACCACCAACCATCGTGGTCATGGACCGGCTTGGGGGAACTCCTTGTTTGAAGATAATGCCGAATATGGCTTAGGTATGTTGATGGCTGGCAAACAGCTCAGAAAACAAGTAGCCCAAGCGATTGAAAAAGCCGCGAAACTAGAGTTGGGAGATGAATGTAAAGCTGCTTGTGAAACTTGGCTAGCCAACAAAGATAAAGGTGAAGGCACCAGAGAACGTGCCGATAAACTGATTGCGCTGTTAGAACAAGCAAAGGGTAATGACGCGCTGCTCAATGAAATCTATAACAACAAAGACTTCCTGGTTAAACGCTCCCAATGGATTTTCGGTGGTGACGGTTGGGCCTATGATATCGGATTTGGCGGGTTAGATCATGTGCTGGCTTCTGGTGAAGATGTCAATGTGTTGGTATTTGATACCGAAGTATATTCCAACACAGGCGGCCAGTCTTCCAAAGCTACGCCAACCGCCGCTATTGCTAAATTTGCGGCTAGCGGCAAAAAGACCAAGAAGAAAGACCTAGGTATGATGGCCATGAGTTATGGCTATGTCTATGTGGCGCAAATTGCTATGGGGGCCGATAAAAACCAAACCCTTAAAGCCATTGCTGAGGCCGAAGCGTATCCAGGACCGTCGCTGATTATCGCCTATGCTCCTTGTATCAATCACGGGATGAAAGTGGGCATGGGTTGCAGCCAACTGGAGGCAAAACGTGCTGTTGAAAGTGGTTATTGGGCTATGTATCGTTACAATCCTGAGGTTAAGGCTGCAGGGGAAAATCCATTTAAGTTGGATTCTAAAGAGCCAACCATGAACTTTAAAGAGTTTTTGCTCGGCGAAGTGCGTTATTCAGCCTTGAAACAGCAATTCCCCGATATGGCGGAGGCTTTATTTGAAAAAACCGAGCAAGATGCCAAAGAAAGATTGGAAAAGTATAGGATGCTGGCTAAACAATAAGGGAGGAATTTATTTTATGAAAAGCGTTGTTACTACCGATAAAGCTCCTGCAGCGATAGGACCATACTCTCAGGCAATAAAAGCGGGTAGCTTCATGTTTATTTCCGGTCAAATACCCGTTGATCCTGCCACTGGAACTGTAGTGTCCGGTGGTGTTGCGGCACAGACAAAAAAGGTTTTAGATAACATTACAGCAATTTTAAAAAGCGAAAATCTAAATTTAGGGAATGTTGTGAAGACCACAGTGTTTCTTACAGACATGAATGATTTTCAAACAGTAAACCAAGTTTATGGAGAGTATTTTTCACAGGATGCTCCGGCTAGGGGCTGTGTCCAGGTAGCTAGGTTACCTAAAGACGTTTCTGTTGAAATTGAGGCTATTGCCCATCTATAATTCTGAGGTGGAGACATTGGATAAGGTTATTGCTAACAAAATTATGGTATAGGCGGAGACCCTATTTATTCAAAACCTATCGCCCAAATTGCTACAGGTATCATTCGATGGGAGATACAGGCGGCAGAAAATAAGGAAATGTTGTTCGATCAAGCCCAGCAAGTTAACGATTCGATCACAAATATCGCAGCCACTATCGAGGAACTGAATGCTTCTCAGGAGGACCTAGCTGCCACGATGCAGGATGTCGCTAATTTATCTGATAGCGTGTCAGCTAATGTCAATAATACCGATACTGTTATATCAACCATTCAGCAGATAGCCAGTCAGACGAATCTGCTCGGTCTTAATGCCGCTATTGAGGCCGCTAGAGTTGGTGAGCACGGCAGAGGGTTTGCTGTCGTAGCTGAAGAGGTTCGCAAACTCTCCAATCAGAGTCAGCATTCCGCCAAGGATATTAAGGCTACACTCCAGGAGTTAAAGTCGTCCATGGAAATGGTTATAAATCATACTCAGCAAACAGCAGGTATCACCAGAGAACAAGCCAAGGCGACTGAGTCTATTACCGAAAGGGTAATAACGTTAAAGTATGTTGGACAAAAACTGCTTTCCATGGCAAAAGATGAATAAGTTAGGAGTGAGTACATGAATAGTCAGAAAGAGCAAGCTTTCCAATTTATTGATGAGCACCGGGATGAAATGTTAACGTTGTGGCAGGAATTTGTCAACATGGAAAGCGGGTCACAGAATAAGCCGGGCATTGATGCTGTTGCAAGCAAAATTCAGCAAGTGTTGGCAAACGAAGGGGCAGTTACGCAGATAATTGAAATGGAGCAGGCCGGAAATATGATGATCGGTGAGGTTGGCGCTGATAGAAAAAAACCGAAAGTTTTATTTCTTGGTCATATGGATACAGTTTTTCCAGTGGGGACTGTTGCCAAGCGGTCATTTACGATTCGAGACGGTGTTGCTTATGGGCCCGGTGTTCTCGATATGAAAGGCGGGATTGTGGCTGCATTATATGCCATGAAGGCGCTGCAGGCAGTCCAATATAGTGCACGGCCGCTGAAGATGATTTTGGCTGGTGATGAAGAGATAGCCCATGTGAAATCCAATGCAGCTGACGTATTTATGGCAGAAGCACGGGGATCGGCAGCTGCGTTTAACTGTGAAACAGGATTTACAGATAATGCGATCGTTGTCGGGAGAAAGGGGAGTGCTTTATTTGAAATAGAAATTAAAGGTGTTGCTGTACACGCTGGCAACGAGCCGGAAAACGGGCGGAGTGCCATTTTGGAAATAGCCCACAAAGTAATCGATATTCAGAATTTGACAAACTGGGAAACAGGTACAACGTTTAATGTTGGTCTGATTCAGGGTGGAACAGTTCCTAACGCAGTACCAGGGCAGGCGAAGGTCGTCGTGGATGTTCGGTATCTTGAGCCTGCATTATTGCCGGAGATCCGCCGACAAGTGCAGGAAGTCGCGGCTAAAACATATGTCCAGGGAACGACTACCACGGTTGCTGAGATTCCGGGTATTGCCCCGATGAAAAGAACATCAGGCGTTGATGAACTTTTTTCCATTGTTAAAAAAACCTATGAGGAAATGGATCTGGGGACTCCGTATGCAAAATTGGTCGGTGGCGGGTCAGATTCGGCATACAGCGTAATGGCCGGTGTACCCACTGTTTGTGCTATGGGGGTTAAGGGCGGTAGAAACCATAGCCCGGAAGAGTTCGCCATTGTGGAAAGCTTGTTTGAGCGGGCCAAACTACTTGCCGCATGTATAATCAATTTGGATGCTGAATAAGAAAGTACCAATATGACTAGGTGTGTTACTAAAATTGCTGTATACAAAAAGCCTGTGCTGAAAAGTACAGGCTTTTTGTCCAGATAGAAAGTATAACTTTCTCTGGATTGAACGACTAAGGCTTCTGCCGGCGTCCTAAAGGACTTGGCACAAGCCAAGTCTTATCTTATAGAATAAGAAAGTATAAGTTTTGGGAGTCGCGGAGGCATTATAAAACAAGGGGTGTCAAGTACAAAACCCGGCACAGGCGGCCGTCATACAACGTTTCGCCGCTGGCGCTTAACCTCCGCTTATGCATAACGGTCGCCTGTGCCTCCGTACTGTTTACGCCCGGCTTGAGCAAAGAGACGGTGGTTTTGTCTTGTTAACTCAACCCCTAAGATAGTATCGCCACCTCCTTGCCTTAAAGAAATTGTGCCCCCCCGTAACTCCCGTTTCCCCCGGCCTTTACCGGAAAAAGCGTTCCATAGGAGAAAAGCCGGGCGGTATTCCGTTAAAAAATCCGTATTGTTTGAGCGTAGCGAGTTTACGAATTTTAGGAATATCGCCCGGCTTTTCAGCTTTTGGAGGCTTAGGGCCTAGACCTTTTGTTACTTTTGGGGCAATGCCAAAAGTAAAACCCCTCTCCTTG
>JAGGAB010000004.1 GCA_017889705.1 Bacillota bacterium | reverse complement strand
TACCGTCCTTCCGATCTGCACTACCTCGGATGTCCCGGTCACCACAAATTCTGCCCTAGCTGTCTGCACTACCACTGTTCTTCCTATCTGCACTACTTCTTCTGTCCCGGTTACCGCAGCCTCTGCTCTGGCTGTCTGCACCACTACTGTTCTTCCTGTCTGCACTACTGCTATAATACCAGTCTCCACGATTCTTGCTGTAACCGATGATTCCACTACTGCCACAAACATTGGTTTCGGCGGTGGAGGCTATGAAAAAAATGTAATAGCACTTGGTCAATGGACGTATAGCGTAGTTAACACTTCTGATGCAGGAGGTTCTGCTAAAGCATACCTGGAGATCAGCCCTGATTCCATTCATTGGAAAACAGATGGATCAGTGGCAACTATCGAGCCCAGTGGCCTGGAAACCTTTGTTCCGTCTATCTTCCTTAAATATGCACGCCTATACTACTATGCCTTAGGCACCTCTCCTACCGTAACCCTAAATCTCTTCTTCCAAGGAAACTCTGGCGGAGATATTCAACCTTAGCTATTACCAATGTTCTGTTGATTAATTTCCCTCATCGATATGATGAGGGAAATTCCATTATTAAATGATATTAGCAAGTTTTTATGTGAAATGTAGGTGAAGATTTTGCCTTGCAAGTATATAAAGCCCCCGTCGATTGACGCCTATATCACACGCCACAGGCCAGCAGCTAAAACCATGAAACGGGGTTACCTATTAATCGGCAAACATGCCAACAGCTGCTTTGAGTCAATCTCACAATGGGATTTGGCATCAATTCCAGATAACTTGAACATTATAGGCGCTACCGCCAACTTCTATCTCGCCAATTTTGATTCGTCTGGTTCCATTGAGATTGAAGTTTATCCAATTGTATCCCACTGGAAGCCTTCCCATACCTCTTTAAAGCATCCCCCTCTCACAAGCCCTTGCCCAATTGCTGTAGACTGCGTCTCCGCCACTTCCAAACAGCTGTCTTTTGGAATTACAGCTCTTGTAAAGGAGTGGCAATGCCACAAAGGCAGCAACTTCGGGATCTTATTGCGAATGAAAGAACCAGATATTTCCTGCCAGGTGATTTCACTCTTTAGTGGAAATTACCGTGACTCCAGATTATGGCCATATATAGAGATCATGTATAATCCACCCGATGAAATTCCCTGTATTTACAAACCAGAAACCATTAACATATCAGATACCGTACAAACGGCCAATGATTGGTCTTACACCAAGCCACTTGACATTTTTAAATATAATTACACCTATATCATTAGTAATACTGGCACTAAACCTGCTGTAGTTTACCTGGCTGTCAGCGCCGACTGCCACTATTGGCTGGAGCAATCCGCTAAATATACACTCGCTCCCGGAGAAAGTGCGGCACTAGTATCCAATATTATCACTCGTTTCGCGCGCGTAACATTCCGCTCTCTCAATTCCAACCAGAAAACAACGTTAAGTATCTGTACACAGGGGCGAACAACGTAACTATATGATACGCCAAAGTTAATCGCCTCTGCTTTCGCTGGCAGAGGTGATTTCTTTTGAGTTACTTTTTTTATTAAGAACTGAAATTGAATTTTTAACATAGCTTACTATATAGACTACTTCCTGAAAGCGTAACTAAAAGGACTCAATTATTTCAATATTGTCTCAAACTAATTAATACAAGGGGGCCAACATGATCACCAGCATAGTGATACTGACATTTAATCACTTGGAATATACCAAAAAATGTATTGACAGTATTCGTCAATACACTAACAAGAATGAATGCGAGCTTATCATTGTTGATAATAATTCCACAGATGGGACAGTTTCCTGGCTCAAAGAGCAAGCAGATATAAAAGTTATCTATAATGCAGTGAATGTCGGCTTTCCCAGTGGCTGCAATCAAGGAATCGCCGTATCCACCGGGGATAATGTCTTATTACTAAATAATGATGTTATTGTTACAAGCAGATGGCTAGATAACCTTGTTCACTGCCTTTATAGCACAAGCGACATTGGAGCCGTAGGACCGGTAACGAATAATGCCTGGTATTATCAATCAGTTGAAGTAAAGTATCAGTCAGAAACAGAAATGCAGGTATTCGCAGAAACCATAAATAGGTCTAATTCCCATCTGTGGGAAGAACGTTTAAAACTTGTCGGGTTTTGTATGCTTATCAAAAAAAGTGTTTTGGATCAGGTTGGCCCTCTTGATGAGCGGTTCAGTCCAGGAAATTATGAAGATGACGATTTATCCTACCGAATTCGCTTGGCAGGCTTTCGCCTCATTTTATGCAAAGACACATTTATCCACCATTTCGGCAGTATATCATTTAATCAGAATAATGCCCGATTATTAAAGGAAAATCGGGATAAGTTTTTGGAAAAATGGGGAGTTCATTCAGATTCAACTCATATCCGGTTTGAAGTCACAGCCTTGATAGACAGTCTGGAAGATGAACCGCTAAACATTCTAGACATCGGGTGTGCCTGCGGGGGAACACTTTTACAGTTGAAAAACAAATATAAAAACGCAGTGCTTTATGGCATTGAAATTAATAAGAATGCAGCACAGAGTGCTGCTCGCTATGCTGAAGTGTCTGTACAAGATGTTGAAACCATGCAACTGACTTATCCCTGCGAATTCTTCGATTATATTCTTCTTGCCAATGTCTTGGAATATCTAAAAGAACCGAAAAAAGTACTTACAGAAATTAAACAATATTTAAAACCGAACGGTAAACTGCTGGTCAGTTTGCCTAATATCAATCACTTCAGTGTAATACAGAGAGTGTTGCAGGGATTTTGGAACTACGAAGATCCCCCAAATTTAGGTCAAACTCCATTACGTTTTTTTACTTTGTATGAAATTAATAAAATTTTTAAAGAACTAGGCTATTGTGTTCGGGAGTATCGAATGACGCTTTCTCCTGAAACCGGGCAAGATAGTGACTTTATAAAAAAAGTTGCGGAATTAATGGGGGAACCGAACCTAGCCCAGCAATACCGGGCAAATCAATATATATTCGCAGCTAGATTACAGCCACCTAAACTTATATATTTATTGAGAAGAATCGAACACGATTTTGATAAAGCCCAAGCCCTCGATACCCTTATGGAACTTATTGCAAGTAGTAGTTGCTCAACAAACGAGATACTTACTGTTATTGAAAACGAAATTGTTAAAAAAGACGACCTTTTGCAAACAATAGCAGTTAGCTGTTATGAGCGTAAACTGACTGAAACTGCGCTAGTATTGTTGGTAAGTGCCTATCAAATCAATGTACAAAATTCATTAACGGTTTACTACCTCGCGTCTATTCTTTCTGAGACGGGAAGGGCCGATGCTGCCCTTAGCCTGCTTGAGCAGTTAGAAGAGAAGGATGTCAAGATTTATGAACTAATTGCTATGATTAAGGAGGCACAGCATGAATCCGAATAAAATATGTTTCATCACATGCGTAAATGATGAAGAAGTATATCAGGAGTCACTTTTTTATATAAACCGGCTGGTTATACCCGAAGGCTTTGCAATCGAAACTATCAAAATTAAGAATGCAAACTGTATAACTAAGGCATACAACTCTGCCCTGCAGTCATCGGATGCAAAATATAAAGTATATCTCCATCAGGATGTCTTTATAATCAATAAAAATTTCCTTACAGCTAGTATCGACTTATTTCTTAACTATCCGAATCTGGGTATGCTTGGCGTTACTGGCAGCACCCAGGTTCCCACTAATGGGGTGTGGCTAGAATCGAGAAAGAATTATGGCAAAGGTTACGACAGTCATTCCGGGAAACTGCAGCTGTTAAGCTTCCATGAGGTATCTGGTGAGTATCAGAGTGTTCAAGTTGTCGATGGGGCAATTTTGATTACCCAATATGATATCCCCTGGCGCGATGATATTTTTACAGGCTGGCACTTTTATGATCTATCCCACAGTTTAGAGTTTATTCGCGCCGGACTTCAAATCGGCATCCCCCGCCAGATTGAACCCTGGTGTATTCATGATAATAGAGTTCCAAATACAAGTAATGGACTTGAGGCTTATAAACGAATATTCCTGGAGGAATATTCAAAAGACATTTTCCCCTTAGTAAGTATTCTAATTCCTACCTATAATCGCCCTGACTACTTTAAACTGGCGCTTGACAGTGCAGTCAATCAAACCTACAAAAATATCGAAATTATTGTTGGTGATGACAGTACAGATAACCGTACGGAAAATTTGGTGCAAAAGGAATATTTAGGACATTATAACAACATTGTTTACTATCACAACAAAAAAAACCTGGGCCAGTTTGACAATGATTTAAAATTGTTTGCTATGGCCAAGGGCGAATATATTAACTATCTAATGGATGACGATTTATTCCAGCTAACAAAGATAGAAAAAATGATGAACTATTTCGTTTTTGATGATAGCAAAAAACTCTCTCTGGTAACATCTAACCGGATGATTATTGATGAGACTGGACGTGATAAGGGCATCTTTGCGAATGCAGATAAAATATTTAAAGCAGACACCTGGATAACAGGAGAAGAAGTCGTAACGGCCATGCTGCTTCAAAGCTTCAACTTTATTGGTGAACCTACGACTGTACTCTTCAGAAAAGCAGCCTTAACTGAACCATTTGGAACATTTGCTGGTCGAAGATATGGATGTAACGTGGATCAAGCCTCTTGGTTTAATCTGTTGGAAAATGGAAACGTCGTATATATAGCAGAAGTCTTAAGTTATTTTCGGGTTCATAGTGCTCAGCAGTTGCAATCCAATAAAATGAAACTACTTGGTGCTTGTGACTCTGCTCATACTGTATTAACTACAAGATATAAAGGGGTTTTGAAAGATAATAACCATTTTAAATCGGCACTACAGAATTGTATAAATTACTGTCACTGGGTAAAAACCGAGTTACAACAATCTGAATCTATCCAAGAATATCATAATGAATGGACTGAATTTGAAAATTGGTGTCGTAACTTATCTGCACAGTATGACTTACTGCTGCAAGCTGAATAATTCTGCTTAAATCAACCACCCTATTGATCTGGCTGGTTGAAAGTATTACAAAGATGGGGAGGTATCTCATTGACTAACTCATCACAGTTAAAGATTGAAGCACTTGACAAATTTTTCACAAGGCGTAATATTACTGTTACAATTTCTCATTCCAATTATCTGCAGGAAACAGTCGGGGGCGTGGAAAAGCTAATAAAAGTCGAAGATACGTTTTGCCAGAACAGCAATTTGCACTATGTGCAAATTTTCCCAATTCAAAACTATGGTTACCATGAAGGAAAAATTAAATGGAACCAACTATTAGGACTAAATATTGACAGCACTTTTATCGGTTTCTTTTCGGTCAAGCAATTATCACTTTTTTTTGAGCGTTTAAGAAAAACAGAACAAATAAACGTCTTGGCTTTATTAATTCACCATATGATGGGATTCTTTTTAAAAGCAATTCACATTTTAGAAGAGTCCTTACAACCGCAGCAAAGCTATCTCTATATACATGACTTTTACACCATTTGTCCACAGTTCAACTTGCTTAAAAATGATACCGAATATTGTGGTGCGCAACTATTGGATTCCCCGTTATGCCAAGACTGCAGTTATTACGATGCCCGAAGCCGGATTGGGAGTGAGATGCAAGCCTTCATTTACCGCTTCCAAGGCCGGTTTATCTTCCCTGCAGAAATTACTAAACATATATGGTTATCCGTTTATAATGGTCTAGAAAAAAAATGCCAGGTAGTTCCCCACCAAAATGTAGTAATGAAGCTAAGAAATGCCGTTGATATACCAAACAGTACACTTAAAATCGGATACATTGGCAATCAACAATTAATTAAAGGTTATCTCCAGTGGAAAGAGGTTATTACTCAATATAAGGAAACTTACGCTCTCTATCATCTTGGAACCTGTCAGGAACAACTAGCGGGTGTTTCTTATGTCCCTGTTTCTGTACTAAAACAAGGAGACGCAAAGATGGTAGAGGCCATACAAGAGCATAAAATTGATATAGCTTTTCTTTGGTCAATTTGTCCGGAAACATATTCCTTTACGTTCTTTGAAAGCTTGGCTGCAGGTTGTTTCATATTATCAAATAATACTAGCGGGAATATCGCAGCAATGATAAAACACTTCAATTGCGGAAAATCATTCAATCGGTTCCCGGAATTGCTTGAGTACTTATCAGATGTAAATCAAGTACAGAAGGATGTTGAATTATATAAAGGTAACAAATACGAATACACATTGGTAAACAACCATAGTATATTAGAAGACTTGATCGAAAATAATATGCAGAATGCTGGTTATTTAAACAATTCTCATAGCAATTCAGCATGTTGTGATTGGAGTGATAGTAAACTGCTTGAATGGAAATTCGCAAATGAAACCGAGCATGTGGATCAAGTAATCAGTCTTCTAGCTACCATTTATGACTTGAAAAACAGACTGCAAAATATGGGGCATTGAACTTTCTATTCTAATGATAGGGAAACTGTTTCCGTTAGTAGCCCCGGCTAAATTAACTCAGAAACAATGTAGCAAACCCGCGAATTTCGCGGGTTTGCTACATTAGGCAGACATCGGGATTAAAAAATCTTTGTCTGGTTTGCAAAAGAATTTAGTTGACATTCAATTTTTTTATCAAGCGTTGTAATAAAATTAGATGCATCTTCTGGAATCTTACAATTGCTTAAAATCCATTCAATTCCTCGTCTAATTTGCATCAATTCTCCAATCCTATTACAAAATTGATCATATAGCTTTTCTAATATCCACTTTAAAGCATCAATAGAATTATCAAATCCAGCCTTTTTAAATAATATAGGCGAGGACGTATTGGTTAAAATAAAAGTAAAAGTAACACCTATTGCATCTATCTCGTTCTTCCCCTCATTCGTACCCGCCTTGCTGTGAATTCTCCCTTTTACGAAGACTTCAGGCAAGTAGGCTATATTTGCATGCACTGCCAACCGCAGCCACATATCATAATCCTGAGCATAGTTAAAGACAGGATTAAATAGGCCGACTTCGTCCAGACATACTTTCCTAATCATGATAGTGCAGCCATGTATACAATCCCGCTCAAATAATATTTTATAGAATGCAGCTCCTTCTAACTCTTTTTCTATAATAGTCCCTAAATAATTGCCTGTTTCATTGATCCAGTCATAACCGCTGAAAACCGCTCCATACTCTGAGTGTAATTCTAAAAATGCTACCTGTTTTTCTAATTTATTTGCAGTAAATAGATCATCAGAACTTAACCAGCAGATGTATTTTCCCCTAGCTGCACACAAACCGTCATTAAGTGCCGCAGCGATTCCTTGATTGGTTTCTTTATTAATTATTATTATTCTACTTTTACTATGATGATATTTGTTATACTGGCTTATAATATTAACAGTATTATCTGTTGATCCGTCATTAACAATAATTAATTCCCACTCAGCAAAGGTTTGGTCTATTACACTTTGAATCGATTGGGCGATAAATTGATCTTGATTATACGTAGGCATAACTATGGAAACAACAGGCTTCGGTTCAACCATACTTTCACCTGGTGGGAAAAATACCGTTTCCCGGTATTTTTCAACTTCGGATAGAGCTTCTTTAAAACTTATGGCTATGGGTGGATCATCATCCACCCATAATCCTTCGGGAAACTCTTGTATTGGAACTTGTTCCAATACAAGAGTTTCTTCACTAATAAGCCGGTCCAACTTACTATAGCCACGCAGACCTTTTGACTCAACCCTTAAATATCTATACGCGAGGTTCTTGCTTGTTGAGAAACCATAATGTAAAACTCTAAAATTTGTCACGCATACGATCTTCTCCAGGTTATCAGGATATGGCTGCTGATGAAGAGCAGGTGTAAGCTGGTCAAAAGCTATTTCCGGAGTAACACGCCATAATCGTACGAACCATTCTGCATCATAACAACTATCAAGTCTTTCCCAGGTTTCACTCCTCCAAATATTTACATTTCGGAGTGAAACGCCATCGAAATTGTTTTGTATGCAATAGTGACATAAATTTTGCAGATTCTCGGCAGTACTAGCACACAAAACCTCATCTGCATCCAGCCAGAGTATAAAATCCGGGTTCAGCATTAAAGCTTCCGTTAATAGTTTTTGCTTATGCATTCGCTCATTAGCAAAACTATTTTTTACGCCTCGAATAACATGTGGTGTGACTGTAAGCATATGCTCATAACTACCGTCTGTACTGCCATCATCATATATAACCATTGCATCCACTAAGGGTCTTACATAATTGATGAATCTTTCCAGATTTCCCTTCTCAATTTCATTATAGATCTGGCATATACATATTATTGAATATTTGCTCAAAATTAGCTCCCTCCTTAAAATCAACATTGCCTAAGTTATCAGGAGCATTTGCTCACTATTTTATTGGCCACTAAGCTAACTGCAACATGCGTTTTTTACACAACTTTAATCCTGGTGGTACCGCTACTGGTATAGTCAGAATTTCATATTCATCTGTACTATGAAACAGTTTATCAATTGCAAAACACCCATCCCTGCAGCCTGTGTCAGTTTGTTCTACATTCTCGAAGTACCTATTATCATGTAATATGATTATTCCATCAGATGCAACAAACGGAAAATATGCCTCAAAGTCTTGCTCAATTGCGTTCTTAGAATGACCGGCATTAATAGCTAGCATATCTATTTGTATTGGATTATTAGATAGATATTGAGCAAAAGCTTTCGTATCAGCATATATAAAGCGAGTTTTTGCGCTCATCTGCATATATTTACGTGAACTGGAATCCAGGCCTAAACCAATGAGCTGCGCCGCATAAGGAATAATACGATTAAACAGTGTGCATGTATTAAGACCTAGTTCAACATATATTTTAGGTTTTACAATAGCTGCTAAAAACGCAATAAAATGCTCATGCCAATGCAAGTCGGCATCACTACCTAAAACTTCCACTTTGCCGTTTTCCGACAATCCAATCATTTATATAAACCCCTTACCAGTTATTTCCCAAGGACTATTTTCGCAACTGTCGAGCTAACATTCTTTTTTACATATTCGCTAGGTGGAACCCACTCACACGCTTTATTTATAACTAACTCTACCGAACGTAATATGTCATCAGGATTACAGCCTGTTAACAGGTTGCTTCCAGTCTCAATAGTTTCCGGCCGCTCCGTAACATCGCGCAGCGTGATACTAGGCACTTTCAAAATACAGCACTCTTCTTGAACTGTACCGCTATCACTTAATACACAAGCAGCATTCTTTTCTAATTGGACAAAATCAAACAAACCCATTGGTTCTAAACTAATAAGTCCGTCCCACTTGATTATCGATTGATTTTTTTCCATTTGCGAACGTGTTCTAGGGTGAACACTAAAAATAATCGGTATTTTGTACTTCTGGTTTAATCTACTAAAGGCCTCAATGAAATTTTCTAATCGATTTGCATCATCGACATTCTCCGCCCGATGAAGCGTTACCAAAAAGTAATTTTCTGGAGTAATCTTTAGCTGTTCAAGAATATTACTTTGTTGAATCTGACACTCATAATATTGTAAAACCTCAGCAATTGGATTCCCGATAACAAAAATCCGCTTACTTGCAATGCCCTCTTTGATTAAGTTGGCTCTACTGCGTTCAGTATAAGGCATCAATAGATCACTGCAGTGATCAATAAGGCGTCTGTTTACCTCTTCCGGTACCTTATCATCATAACAACGGTTGCCTGCCTCCATATGAAAAACAGGAATTTGCATACGTTTGGCAACAAGAGCTGCGAGTGCACTGTTAGTGTCCCCCAAAAGCAATATCCGGTCAGGCTGCTCGATTAGCAGCACTTTTTCAACATCTATCAGAATTTGCGAAATCTGCCCCATTAATGTTTTAGCCTTGCATTCAAACATATAATCAGGTTCTCTTATCTTTAACTGTTCAAAAAATATTCTATTCAATGATTTGACGTAATTTTGTCCTGTATGCATTAGAATATGATCACAGTTTTGGTCTAGAATTGGAATTACTCTACTAAGTCTAATAATCTCCGGTCTTGTACCGGCAATTGTTAATACTTTCATAAAAAAACTCCCAACTTCTCAAATAAAGCGCTCTCATTACTTAATACTTATTAACCTATTCTCATGTAAAGTTTCCAACTTTTTTATTAAATAAATCAACATATACTTTTTCGCAATTTTGCGTCATTCGTTGTGGCTTGTTAAACACCGCTTGGAAGCACTGAAGCGCCATTTCTCCACATTGTTTACGATATGTTTCATCCAAAACCAGTTTATTTAAAATCCCCTTAAACATGGCAAAATCATCCCGTTTTACTACTAGCGGAATCAATTCTGGTGTTAAGTTTCCGCTGGCGGCATATTCACCCATAACTGACCAGGAAGCTGCTTGATCATACGGTTTAGAATAATCATGCTCAAACGAAACGATTGGTAACTTCAATGACATAGCATCAAACAATATCTGACCACCACCAGAAGGGTACGTATCAATTAAAACATCTGCAACTCCCATTATACTGAGATAATCTTCCCTATATGGAAAAAACAGTAGTCTTTGTTGAATATCTGCGGTAATTATATCTTGCAGAAATTGCGGCTCATTACCTTGAATCCCAATAGCTATAAAATATGTCTTGTCATGTAACCGAAGCACTTCAAAAATTGCCTGCCATATTTTTTCATCCTGAAATTTAGTATGGCGACCTGCCATGATCATAACTACAGTATCATTCGTAAGATTAAGTTGAGACCGATGGTAAGTTTGGCTTTGTAGAACTTTCTCAACTTCTCCTATAACAAAATAATTATCACAAGGACTTTCGATAGCTTGCCCCAGGCTCCACGATATTGTCGCATCCAGCAGCGGTGCCGCAAACTGCGGTAAAGGCCCTGAAAGCTGACCAATCATAATTGGCGCAGGCCTTAAGGAAGCAATATAGTAGTGGTTCAATTCAGCAAGCAAAGTGGAAAATACTAAAATATCTGGCTGAAAACTATAAATTTGCGCAGCTACCGAACGTAAATGTTCATCTGTTGTCCTGCTATTACATCCTGTAAGAACAATTCTAATGCCGCTATTTTCAAACATCTCTATATGTCGCTTACCGTCTGGTGACGCTTCGATTTCTTCTTTCGTATCCGGTGAGAATATTACAACTTCAAATTTGGACTGATCATGATATTTTACGATATTGTTGATTACTCTAACAATGGCCGAATTAGTGTGAAGCATTCCAAACACCAGGTACGCAATACGCATTTTTCCGTTTTTAGGTTTTGTTACCCACGGATACTCCAAGTACTGGTATGGCTTTGCAAGCCTTTCAATACTATCTAATATATCAAAATCATATTCGTACTTATCTGTTTTGGTTAAAAGCGCTACTGCCATATGACCTTGTTGAAAATAAAAAAGAGCCTCTTGAACTTTATTTTCCTTAGCTTTTCTCATGCCAATTCGCTTATATGCTTCTCTTATTTCACTATAATCATGGGTTTGAAAATGTATTTCAATATATAAATGTAAAAGCTCATCCACAAATCCAGATAAAAACCAAGCCCGTTTTATATAAACTTTAGCCTGACTATAATCTTGTCTTTGCATATACGCAATTGCTAAATTGGTATTGACAAAAACTCTATCTCTTTTTGCTTCCATTCTTAAATACGGCAATAACAGGCAAACATCAAATGGTTCGCCTGTTATAATCTTTCGCAACAAATTATCAAAACTCTCCAACCCCATTGCATTGCCTCCCAATATTGTACAAACCACTATTCACTTAGAACGTTTTCCTCTATATGATTTGCTTCATCTTGTACTAAGCTAATAACCAGTTCAACCTCTTCCTCTTTCATTTCTCCCCACAGTGGCAATCGGATTAACCGTGAAGCTACACTATCAGTAACTCCCATATCGCCACATATCCGTCCATATCTAATACCTGCAGGCGAACTATGCAGCGGGATATAATGAAAAACAACACCTATACCCTTAACTTGCAGTCGCTGCAGCATCTGATCTCTATCGCTAGCAGTGGGCAATAGCAAATAATAAATATGGCCATTATGACTAATTTCTTTCGGAATTATAGGCCTCCTGAACTTATTATATTTTTCTGCTGCCGCAAATGATTCTTGATAGCGGTTCCAAACCTTCATCCTAGCTCTGTCAATTATCTCACTGGAAATAAGTTGACCATACAAGAAAGCTGCCATTAGCTCACCAGGTAAATAGGATGAGCCAATATCAACCCATGAATATTTATCTACTAAGCCTTTATAAAATTCCTTTCGATTTGTTCCCTTTTCCCATATTATTTCAGCCCGTTTTTGAAAAGCCGCATCATTGATAAGCAGGGCGCCACCTTCACCAGAAACCAGATTTTTTGTCTCATGAAAACTAAGAGCTGCTAAATGGCCAATACTGCCCAGCGGCCTGCCTTTATATTTTGCAAGGATTCCTTGAGCAGCATCTTCGATTACCAACAACTTATACTTTTCTGCAATGCCCATAATCGTATCCATTTCACAGGCTACCCCCGCATAATGTACGACAATAATTGCTTTGGTGCGTGCTGTAATCGCCGCCTCAATTTTTGTTTCATCAATGTTTAGCGTATCTTCGCGAATATCAACAAAAACGGGAATTCCACCCCTAAGAACAACTGCATTGGCAGTAGAGACAAAAGTGTATGATGGTATAATCACTTCATCTCCACGGCCAATATCTGCGAGGATAATTGCCATTTCTAATGCTGCCGTACATGAATTCGTTAATAAGGCTTTACCACATCCAATTTCACATTCTAACCACTCTTGGCATTTTTGAGTAAATTCTCCATTACCGGCCATTCGCCCACTCTTTAAAACGGATTGAATATTTTTCATCTCATTACCAGTAACATATGGTTTATTGAACCGAATCATAAACAATCCACCACCCAAAACTTATTCACTTTATCTTTTTTCTATCAGCTTCCAGTAATTATATTGCCATGATCTATATTTCCAATCTGGGCAAGCTGAGCAAATCTTTATCTCATTTCCCTTGCGTGATAAATGCTTACTTCTAAAATAATTAAATTTCTCACCAAGCCATATGTCCCTTATCGTACGGTCATAGACATTAGCAAACTTCTCCTTGAATGCAATATCTTCGCCACAAAGTGTGACATCGCCACGTGAATCAATATTCAGCCTTTCAAAAAGCCATGGGCAGGGTATACATTCTTCCGGGGAAAGATAAGGAGTTGAGTCGGCGGAATAGTCTTGGTTATATCCCCAAGTCAAAAATTTACGTACCTGTACTTTATCAACTTTATCAGTCCAATAACGCTCTGCGGCTTCGATATCGACACCTTGTTGGTTAATCATGCTGCAAATAATTCTCGTCTTTGCCCCCATCCGATCTCGAATGGTTTTTGCCATTTTTACATTTGCATTAAGTTTATCCCAATCCAATCGGGGCCTCACTTTTTTATAAGTCTCACTATCACCTGCATCTACACTAAATTCAATCGCATCTACACCGGCTGTGATAATTCGCTGCAATTTTTCTTCATTAAATAGAGAGCCATTTGTAATCAATCCAATTCTACATTTCTTTTCTTTTGCATATTCGATTAACTCCACTGCTTGAGGATGCATCATAGGCTCACCGCCACCTGACAATCGTAACAAGCTTTGATATGGACTACATTCATCTGCAATTCGTTTAAATAATTTTTCCGACATAAATATTGCGTCTTTATAAGTATTGCGAATATCTGAGTTATTATAGGGACAATTAGGACATTCCGCATTACAAACATAAACAAAAGATAACACCACCATCATTGGAAACTCTTTTGCTTCAGGTTTTATTCCATACTCATCAGTTGTATGCACAATATTCTCTTTCATTTCAATACCTCTCTTTGTAATTCACCTGAGTATTTAATATAATACATAATCAGCATACGCCGATTGCCAGTCAGAACATAACCTGCACATTTCCGGCAATTCCTCGTAGCGACCTTCTGAATGCATGTTACGATACTTACTCAAAACACCATCTTTCCATACTTCTTTTAATGATTTTTGCGTCACATCACCGGACGGCACCCGGCAATGAAGATCAACAGAACATAATGCGACTCTTCCATCTGCACAAATATTCATGGTCTGCATCAGCCAGTAGCATGGCCGCCGCTGAATCGTTTCATTATCAATTAAGTTTTCCGCTTTAACAAGACCCGCCCAGCTGATTTTGGGTCTAATCTTGACATTAACTTCTTTTTCATTCCAAAAGCGCTTAAATACTTCAACTTCTTCTTCATTAACTTCTGAAACAACAAATTGAACAAACAATTTTTGCGAAGGCTTACCATAGTTCTTTAATAAATCACGATAGGCTATAACATTTTGAACCGCCTTTTCAAAGTCACCGCCAATACGTATTTGTTCATACGTTTCCTTATTTGCAGCATCTATGCCAACATAGATAGCATCCAAGCCGGCTTCAATATACTGCCGGCTCCACTCAGCCTTCATTAGCACCCCATTCGTATTGAGTACTACATCCTCGCAGCCTTTGTCCTTGGCATAGCTGATCCGTTCCGGCATATCACGGCACAAAAACGGATCACCAAAGAAGATCTCCCAAATTCGGGCACTTGGTTTTTCAACAGCAATTTCATCGATAATTTTTTTATACAATCCCATATCCATCATCTGAATCTTACGATATTTAGTGATATTTCTGTGGTCACACATCGAACATCGTAAATTGCATGCACTTGTATTATCTAATAAGATGACCTTAGGAAAGTCAACGGCTTCTTCGATTCGTTTGACTTTGCCTAAATTGCTTTTATATGACACATTATTCGCCTTCTCTCAATTTAGCAGTAAATTCAGAGGGGATGATCAATTTATTCCTTATCCGGCATTAATCCTATTTCATCATATTCATCTCGCAGAAGAGACATGGAATATACATCGATATACTCATCTTCAATATAGTAATGCTTTCGTAAAATCCCTTCTGTAAAAAAACCACAGCGTTCATACAAACGGATTGCCGGGCCATTTTTCACACTCACTAGCAGGCAGATTTTATTTAATGCCAGGTCTGCAAAACCATATCGCAACATCAATTGCAACGTAGAAAACCCTAATCCCTTACCCCAGAACTCCGGTTCGCCAATTAAAATCCAAAACTCTGCGCGTTTATGCTCACAACTGTAATTATAAAAACCGGTATTACCGATATGAACGCCTGCGCTTTTTTCTTGTATTGCAAAGATAATTTTACTCGGATCAGCCAACAAATTTTGATACCATTTCCTATGCACTTCATCCGAAACAAATGAAGCTCGCAATATAAGTGGGTGTAATAATTCTGTGTTAGCCCATTTTTTTGTCTTCTCCAGATTTTCTTCGCTAAATGATCGCAATATAATCTGCTTTGTAATTAATTCAAGGTTACACATATTCATTTTTCATACCTCGCGATTATTCCACCACAACGCAAAGCAGGCCAAATTCCAAACTTTCGCATTATAATTTTGGTTCCCAGCTAAGTATTCACTTTTCACTACATCAAGATATTTTTTAGAGAACAGCTCCATTGGTAATGAATGTAATAACCTACAAACCCATTCTTGAAGCGACGTATGCATCCACGTGTAGATTGGCTGTACAAACCCCTCTTTAGGTCTAGTAATCAAATCGGCCGGCAACAAATTGCCGACAGCTTCTTTTAGTATGAACTTGTTAATACCATTTTGTATTTTAAACCAACCTGGCAAACGATTCACAAATTCCACTAACCGATAGTCTAAAAACGGGCACCGTACTTCCACAGAATGAGCCATTGACAGGCGGTCCACAAACGGCAGTATTTGGTTCGGCAATAATTCCCGCTGATCAATAATCAAATTCTTGGTCAATAGATCTTTTATTCCCTTATCGATATTTAGTTCCAGTTTTTTATACGCCGAAATAAACGAATCTGGTGGAAATATATCTGAGTTGAGCAGCTGCTTACGCTCGGCTACAGAAAACACTGCTAGCTTCTCACGCCACTGAGGCAATGAAGTAGATGCACTTTTTTTAAGAAATTCAAATTGTTTTGGATCGCTAAAAGGGTACAACATTTGGCGTTCGCCCAAATTCATATCAGCCAAATCGGTTTTTCCTTGTTGGTAAAGTTTCAAGTAATGTTCCATCGGATAAGAGAGCCGTTGCGGCAAATAGCTGGCAAACAGTTCATCTGCGCCATCACCAGAAAGCGCCACAGTTACATGCTGGCGGATGAGAGCTGATAAAAAAAAAGTTGAAATGGTTCCGGAAAATGGTTCATCAAATGCTTTCATAACCTTAGGCATAGCTGCAGCAAATTCAGCTGCGTCAATAATCAGTTCATAATGCTCTGTCCCAAGCCGTTTTGCCATCAATCGGGCGTACTCAATATCCTGGTTTTTGCCCCAAAATTGAGAACCGTTTTTATCTTTATACCCCAAGCAGAATGTCTTTACTGGCTGCTGGCACTCGTTGCTCATAAACGCCACAACTGTCGATGAATCGACTCCGCCCGAGAGGTAAGCACCGAAGGGCACGTCACACTGCATCCGCAGACGTACTGAATCCTCCAGCAGCCGCCTTACTTCGCCAGCGGCTTCGGTTGGCGTAATATCCTCGTATGGAGAAAAATTATCCTGCCAAAAAGAAGTGGTTTCAATTTTACCTTTTTCCCATTTCAAAATCTGCCCCGGCAGTAATTGCTTTATTGCTCGATAGGCAGTCTGCGGCGCACTGGTATTTTTCATTGCAAAATAATTTCCCAATGCAGCATAGTCTAGTTCACGTGATACTGAGGGGTGCAGCAGCAATGCTTTAATCTCAGATGCAAAAATTATGTCATCATTAGACTGACAAAAATAAAGTGGCTTTTTCCCCAATCGGTCACGATATAATAAAAGCGTCTGTTCTTTTTTCTCCCATATTGCGATTGCAAACATTCCGTTTACTTTCGCAGCCCATTGTTCCCCATATTCTTCATACCCATGAACAATAACCTCTGAATCGGAATGGTGCGTTAAGAATCTATGTTTCTTCTCTAATTCTTTACGCTGTATAAGGTGATCATAAATTTCCCCATTGAATACTGCCACAATTTCCTTAGTTTCATTAAAAACCGGTTGCTGGCCTGACGCTAGATCAACTATGGCTAAACGCCGCATCCCGAGAGATATTTCATCATCTTCATAATATCCAGCCTCATCAGGTCCACGGTGAATAATGCTACCGCACATTTTGCGCAAAATTCCTGCGTTTTTCTTACCGGTAAAACCAACAATACCACACATACTGCTACTCCCTTATGAATTGCGGATTATTCTCGTTGCGCCATTCCCAAATATAATAGGGGGCATTTTTCCCTACATGGAATAAAAGGTCAATTATGGAGACTCCGGATTCAAACTTCTGCTGAAATTGCGGATATTGTGGATATCCTTCATAATCTTTGTACCGCAACTCAATATTGTTCAGATAAAATAAATTTTCATCCAAATATGCCTTCGCAGCAAGTCCCGAGATATAAGTAGAAGCATTACAGTGTTTGACAATGTTCACCAATCGCTCTGTTTTTCCTCCCGATACTGCCAGATCTCGTGCATTTACAAACTCTGTTTTTATGCCTAGCAGCCTGCTAATCCTAATGATTAAGTACTGATTTAAAATAGCTAATCGATCCCACGTCATTTTTACATAAACTTCTTCAAACCATTCCTTATATTCCGCAAAGAATGGCGCTTTTCCATAAAACTGAACAATCGTCCCCCAATGTTTTTTTTGCCAGTTATATTTATCACCTGCAATGCCGATTTCATCTATGCTTTTTTTTATATCACTATAAACCGGTACAGTCAGCCACATTAGCCTGTTATTTGCTACTATCTTATTTCTGTTGCGCCAGTCATTAACCGTGTATTGCACATCATCATAGAATACAAATATGTCTGCATCATGAATAAGATCGAAATACCCCCTCCAAGGGAGATAGTTTGATTGAAGAATGACTACCGTCTTCCCCATTTATCACATACCACCTTAATTATGAAACTACCTATTGTAGTATGTAGTGCCTATATAACTCCTTATGGTTTATGATCCACTCCTTCATCTCTACCACCATATCCTCATAAGACGGTACAATAAAGTTAAAATCAGTCCTATTGTTTATAAGTGACTTATCCACAAGGACACTGTCACATTTATTTATTTTTAATTGATTCTTTTTAAGGTACTGGTTAAATAGCCCAAGTAACTCGTACTTGCTTATCTTAGAGTTATTCACTAAATTATACAGTCCTACTAAACTATCTCGGGTAGCCTTTTCTATTGCCCTTGCTAAAACAAGGGAAGTTACCCCTGTCCAAATAGCCCTTGTGTAGCCATTAATAACACCACTTTGTTTCATAAACCAATTAACTAATCCTATACCATTTTCTCTCATGTCCGGACCTATTATAGAATTTCTAAACGTCAAATCCTTCTTGTTATCTAGTTCTCCTAAAGCTTTCGACCGATCATAGAAAGTTACTCCATCTCTAAGAGATTTTTCATGGTAATTTCCATCTTGTCCGGAAAACACACAATCAGTACTCAGATGAATAATTTTGGTATTAGTATCCTGGGTAATATATGCCAAATGGTGAGGTATGTAGCTATTTATCAACACGGCTTCCTGTTTGTTTGCTTCGGCATTTTGGTTTAGTATTCCAGTGCAATTAACTACTGCGTCAAATTGGTTTTTATTTATGAAATCTTTCATTTGCTTTGAGTCACAGACATCACCAATTATGTTTTTAGTTAACAAAAATGGAGTTCTTGTGAATGTGACAACCTGATGACCCTGCTCCTGTAAATATAAAGAAATGGCATGCCCTGCCATCCCGGTTGCTCCAAGAACAAAAAATTTCATTTATTTTCTCCCCCATCGCTCTAATTCGGTCTTAATGTAGTCAAGCTCAAGGAGTTTCTGCTTTACTTCATTAATAGTAAGGCGATCTGTATTGTGAGAATTATATTCATCCTGGGAAGATAGCCGTTGGTTACCTATATCAAAATACTTATCATAATTCAAATCCCGCTTATCTGCTGATACCCTAAAGAAAGCACCCATATCTTCCGCTATTGCATATTCCTCTTTGGTAAGAAGGGTTTCGTATAATTTTTCACCATGTCTTGTTCCTATTACCTTAATGTCGTTATCTGCATCAAAAATTTCTTTTATGGCTTGGGCGAGAACTCCAATTGTACAGGCCGGAGCCTTATGAATTATAATGTCTCCTGTTTCGGCATTTTTAAAGGCAAACATCACAAGGTCTACAGCTTGCTCAAGACTCATCAAAAATCTTGTCATATTAGAGTCAGTTACAGTTAGCGATTGTCCTTTCATTATTTGTTCAACAAAGAGTGGGATTACAGAACCACGCGACGCCATAACATTTCCATATCTAGTACCACAAATTAGAGTTTCCTGTGGTGAAACTGTTTTAGATTTTGCAATAAAGACTTTTTCCATCATAGCTTTCGATATCCCCATAGCATTTATGGGATAAGCGGCTTTGTCCGTGGATAGACAAATTACTTTTTTTACGCCAAATTCTATAGCTGCGGTTACAACGTTATCTGTTCCGAAGATATTTGTTTTTACAGCCTCAAGCGGGAAAAATTCACATGATGGTACTTGCTTTAAAGCCGCTGCATGAAATACATAATCAACACCATGCATAGCATTTTTTGCACTAGCTAAATCCCGGACATCACCTATATAAAACTTTAATTTGTCATGTTTATATAATTTTCTCATATCATCTTGTTTTTTTTCATCTCTTGAAAATATGCGTATTTCAGCAATATCTGAATATAAGAATCTTTTCATTACCGCGTTCCCAAATGAACCTGTTCCACCAGTAATTAATATAGTCTTATTATTAAACACATAGATTCTCTTCTTTCTTCATTTATTCTCAACTTATACCTAATTCTGATATGATAAATTCAAGTCCACTTTCAATAGTGTATGAGTCAGCAGAAACTTTTGTGTAAATAAATATAATGAAAACTATATCCAGCAAATAAAAGAATGCTACGCAAGGTACATTACCTTGTTTAGCATTTAATTTCATGGTTGCAGGAGTAGGACTTGAACCTACGACCTTCGGGTTATGAGCCCGACGAGCGTAAGCGTCTGACACTTACTAAACAAGGTATCTCATCTTGCTTAGTATTTTTTTTACTTTATGATTCACGAATAAAGGCAATTCGCTACACCCATCCTAATAATGCGGCCTTATATGTTGAACTGCTTGCTATGCAAAAGGCTGCATGCCCGCCATACAGCCTTTACTTAAGGACAAAAAACACTTCCAGAAAGGAAATTTACAACATTATGCTCAAAGTACTGTTTGTAGCCAGTGAAGCTGCCCCATTTGCCAAAACAGGCGGTTTGGGCGACGTTACTGCCGCCTTGCCGCAAGAACTGCGACGTCAGGGAATTGATGCCAGAGTAATTATCCCGAAGTATGGATCGATGCCTGAAGAGTGGAAAACAAAGTTATCACTCCAGGCGATCTTCCAGGTGTCATTATCCTGGCGTCAGCAATACTGTGGAATCGAAAAACTTGATATTGACGGGGTTCCCTTTTATTTTGTCGATAACGAGTATTATTTCAAGCGCTCCGGTTTATATGGACATTACGATGATGCCGAGCGATTTTCTTTTTTTTGCCGGGCAGTACTGGAAGCATTGCCGCAGCTTGAATTTCAGCCGCATATTCTGCATTGTCATGACTGGCATACTGGTATGGTTAGTGTATTCTTGTCAGCTCATTACCGCCGCAATCCGTTTTACGAAAGAATCAAAACGCTGTTCACTATTCATAATCTTAAATACCAGGGAATTTTCCCTAAAGACATCTTGCACAATTTGCTTAACTTAGGCTGGGAATATTTCACGCCTGACGGCATTGAATTTTACGATAAGATCAACTTTATGAAAGCCGGTCTGATATTTTCAGATTTAGTTAATACAGTAAGCCCTACTTACGCTCTTGAAATTCAGCATGCCTACTTTGGTGAAAAATTAGAAGGCGTACTAAAAAACCGCAAATATTCTCTTTCTGGCATTATTAATGGTATTGATTATAATTTCTATAATCCGGCAACCGATCCCAAAGTATTTGTAAACTACGATCAGCACTCCAAACAACGTAAAGCAAAAAACAAAATTAATTTGCAAAAAATGTTAGGCTTACCGCCTGCCGTTGATACACCCTTAATTGCCATGAGTACCCGGTTAGTAGAAGCTAAAGGGCTTGATCTTGTCATCAGGGTGCTTGGTGAAATTCTTGCAAGCGACGTACAACTGGTTATTTTGGGACAAGGAGATGAGCACTACCATCGTCTTCTGTGGCATGCCGCCTGGCTATATAATGACAGGCTGGCGGCTATTATTCCTTATAACGAAGATATAGCTCATAAATTATATGCTGCCGCAGATTTGTTTTTGATGCCTTCACGCTATGAGCCCTGCGGCATTGGGCAGCTTATTGCCATGCGCTATGGAGCTATCCCCATTGTACGGGAAACAGGCGGCCTTAAAGACACTATTAAGCCCTATAACGAATACACCGGCGAAGGCAATGGCTTCAGCTTTACCAATTATAACGCCCATGACCTGCTGCACACCGTGAGGCGAGCCACTGAATTTTATCATAACAAAAAAATCTGGAATAAGCTTGTTGATCGTGTTATGTCCACTGATAACAGCTGGCATATTCCTGCAGGCAAATACATCCAGTTGTACAATAAGCTGTATGTGGAAGAACATATCTTTAAAAGAACTGCTGCCAGAGCTGAAGCGGTTATAGACTACAGCCCGCCTTCTCCTTTTATCGTCACTGAGCAAGAAAATCCTGTAGAGGAGGAACCTTATGTTCACTAATACTCATCTGCAAGGCGCCAGGACTATGACGCCGGTTGCCGTCCCCGGACATTTCACAGTCTCAGAACTAAGAGATGGCTTTATTTTAGCCCTTCAATCCCTGCATGGCAAAAGTTTGAATGAAGCTACTGATCAGGAGAAATTTGCAGCATTAGCCTGGTTAACTAAAACCATTATGAGTAAAAATTTGATTGAAACAAAAAAACAGCAAGCGAATGATACTCCCAAGCAAGTATATTACCTTTCTATTGAATTCCTGCTCGGGAGGCTCCTGGAAAATAATCTGGTTAACTTAGGCATCAGAGAGCTCTGCGCAGAAGCCTTGTCTCAATTAGGCATTGATATTGACGTCCTAATTGATCAGGAAGAGGATGCCGGACTTGGCAATGGCGGCTTGGGACGCCTGGCAGCCTGTTACCTTGACTCTATGGCATCTCTGGGTCTTGCCGGCCATGGCTGTGGCCTGCGTTACCGTTATGGTTTGTTTGAGCAAAAAATTATTAACGGCTACCAGCGTGAATTTCCTGACAATTGGCTGAAAAATCACTCCTATGTCTGGGAATATCCCCGTCCAGAGGAAAAGGTTGCTGTACGTTTCGGCGGTTCAGTACGCTTGCAATCTAACGGCAGGCTCAGGTTTATTCATGAAAACTATGAATGCGTTATGGCAGTACCTTATGATGTGCCAATTGTCGGTTATAGAAACGAACGGATTAATACCTTACGGCTCTGGAGCGCCGAACTAGATTTGACCCACCATACTTGTAACATTCATGGCTGTAACAGCGTTATTGATTATAAACATGTTGCTGAATCATTGACCGACATTCTTTATCCCGACGATACTAATTATGAAGGCAAATTGTTGCGCCTCAAGCAGCAGTATTTTCTTGTATCGGCAAGCCTGCAAAGTATTATCCGTGAGTATAGGCTGCACCATGACACTCTGTCTGAGCTGCCTGACAAAATCGCCATCCACATTAACGATACACATCCAGCACTGGTAATTCCTGAATTTATGCGCATTTTACTGGATGACTTCTCGCTAGAATGGGAAGAGGCATGGGATCTGACAGTACGAACCATGTCCTATACCAATCATACCGTATTGCCGGAAGCACTGGAAAAATGGCATGTCAGCATGCTTGAATCCTTGCTGCCTCGCATCTATATGATTATTAACGAAATCAACGAGCGACACTGCCGCGAACTTTGGAACCGCTATCCGGGCGACTGGGAGCGTATCCAGAGCATGGCTGTGATTGCCGACGACCAGGTGCATATGGCTCACCTAGCCATTGCCGGCAGTCATACAGTCAACGGTGTGGCTGAAATTCATACTGAAATTCTCAAAAATACTGTTATGCACCCATTTTATAACTATACACCCGGCAAGTTTACAAATGTTACTAACGGTATTACCCATCGCCGTTGGCTGGTAACAGCCAATCCTACCTTAGCCTCCCTAATCTCCGATGCTATCGGACCTGACTGGATAGAATACCCCTCTGAATTGACTAATTTAGCTCCACTTGTCAAAGATTCGGCTTTTCTTGATAGTCTGGCAGCAGTCAAAAAGCGCAACAAACTCAAACTGGCCAACTATATTAAAGCTAACTACAATGTTGCTCTAGATATCCATTCGATCTTTGACTCCCATATTAAGCGTATCCATGCATATAAGCGGCAAAGCCTTAATGTCATGCATATTATGGATCTTTATAACCGGCTGCGTGAAAATCCCCAACTTGACATTACACCACGCACCTTTATTTTTGGCGGCAAAGCTGCGCCCGGCTATTATAAAGCAAAAAAAACCATTAAGCTGATTAACGCGTTAGCAGATAAAATCAACAACGACACCAGCATTAATGGCAAAGTAAAAGTCCTGTTCCTGGAAAACTATAATGTTTCTCACGCCGAGCTTATTATCCCGGCCTCAGATGTTAGTGAACAAATTTCCGCCGCCAGCCGGGAAGCCTCCGGCACCGGCAACATGAAGTTTATGATGAACGGCGCTTTGACAATTGGCACTCTTGACGGGGCTAACGTAGAAATCAGGAATGCAGTAGGTGCCGATAACATTTTTGTCTTTGGCTTAACTGCCGAAGAGGTACTCAACTATTACCGTCACGGCGGCTATAACCCCTGGGATATCTATAACAGTGACCCGCGGGTTAAAACCATTCTTGACCAGTTAGTTAACGGCTTTTTTCCGGTTGATCCTGATGAATTCCGCACCCATTATGACGCTTTCCTTACGTATGGTGATGAATATTTCCTACTGAAGGACTTCGCTTCTTATGTAGCTGCCCAAAACCGGCTGGCAACAATTTATCGTAACCAAAATTTTTGGCAGTCCATGTGCCTTTTAAATATTGCCCATTCCGGCTGGTTTTCGAGTGATCGTACTTTTTCCCAATACGCCGCAAACATTTGGGAAATGGATCAGCCTATTCCGCTCTGGTACCACACATTGCCGGACGACTCTACCCGGTTAACCCCCAAACGTGACTTACAGGCTGATACAAGCATACTTAGCTAGGTTAAATAATGAAAAATGCTAAACAAGGTAATATGCCTTGTTTAGCATTTTTCATTTATATAATTCTTGGCTCAATTACGTAAACCCGCTTAGCTAGGCAAATCTACAATAAAAGTACTGCCAATACCGCTGGCACTTTCTACACGGATTGTCCCGCCATGAACTTCTACTATCCATTTGGCAATCGACAGCCCTAAACCGGTCCCCCCTGACTCTCTTGAGCGAACTTTATCGATTCTATAAAAGCGTTCAAAAATAAGTTTCTGATCCTTTTCGGGAATACCCACTCCGTTATCCTGCACACTTATAGTAATGTGGCCTTTTGACCCCGGCATAGACTTGATAGTAAGAATTACTTCGCCTTCGTGCTGGACATATTTGATGGCATTATCAATTAAAATTAATAATAGCTGGCTGATTCTCTCTATATCTGCCTGAATAAAAAGTTCGCCTGTCCTGATAAACTCAAGACTAACTCTTTTTTCAGTTGCAATTGGTTGAAAAGACCGGACAACCTTGCCGGCAACCATGTTGATATCAAACTTTTCTTTAATAATAGTAGTTGCACCGGCATCAGCCCTGGCAAGAGTCAGCAGGTCGCCAACAATTTTAGTCATTCTTTTGATTTCGCTCTTCATATCTTCAAGCACTTGCCCGGAAAATCGCGACATTGTATTTTCGTCATCGCTTTGAACAGCGTCAACCGATGCCAGCATAACACTAAGCGGAGTACGTAGTTCATGCGAAGCGTCAGCAACAAATTCCCGCTGTCTGGTAAAGGCATTTTTTATTGGGACAATAACCCGCCCGGCAAGAATATGCCCGGCAAATACTGCAATAACAAGAAATAATAAACATACCAGACTGAGCACGAGGAATAGTCTTTTCAGCATAATATAATAAGACGTAATATCTTTCCCGACAAAAACCGTACCTAATGCCTGCCCGCCATCATACACTTTTATACCGCAGAGCATAAAGTAATTTTTCTCACCGCCCGGCAGATACACTTTGGTTAATACCGCCTGCCCGTCAACGCCCTCCCAGTTTTGGATACGCGTTAACATGGCGGCCCGCACTTCCCGCGCCGGTTCGCTGGAAGAAATCTGCTGACCATTTACGTCAAAGGCATAATGAAAAAGCTTCCCGTCATTTTGCTCATTGTCTTCCATATTTGGTACAGCAACTGACAATTTTCTTTGCCGCAGCAACTCAAGGTGCTCGTGAGCCTCTTCTCTGGCAAACGCCTCGACATCCTGCTGCTCTTCCTGATACAGCACCCACACCAGTCCGGTGTAGCTTGCTACAATGAAGGCCAGTAGAAAACACACCATAACGGTAGCATAGACAAAGGTCAAATGGTTGCGAATTTTAGCAAACATGATGAGCCTCCAGTTTATAACCTATCCCCCGGACATTTTGGATGACCACATCACCTTCAGGCAAATTTAATTTTTTCCGCAGCAATCGCACATACGCATCCAGATTATTGGAGGACACGTCAGTC
This sequence comes from Bacillota bacterium, assembly GCA_017889705.1. Classification (GTDB taxonomy): domain Bacteria; phylum Bacillota; class Negativicutes; order Sporomusales; family Sporomusaceae; genus Sporomusa. The sequence goes on along the minus strand of JAGGAB010000004.1, from coordinate 114,416 downwards.
TCCAGACCCCAGATCCTATCTAATATAACTTCCCGGGGCACAACCTGTCCTTTGTTTTGCACCAACAAGTCTAATAGCTGAAACTCACGGCTGCTAAGCTGCACCTCGGTTTCCTCATAACGGACACTGCGGTTAGCGCGGTCAAGAATAAGTTCACCTATTTCTACAATATTCTCTTTTAGTTTAGCGCTACTGCGGCGTGATAAAGCTCGGATCCGGGCAAGCAGTTCTGCAAACTCAAACGGTTTTACCAGATAATCGTCGGCCCCTGTATCTAGCCCTAACACCCGGTCATTAATATCATCTTTGGCGGTAAGCATCAGGATAGCTGCCTGACAGCCATCTTTGCGCAACTGCCGGCACACTTCAAGACCGGTTTGTCCAGGCATCATCCAGTCTAAAACAATTACATCATAATAGGAATGTGTTGCATAATCAAACGCGGTATCCCCCTGTGTTACCCAGTCAACCGCCAGTTCGTTCTTTTCCAGCATGCGTTTGATCAAATTGCCAAGTTTACTGTCGTCTTCAGCTAATAGTACCCGCATCTGTCGCTCTCCTCCCCCAAACTAACGCGGTAAAATCCATTAGTCGGCAAGCTGATAATAACTAAATTTCCCGCTAGTCTTCAACAGCTTGACATTACTGTCTGTTATCTCTTCAAAAAACTGTTTTCGTTGTTGTTCAGGCACTATAATCACTATACTATTTTTTGGAGATTTCGTCACGAAACTTGCCAGTGATTCTGTAGGCATTGTATATTTGCTTGCCCAGCTTAATTCAGTCTGAGGAGCTCTTCCTGCTTTGGCAGCAACTATTTTTATCGGAATCTTCCCACTGTAATAAACGGCAGATGTACTATAAAACTCATATAATCCAACTTGGCGGTCACTGTATTCTAGCAGACTTTGGGCTATCTCCCGTTCAGACTTGGTTTCCGCCATAGCCGGAAATACCCCAAATGACAATATGGTATATACGGCAGTCTGACATACACACAGTAACGTCAGCACATATTTGGCATGTTTCCCTCTGATTTTTTGCCAAGCAACCACTGTGAGCAGCAGTAGGCCGACAATAACAACAATCCCCTTGGTTCCCAGATAATGCTGAGATGCAGCCAGGTAGGCAAGTGTTGAAATAATTACAGGAATTCCCAGCCAGTACAACACTGTGCTTTTTTTATTATTCTTTAGCATTTGCTCCAGGTAATTGCCGGTAATCATCGCCAGCGGAAACAGTGTCGGAAAGGTATAGGTAAGGTATTTGGTAGCCATCAGTGAGTAAAAAATAAAATAGACGCCTATCCAAATGAAGCTAAACAACCACAATGACGAATTGCGCTTCTCCTGATCTTTGGCGGTTGCCAGCATTGCCTTTGCTGTGAAAGGAGCCCAGGGCAGCATACTCACTAAAAATACTACAATATAGTAATAGAATACATTATCTTTGGGGTGCTCGGAAACCGTTGCCCGCAAATAATTGTGCACTCCCAGGAAAGTATTAATAAACTCAGTTCCATGAGCATAATACATAGCACCATACCAGGGCAGCGCGATTGCGGCAAACAAAAACAGGCCTACCGGTATTGACATATTCCTAAGTTCTGCCCAATTTCGCCTTACTGCAATAAAAATCAGCATCACAAGACCAGGTAGCAGCAGCCCAACCGGTCCTTTTGTTAAAACCGCCAGCGCCATACTTATATACATGGCATAATACCAGCGTTTTGTCCCGTCTGCGCCAGTGTACCCAAGATAAAAAAACACAAGTGCAGCACTATTAAACACAAACAGCACCATGTCGGTGATGACAAATTTGGCCAGCAGCACATATTCTAAGGAGGTTCCCATAACAAGCGCCGCCAAAAGCGCTGCCGACTGACCGGCAGTCTTACCCATAAACCAATATAGGAGCACTACACCTAATCCGGCAAAAACAGCCGGAGTCAGGCGTGCCGCCAGATCTGAAAATCCGAAAATTTTATAGGCCAACGCAGTAAGCCAGTAGAAAAATACCGGTTTGTCAAACCACACCTGTCCATATATCTGAGGCGAAAGCCAATTCCCGCTTTTCACCATTTCTTTGGCGGTAAGTGCGTAATTTGATTCTACCGGATCGGTAATTGGCACAAGGTGGCTAAACAACAAATATGAAATAAACGCTGCAAAAAACAGACCAACACAAATCTGCCTGGAACGTGCAGCTGCCAGAGAAACAGACACCGCCATAAGAATCCCTCCCCGGATAGTTAATTGTAACTTTTATAAACCAATAAAACCTTATCTTCCTGCACAGCCAAGACTGCAACCTTATCCTGTAAATCTGCAGGCAACCGCTGATACTCTTTGTTTTTAATAATGATAAAAGCATCATCTGCCTGCTTATCCAAAAGAGCGCTTAACTGCTCATTATCCGGCATTTCCCTGCCGGGAATTCCACTGTAAAACATGAAGCCAGGCCGATAAGATTTTGCAATATAAACCTGGCTTTGCCCATCATAATGCTGGTTAAAATCTTCAACAAAAGCCTTCATGGAAAATACAGGGGTTATAACTGGCAGCAACTGCGTCATTAAAGAGACCGAAAAAACCAGCATAACAGCAACATAAAGGGTAAATACCAGGCGGAAATTTCTACGAATACTCGACCACCAAATGAACGCATTTACTGCGGCAAATACACCCGCCATAATAATCCCCGGCAGATACAAACCAACTGCCACTGTTTTACCTGCGTAAATCAGACCGGCTTCGAAAACAAAAGCTACAACCGTTACTACTGCAGCAGACCATTTTAAAACAGCAAAACGCTCCTCTGTCCAGACTTTGTCAAAATACCAGCCAACTAGCAGCGCTAGCGGCGGATACATCGGCAATATATAGGAAACCAACTTGGTTTGGGACAGGCTGAAAAAAACCAATACCGCAGCCGCCCAAATAACCAGAAACACAAGTTGATTGCGACTGTTGCCCCGCTCTTTCAGCGCAGCTTGTACAGCCTGCACCATAAAGGAAATCCATGGGAAAAAGCCGACAATCACAACAGGAATATAATAATACCAGAGAATTCCTGACGCATGCTCGGGCTGCAAAAAGCGCGTGATGTTATGAAATCCCAGGAAGGTTTCAATAAAATCCCTGCCATGATACAGGTACATTAAAATATACCAGGGCAAAGCAATTACAAGAAATAATGGCACACCTTGCCATAGCTTCATGCGCTTTACCAGCGGCCAATTGCCGGTAACCAGTACATACAGCCCCGGTATGGCCGTACAAAAAATTATTCCGATTGGCCCTTTGGTCACAACAGCTAATGCAGCACAAACATAAAACCAATAATATCTGCCATGCAAAAAAGCTAGTAAGGCTGCGGTTAAAAACAGGGTTAAAGTACTATCGGTAACTGCCGCCTTACCCAGATAAAAGTATTCCAGGCTTGTGGCCAAAATCAGCCCTGTCAGCAGGCCGGCCCGTTCATTAAACAGCTTGCGTCCTGCCAGATATACCAACACAGTTCCCGCTGTTGCCATCAGAGCCGACGGCAGCCTGGCCGCAAACTCACTTACGCCAAACACTTTAAAAGCACCGGCAACCAGCCAGTAATACATAGGCGGCTTGTCATACCAAAATTCCCCGTAGATTCTCGGAGAAATAAAATCATTAAATTGCACCATCTCCCGTGCAGTTTCGGCGTACACCGGTTCATCCGGATCTAGTAGTGGTACGCTCCCTAAATATGCAAATGTGATGAAGCCGGCAACAAATAAAAGCACGATTAGATTGCGCCACACTTGTTTTTGCGTCATACTTGACATTCCTTCACTTTCTATCAGCTTTTACGCAACTGTATCCTGCGTTTTGGCTTTTACGCCTACACTGCTTTTTAGCTCATCTTGAACCCAATATAACGGCCGCTTTTTTACCTCTTCAAATATCCGACCGATATATTCACCAATAATACCCAAACCCATAAGTTGAAGCCCGCCGAGCAGCAGGACACTGGCCGCAATTGTAGCCCAACCGGGAACAGCCTCTGTAGTAAACCACTTTGTATAAACCACATCAATTGTTAACAGCAAACTCAAGAGTCCGGATAACAACCCCATATAAAAGGCCAGACGCAGCGGCAGTCTGGAGTATGCGGTAATACCGTCAAGCGCGAAATTCAGCATTTTCCTTACAGAAAACTTAGACTTACCCGCAAAGCGCTCAGGCGCTACGAATTCGATCTGTATGCGTTTATAGCCCATTGCGCTAATAATGCCGCGAATAAATCTTGCCTTTTCTTTAAAATTTTTAAAAGTATCTACTGCTTTTCGGTCAAGCAGCCTAAAGTCTGAGCCGCCTTCATCAATATTAATATTGGATATGGCATTAATGGTTTTATAAAACAGCCTGGAGGTAAACGCCTTAAACCACGAAACACCTTGGGTATCCTTACGGATAGTTTGCACAATCTCAAAGCCGTTTTCCCATTGCTTAATCAAATACGGCAGCATTGCCGGCGGATGCTGCATGTCTCCATCCATCGTAATAACAGCATCGCCGCCAGCATGATCAAGTCCGCAGGTTAACGCAATCTGATGCCCGAAATTCCGCGCCAAAATAATCGTGCGTACCCGAGCATCCTGCTGACTTAGTTTTTTGAGGATGCGCGCAGTGTCGTCACGCGAACCGTCATCAACAAAAATCAGTTCAAACAAATAACCGGTTGTCTCCATGTGCTTACATATCTCACGGTAAAATAATGCAACATTTTCTTGCTCATTATATACAGGCACAACAATCGAAATATATTTCATAGTTTTCCCCCCACAATGGCATCTATGAAGAATAACTATTGCTTCATTTTTGTTAATTATAGCAAGTGATTCTGAAAACAAAATGAAAGGCCCGGGGAAAAAGCGTTGTTACTTTTGTCATCACCACAAAAGTAACAAAAAGTCTAGGCCTAAAGCCTCCAAAAGCTGAAAAGCAAGGGGGTCGAAGGTACTATCTTAGAGTTAAGTTAGCAGGACAAAATGACTTTTTTCCCAAAACAGGCGTAAACAACACGGAGGCATAGGCGGCGTTATGCATAAGCGGAGGTTAAGCGCCAGCGGCGAAACGTTGTATGACGGCCGCTTGTGCCGGGTTTTGTGCTTGACACCAAGCTCCGCGACTCCCACATTTTGCTATATTAAAATAGCTGGCTGCCTCAATTAGAGACAGCCAGCATAGACTCCCGGCAACCCAGGCGGAATCGCCGCCCGATAACCCCCCGAAAATATTTTTTCAAAACTTCCTCAAAAAAACTCTTCACCCGGATCAAGATACATCGAATAGTCAATCGCATATAAGGGATAAGACATTTCCAGCGTCTGCTCCGTGTCATCCCACTCTGCCGCCAGATTGAACACCTTTCCTAAATCAGCGACACTGATATAAGGCTGCTCGCCAATAACGGCAACTGACACCGGTTTGCCATGGACAACCAGCTCGCCAGTAGCTGCCTGCCACTTTATCCTTTCACCTAATAGTTTTGCTACTGCCAGCGCCGGCATTGCCCTATGGGAATCCATGCGCCAGAGGTCACCTGACACTATCTGACCTTCAAATTTTGCCACAGGTAAAGTCAATTCCAGGCAATTTTCCCTTTCATTCCAGACTTCCCGCCCCTCAAACAGATTTGGCAAATTTTCTATATCAATATATACCGAATTGCCAAGTTTTTTGGCTGGTACTACTTTATCTTGTCGAGCTGCTGTTTGCTTGCTTTCATCCCAGCTTACCGTAGTATTCAGAATGTCTGCCAAGGTCATCACCGGTATCTGCTTTTTCCCTTCGCGGGTAATTATATATTCCGGGCGCAATGTCCCGTTGATTTTAAGCTTATGGATCCGGGCAAACTCCACTTGCTGGTCGGGAACCTTACGAATAAGTGCCTGCAAAAAATCTTCCTCAGCCAAACCCTCCAGGCCGGCTTTAGCCAGCGCCTGCTTAACACCTAACAACGTTACCTTTTGGCGGCCATAGACATCAGGATAAATGCCGACAGTAGCTCTCCCCTTATCATCCACCCTCACTTTTACCCGCTCATACTCAATTTTAACCGGTGTGTCACAGGTAATGCGTTCAAATAAATCTTCCACATCTTCTTCCTGCATGCGCACACAGCCATTGGACACAGCCGTCCCAATTGACCAGGGCGCATTAGTCCCATGAATACCATAGAGCGGTGCAATACCCAGCCAACGATAGCCCAGCGGGTTATCAGGCCCTGACGGCACAACATATTGTTTACCTGGCGGATACCAGCAGGGATTTACTTCTTTTTCAAAAACGGTAAATTCACCAACCGGCGTAGGTGTTGACGGTTTCCCGATGGCAACCGGGTATTCTTTGAGTAGTATTTCTCCTTGATATAATTCAAGAGTACGACTGGGAATATTAATAATAATCTGCGGCAAACCGGCCTCAGCCACAGCTTGTGCAGCTACTGGAAATATACTTAAGATAACCCCAAGGATCAAGAAAAAAGCCTGTTTGTATACTCGCTTCTTATCCATGCCGCTATCCCCTTTTAGCAAATGCCTAAGACACTAACATATATGAGGAAAGAGCAGACGGTATACATTGGCCACAAAAATTAAGGCGGCAGCACACCTGTTGGTGCACTGCCGCCTATTTAACTTAACTGCAATTAAAATCCTAATTGCTCGCCGATGATGATGACTTCCACATCGGTACCACCCGGTTTTTTATGCATGACTGTGGTTACATTACAAATCCGGGTCGGTCCCTGACAATCCATGCACTCGCCAGTCACAGTACAGGGATTGGGACGATTCAGCCGTTTATTATTAATAGGAGCGGCAAATAATTCAATCCTGTCCATGGCAGTCTCTAAGTTGGTAACGATCTTATTGATGCCGGCAATTACAATAACTTTTTTCGGTCCGAAAATCATGGCTGCCACCCGGTTGCCTGAGCCATCCACATTGACCAATTCACCTTTTAAGGTGAGTGCATTGGTGCCTGTCAAAAATACATCACAGGACATTTCTTTGTGACGTAACTCTGTTGCTTCCTCTGCCGATAAGCCGGGTTTATTATGATTAAATACGGTATTACCCCGTTCTTCAAGTAAAGTATCAATACCCACTTCTTTAATAGTCGCCGAACCGCCAATACCGACAGTGGCCTCTTTCGGAATAAGGGTAGCTAATTTCTCCAACGCCTCTTCCTTAGTATTTACATAGCTAGCGGTAAAATGATTTTTTTGCAAGGCTTCAACAACCTTTGCACCAATGGTTTGATTGTGCCAAGTTTTCAATTCACTCATAGTCATTTCTCCCCTCAACTTACTGTATTAGACGAACAAAGGGCTATTGCCCAAAATATAACCAATAATAGGTTACGCCTGTGTCATATGCGCAACAGTCATTGCAGCCATATCTTCAGCATTATACTGATTGTATACCAAGTTAATATGTTTGGCATATGACAACCCATTAAAGCTGCAATTGGCTTGCAGCGTAATTGCCCCATTAAGTTTTGCGGCAAATTCCGTTGCAAGTGCTATTTTACGTACGGCTTTAACAAGCCCGTCAGCTGCCTCGACAAGCGTAACAGTGAGCGTGCCGGTCTCTTTAGCTTCCTCCGGATACACCCTGATGCCTGCCGGCACAGTATGCCAGGAATAAGGGGCATCATTCCACTTGCCTGTCCCAAATTTAAAGAGAAAAAAAATAATAGGACCATCAATATACACGCCTAACTGGGCTGTCCCTTGCTCAATATCTTCGGTTTCCCGTCTGGTAACTCCTGCTTTAATAATCAGCAGGCTGTGTCCTTCATTATCCAAGCGATATCGCAGCTGCTCTTCCAGTTTAACCTGACCTGGTATATATGACTGCCCAACCTGGCCTGTCTGCATGGTACCGCACCACTTTTCCCATATAATCCTAATTATACATATTATAGCATCATTCAGATAGTTTAGATAATTTTTTTTGTAATAAATTGCGAAAGTTTGCGGAAAACTATACCAGTGTCAAAATCTCATAACGCACAATAACCAAACAGGAGGCGATTCTTATGCTGCAGCACAGGTACAGGGGATGCGAGGACTGCGTCGAAAGCAACTCCTGTGAATTTTCTTCAGAATTCTGTCCGAAAACCGTGCTTGACCATAAGCTTGACAGTGATTTAGCCGAAGATCCTGCCTTTAAAAAGTATCAGGAGTTTTATCAACGGTTAAAAAATTAATAGCCAGGCGAGGAGGTTACCTGTGAGAACTACGATAAAATATTCCCACGAAAAGGGATTCGGCAAAAATCTTGCTTCTGTTACCATCTTAGCAGGGGCCCGCACTAGCCGAGAACTTCAGCAAAACATTGAAAAAGCCCGTTCGCAGCAACTAAACGGCGAACAGGCTCATCCATTATTATAAGTTGTACTGAAAAAACTTTGCCGGTCACTGATCGCTGCCACTTGGCAGCTTATTTTTTTGGCAGCGGCCAAATTAACGCCAGGCGGCACAGCATTCTTTATTGCCAGGACTGCCAGCACCTCTTGTAGCGCTGCGTTGCCAGCCCGTTCACCAATACCGGCGGCTGTAACACTAACATATCTCGATCCGCTTTGCAGCGCGCTTATCGTATTTGCCGTAGCCAGCCCAAAATCATTATGTGCATGAAATTCGATTGGCAGCGGACAGCGTTCTGAAAGATACTTTATAATATTACGAATACCGAAAGGTTCCATCACTCCGACCGTATCCGCATAGCGAATGCGTTCAGCCCCCAGCCGCACACTTAACTCAGCCAGTTCAAGAAACTGATCAGGTTCAGCCCGTGAGGCATCTTCGGCCCCGACCGATATCCGGCAGCCATGACTGCGTGCCAGGAAAACAGCCCGCGTAAGCTGATCAAACACCCATTTGCGGCTTTGCTTTAACTTCCGGTAAATATGCAGATCTGATACCGGCACAGAAATATGCAAAAACTCAAACCCGCAGGCAACCGAAGCGGCAATATCCCTTGCATTGGCACGATTCCAGGAAAATACGGTAGCTTTGATACCAGCATCCAGAATTAAGCGCATAGCTTCCGCCTCTTCCGGCCCCATAACCGGTGTGCCTGCCTCTATCCAGCCTACACCGGCCTGATCTAAGGCTACGGCGATAGCCAGCTTTTCCATAGCGGAAAATACCAGCCCGGCTGCTTGTTCTCCATCTCGCAGCGTAGTATCAATAAGAAAATCCGGTTTGAGTTCTGGCATATGTTTGCTCCTTTCAGCCTGACAGATATAACTTTCTAAGTTCATTATCACTGATGGCTGTTTTTTTACGGACCGCCAAAGACCTCACACCTGCCAGCAAACGATTGCTTTCTTCTTCCTCCAGGCTAATTCCCCACGCAGCAAATTTCGTCCTAAGCGTTGCTGTGCCGGAATGCTTGCCAACAACAAGCTGCCTGGTTAATCCTACTAATTCCGGTGCAAATGGCTCATAAATTTCCGGCATCTTGCTGACACCGTCAACATGCATCCCTGATTCGTGAGCAAAAATCGCCGGCCCAATAATGGCTTTATCAACTGCTACCGGCAAATTAAAGGCAGCAAATATCTGCCGGCATGTACCGGCCAGATCACGCGGCACTTCAGCCTCAAGTTCTCCTATTTCCCTGGCAGCCATAAAAACTTCTTCCCATGGAGCGCAGCCACCAATTCCGCCGATCGCTGCTATTACTTGACCGGCGCCGGCCTTTAGAGCTGCCAGGGTGTTAGCGGTGGCCAAACCATAGGCATTACCGGCAGCAATGCCTACAGGGCAAGCCAGACGGCTTTTAAGAATACTTATCTGCTTATGGACCGCAAAAGGATTTCCCTGGCCTGTTTTATCCCAATAATTAACGGCAGCAATAGAATATTGCCTACAGGTAGCAGCAAGCCCGGATAACAACGTTTCCGTAAAAGCTCCAGCCACTTCGAGCAGCAAGGAAACCTTCAAATCCTGCTCCTTAGCCGCTGGCAAGACGCTTTGTAATTTTGCTACTAACCCGTTCTGTTCCTCAATAGAACAAACCAGAATAACTTGCTCTATGCCAGCCTTTTGCGCCAGTTGCAGGTTACACTCTGACAAAGTGAGCAGCCCGGAAAGGCCAAGGCATTTTTGCACCGCTGCCAGGCTCGGCTGATTATGCTGCCACTCATCAAGACTAATCACCGACTGACCTAGCCCTAGATCTGCCAACATACCTGCAATTTCTGCCAACTCTTCGGCGGCAAACTGCCGGCTGATTGCCATATTTAAAGTTTGATCCAACCATATTGGCATATTCATAGTAATCACCCGCAACGCTGTTTTTGGATTATCAATTTGATGCCTTCAGGCGAGCGGCTTGTTGTGCACTCCAGGCGGCCACTCAGTTGCTCGGCTTCTAGCCAAGGCGGAATATGGCTGCACAACACTTCCACAAGATAATAGTTTCCGGAGAGGAGTGGCTGCAATATCTGTTTGGAAGTCAACCCATTGCCGTTTTGCTGAATAGCTTTTAACGATACTCGGAAACACCCCGGGCCGGTTTCTTCAATAACCGGAGCTGCCGGTTGTTCAGGCACACGGTTCTGGGCGGCCAACTCTTCCTGGACTAAAATGTATTCAAGAAAATCCAGCGGCCGGCCGTCAAACTCCCAAATATTAAAGCCTGCCTGTTCCAGTTCCTTGTATAACAGACCGGTTACACTCTGGGCCACAAATACCCGGCATTGTCCCAGCCCCTCAATTATGGCAGTTACTTGCCGCCGCACCCCTGCCAGACCTTCTGACCGGTCTAGCTGAAAGGGCAGCGAATTGCCTGCGTGCCACTTGCCCTGCTGGCGGCGATAAATAACCACATTTCCCGGTTCTTCCGGAGTGGCTGATTTGCCGTTACTTCCCATAAATACCGCTATTTCTCGTGCCATTTTCTTCTCTCCTTTACACAGCTGCGCTTTTAAGTTCCAACTGCTCAACAGTATAAAAAAGTCCGCTCTCGATGGTATAGCAGTATTCCACCGCCATAACACCTCGTTTCAACAAATGTTTTTGGACCTGATAGCCAATTCGCATGGTGAGTACTGCATCACAATCACTAAGTGCTGTTAATATCGCTTTCCGGCGTTTGTCTTCGCTGTCACAGTCAGCGCTGCCGCTGCAGTATTTCTCCAGCCTACGCGTTTCCACCAGCTCGTATCGGTTATTATTTACCTGATAAATACGAAACTCTTCAGCATGCCCAAAATGCAAATCAACCAGCTTATCTGATTTGGAGGTAACGGCGATTTTGTAGTTACCGACAAAGGGAACTGGTTTAGATGCAACCGGTTCGACCTGCTCAACCTCTTGAGCAGCCGCGCAGCCTCTAAACTCATTACTGATATCCTGGCTCAAAAGGCCAATGGCATCGGCCCGGCACTGGCGGCAATGAGTCATTTGTTTTAGTTCCCCGGCGCAAGCTGTCCGCATATCGTTAACATCGCGCATGCTGGTTTGCGGCAACCCGGAAAACACACTGCCCTGCGCCGGCAAAAACGGCATAATATTGGTGAGGCTGGCACCAAGTTTCTTGACCTTTTTCACAACATCCGGTATATGCCAGTCATTAACCATTTTTATCATAACAATATTTACTTTGACCACAATGCCATGCCCGGCTAAATACATAATGCCTTCCTGCTGGTTGCTTAAGAGAATTTCTGCGCCTTCTGTCCCCAGATATCGATTACCTTGGTAATTAACTGCCCCGTATATTTGGGCACCAACAACGGGGTCAATACAGTTAACGGTTACGGTGACATGTTTTACGCCAAGTTTGACTATTTCCGGAGCGTATTCCGGCAATAACAAGCCGTTTGTTGACAGACAGAACAACATGTTTGCGTCTGCCGTTTTTATCAGTTCAATAGTCTCCCGGGTTTCCTGCCAGTCAGCCAGAGCATCTCCCGGACCGGCAATGCCAACCACACTAAGGTTAGGGATAGCAGCCTTGACTTTTTTAAATTTTTCCAAAGCATCTCCTGGTGACAGCACTTCGCTGGTTACCCCTGGGCGGCTTTCATTAACACAATCAAACTTGCGGCTGCAATAGTTGCAGCTGATATTACACCGCGGCGCTACCGGCAAGTGCATACGTGCATATTTATGTTGAGCTGAACTGGAAAAACAGGGATGTTTATCGGTAAGCACGCTCGCCATAGAGCGGCCACCTCCTTCCTTTTGTCGGCAATTATGATGTTTTACTGTAATAGGTTTGATACATATTTTCGCGATAGTGCGTATATTTTTCAGCTAATAGGGTGTTGGTGATTCTGTCTAATAGCAGCATACTGCCGGTATAACCTATTGACAGCAACCGTTGGCCGCCAATCCGGTCATGAATGGGAAAGCCTAAGCGCACTAATGGAATTTGGTGCCTTTCGGTAAGAAACCGCCCATCTGAATGACCAATAGCAATATTAACCTTACCGGCTCTAGCCTGTTGTTCAACATTATTAAAGTCCGGGTCAGGCAGGACAACCATTTCAGCCGTTAAATCGCTTTGGGGCAGCAGCCGCGCCGCATTGCCGCTTTTATCACCTGCCACCACAATGGGACGAATGCCATTCTCCAAACAAAGGCGGGTCACGGCATACACGAGTTCTGGATCACCAAAAACTGCGCTCCGTCCGGCAAAATTATATTTATGAGAATCAATCATGCCGTCAAGCAACCGTCCTCGCTCGCTTTCAACATCCTCCGGACATTTTCGCCCACTGATTTCCTCAAGCACCTTGATAAAAGCATCGGTATTTTCTATACCGATAGGCAGTGCCAGCGAATATAGCGGTACGCCAAAGGTGTCTTTCAGATATTTTCCTGGTGATACCTTGTCATCGAGTGTAACGCCGAATTCAATGGTTGCCGGCGCACCGCCCAGACGATACAAATCGGCAATTGCCGTACCACCTGCTGGCAGTTTGCTGTAGGCTGCTAGATATGGACGGTCAAGCGTATCTGATATATCTGGCAGCAGCGTATACTCTATCTCCATAGCGGTAAGCAGGCGTTTGAGTTCCCTGATATCGGCCGGACTAATACTTGGTATAATCACATTTACCTTGTTGTGACGCTCGGTGTTCGTTGCCATTGTCTCCACCAGCCGTCTGACAGTCACCCAATACCCTTCGCTATGGTTGCCGCCATACCCGGGAGTATTGGCGGTTACAATCGGCATATCCAGGTTGCGTTCGTGGCGATATTCGCTTGCGATTCTAGCAATGTCTTCGCCGATGGTTTCGGCCAGACAAGTGGTAACAACCCCTATCAGCCCCGGCTGATAAACTTTGCGAATATTGTCAAGTGCTTTGCAGAGGTTGGCCTCGCCGCCATACACAGTGCCTTTTTCATTAAGTGACGAGGAGCCAACATCAACAGGTTCATTAAAATGTTCGGCAATGTGCCGCCGCATATAGGTGCTGCAGCCTTGGGAGCCATGAACAATCACCATGGCCTGTTCAATGCCCTTAAGCGCCAAAATCCCGCCCATCGGCATACACATATGACAGGGATTTTCCATACTAGCCACCTCCTTGCCGCGTTGTATACTGCCATACCGGTGAACACACGGTAGAATATACTTCCTGCGCAAAATTAACAGCGCCGTCATACCCACTTAAGGGATGCTTGCGGTTGTGATTATGATCAAGAAAGGCCAGCCCCAGCTTGTAGGCCAGTGGCCGTTCCTTAACGCCACCTACCAGAAGATGCGCGCCCTGTCCGGTCATAAACTTTTCAAGCTCAGCCGGATTGGCATCATCAAGAATAACCGTACCGTCACTTACTAGCGAATGAATGGTATCATACTCTTCCTGCCGCCCGGTCTGCGTGCCTACCATTACCACTTCCATGCCAAGTTCCCGGAATTGTTTAATCAGCGAGATAGCCTTAAAGCCACCACCAACATAGACAGCCGCTTTTTTTCCTGCTAATTTTTCGCGATAGCCTTGAATAATAGGCAGCACTCGGTCAGTTTCCCGCCGAATGATCACCTCGGCTTTGGCTCTGATTTCTCCGCCGCCCAAGGCCTCCGCTATATTGCGCAGCGACTGCGCAGTATCCTCAAGTCCCAGGAAAGACACCTGCTGATACGGAATACCGTAAAGTTCCTGCAGTTTTCCTGCCAGATAATACATAGAACCTGCACATTGGACAATGTTGAGCGAAGCCTTGGCTGCCGATTTGATGGTGTCACTTGTCGAGTCACCGGTAAACACGGTATTAATCTGAACACCCATTTGGGTAAGATAGTCCTTAACAATCCAGGCTTCCCCTGCCAGGTTGAAATCCCCCAGATAATTAAGAGACCTACTGGCAGCAGCCTCACGCCGGTCAACAGGGTCTATAAGCTTTAGCAGCGCTTCACAGGCCGCGCGATAACCGGCGGATTTATTGCCGATAAAGCCACTGGATTCTACAGGAATTACTTCAATACCATGACGGCTGGCCGCCGCTTTGCACACAGCCGTCAAATCATCGCCAATTACCCCGACAATACAGGTGGAATACACAAATACCAGTTTGGATTTATATTTTTCCACAAGTTCATCAATAGTTCGGGCCAGTTTCTTTTCCCCACCAAAAATAATGTCCTGTTCTCGTAAATCAGTAGTAAAACTGTTGCGGTAAAGTTCAGAGCCACTTGACAGACTGCCGCGAATATCCCAGGTATAACTGGCACAGCCCACTGGTCCATGCACCAAGTGAATAGCATCGGTAACCGGATTTAAAACCACCCTGGCCCCACAGTACACACAGGCCCGCTGGCTGACACAGCCGGCAATGCTGTCCGCATCACACTTTAACGTATTTTTACGACGTCCTTTAGTAGCTATAAATTGTTCCCGCTCTGAAATCGCTGCAGCTGTCTCGCTCATCACCCAGTCACCTCCAGTCTTGTTACATTACCAGTTCAAAATCTTCATCTGTCGCATCTCTGTCAGCTCTATCTAAGAGTGCCCCGCTGATACTCTCAATCAACCGCATAGCACCACGGTAGCCGACAATCGGCAAATAGGAATGCACGCTACGATCAAGTATCGGGAAACCAACCCGCACCAGCGGGATGTCTTCGGCACGCGCGATATATTTGCCATAGGTAGTGCCGATAATCAAATCAACCGGCTGGTTCTTGATCCATTGTTGGAAGGTAAATAAATCACCACCGGCTTTGACATTAGCGCTCACCCCTGCAGCTGCCAGCATACCCCGGATTTCTTCTTCAAAGCTTCCCATACCGGAACCAACGGCTCCGCCCGGTGTACCTGTCAATACATGCACCGGTTTCATTCCCAGACTCAACACAAATTCGGTCAGGCCGGTAACAATATCCGGATCGCCAAAGATGGCTACCTGTTTGCCATGAAAATGAAAATGCGTATCAGTCATAATGTCTACCAACTGTCCACGCTCTTCTTCCAGTTCATAGGGCACTTCTTGCGAAAAAGCCCGGCGCAATGCCATAATCAGCTCATCTGTGGCTTTAATACCAATTGGTGTTTTGAGAACACTTGCCGGCACCTGACATTTCTTGGACAATAACTCTGCCGCTTCACTGGAGGCAAACCGTCCCAGCGCCAGTGTCAGCCTGGAATTGCCGCTGTCTTTAATTTGCTCGACAGTAGCACCGCCCTTAGGGTACATAGAAAACTTACCTGTCAGGGGAGCATCCATTACACCTGAAGTGTCAGGAAACATGATTGACGTAATTCCCATAACCCTGGCTATACGCTTGATCTCCCGCATATCGCCCGGATTAACAAATCCCGGAATAAGGTTAACCTGTTCTTTTTTCACCGGCAGCGTGGCTTCAGCCAAATAACTAACCATCCCTTTGGTCATATTGGAAAAACCGGTAACATGAGACCCCTGATAACTTGGCGTATTGGCATGAATAACTAATTTGCCTTCTGGAATCTCGGCTGATTTAATAATGCTCGGAATATCGTCACCGATAGTCTCAGTCAAGCAAGTGGTGTGCACAGCCATGATTTCCGGGTTATAAATAGAAAATACATTCTTAATTGCAGTTTTTAGATTAGCGCCGCCACCAAACACCGAAGCCCCTTCGGTAAAGCTCGAAGTCGAAGCCATAGCCGGTTCCCGGAAATGCCGGGACAAATGCATACGGTGAAAGGAACAGCAGCCTTGCGAGCCGTGGCTATGTGGCAGACAACCATGAATTCCGAGAGCCGCATACATGGCGCCAATAGGCTGGCAGGTTTTTGCCGGGTTAATAGCGCCGCCACTGTTACGTTCTTTTTGCTCTTTAGGTGTACAATCCAGCATATTAGGCCACTCCTTCCTCATTTACAGTACCGGTTAACAGCGGTTCATCTTTCCAGGGCGGAACTATGAAATTCCAGGTAGGGGATGCAAATCCCATGCTCACATCGCGGGCGAAATTAACTGCCCCGTTAAACCCGGCATAAGGACCGCTATAATCATAAGAGTGAAGCTGTTTGGCCGGAATACCCATTTTTTGAATTACGTATTTATCCTTGATACCAGAAGCAAAGATATCAGGCTTAAGAATCTTGATAAACTCTTCGGTTTCAAAATGGTTGAGATCATCAACAACAATGGTGCCGTCTTTCATAGTCACATTCATGCCTTCATAATAGCTTAAAGGAATTTTCTGCTTAAGCTCTTCCATTTTTTCCGGCGATACCTTGAGCCGGAACCGGCGCTCATCGGCACTTACCTGAAGTTCAGGAATATTTTTGGAATCGGCATCAGTCTTGATGGTCGGAATAACCTGCCGGCCTTCGTAATCGTCCCTGTGGGCAAATTCATAACCTGCAAGTATTGTCTCAATACCTATTTCAGCAAACAACCCCTGGTAGTGGTGACCGCGCGAGCCGCCGACAAAGCAAAA
Organism: Bacillota bacterium; assembly: GCA_017889705.1. Taxonomy (GTDB): domain Bacteria; phylum Bacillota; class Negativicutes; order Sporomusales; family Sporomusaceae; genus Sporomusa. Next base: position 97,474 of record JAGGAB010000004.1, on the reverse strand, counting down.
TGCAGTTTTGCCTTCGCAGATTTTTTTATATTGCTCCATTACCGGTTCTATGCGTGTCAATTCGCGGGCAATTACTTCTTCAGTCTTGGCAATAAGCTCCTCGTCTCCAAAGTACATAGCCATACTGCGCAGCGAACTACTCATACCTTGAACACCGATAAAATTGACTTTGAGCCAAGGCGTACCATACTTGGTTTCCAGCATCTCGGCAATGTAGTTGATCGAGCGGTGGCATTGCACCAGATTAAGTTCTGCTATGTGGGCATTCTTGAGTTCTTCATAAGAGCCGTCACCGGTCATGACTGATACAATGGTATAGCCAATATCCTTTAAGACTCGCTCAATTTCCCAGCTATCACCGCCGATATTATATTCACCAAGAATATTAATGGGGTACTTGCCGCCCGCTTTCTCTTCCTCGCTAGCGCCAATTACTTTATCCATCAGGATATTGTTGGCAATATGGTGGCCGGCTGACTGGCTGACCCCCTTGTAACCTTCACAACTAAAGGCCAGTACCGGAAGTCCGTGGCGGCCCTCGGCAGCCCGGGCTACAGCATTAATATCATCACCAATCAAACCAACCGGGCAGGTGGCCGAAACTGTAATAGCCTTAGGATGGAAAATCTCTACGACTTCATCAATCATCTTAGCGAGTTTCTTTTCACCACCAAAGACGATATCACTTTCCTGCATGTCGGTAGACACACAATAATTGAGGAAGTTTTGAGTAGGATCTTCTGATTTAGCTTTATTACGGCGGGTTGCCCAGGTATAGTAGCCGCAGCCAATAGGTCCGTGCGTAATATGAACCATATCTTTAAGCGGGCCCAGCACAACGCCTTTACAGCCGGCGTAGGCACAGCCACGGTTAGTAATAATACCGGGAATGGTGCGAGTATTTGCTTCAATGATCTGCTCACTCGCTCCGTCTTTAATAAGAATGTGTTTTGCTCTATTTTTCTGGACTTTAGACGGATATTGGTCAAGAATTTCCTGTAACTCTTTTTCAGTAACAGCCATGCTGCTTACCCCCTTTGCGTCCTTACTAACAAACTCTTATACAGCATCTTCACCGGATTCACCGGTCCGAACCCGAACTGCATCCAGCATGGGCATAACAATAATTTTTCCGTCACCCACTTTATTTTCAGTACGGTTGGCTTTCATAATAGCCTCGACAATGCCCGTTACATCCTCATCATGCACTAACATGGTAAACATGCGTCGTGGGAACAGCCTGTGACCGTCCAGGAAACCGTCAATCAACATTTCGGCATCCTGCTCCTCAGCTCCAGGCATAGCCATCATAGCGGCTTTTCGTTCGGCAATAACAGCGGGGTCATCAACTAATTTGCCGCGTCCCATGACTTTGAAGGCTGTAAAACCGGCAACTCCGGCTTCTATCAAGGCTTTTTTAGTGGCGCCGGTCTTATTCATGCGCACTATAGCTAGAATTTCCTGCATAATACAGCCTCCTTTACAGTTCTTTCATGCCGCTTGACACGGTATATACTTCGGAAACCGGGGTAATAAAAATTTTCCCGTCACCATACGCACCTTTTTCTCCGGTTTTGGCTGCTTCCATAATTACCTTAACAATTTCCTGTTTATATTCGGCTCTTACCGCCATAATCAGCATGGTTTTGGGGATTTCGTCATAAACAACACCACCGATTTTAATGCCTTTCTGCTTGCCCCGGCCCACAACATCAACAGCCGTAACGGCGTTAAATCCAGCTTGTGACAGTTCAGCCAACACTTCATCTTTCTTTTCTGGTCGAATAATGGCTCTAATTAATATCACAACATTCACTCCTTCATTTTTCGTTGTTGGCAACTAGGCAATGGCGTCAAGGAAACCATGCTGCATCATCAGTTCTTCCAGACGATCCTGGGTCATAGGTTTGGGAATGACAAACATCTTGTTTTCATCGATAGCTTTGGCCAAAGCACGATACTCGTTAGCCTGATCTGCTTCCGGATCAAAGTCAATAACTGTCTTTTTATTAATTTCTGCCCGCTGTACCAAGTTATCACGCGGCACAAAATGAATGAGCTGCGAACCAAGTTCTTCGGCAAAAGCCTGTAAAAGCGGTAATTCATTGTCTACCTTCCGGCTGTTGCAAATAATGCCTCCAAGCCGAACCTTGCCTGAGGTTGCATATTTTTGAATACCTTTGGCAATGTTGTTGGCTGCATATAAGGCCATTAACTCGCCGGAGGCTACGATATAAATTTCTTCGGCTTTTCCTTCTCTGATCGGCATAGCAAACCCGCCACAAACAACATCGCCAAGTACATCGTAAAACACATAATCAATTTCATCGGTATACGCCCCCAATGACTCCAACATATTGATGGAGGTAATTATGCCTCGGCCAGCGCAGCCTACACCTGGCTCAGGACCACCTGATTCCACACAACGGGTATCTCTGAAACCTTCTTTTAAAATATCTTCGAGATCAATATCGTCACCTTCATCACGCAGGGTATCAAGCACTGTCTTTTGACAAAGTCCGTTTAGCAGTAACCGCGTAGAGTCAGCTTTAGGATCACAGCCAACCACCATAATTTTTTTCCCGGATTCGGCTAATGCCGCTACCGTGTTTTGGGTTGTAGTCGATTTTCCAATACCGCCTTTACCATAAATAGCAACCTGTCTCATTGTAGATTCCTCCTTTTTTTTATGAGCACTCCGGTGTGGCGGGTTTATCTGTTGAAAAATGTGAGTAGGTAGAATATAATAAAAGTATGCACATCAATAAACCCTGGCCGCCCGCTTGGGTATTGCGATTTGCTAGAGCTTCACGCGTACTGCGAATACACGTGAAGCCTTTATTTTGTGTTGAAAACCATCACCCCCTTTAACTGATGAAAATAAAAGGCTTACCACAGTAAATTACAGTGGTAAGCCTTTGCCATGTGTTAATGCGTTACTTACTGACGTGGTAAGCCTCATTGCTTAGGAAGCATATTAACTTGTTTAAAAACATAAAAAGCCATGAGCAGAATTCTCTACTTCATAGCTTCATTGCTGAAAACCATTAACTTGTAAACCCACTATACCATAGATAAGATGCACCTGCAATACCCCAGATTAATTTCGGAAAATTAAGTTATCTGACCTTCGTTATCCCGTCTGCTTTTATTTTATGACTAACCTTTAGATGGGGTTAAGCCCCACCTGGAGATAAGGCTACTTTATTGGAAATTTCTAATACATTTTGCCTGTTATTGCAATTCCTTACATATCCGGCTATAATTTTAGTGAGCTAGGTCTGCTGCTTGAGACTGGCATTCCATGAAAGGAGGATTTACTCTATGCAACCTTCCAATGACGAAGCACATGATTTGTTGGCCGCCATTGTCTCTGCGCTCAACAATACTCTTTATGATCTTTCCATGGAAAACGAAAGAGCTGAAAATAAAGTAACTGCCAAACGCCTGGACTACACCCGGCAAAAGGTTATGGGTGCCTGGGAAGTATACAACAAAAAGCGTATTGAGAAAAACAAAGAAGCTTAATGGGCGCTAGCGTCCATTAAGCTTCTTTTCATTATACCCTGTCAAACACAATGTCTTTAACCACTTCTCCCGCGATAATGAGACCGACCACCGACGGCACAAAAGCTATGCTGCCGGGAATTTGGTTCCTAGTCGTGCACTTGCGTGTAGTTCCCTGCGGACAAATACAACCACCATTGCAGCTTGAGCTGTCGCTTTCGGTTGGAGTAAGCGGTGTTTCCTTTGAATACACTACCTTTAGTGAAGCAATACCCCGTTTCCTCAGTTCTTGACGCATAACCTTGGCTAAGGGGCACACCGAGGTTTGAAAAATGTCGGCCACCTCAAACTTGGTTGGATCAAGTTTATTGCCGGCCCCCATTGACGAGATAATAGGAATGTTTTTTCCCTTAGCCTTAACTACCAAATCAAGTTTGCCGGTAACGGTATCAATGGCATCAACAATATACGTATAATCATCGGCAAGTAGCTTATCGGCCGTATCAGGCAGGTAAAATTCCTGAAAAACTGTCACTTCTGCCTTGGGGTTGATTTCGAGAATACGTTCTTTCATAACCTCAACTTTAGGTTTGCCAATGGTCTTGCGCGTAGCATGCAGTTGCCGGTTAATATTAGTCAGACAAATAGCGTCATCATCCACCAGCACAAACTTGCCCACGCCTGAGCGTACCAGGCCTTCTACAACAAAGGTGCCAACCCCGCCAATGCCAAACACAGCCACCTTGCTCTGCGCTAATTTGGCCAGGCCGTCCTTACCAATTAATAATTCTGTCCGGGAAAATTCGTGCAACATCTATTGTCACCCTTTATAACAGTAATCTATGCATTGTCTTAGTGTAACAAAGTTGTCTTAGCCCGTCAATAACCGCATTTATTTACGGGATATCCTGAGTTTAATGGTTTTGCCGCATTTCGGGCAAATATGATTGCCCTCCTGATCTATTTCCATCACAACTCCGCATTGCATATGCACTAGCATACTGCCACCTCCTAAAATAGTACCACAATAATCAGTATATGCTGCTGCGGAGATTTTAGACCCGAAAATGAAAAGTAGATAGAGCCAGAGGGATTGGCATCTATCTACTCCAAAGAGGGAAGAGAGTTATAGAACTATTCACCACACGACTTTCGTTTTAAAAGCTGTGGTTCAAAGAGGATTACAATTGGTTTTTTTAGGGTACGGCCGCCCTTCATGCGTTTTATCAGCAAGGCTGCGGCCTTATTTCCCATATCATATACAGGCTGCGCCACCACCGTCACCGGCGGATCAATTAACTGCGCCCACTCCCAATCGTCAAAGCCAAGTACGGCAATTTCGCCGGGAATGGTTAAACTCATTTTTTTGATGGCTTTCACCACCGACATGGTTATCATATTATTAGCACAGAAGAGGCATGTCGGTCGGTCTTTTCCTGCACCGCCAGCTAAGAGTGCCTTGAGTTTGGCTAAGACTTCCTGTTCATCCGCACTTGTCTGTACCAACCAGTCTTCCCGGAAGGCAAGGCCATGTCCCGCTAAAGCGGTTTGATAGGCCTGTACCCGTTCGATCCGGGGACTAACATGATCATAAGGCAGGGTAAGCATGGCAATATGCTTATGCCCCAATTCCACGATGTGGTCAACCGCCTGACACACGCCCTGGGCGCTGTCAACTGTTACGGTATCAATATCAATGTCAGGCGCTTTGCGGTCAATAAGTATCACTGGGATATTCTTATTGACCTGAGCAATCAGCTCATTGTTGCAGCCTGTTGTATTTATAATCAGCCCGTCAATTTGCTTATCTACCAGCATATTGACATAGTCACGTTCTTTGGCAGGGTCATCATCAGCATTACAGAGAATGAGATTAAAACCCGCCGCTTTCAGGGTATCTTCAATACCGCGAATAACACTGGTAGAAAAGGGATTGAGGATATTAGCGACAATGGCACCTACTGTATGGGTTCGCTTTTGCTTGAGGCTGCGTGCCAAGGCATTCGGCCTGTAATCAAGTTCGGCAATAACCTGAGCAATACGCTCTTTCGTCTCTATGCTCATATGATCATACAAGCCATTCAGATATCTGGATATGGTACTCTTGGAGACACCGGCAATCCTGGCAACCTCAGCAATTGTGACAGACATCCTCTATTACCGCTGTACGCGTCCTGACCCGTCGCCACCCATCAGCGCTTTTACTTCGCTGACACTTACATGGTTATGGTCACCTTCGATGGTATGCTTCAGACAAGAAGCAGCTACGGCGAATTCAAGAGCGTCCGCATTCGAATAGTTATTCAGCAAGCCGTAGATTAAGCCGCCGCCAAAGGAGTCACCGCCGCCCACACGATCAATAATGTGGATGGCATAGTTTTTGGAGAAATAAAATTCATCATCTTTATATAGCATAGCAGCCCAGTTGTTATCAGAAGCCGAGATACTGCCACGCAGGGTGATAGCTACAGCCTTAAAGCCAAAACGCTCTTTGAGTTTCTTAGCAACATCTTTGTAGCCGTCATGACTGAGTTTGCCGCCGGTAATATCGGTGTTTTCAGCTTTGATGCCAAATACTTTTTCTGCATCTTCTTCGTTGGCAATACATACATCCACATAAGGCATGAACTGAGCCATAACCTGGCCGGCCTTCTCACTGGTCCACAGATTTTTGCGGAAGTTAAGATCGCAGCTAGTGGTCAGACCTGCTTCTTTAGCGGCTTTACAGGCATCCAGTACACACGCGGCCACATTGTCGCCCAGTGCCGGAGTAATGCCGGTGAAATGGAACCAGGTAGCGCCTGCAAAAATTTCTTTCCAGTTAAAGTCTTCTTTCTTAGCACCGGAAATAGAAGAATGAGCGCGGTCATACACTACCTTGGACGGACGCTGGGAAGCACCCTTTTCACAGAAATAAATGCCAAGGCGCTCGCCGCCTCTTACCATATAACGAGTATCAACACCATAACGGCGCATTTCATTGACAGCCGCCTGGCCGATCGGATTTTCAGGAACTTTGGTTACAAAGATAGCTTCTTCGCCATAGTTGGCCAAAGAAACGCTTACATTGGCTTCGCCGCCGCCATATACGGCTTCAAAGCTAGGAGTTTGTTCAAAACGCTGATATCCAACCGGAGCTAACCGGAGCATAATTTCACCAAAACATACTACTTTTTTCACGCTATGCACCTCTTTATATTATTTGTTTACTTTCCCGATGACTAACTCGCTCTAAGACTCCCGCTTCCGAGCGGGAGTTAAGAGCGATTAAGTCCCTGGATAAGAGCAGACTAACCTTCATCCGGGGGTAAACCCCGTCTGAAGCTAAGGCTGCTTACTTACCTGCGCGAGCTTGACGAACTTTTTCAATAAACTGTTTACCGATTTCGGTAATAGACTCATAATCGCCTTTTTTCGCACCGGCAGTCAGATTGCCGCCTACACCTACTGCTACGCAGCCAGCTTTGATCCAGTCTTGTACATTGTCAAGCCCCACGCCGCCTGTCGGCATAACAGGAGCTTGCGGCAACGGTCCTTTCAATGCTTTTACGAAAGAAGCACCTAAAGCTTCACCTGGGAACAATTTAATGATATCAGTACCGGCTTCCATAGCTTCAACAACTTCTTTAATTGTCATGCAGCCTGCCATAATCGGCACTTGGTAACGGTTGCAAAGTTTTACGGTTTCCGCATTGAAGGACGGGCTGACAATATATTGTGCACCGGCCAAAATAGCAATCCGGGCAGTCTCGGCATCAAGCACAGTGCCTGCACCAATAATAAGTTCACCATTTTTATAATTAGCAGCCAAATCTTTAATTACATCGGCAGCACCAGGTACAGTAAAAGTAATCTCAATGGCGGCAACTCCGCCTTTGAGACAGGCATCCGCAATTTTTACAGCTTGTTCGGAGGTTTCCGCACGAACAACAGCAACAACACCAGTATCCATAATTTTTTGGAGAACATTTAATTTGGGTATCATTTTCTTTCTTCCCTTCCCTTCTTCTTGTAAACCGGTTTAGGAAATCGGTTTACAAACTCATAATGGTTATATTAGCTATTTTTTTTACGATTCCTGCTGAAATTTTACAAAAAGTTAAATTTTTTTCCACATCTAAGCTACAACAAAAATTTTGCCTGCCAGACAAGACTTGAAATAGTTTTCCCGACAATACATAAACTTAGTCCTCTCTAAATAAACATATTATTAATAAATATTGACCAACTATTTATTAAGATATATAATTTACATATAATAACAAAGCAGGAGGCGAATACTGATGGATATTGCCGCACTTTCCACAATGTCTTCACAAATGAACATTGCCAGTCAAGCCAGTATACTTGTCCTCAAGCAGGCCATGGATACTTCCGCTCAGCAAGCCGATGGTTTGATGCAGCTTATGAATGTAGCTGCCGCCAGCATCTCGCCACCAAATTTAGGCAATAACATTGATATATCTATATAAAGAAAACACGGCTTGCGCCGAGCCTCTGGCGAAGGTGGAAGCCGATGTTGCCTTTATCCAGGCGAAAGTTATACTTTCTATCAGGGAAAAAAGGCTTCTGAGAGTAAACTCAGAAGCCTTTTTTTACGATAATGTTAATATAACGTACTCAATAGGAGGTCTACCGTGAATAAAGTATATGCACTTATCGGGCCCCCCGCATCAGGCAAAAGCAGTATTTTGCACGCACTGGCGCAGTATGACATTCCCGAAATGACCAGTCATACTACCCGCAAACCCAGACCAGGCGAAGAGCATGGCGTCCATTACTATTTTGTCAGCAAAGAAGATTTTCAAAAACAAGAGCTTATTGAACGGGTAGAATACTCGGGAAATTTTTACGGATTAAGCAAAACCGAGGTACTTGATAAAGTAAATCGTTTTCCGGTGAGTGTAGTTGCCATTGAGCTGCAAGGTCTTGTTCAGTTAAAGAAATTACTTGCTGATCGTCTTGAATCCATATTCATTATGGCAGACCATGATATTCTCATTGACCGGATGCTTGAACGCGGCGATGATACCGCAGTTATCAATCGCCGGATTGAATATGCCAATAGTACCGGCGAATTCAACCAGTGGCAAACCGCTAATTATGTTGTAAAAAATACCGGCTCATTCGAAGTTTCCGTCCGTCAGGTACTTGCCATTATCGGCAAAGTTACCTTGCCTGAAAAAAACATATAAATGAGACTAAGCTTCAGGTGAGATTTTGACCCCACCTGAAGCTTAGTCATCGGCTAACAAGCAAGAGAGGCCGCCCTTGGGCGGCCTCTCTTATTCTTTAACGTTACACTTCAACATCGTCAGCCAACATACCACGCTTATTGCGGATACTGGCAATAATGCCAACAGCAAAAATGATGATCGCAAGAGCAAGCATTACACCTGAAATCGGGCGAGCAAAGAAGCCCATGAAATCACCTTTGAAATACATTAACGACTGCAGTAATGAGCTTTCAATCATTTTGCCTAAAACAAAGGTTAAGACAACCGGTGCCATCGGGATATCGATTTTTTTCATTACATAACCCACTACCCCGAAGAAGATCATAACCCAGATGTCCCACACGCTGCCGCTTACACTATAAGCCCCCAGCACAGAAATAATAACAATAAGAGGATACAGTATCTTGGGAGGAATCATTGCCACCTTACCCCACATACCGGCCATTGGCAGATTCATAATTAACAGCATAAAGTTGCCGATAAACATACTAGCGATGACCGCCCAGACAAATTGAGGATTATTTTGGAACAGTGCCGGTCCTGGAGTAAGACCATGCATGATGAAAGCACCAAACAGCACGGCAATGGTCGGCGAGCTGGGAATCCCCATAGTAAAGAGCGGAATAAGCGCAGCCCCACAATAAGCATTGTTGGCAGTTTCCGGTCCGGCAACACCTTCAATAGCCCCTTTACCAAACCGCGAAGGATCTTTGGCTACCTTTTTCTCTAGTGTATAAGACAAAATAGCCGGAATAACCGAGTTAGACCCGGGAATTAAGCCTGTCAAACATCCTAAACCCGTTCCTCTCAAGATTGCCATCATGGTTGGCCGCCACTCTTCCTTATTAGGTAACAATTTACCTACTTTCGGAGGTTCCTGCGCATGCATAGAAGTCTCTAAACCAAGCAATACTTCCGAAATACCAAATAAGCCCATCGCAATGGTAACAAAATCAAAGCCTTCCATCAAATGCAGTTCGCCAAAGGTAAACCGCAGCGCTCCTGATATGGGATCCATACCGACAAGTGACAAAGTTAAACCAACAATAGCAGAGATCGTGCCGCGAATAATAGATTTACCCATTAAACCAACAACCATAACCAAACCTAAGATCATAAGCGAAAAAAATTCCGGCGGGCCAAACTTCAATGCCAATTCTGCCAGCGGCGGCCCAATAAATACCAAACCTATTATAGCAACAGTACCGCCAATAAAAGAACCTATGCCGGCAACACCTAGTGCCGTACCTGCCCGCCCCTGTTTAGCCATCGGGTAACCGTCAAAGCAGGTAGTAACCGAAGCGGCCTCGCCTGGTGTATTAATGAGTACTGATGTCACTGTACCGCCATACAGTGAGCCGTAATAAATGCCTGACAACATAATAATTGCCGGTATCGGGTCCATGGAAAACGTAATCGGCAATAACAGCGCCGTACCAGTGGTAGGTCCAAGTCCTGGCAAAACGCCGACAAGCATACCAATGGTAACACCGAGCAAACAGTATAAAAGATTCCATCCGCCCATAGCAATATCAAAACCTTGAAGTAACGGCATAAATACATCCATTAGTTTTCCCCCTTACCAGCCAAAATCGTTTACCGGAAGTGTAACTCCCAGCAGCGACTGAAATACCAAAAACAAAATAATAGATACAGCTACCGAAATTCCAAGGGCAATATACCATTTGAAGTCACGCACAAACATAATAAACTGTAAAATGGTCGCCGAAACAACAAAACCTAGATATGGTACAACGATTGGAAAAATTATAAGACCGCCAACTGTTGATATAATATTTTTGCTGGCTTGGCCGCCAGGTAAGATTTCGCTAACTTTAACCACATCATGTCTGATAGAATCCACAATATAACAAAGTGTAAGAACAATTAAAATACCACTGAGCCACAACGGAAAAAAACCGGGACCAGGCCCCAGCCTGGTGGAGTAGTCAAGCGACAATGACTGCTGAAAAATAATTATCGCATATACAAGGGTGATGATTCCTGCCCAAACGCCAGCTTTCTTCAACCTTCTTCTTCCTTTCCTGCTCCTGCTGTTCCCTACTAACTCCGGAAAAGCCGGTCAGCTGTTTAATAAAGGAGAGCGAAGATTGGCTCTCCGCTCTCACAGGCCACTATTTCTTTTTACCGCTTTCGATGATAGGTCCTAAAACCTTAACGTCTGACTCCAAGAATTGCTTATACTCAGCAGGGTTCTTGTAATCAATACCTAAGAAGGATTTGTTCATAAACTCAACAAACTTAGGATCTTTCACTGCTTTTGCAACCGCATCTTCTAGGATTTTGGCAACTGCATCAGGAGTTTGCGGCGGAACTGCAATCCCTCTGTAAGTGCCGGTAACAGCATTAATACCTTTTTCATTAAGAGTCGGAACATCTTTCAGACCTTCAAACCGTTTTTCAGCCATTACAGCCAGCGGACGAAGCTTTCCGGCATCAATCTGGGCTTTTACTTCGCCAGGACCATAGATACCAAATTCAGCCCTGCCACCAAGAACTTCGGTGATTGCCGGAGCCGCGCCGGTAAACGGAACAGTTACAAAGTCCACACCGGCAGCCTGGGTGAATTGAAGTGCATAGAAGTTCGGAGTAACCGAAGCCGCAAAATTGAGTTTGCCAGGATTAGCTTTGAGGTCTGCCAGCAAATCCTCAATTGTTTTATATTTGGATGTAGTAGATACAACAATTACTGTCGGATCAGTATTAACATTGCCAATCAATTTAAAATCAAAGGTTTTGAATGGTGCCTGACCTTGTAACGGCAAAGATACAATCTCGCGAGTTACCATAGTCAGTGTGTACCCGTCGGATTTGGCTTTCAGACCTTCAGCCATACCGACAGCCCCGCCGCCACCTGTTTTATTTACAACAACAACGTCTTGGCCAAGTACGCCTTTAAGTGCTTCTGCAAAAGCCCGGCCAACCGCATCAGTGCCACCGCCGGCAGCAAATGGAACAATAAGTTCAATTGGTTTTGTTGGATATTTTACTTCTTCCTTTTTGGCTGTCTGATTGCCGCAGCCGGTAACAGCCAGCGAAACAACCAGCAGCGACACCAGTACCAGAGCTACCCATTTCTTCATACTCATTCTCCCCCTATAAAGTTTTGTACTTCCTTACTAGGTGCTTTCCCGTTTCAAAATATTCAGACACTGAAAAATTATGCACCTTTTTGCATCATTTTTCAGTTTACTATACTTATAACGAATTATCAACCCGCCAAAATTGCTATCTTTTTGCACTCAGTTGTCGACTTTTACTTCCAAGGCGAAGCGAGGTACTATTTTGCCTGCGACCTCGACAGTCTCAAAAAACATGGCTTTAGGCCGTACCCACAGTTTATACTCGCCATATAGCGCCCGGTAGATAACCAGCAATTCCTCGGTTTCACTGTGAATGGCCTCACCAATAACATGATACAAATTTCCTTTATAATGGCGATAAATCCCGGTTTTGATTCCACCCTGCTTTTCTTCTGACATAGTCTACTCCTTACATTAATGCAAAATTGGGGACATCTTTTTGTACACCAGTAACGTAATCACCGAAACAACACTGCCTTTCAACAGATTAAACGGTATAATGGCAAAAACAATAAAGGTCTTAAGATCAACAATCTGAGGATTTGCCGCCCGCCCCATCGTAATTATGGCCTCCAGCGGCAGCTTCAAAGCTGTCTGATACAGCGGAATGAGAATCCAATAATTTACGGCCGCCGCCACCAAAGTCATAGACAGCGTACCGGCGATAAGTGCCAGCAACGCCCGCTTACGACTCTTACTGCCGGAATATATACAAGCCGCAGGAACAACAAAACCTGTGCCAACTAAAAAATTGGCCATCTCTCCAATTCCTGCTGTTTGCGTATAACTGACATGTAACATATTTTTCAGTAACACAATCAGGCATCCGGCCAGCGGCCCCAGCGCAAACGCACCAATAATGGCGGGAATATCGCTAAAATCCAGTTTTAAAAATGGCGGCATAAAAATTACCGGAACCTCCAACAGCATTAAAATTGTAGCTGCACTTGCCAAAATTGCCACCCGCGTTGTATATATCATGCTAATCTGCATTTACTCTCCCTGCCAATCTGCACCAAACTTGTATGTATACTAGCTTAGTGCAATGGCTGTGGCTTGTCAACGGTTGCAGTATGCAATGTCAGCATGACGAATTCCACCAAGGCCGTTTCAATCACAGTTTCATGCACTGCCATCACATCTTCCATCTCCAGCCCATGACACAATTTCATATATTCAAATACCCTCGCCAGACCTTCGGCATACACTTCCTGAACCTTATCCGGCATCTTGCCTCTAAGCACATCATAATAAAGCAAGCCATAACGCTTGCTGATATCCTGTAAATGCAATGCAAATAAGTACTTGTAATCTTCCAGCATATCCGCCATTAGGCTTCTCTCCTCTTTACCCGATGACTAACCCGTTCTAATACTCCCGACCGCTGTAAACGGGAGTAAAGAACAGCTAAGTCCCTGGATAATTCGACTAAGCTTCAGGTGGGGTTAAAACCCCATCTGAAGCTTAGTCGAATTTACAATTCCCCTAGCTTTCTGAACATTGCAATATATTATATTTATTCGCACTTAAATGCTAAATCCCTACAAGCCTTTCAGATCTTTTACGTAATGGGGACTAAAAAACTGCCTGACAGCTTATTTGCTGCCAGGCAGTTCACCTTAGCTATTTGCTATTTCATGAATCAGTAATATCTTTAGCCAGGAATAAAAGAAATCGTCGCGACTCTCATAATCCCGATCATCATCACGTAAAACAACGAAGGTGTCGCCACGCATAAAACTAACACTTACTAATTCATCCGAGTCATTGTAAAATATAACAGTACCTTTTATATGTTTAATTTTATCCATAAACAATAACAAAATTGTGACAAACACATAGGATTTCCGCTTAACTTTGGTGAATGTTATAGTAGTTTATCGTAGTAACAACTATATAACAGATCTCTGTATGACATTCTTTCGAGTGGAGGCATTATTTTGAAACACACAGTTTTTTTGTCTAGATTACTTTTGCTGCTTGTCTTAGTAACCTGTATTGTTTTGCCGGCTCAGGCCGTCTTTTCCGCAATAACCAATACTGATAAAGTCAAATTGTTTGCCGAACCGGCTCCTGACGCTGCAGTCATCGAAGTCTTAAAAAAAGGCGATGTTGTCAAGGTTTTTGAGAAGTCTGCTGACGGCCAGTTTTGGGAGGTTGAACACAAGGGAAACCATGGCTGGATCATCAGTCACAAGCTAAGCCCCAAGGATTACCAGCGCTAATTCTAAACCTCACAAAAGCACAAAAGGACGGTTATGTGCTGGATGATTAATCATACGACACATAATCGTCCTTTAATTATTCACGTGTGTTCACTTTTTTCCGTTCACCACTTATCCGGTCTAAACACATTATTAAACAAGGTCACAAGGATACCGCAAACGCATAGAGCAAAAATGGCAAAAGCACAAAACGTAAAAATATAATCAATCATATGCTCCGGCCCCCTTATGCTTATAGTATCGTAACTTAAGCATAACACACTATGTAAAATCATTCCAGGGACCTTGGTCCTGGTTTTCTGGTCTTTTTCTCCTTTTTTCTTGTTTTTTTTACAAACGTTCGGGTTTACACTTTCCCCTTGCCGACCGTGTCAGTAGGCAATACATTCACCCGGTGATAGTTTTGTCCGGAAAAGCAAGCATAGATATTGGCAAAACATGCGGCATAGATATTAATAGCTGCATCCACAGTTCCGCCACCCACATGCGGCAACGCAATTACATTATCAAGTTTTAGCAAAGGATTGTCAGCACCCACCGGCTCCTTAGCCCACACATCCACGGCAGCCCCCAAAAGCCGGTTTTCCGCCAAGGCTTCATAAAGATCGGTCTCATTTACAACATTACCCCGCGAAACATTAACTAAAATGGCGTTAGGCTTCATCAATGCTAATGTATCCTTATTAATTAAGTTGGTAGTCTGCGCCACCAATGGAACATGAATACTTACAATATCAGCTTTATGTAAGAGCTCTTCCAGCGAAACATAGCTGGCCCCATACTCGGCCTCAACCTCAGCAGACGCTTGCCGGGAACTATAATACAATATCGAACTGCCAAAAGCTCGCGATAAACGCGCAGTTTCCCGCCCGGTATGGCCAAAACCCACAATACCGTGGATTTTCCCCTTTATTTCATATGAACAAGAACGGTACGCCCACATCAGCCATTCGCCTTTTTTAGTAGCTTGATTCAAGATGCTAATATGTCGGTAAAGATCAAGTATCATCCCAATTGTTAATTCGGCAACTCCATTGGCATTTCCGCCTGGAACATTGCCTACAGCAATCCCTCGTGCCGTAGCCGCCTTAGCATCAAAATTATCAACACCAACACCTAATTTTTGAACAATCTTAAGATGTGGCGCTTGTTGCATCAGCTCAGCAGTAACTAAATACGTTGCCGCCATAAATGCATCTGCAGTAGCCAAAGCCGCCGCCCGCTCCTGTTCACTTAGGCTGTCCCAAAACACAAGATTAATCTCTTTAGGCTGCACTCCAGCCATTATTGCCTTCATCTCCGGCCCTATCGTGTCAAAAAAAATGCAGTTCATTATATTCACCTCGCTGCAGTATTATCTTACAGTTCTCTTATTAACTATTTTATCACCTTACAACAATCCCGGCAAAGCATAGTGAATAAACGTTGTCACATTTTTGTCATATTTTCATGGTATTCTTTGGGTAAGCTGATAACACAGCTACGATATATTTAGAAATTAATCACCTGCCGTTCTCCTCCATAATCTTAGGTGATTAATCCCGTAAGGAGAGGATAATAATGAAAAAGAAAATTTTAACCGTTCTCGCAGGAACGATGTTAGTATCAAGCGTAAGTTTTGCTGCTCCCATTACTGATTTACAAAAAAGTGAAACTTCGGTTGGTTACAACCACTATAACTTAGATACTGCCGGCCATAATTTTAATGATGACAGTTTCTATCTGGAAAATGGCGTAACCGATAAATTAGTACTTGGCCTTGAGGCTAATTCCTATTCAGCTGGCGGCTCTTCTGATCACACAACCGATATCTACGCACAATATAAACTTGACCCCAATGTACGCCTGATTGCCGGTAACCGCAACTATAGTGACGGCCCCAATAAAATGTTTTATGGCGTTGGTGTTAATGCCAACCTGTCTTCCAAAGTTGACGGCTATGCCTCTGTAACCACCAGCAGTATTGCTACCGAGTGGCAAACCGGTCTGGAGTACAGCCTGAATAAACAAACTGCTCTTCACCTTGGCTACAAGTCCTATAAAGAAGACGGTTTATCCAGAGCAGACGGCCTTGGTTTTGGCGCAAGCTACAAATTCTAATGTCCCCTTATACCAAAAGGAGCAGGATAGTCACACTGACTATCCTGCTCCTTTTTTAGGTTACTATTCTGTATAACGAGAGCCGTCCCTTTACTCTTTACAGGTATTTAAATTATTCATTTCTTCCCGCAAAATAGCGTCTTCCATGAGTTCGCTCCATTTTTGATTATTGGGGTCTTCCTGACAAAACTGCAAGAACAAATCAGCTACCGCGATAGCTGCCTGCTGTTCACGAATAGTTAATCCGGCATTTGCAATAACATCGGCTGCTTCCCTGCCGGCACGTTCTACCAAAGACTGTCTTTTGGATGCCAGTATCCCCACAATGGCCGGAACTGATTGGGCGAGTTCGATTTGTCGTGGTTGTAATCCCATTGGAAAACCTCCTGATTGCTATTGTTGCATCACTTACACTATCACCGTGAATTTCTTTACATTTTATCGGCAATTTATTAAATCTTTATTTGAAAAATAAAATAGTCAACAAAAAATCCCATACAGTTTAAAAAACTGCATGGGATTCTTGACTTTACTCGCTAAGCCTTGCCGGCTACCCGGTAGGCCTTAATTTTGGCAGCACCGTATTCAATAATAACGAACAGCACCGGCACCAGGAAGATACTAAACGCGGTAGCAAAGGTCATACCGCCAACAACCGTTGTTCCCAGGGCGGAACGGGCGGCCGAACCGGCACCGGTTGATATTGCGAGCGGAATACAACCTAAAATGAACGCCATCGAGGTCATCAGGATCGGCCGCAGCCTGAGTTTAGCAGCCTCAACAGCTGCCTGCACCGGCTCCATGCCTTTGTCTGTTCTGACTTTGGCATACTCGACAATCAAAATGGCATTTTTGGCTGCCAGACCGATAAGCATAACCAAACCAATCTGCATATAGATGCTATTTTCCAGTCCACGGGCATAAACCAGCGTAGTAGCGCCTAAAATGCCGGTAGGAACCGATAGCAGTACAGCAAACGGTATATTCCAGCTTTCATACAACGCAGCCAAACACAAGAACACAAATAGCAAACCAAATCCGAATATATAGGGAGTCTGACCGCCGGAAAGCTTTTCTTCCCGGCTGGAATCTGCCCACTCATAGGTAAAGGTCTTAGGCAGTACTTCAGCTGACACTTCTTCCAGTGCCTTCATGGCCTGACCTGAGCTATAACCCGGGGCTGCGGTGGCATTAATCTGCATAGCCGGATAGCCATTATAGCGTTTTATCAACGTCTGACCGCTGGTGGCAACCGGTGTAACCAGTGTATTAAGAGGTACCATCGTACCAGCAGAACTTCTCACATAGAAAAAGCGGGTTGCATCAACATCAGCCCGGAATTCCGGCTGTGCCTGCATCATAACCTTATAGGTACGCCCAAAGCGGTTGAAGTCATTTACCTGCACACCACCCAGGAAGGTTTGCAGTGCCGTAAACACGTCCTGAACAGGTACCCCTAACGCCTTGGCTTTCTCACGATTAACATCATAGCGGTAAGACGGCGTATCTGCCCGGAAACTGGACTGTGCCATAGCTATTTCCGGACGCTTTCTGGCAGCAGCAATGAACTGCTTAGATACATCACTCATTTCTGCTATACCTACCGCACCCCTGTCCTGAATCATCAGCGTTAGGCCGCCGACAGTACCGATACCTGGCAGTGCCGGTGGGTTGAAAGCAAACACCGTAGCTTCCGGTATCTGGCTGACTTTCGCCATAGCCTGCCCAATAACGGCATTTAACTGCGAGTCTGGGGTTGTACGCTCTGCCCATGGCTTCATGCCGGCAATTACCAAAGCGCCATTTGATTTTGAACCGCCTGCCAGTATATCATAACCGACAATCTCTCCGCTTGTATTTACGCCTGGCAGTGAACGATAGATCTCACCTACCTGTTGGGCAATTGCCCGGGTGCGGTTCATATTAGCTCCTTCCGGCAGGCTGACTACAGACAACATGAAGCCTTGATCTTCGTTGGGCACAAAAGTTGACGGAATAACACGCATCAGCCCAACACACAATACGACAATTACTAGTAACCCGACGCCCCATAACCCGGCGCGGCGGATGGACTGCTGCACGCCACGGGAATATTTTTCTGTCAAGGCTTCAAACCACAGATTGAACCTGTCAAAGAATCTCCCCATCACACCTGTACGCTTTTCGCCGGTATACGGCTTTAACAGCATTGTACATAAAGCAGGAGTCAGCGATAAGGCAACAATAGCCGACAAGCCCATAGATACAGCAATTGTCAAGGCAAATTGTTTATACAGAACACCGGTCGTGCCCGAGAAAAAGGCAACTGGGATAAACACCGACGCCAGTACGAACGCAATCGCGATAACCGGACCGGATACATCTTCCATGGCTCTGATGGTTGCTTCCCTAGGATTAAGCTTGGAATAGCGCATATGATGCTCAACTGCCTCGACAACAACAATGGCATCATCGACGACCAAGCCAATAGCCAATACCATAGCAAACAACGTCAGCGTATTAATGGAAAACCCTAATATTACAAAGGCACCAAAGGTTCCGATCAAGGACACCGGAATGGCCAGCATCGGGATCATGGTAGCCCGCCAGTTCTGGAGGAACAGATAAACAATGATAAGCACCAGAGCAAGTGCTTCGACAAAAGTATGAAACACTTTCTCCAGGGACTCTCTGATATATTTGGTATTATCATTTAAGATACGGTATTCCATATCAGGCGGGAAACGGGTAGCCGCATCCTCGATAACTTTGCGCACATTGCCGATTGTCTCAAGCGCATTAGCTTCGGTTGTCAGCTGTACAGCAAACACCACAGCATCCTTGCCGTCAAAACTGCTTTTAAAGCTATTGTCTTTAGCACTTAATTCGACTGTAGCAATATCACCCAAACGGATAGCCGAACCATCAGGCTGCGAACGAATGATGATTTTTCTGAAATCGTCTTCGGTAACCAGACGCCCCTGCACACTGGCAGTATACTGGAATTCCTGCTTGGGTAATGAAGGAAGTTGACCGATAGTACCGGCAGGAGCCTGCACATTCTGCTCTTTGATGGCACTGGAAATATCAGCAGCTGTTATGCCCATTTGAGCCAGTTTATCCGGTTTAAGCCAAATACGCATACTGAAATCCGTACCATATTCGGTTACATCGCCTACACCTTTAACCCTGCGAATGTCATCAATGATATTGATACTGCCATAGTTCTTAAGAAAGACACTATCATAATTACCATTAGGGGAAACCAATGAAAAAAACAGTGACGTATCAGGCGAAACTTTATTGGTTGTTACCCCTGCCTGCTGCACATCTTGCGGCAAACCGGCATTGGCCTGAGCCACCCGGTTTTGGGTGTACATTGTCACCATATCAGGATTTTGTCCTAGTTCAAATTTGACACTGAGCGTATACCTGCCTGTATCGGCACTGGTGGATGCCATCGAGACTGCACCTTCTACGCCGTTAGCCTGCTGCTCAATAACCTGCGCTACTGTTTTCTCCACAACATCGGCATTAGCACCGGTATAAGTGGTACTAACGCTAACCTGCGGCGGCGTAATTTGCGGGTATTGGGCAATTGGCAGAAAGAAGGCGGCAATACCGCCAATCATCGTAATAAGTATAGATATAACAATCGCAAAGATTGGTCTGTTAATAAAAAACTTTGCCATGAATTCTCCCCCTACTTCACGCCGGGAATGTTCAGATCTTCCAGCCCAATCATAGTAACCTTAAGCGGTGATCCTGGCTGCGTTTTCGCAAACCCTTCCACAACCACAATATCCTGCGCAGCAAGACCCTCTTCGACAACTTGCAAATTGCCAATTTTTGGTCCTAGTTTAACTGGTTTGGTTACTGCTTCACTATTTGCACCAGTAACAGTTACAAAGGTTTTTCCCAGCATTTCCTGAACAGCACGCTGTGGAATAAGCAGCGCTCCCACCCGGGTTTCACCTACTGCCATGATCCTGGCAAACATGCCAGGTACTAAGAGTTGCTGCGGGTTTGCAAACGAGGCTTTCATCGCCAAGGTACCGGTTTGATTAGCCAGTCCCCGGTCAATCTGCTCCAAATGTCCGGTAATCGGATATTCACTGCCATTGCTGAGCACCAGTTTGAGATTCTGGCCCCAGGCATCTGGAGAATTACCCATCTGGGCAAATTTCAGATATTCATTTTCACTCATGCTGAACTTAACCTGCACCGGGTCAACCGTAGATACGGTAGCCAGCACAGTACTGCCGGCCTGTATATAGCCGCCGACACTCAATTCACCTACGCCAATCCGGCCGTTTACCGGTGATACCACTACTGTATCTGACAGATCATTCTGGGCCTGTTCCAGTTTAGCCTGATAGGCGCTGACCTGAGCTGCAACCTGCTCGGCCTGGGACTTAGAAGTATCCAGGGTTTGAGCAGCAATACCACCCTGATTAGCCAGCTCCTGATAACGCGCAACGTCACGCTGGATATTGCTCAGTGAGGCCTGGGCCTGGGCAACTTGTGCCTGGGAATCTGCCACTGCTGCCATATACTTGCGCCGGTCAATTTCAAACAACGGCTGTCCTGCCGTAACGGTATCGCCGCCCTTAACAAATTTGCTGGCAATATTGCCGGTAACCTGTGCTTTAATTTGCACCTCATCTTTAGCAACAATCTCACCAACAAACTCATAGGTAACAGGTGTATCTTTCTGAATAACTTGCATCGCCTTAACCGCAACTTCTTGTGGCGGACGGGCTGATTGCTGTTTACTGCAGCCGGTTGTTACCACTACTAATAGTATGGCCAACCAGATCATACTCTTTTTATTCACAGTTTTTCTCCTCCCCTTTAGTCATATCTATACTTGCACTGCAACACCATGCAAATAGATTTCAAGAGCCTGGGCAACATATTGCGCAGCCAAGTCTTCTTTATTACCCATTAACTCCTTACAAAGGTCATGTGCAGTAAAAGATAAGTTCAGTATTTTTAAAAAGCCCATCGCAGCGAGAGCTGCATCAACATCACCACGAATTTCGCCCTTGTTTTTTGCCTCTTCTATACAACTGCGCAAAAAGCCATGGGTATGGCACACGGCATTTCTAACCGAAGTATCAAAATATTTGCTCGGATTAAATACTTCCATATGAAAAAACTGGCATATGTACGGATTATTTTTATTGGTGGCAAGAATACTGTCTGCAAACTTTTTCATCCTCATAATTGCAGGAATATCTTCGACTTTAATGGTTTCAATGGCATCTTTGAGTTTTGTCAGTTGATCTTCCAAGATATACGCATATAAATTGTCTTTTCCGCCAAAGTAATATGAAATCAGTGCAATATTAACGCCGGCAGCGTCAGCCAACTCTTTCACCGAGACATTGGCCAAGCCTTTGGTGGCAAATAGCGGAATGGCAGCTTCAATAATTTTGGTAACTGTCGGTTTATCTGTACATACCTCTTTTTTCGTTATATTCACATCCTTCCGCCTAAATTTGCATTTAAAAATTAATTTTAAATGCAAATTTAATTATAGTATAAAACAGTTTCACTGTCTACCAGATATATGAAGACTTAATTCAGTTAAACATCTTAATGCCGGCTGAATTTTAGTCAAAATTTTCCCGGGACTTAGCCGCCAAAAACAAAAAACCTAATTATCGCAGATAATCGGTTTTTCATTTTGTATGCCCCCACGGCGTTTTCCGCTTTTTGCGGAAGTTATACCTTAGCTTCAAAATTTCTTTCGCTTTTCGGTGCCGTATCTGGTGGCGCTATTATGATTTTTGTGCTGTCCTGCTTAGTTTCGGATGGATTATTTTCAACATACTCACTAGTTGTAGCAGTCTGCCCGGTTTGAGCCGATTTAACCTTAAACAACCGCATTCCCACTAACACCACAGCGACAAGCACTACAACCCCAACAAAAAAGGGGAGAAAAGTAGTAATAGAGGGCTTGTTTTTACTGACAACCGGCTGAGGGGGAACAGCAGTCTGCGACGAAACCACATTCTGTGTGTTGCTAGTTGCCGCCGGCCATGGCTGACTTGTATTGGGTTTGGCCTTATCGCCGGTTTCAGCCGGTTTTTCCTGTTCCGCAGCCTTGGGTTTTGTCGGCATGCCTTCAAAGGCTTTTCTTATTTCTTCGACTTTCTTAACAGCCTCAGACACCTCCGGGCTTACCGGCTGATTAGTGCCTGAGCTGCCCACAGCTGGAATCTGCACCGCAGCAGGCTGCTGTTCGGCAGAATTCTGGCTGCCTGCAGGTGTAAGGGTAGGCGGGGTCGGCGGTGTAGGTTTTGTCGGCGGAGTAGGAGCTGCTGCCATAATAAAACTTCCTTTATTTAAATCTAGTTATATTATTTTACTCTAAAACCATATGATCTGTAAAATTCGTAGCTGCAACCAAGTTAGGTTAACTGCATACACTAGTATAAAAAACTGTTGAGGTGGCAATATGAATAAAGTCTCATTTTTCCGTCAGGTGCAAGTCCTCCATCCTGACATTAGCGATCAGCTGGAAGTTTTCCTGGCTACCAACCTTGATGCCATAACCTCTCCTCATCCTGAGGTGTTATTAACACCTCAATTTCAGGCTTCGCTGGATTCGGCCTTAAACGGAGTCGGCATCAGACACAATATTGGTTTACAAAGCGATCTTAAAGATATCCTAGATGTATTTATTATCGTAAATGCCAGCATTATTGTTTAACTGCCTTACACATTTTTATTAATGAGTTCCTGAAACCAGGCAGCTTCTGCCGGTGTCACATTTGAATGGGCACTGTCGGCCTTTACACAATCCTTAATCAATATTTCGCTATAGTTATTGCGGTTATAGGCAATGCTGGTACTTACTATCTCCTGACGCAGTGCCCCGGCAGGCTCAATAGCAGCCGCAGGTGTTGCTCTATCTGCTAAGACAACATCAAGGTATTCGGCTCGCATGGCATGGTGTAGCTCTGCAACAATGGCGGCCTCTAAGATTTTGTAACAAGAGCTTTTGGCAATACAGATATAGGTTCGGCAGCTTGCCGGCCGCTCTTTATACACAAGACATCTACCCAGCCCATTCAGGTTACGGCATTTTTTGTTCCCGGCAACAAGAAATACTTCCAGTTTATTCTCACCCATATCTACAAACAGTTTGGGTATAATGCGTTCGACTTTGCCCCGCGAAATTTTCCTGGCACTGACACTGTCCATATTGATCTTGAATCTGCCGCCGCAGCAGTTTTGCTTGCAAGTCTCACAGGGCAGCGGATTAGCGGTAAAAAAATCATCAATGGCATCAAAGAAATCCTGCACGGTTGCTTTACTGCTTACCCCGTCAACAGCAACTTCATTTTCTTGATTAAGGAATAATTTCAGTGTTACCAATCCCTTCACTAACAGATTATATCCCTATTACCTGCTTTTGGGGTTAAAGCCACCTTGCTTCGCAAGCTCTCCCAAAAACAAGCTGTCTGACAGTGGCAAAGTAACCCGGTTGCCGGTATATGCCGATTTATAAATAGCCAATATGATTTCCAGAGCCTTGCGACTTTCCACACCATTAACAGATGGTTCCTGGTTATTTTTTATCGCAGCAACAATGTTCTGATATTGAAGTTGGTGGCATTCAAACGAAATATTGGGACTGCTCACACCGGCATTGTCGGTATTGCTACCTGCTTTATATTCATAACCTGACTGCAGCTGCACAGAAGTGAGCACATCATTTTCAATAACTGCGCTGCCCTCTGTCCCGTAAATATCAATGCGCGATACCAAGCCCGGATAAGCGCAAGTAGTTCCTTCAATAACGCCCAGCGCACCAGAGTGAAATTTGATGGCCGCGACAGCTGTGTCCTCTACTTCAAGCCCGCTATGACCAAAGGTTCCGCACTGGGCGTTAACCTCTGCTACCGAACCTGCCAAAAACTGCAGCATGTCAATATAATGAATACCCTGGTTCATTAACACGCCACCGCCATCCATGGCCCAGGTTCCCCGCCAAGCACCGCTGTCATAATACTCCTGACTGCGATATAATTTTATATAACAGCCGCCGAAAATCAGGTTGCCTAACTTTCCCTGATCAAGCAGTTGCTTTAGTTCCATTACTCCTTGGCTGTAACGTCGCTGAAATATCACGCCCAGTTTAACACCCTGAGTCTGGCAGGCCTTAATTAACGCATCAGCATTTTCCAAAGAAATATCAATGGGTTTCTCAAGCACCACATGTTTGCCTGCCCGAGCAGCCTGTATACCTAATTCAGCATGAAGTCCATTTGGCGTGCAAATTGCAACAGCATCAATATCGGTTCGCTTCAGCATTTCCTGATAATCACTATACCAATCGCAATTATGGCTACAGGCAAGCTCCTGGGTTCTCTCAGCAGAATTACCAACCACCGCAGCCACTGCCGCATCTTCTAAACCGGAAATTGCCTGAGCATGGATGGGAGCTATTGCCCCGGTCCCGACTATAGCAAATTTTATTTTACTCACCTGGCACCTCTTTCTCGCTATTTCGGTAAAATCAAAACCTACTTCCATTGTTACAGATACAGCTACAAAAATAGTATTCTGTCCTGTCGTCATTTCTCCTGTAAACCAAAGTTCCTTCTTTGAAAAAAGTCAAACTAAAAATTTTTTTATAACTAAAGAAGCAAAAAAAACATAACCCAATACCACCAGACACAAACAAGGACCATTCACTCGCAACAATAAGACTTTAGTCCTATTGTTTATTGACTATTTGCTATATAAGATGTAAAATTGTAACTAAGATTCCTTAATTTAGACACAAACTGCATATAGTGGCAAACTTACCGAAAGGTAAGGACGCAAAGCTATGGGTCTAAGGACATGGTCTATGACTGCCAGGTTGCCGGTTCATCAACACGAATTGTACTACACCCTGGCATCAGTCTGTCTATAGATTGGTGTTATTTATTTACCAAAATCACAAAATTAATAGCAATATGAAATGAGCTGCCTTGACCATATTTGGTTAAACTAAGTTACATTCAATAATGGAGGAGTATTTATGCTTCAGGTGTTTAAGGCAGTTGAAGAAAAGCGGATCGAGCTGGAAGAATTACGGATAGTCATTCAGGCCACAGAAATTGTTTACCGGCAAAAAGGCGAACTCCATACGGCAGAGCGCCTAAAAAAACTGGAAGATAATTTATCACAAGCGATCGAGTTTTTACGCATTCAACCGTAACTATCATTGATTTTTAGCAACTGTCTCGCTGTACCTACTGCCGCTAGGATTAAGCGGATGATCACCCGTCAAGGAGGACTCTATGAAAATAATTATGGAAAACCTACATATTATTCTCCCCAGTCTGGGCTTAGTTGTTTTTTTTCTGCTACTCTCGTATATATACTCGCTAACCCATCCCCCCAAAAGTATTTTTCAAAAATCGACAAATCACCTCGAAATCCGCTCCTGGAAAATAAAATAAGGCGGTTCGCTAACCCCGCCAAAACACAAAAACTCCACCTGCTACTGCGTGGAGTTTTCATTTGTTACCGCGTTTAGTTTTTTTCCTCTACACCTTTTATCCGATGACTAACCCGTTCTAATACTCCCGACCTCGGCAGGCGGGAGTAAAGAACGGCTAAGTCCCTGGATAATTCGACTAAGATTCAGGCGGGGTTAAAACCCAATCTGAATCAAGTCTCATTTATATTGTCACAATAAATATATATGGCTTTTCGCAAAAAGGCAGCAAACCCGTCCCGGTAATGATCTACTTTACCAGTGAAACGTTTATTAAAGGCATATATATTCCCGAGTTGTCTGAGTAGCTCCGGAGTACAGTTGCAGACATCAGCTGTTATATGCTGCCTCAGTTCGGCTATTAACTTTTGAACTTCAAGGCTATCAGCCCCTTTGTCCATATGTATTACTATTTTTTTATAGATCTCATGAGCCTTGTCCTTAACAAGCGCCCAATCATCTTCCGTATAGTTTACAGTTCGATCAGTATTGTCCTGCCCTTCTTCTGAGCAGGGATTAAGTTGTATCTCCTCAGTATGTATTGCGTTGTTGTTCATACCTTGCTCCAAATAGTTTGCCATTATTACACAATATCCTCTCTCGATATGCTGGATTTTCTTATTAGCGACATATCCCTTGCTTATTATAGCATCCAACTATCTTTATTATTTTATCCGAGCCTCCAACTGCAACTCTTACTCATTATTAGACGCCTCGCTTCACACATCAAACACGCCATCCGCAAGCGTAACCACTTTGATTTGCAAACTTTGCTACTCACCGCTACTGTCAAACGCCATCTGATCTAAGTCGCCATTTATCTGTACTCAGTATACCGCACTTTTGGGGCTCTGTGCTTATATTTTTCAAAAAGCTTGACATTGGTTAGATGTCTAACTATAATGTGAGCATGAGACAAAATAATGCAGTCGCGCTAATGAGCCGAATAAGAGAAAAAGCCAATAAACTGATTATCAGTGAACTTGAGAAACACGGCATTGAGGGCATTGTCCCCTCTCACGGCGAAATACTATTTCATCTATTTGGCGGCAATACTTATACTATGAAAGAATTAGCAGAGAAAATCCACCGGACAAAACCTACCGTTACCGTCTTAATCGATAAACTTGTTGACTATGGTTATGTTACCAAGGAAAAGAGTTTGGAAGACAACCGGGTCACTTTCATCAAACTTACGGAAAAAGCATTGCAGTTAGAGCCTGCTTTCCAGGATATTACCGCTAAACTCAATTCTCTTGTTTACTGTGGGTTAACTGACCAGGAATCTATGCAGCTTGAAAAAATGCTTTATATTATTCATCAAAACTTTGAAGCAGAATAATATCATGAAAAAATGATAATTCGACTAGGATTCAGGTGGGGTTGCCCCCCCATCTGAGTCAAGTCTCATTTATCATTTTAAATAAATAGTTAGATATCTAATAAATATTTTGGAGGGATAGCCATGAAAGAAGTAATTGAATTTTTATCTGCCAATCCTATGGGAAGTCTGGCAACTATGGACGGTAATAAACCGCGTGTAAGACCCTGGGGCTTTATGCTGGAGAAAGACGGGAAATTTTGGTTTTGCACAGCAAATAACAAAGATGTTTTTCAGCAACTGAAAAACAATCCCGCTGCTGCCTTCTGCTCAACCTCAAAAGAGATGGTCACCGTTAGACTAAATGGCGAAGTAACCTTCAGCAATGACGTTACCATGAAGACAACCATTATTGAAAATAACCCCCTGGTTAAATCCATTTATCAAACACCTGACAATCCTCTATTCGAGATTTTTTACCTGGAACATGGTCAAGCAATAATGTCCGACTTCAGTGGTCAGCCACCCAAAACATTTGAGTTCTAAAAATCATTTGGTCCAAGTCAAACAAACGGCAAGCGATACGCTTTGACAGCGTCGCTTGCCGTTTGTTTAATGGGCGTTTTACTTTATCCGGAGTAGCATTTTATCAGCTTTAGGACTATATTTGTTTTAATGCTTCTCCTGCCAGCTTATCTGCTAGCTCATTGCCAGCAACGCCAGTATGCCCTGCTACTTTGTTGAAGGAAACCCAGCTTAAATAGGGACGAATAAAGGCTGCATAGCTTTGGGTAGTGGTATTATTGGTCTTCCATTTACCTGTTGCCCATTCAGAAATTCCAATATAGTCATGGTGTATTGTAATCGAATCAACAGCTTGCATTTCTGCCCATAAAACCGCCTTCCTCGTAGCTTCCAATTCACCGGCAACATTACGAGTAGCAGCAGCTTCCTCGTCCTCTCCTATCCCGCTGGCGGTATGAATTGTCTCTGAACCTTGATATACCGCGAAACCCCAGCTATACTTCTCCCTTTTATTATCATAGCTGCCATCTACATAAATATCGAAATGGTTGTCTCTGCCCTCGGCATTCACATTGATATTGCTTGTTGCGGCAGGCACAGCAGGAGTAATACCATTAATATAGTCTTTTGCTTCTAGTTCGCTTGGGAAACTCTTAAATAGTGCTCCCGGATAGCCAATAACCTGTTTTTGGCATTCTGTCCATGTTTTGAATATGCCCACTGTTCTGCCGTTTTTTACGGCGTAGTATTTCTGTTTAGCCATTAATTTTATTCCTTCCAAGGCTTTTCTTACCATTATAACAAACCCCAAGAATATCAGAAATGTTTTTCGCAAATCGCTGCAGGTACGCCTCCGTCCCCCGCTTCATTTATATACAATACCTAGCAGCTCTTACTTATCAATTAAAAGTTATAAATTATCTTTATGTTTTCTATTGATACTCAATAACATTTCCAAAAACCTTCGATGAATAATGGCAATCAAAATATATATCGGGAATGAGTAGCTATACTTCCATATTATAAGTTTATAAATCCCCATATAGCTTAAGAGCGGCTCAGCAATCCATGAATAGACAGCAGCCATTACCATCATTGCCGTTACATAAGAGCGCCATTTAGAAAAATACTGGTAGATAAGCATATAGGTAACAGGTAATACCGTGTAATTAACTGGCACTAGCTGGGGATACCAAGGAATAACCTTAACCGGATAATACCACCATTGGAGCTCTGTTCCTATTTCATCCATCCAGCCTGCAGTAATTAGCATTATCATTCCAAATAGGAATATTTCTATTATTCTGCTCTTATCAACTAGCTTCCACCAAACTATCCAAGGAAGAAAAAAAATAGCAATTAAAACCCACCATTGCCAGTGCCAGAGGTTATCTGTAAGCCATACCTCCATTCGAACCTGCGTAAATGTTTCGTGCATTTGACGAATTTTTTCAGCACTTTCAGGTACTTGTACCATATAAACCTCCTAACTACTCTTCCTTGCGTCCAATACTAAGCGCCTGATGCCCCCCCACTACTCTTTCGACCATCTCCGCCTCAGACTTCTGACAACTCACGATGAGAAATACCTCGGTAATCTTGCCTGGCAGTTGTGTCTTCTTTACAATTACCTTATAGTAAACATACTTAATCAGAAAGCCTAAAGCCCCTCCAGCGGCCAATGCTATTAGCCCCCACAGAATAGGCCCCCAGGTCCACATGAATCCCCACATCACCCCAAAGAGCATAAATACTGTACCAAATATGGTGGGCAAATCAAATAGACTCATACCGTCTGCTTGATGAATGGTATCGAACATCATCGAACTTTTGGACGGAGCATTCATAGGAATAGCACAAATATGATCTGGTGATATCCCTTTCTGTTCTAACTCTGAAATAGCAAGCTCCAGTTTTATCGAATGTTCAAAAGATGCTGTAATATACAAATCATTCTCCACCTTGGTAGGCATTTTAAAATTAAGACTTTGGTATTTTTTTTTCAAAAAAGCAGCTTGCTCTTTTTCGAATAAGCGGTTAAATTCCACAGTATTAACATAGGCATCGTAGATTCCGAATCCATATATGGACGGAAGAAATATAAGCCACTCAGGGTCTACAATAGCTTTTGCCTGATCAAAAAGTCCTAATGCTGTATATTGAACTCCCTGAAAGAAAAACGAAAAATAGGCGATAACCATCCACCAGATAATAAGGAAAAAACCGGTTGGTATTCGATGGGTATAGATATGACCTAACCCTGGAGCCATTAATGTCCAGGCTACCGCAACCCACGGCGAGCGCCGGTCTAAGGCATTAATTTCCATAAAAGACATCGAGACAGGTTGAATTGTTTGTTCATCCCTGTCAGCCAATATCGCTAATTGGTTAAATTGAAGTGCCAGGCGATAACTATCCCATACCGCATAAATAAAGACAAGGACATAAAGCAAGAGCCAGCGATTATTGACAACTTCTTTCGCCATATCAAAGCGACCTGTAAAAGAATATAGTATAGCAAGATTTACATTACCCTGAGTATTAACAGTCATTTCCCAAAAGAAAAGCAAAAAACCACTAACATAGTTTCCCATGCTAATATGTCCAAACCCCGGATAAGATGCCGACCACCAGGCTGTTGTAAAGGGGTTTCGTAAATGAAAGAAATTCGTTGCCAAAGAGTTCATAACGCCTTTGGGGCGACGAGGTTGTTCCATCTGAGATTTTGTTCGCATGAGGTCTCCTAATGTTCTCTAACTTTATAATGTAAAAACAACTTGCTTTGGTATACCATAGGATTCGAAATTATGGTTAGCTTTCAAGCAAATTTTAATACACAAATGGTTTAGGCTCATACTCCTTACTTAAAAAAATTCTTTTTTACTTCTTCTAACCAAAGTCTCACCAGCCAATTCAAATCTCAAAACGCCAACAAGGCTTCTCGGTCTAAATGACCGAGAAGCCTTGT
Source organism: Bacillota bacterium (assembly GCA_017889705.1). GTDB lineage: Bacteria > Bacillota > Negativicutes > Sporomusales > Sporomusaceae > Sporomusa. The sequence continues at coordinate 67,003 of JAGGAB010000004.1, read as the reverse complement.
TGGCATAATTATATTATGCCCCACTACAAAAAGATTTTAGTCAAAACAATAGGCCGGGATATTCATCCCGGCCTACCTTACTACAATAACTTAGAAACCAAGCAGTCCAAAGAAAACATAGCAGACAATAGCGCCTACAACTGACATCGACAGACCCCAGATCAAGAGATTGCGGAATAATTTAGCTTTGTCTTCATGCTCGCCGGCGCAGGCAATACATAATGCACCTAGAGTAGAAAGCGGTGAAGTATCAACAATATGAGCACCAATGTTGATGGAAGAAATCATCGCAATTGGGCTGCCACCGCCGATTTCTTTCACAAGACCTGGAACCATCGGCAAGAACATCGGCATTACAACACCTGAAGAGCTGGAGTAGGCCGAAATAATACCTGGGATAAGTCCCAGCCAGAAGTTAATGGTTGTCGGATTGGAAATCGCACCAATCATTTTAACCATTGCATTTAAGCCACCGGCTTGATCCATTACATCAATCAAAACAGATACGCCGCAAACCATCATGATAACGCCCCAAGGCATTACTTTTACAGCGGCTTTGCTGTCGCCAGAACCTGCCAGCATCAATACGCCGGATAATACGAAGGCAACTGAACCAACATTAGAAAGCATATTGGCAAGCCAGGCATTAGCCTTGAAGAACGGTTTGAAAGCAGGCAAACCAGGAAGAACAACCATGAGAATCAAGAGACCAACCATACCCAAAGTCAGCCATTGATGTTTATTGAAAGGCTCGGGTTTTGGAGCTAATTCGTCAATATCCAGGCTGGCTCCACGTTGTTTCTGAATCCAGGCCCAACCGCCGAGAATAAAGAAACCACCGATATTAATAAGACCTTGTGCCAGCGTTGAATTAAAATGAATTTTCCAGGCCAGACTGTTCAGCTGATCAGCTGCAATTCCAAGGCCAGGAGCCATTTTAGCTATAATACCATTGGAAATAATGCCTGTCGGAGCAAACGGTGAAAAAGCAGCACCATTAGCAGCACCAACAACAACAAGCGTCATCAGAAAAGCAGGCATGCCTACGCGTGAAGCGATAGCCATGGCAACAGGAGCCATTAAAGCACAACCGGCAATATTACCAGGTCCGATAGTTGTTACAAAGGTTGTTAAAACATAAACGATCAAGGGGATAAGAGCTGTGTTTCCTTTGCAAAGTCTGACAGAATACGAGGTTAGCTTTTCCATAGTTCCATTGGTTTGTGCCATACCAAACATAAAGGTTACACCAACTAGAATCATGAATAAGCTGAGCGGGAATGAGCCCATAACTTTAGCACCGGTTAAACCGCCCCAAACACCACCAACAATGATCGCAAAACCAATACTGAGAAAACCAACATTTAGATCTTCATTGACACAACTGATAATTACTACAATTGCCAGCGCAACCATTGACATTATTGCGGCTAGTGAAATCTCCAATTTCGACTCCTCCTCGTCAAATCAACTACCTAATACTTTCAAACTGGCTAGTTACTTGTTTACTATTTCACCTTTGCTGAAATTAATACCCCCTTTCAAAAATTTCTTCGAATGATAATTCTCTATATACCAACTTATCTGAAAATTCAGTCTATTGGCATTGGAGTATACATCGCAAAATCGTTGAATTACCGTTATTTTGACACGAATTGATAAAAAAATCAACTACTAAAATAAAGATTCTCCCAAGAAAGAGATTTTCCTTCTTTTCGTCTTGTATTTTCGACTTTATAGTCACAATTACGCAGGGCATTTGCAAGAAGAAAGCCCGACCAAATGCATGAACCATTTTTATTGTTATCTTCGCATTCTTGAAAGTGCAGTCAAATTATACTGTAACTACAAAAGCCCACCAAAACTGGCGGGCTTCCGTTATAGCTATATTAGTTTTTCGTGTAAAGATATGACACCTTTTAGTTTATAAATCTAAATATGAGCATACCCTGTATCCAGGTTCGGAATATCCGTTTTTTAGAGTCCAGTATCACAGACTGCTCCGAATCAGCTTATTTATAATAGTCGTCGATAGTTTCGCAGCCTGCTTTTTCTAACGCCTTGTCTACCCAAGACTTATCTCGGGGAATCCGGTCTTTAATTCCTTTAATTATCGCCTGTTCCTTAGCTAGCTTTGCTTTAGCTTTCTCTAATATCACCGGCGCATCTTGGGGGCGAATAATTACTATACCATCCGCGTCACCGATTACGATATCGCCTGGATTTACTATAACCCCCCCACAGCTTACCGGTACATTAATTTCGCCAGGACCATCTTTATAAGGCCCCTTAGGTTGAACCCCCGCCGCATATACAGGCATATCTAATTCCTTCATTGCCTCTGCATCTCGTATTGCCCCATCAATAACAACACCAGCTAATCCATTTACAGAAGCCTGCGTCATCATGATTTCCCCCGTTATGGCATTAGCGAGATCTCCTTGGGCATCCACAATGATTACATCTCCGGGCTGTGCCAGTTCTAACGCTTTATGAAGCAACAGATTATCTGCAACTCTTGATTTTACGGTAAATGCGGTACCAAGTAAAGCTTTAGTATTATAGGGTTTAATGCGTGCATCTACGCAAAAAAAACGATTCATCTCATCAGCAATATTGGCAACTGGCAGCCCTCTAAATCCCTCTACTAACTCCTTGTTCGGGCGATTAATCTTTAAAAAAATTCTGCACCCTGCATTAGACATGTAAATTCCTCCCGTTTTTTCAAGGTCAACCTTTAGAATTACATCTTTGCAACTCTTGATATAAGCCATTTTACAAAGCGGCACCTAACTTCGAAACATCCCCTAGGATTTTCTATATTTAGCTCAATAGCGCAATAGCGGCCTCGATCCGATTAAGCCCTTCTGCCAGATTGTCCATTGAGTTCGCATAAGAAAATCTCAATTTGTCTTTAGCGTTAAATGCTTCCCCCGGCACTACTGCAATATTGGCTTTTTCCAGCAAAAAGGATGCGAGATCCATTGAACTCGCAATAGTTCTCCCTGCGTATGTCCGCCCCAGCAATCCTGAAATATCCGGAAGTAAATAAAATGCTCCTTTAACTGGGCCACATACAAAACCGTCGATCTCGCTAAGCCGTTTTTGCATAAAGTGCCGCCGTTTGTCATATTCATCCCGCATTTTATTTAGGTCGTCCTGCGGTCCGGTTATCGCCGCAAGCGCAGCTTTTTGAGAAATCGAACAGGCTCCCGAGGTCATTTGACTTTGAAATGCTTCAATTGCCTTGGCAATCGGTTTGGCAGCGGCGGAATAACCAATCCGCCAGCCAGGCATAGCGTATGCTTTGGACACCCCGTTGATAATCACACACCGCTCTTGCACCTCAGGCGAAATCGACGCAATACAGAAATGCTTTTCTCCGTCGAAAGTCAGTTTCTCATAGATTTCATCTGAGATGATATAAAAATCGTGTTCCACTGCCATGGCAGCAAGCTGCCGTAAGCTGTCCTCACTATATACTGCTCCAGACGGATTATTCGGCGTATTGATAATGATCGCCTTGGTGCGCGGCGTTATCGCCGACTTGATTGCCGCCAAATCAAGCACAAAGCCATTTTTTTCGTCGACCTTGACTAGTACCGAAGTAGCCCCGGTCAGCTTAACCATCTCCGTATAACTCACCCAGCAAGGAACAGGGATAATTACCTCGTCCTCCTCGCCGCACAACGCGTATAATGCATTAAGCACCGCCTGCTTTGCCCCATTGCTTACACAAATCTGTTTGGGATCATAGGATAACCCATTATCAATCCGCAGTTTATTAGCCACGGCCTCTTTCAGATCTAAAAAGCCGCTAGCAGGAGGATATTTGGTAAAGTTCTTGTTAATCGCGTCAAAAGCCGCTTTTTTTACATAATCTGGTGTTGGAAAATCCGGTTCGCCAATATTAAACGAGATGATATCTTTTCCTTGACGCCTGAGTTCAGCTATCTTGCCGGTCAGCGCCACCGTAGGTGAAATTTCAACCTCGCGGGCTCGCTTGGAAATCATTTAAAATCCCTCCGTTAATTGTGTTATTGTATGACGCTACTCTTCACTTGCCGACACCCGACATAGCAAACCATCTGCTCTTTTCGTGAGTAGCCATTGGTAAATTCGAGTTCAACGTTTTTGAGTATAATTAACAGCTTCCCTGCTTCCGGCTTCTTGGATTCAAGCTTCACTTTCCTTTACATATTCCTCATTAGACCAAACGTCTTCACTTTTGCCTATTAGGATTGCCCCTGCAATATCGCCAATTACATTCAATGGAGTATGAGCCATATCAATCATCCGATATATACCGGCAAGCATACCGGCAATTTCATACGGTAGTCCCATCAGGTTCAACATAATAGCGCTCATAACAATCCCGCCACCCGGGATTCCCGGCGCAGCAACAGAAAGCATGGTCGAGATTAGTACGGTTATGACCATTTGTTCAATAGATAGCGTAAGCCCATAAAAATCGGCCGCGAAAACAATAAGAATCGATTTATACATAGCGGCTCCAGTCGAATTGACAGTACCACCCAGCGGCAGGCAAAAGTCAACAAGCCATTGGGGCAGCTTGAATTTATTCGTAGACGTTTCCATCGCCAAAGGAAGGGTAGCAGCACTACTGCAAGTCGAAATGGCCATAATGAAAACTGCGCCTATATCTTTAAAAGCTTTACCTATATTGATCTTCGCATACAACATTAGCGGCAATATAAAAACCAGAACCGCTATGATCAGCGCGGCAAGATAATCCGCCAAAATATATTTCATCATCGCGCCAAAAATCGAAACTCCATAAACAGCAACTGCATTAGCCATTAGTGCAAATACACCAATTGGCGAGTACAGCATAATAATATCTATAATATAGAAGCTAACACTTGCCCCTTGCTCCAATAGTTCTTTAACCGCTGAAGCTCTGTTGCCAAGGCCTACAAGGGCAACCCCTACAAAAATACCTAATACTAAAACTTGTACAATATCGCCTTTAGCCAGTGCTCCCACAAAATTCGAGGGTATCATCATCAATAAAAAATCCCCAATAGATGGTGTTTTAACTATTTCTTTAAATACCTGAGCTTCCGGCATAGTAATACCCATTCCCGGACGAACCAAATAGCCCACGCCTAGTCCAATGGCACATGCCACAAACGTCATACCAACATAAACGATCAACATCTTAGTGCCTACCCGTTTTAATTTCTGCATATCACCCATACCGGCAATGCCGGTAGTAATCGTACAAAAAATTACCGGTACAATAATCATTCTGATTAGTGTAATAAAAATATCTCCCAGTGGCTTAATCGACTTCGCAAAATTGGGATACAGAAATCCAACTGCAATACTGAGAACAAAAGCTATTAGTATCTGTGCAGGAATCCCTTTTTTCCCCGTCAAGGCTACCTTCATGAATAAAACCCCTTTCTAAATTCCACTTCTGCTGGTGCGTCAAAGAAAACTAAATGCTATTATCCGCCAATATTCACCTCCATATAAATTACAATAATCAGCCAAGGCAAAAAACTCGTTTAAATATGCTTCAGGTAGTCTTCGCAGCCCGGATGATTTAGATAGTGAACATAACCACAAGGACAAACTTCTCAAAACTCAGATTAGACATGGCATGACTGCCGCACATTTTGTGTTTATTGGATCCATTTCTTCTCAAACTTCAGTTTATAATTTTCGTTTTAAATACTACTATAATTATTTAATAATGTATTAAATACTACAATTACAGTTATAGAATAACACCCCTTTTCAATAAATGTCAAGAATATAATTTGCAGTTCGCAACATTGCCAATTTATAAAATAAGATACTATAATAGTAGTAAATAATATTGAGTTAGTTAGGATGATATCAAATGGATCTAAACATATTGCAAAAAATTCAAAGTAAAGCTAATGATTTAACAAAAGCGCAACTTCAAGTCTCTGAATATATTCAAGATAATCTTGTTGAAGCTTCTTTTCAGACTCTCGATCAAATAGCCGCAAGTATAGGCACCAGCACTACTACTGTCATGCGTTTTGCTTTTAATTTAGGATATACCGGATATTCCGAACTACAAAAAGAACTTCAAAACTATATACGCAGCAAATTAACCCCTGAAACCAGACTAGAAAAGAATTTAGAAACAGTTAATGAAGCTTCGATTATATTGAAATGTGCCGAAAAGCAGATAAATAACATTAATAATACCCAAATGATGCTATCTGAAGAAGCAATCCGAGAATCAATACGATTTATTAAAAAAGCAAAAACAATTTATCTACTAGGCGCAAGAACCTCATTTACAATTTCATACTTTTTGTATCAGTCTTTGACCCAACAGTTGAACAATTGCGAATTACTTTCCCCAGTGGGACACGACATTGATCGAATATTAAATATTAATGCAGATGATTTGATGATCGTAGTTAGCTTACCACGCTACGCCAAATCCACAATAGAAATGGTAAAAGCGATTCGAAATTTAAGAAACCCATCAATAATAACTATTACCGATGGGTTTGCTGCACCATTAGTATCATACTCGGATATTATATTACCTTGCGAATATGATAGCTTATCTTATCATAATTCAATGGCGGCACCGCTATATATTGCCGATCTTTTGGTGACAGAATTAGCGCAAACGGCAAAATCGAAGACAACTAAAAGGTTAGCTGATACCGAAGAACTGATGAAACTGCTTAATTACCACTATGAATAAACATTTATGATTTTGGCTTTAGAACAACCTACGACAACCCGCAGGTTATCGAGAAGTTCTTAAAAATAATCAGGAATTTTTTTGGTTGTAGTGCGATAATCGTACAAGCCGCCCCCGAAAACTGCGCAAACCTCCAAGTTGGTGTAAAATAGAAACACCGAACTTGGAGGTTTTATTTCCTTCGCAAAAATCATCTATTCTTTAGATCTTTTTTAGCCCAATACGCAGCAATCATACTACCACTTAGATTATGCCATACACTAAAAATTGCCCCTGGGATTGCGGCTAAGGGATCCAAATGCGCTAATGCAAGTGCTGCCGCAAGGCCGGAGTTCTCAACTCCAATTTCAAAAGCTATCGCTCTGGCTCTCGGCTCAGTCAATCCCAAAGCTCGTGCAGCACCATACCCCAAGCTTAGACCAAGAGCGTTATGAGCCATAACTGCTAGTAATGCAATAAACGCTACAGTTGCTAATTTCGCTGCATTTAAAGCAACCACTATCCCAATGGTTATTACAATCATAACAACCGAAACAGCCGGAATTATTGGCTGAATATACGTTACATACCTAGACGCTACCACCCGTAGCGATACACCTAATACAATAGGTATAACAACTATTTTTAAAATATCAAGAAATAGCGCAGAGGAGTTTAGTGGAAGAATCGTACCACCCAGTATAAGAAAAATAGCAGGGGTTAGGATCGGCGCAAGTAGCGTATTTATACTGGAAACAGATACCGAAAGAGCCGTGTCACCTTTAGCAATAAAGGTTAAAACATTAGATGCCGTACCACTTGGGCTACAGCCGACAAGAATAAGGCCAGCAGCGAGTTCAGGTGGCAATACGAAAGCTTTAGCAACACACCAGCCGGCAATCGGCATAATCAAATACCGCAGCGCAACACCATAAAATATATCCTTCGGTCTCTTCATTACTAATTTGAAATCATCGGGTGTCATAGTTAGACCCATTCCCAGCATAATTACTGAAAGCAGCAGAGGAATTTCTTTGCTGAACGGTTTAAATGCACTTGGATATAAAAACGCTATTGATGAACCTAATAATACCCACAGCGAGACGTACTCTGTTATATATTTAGCTAACCTGGCCATGCAATTCGCGGTCCTTAAAGTCTACTATTTGATTTTGTTGATTAACCATCACAACTACAGGTTTAAGTTCTTGTGCTTCTTTGGCATCTACCAAAGCATACGTAATAATTATCACTGTATCTCCGGGTTGAACCAGCCTTGCGGCGGCTCCATTGAGACAAATGATCCCTGAGCCTGCTTCACCCTCTATAGTATAAGTCTCTAATCGTTCTCCGTTGTTGTTATTCACAACTTGTACTTTCTCTCCCGGAAGGATATGAGCTGCTTGCATAAGAGCTGCATCAATGGTGATACTTCCTACATAGTTTAAGTTAGCTTCAGTAACAGTTGCCCGGTGAATTTTTGATTTCATCATCGCAAGAAACATGTTCATCCTCCGCAAATATGATTAGATTTTAATATCGTATTATCAATCAGCCTGGTAGTTCCAAACTTGACAGCTACCGCTAGAAGTGCGTCCTGATCTAATGTATCAATATCAGCCAGGTCGGGGAAGGAGTAAATTTCAACATAGTCAATCTTGGCTAAGGATACCGACTCGATACATGCAATGACAGCTTCTCTTATTTTCCTACTATCAGGTTCTCCTGAACGACACAATTCCTGGGCTTTACATAAACTTTTATATAGCACTAATGCAGCCTGACGCTGCTCTGAGTTTAAATATACGTTACGTGAACTTTTAGCTAAACCATCAACATCCCGAACAATCGGCACCATAACAATTTCATATGGCATATTGAGATCACGCACCATCTTTTTAAGTACAACTACTTGTTGAGCATCCTTTTGCCCAAAAAATGCTTTATCAGGTTGAACTATATTAAGCAGCTTAGTTACAACTGTCGCGACACCGCGAAAGTGAATAGGTCGCGATTTGCCGCAAAGCTTGTCAGTTACATCCTCTACCGTTACCCAAGTCCCCCAATTATCCGGGTACATTTCGTGAACATGTGGATGAAATACGACATCAACTCCGGCTGAACGACAAGCATTCAAGTCTTCTGCCCATGTTCTGGGATAGGCATCAAAATCTTCATTTGGGCCAAACTGAGTCGGATTAATAAATATACTGACAACAACAACGTCACATACCTTTTTCGCTTCCCTCACAAGTGTCATATGGCCTTCGTGAAGCGCTCCCATAGTTGGAACAAACCCTATTGTCTTTCCTGCCAACCTGGCTTCGGCGACCACTTTTCGCATTTCCGTAATACATTCAACTACTTTTGGCATTTCGCATCTCCTCCAAAATTAATGGAGCTAAAATAAAAAACCTTCTTATCCGCATGAAAGGACAAGAAGGCATACTACACCCGTTAAGTGTCATCCGTCTAAGTCCTGTCGGATCCAAGCGGTATCGAAAAGTTTATTAAGTTAGCCGTTAAAAAGCAAGCAGCATTATAACAGTATAATCTCAAGTGAGTATTACCCGTCTCATGCTATTCACTTGGTAATATGTTACAACAAAAAAGTGGCTTAAACAAGCTATTTTTTTACAAAAACTCAGTCTTTGCTTCCTTTTTATTAAACGGAACTCATGAATTCATATATTGTCCGCTTATGCGAGCTTCATCCTCATTGCACCGCATCTCAGGTTCCACGTTAAAATAAATGCCACCTGCTCGCATCTCATGCCGCAGGTGGCCATTAATCTTACTACTGGCGGGAGCGTGTAGGAATCGAACCCACCATGGACGGGTTAGCGCCCAACGAACAGTTTTGAAGACTGCAGGAGCCACCAGGCCCCATCCGCTCCCATATACGCTTACGTCTAACTGATAGCTAACCCGCGCTAATACTCCCGCTTCCAAATCTGGAGTTATACCCCTACGGGCACAAGCGAGTAACTAGACGTTAGGATAACTTCGACTAGACTTCAAGCGGCGTCAAAACGACGTCTGAATTTTCTCTCCGTTTATAATATATCACGGTAAACTATATTATACAAGTTACACTCTGGACATACACACAAGTTACCAATCTTAAATTTTTAATATGTTTTTTAAAAATTTGCTTGACAGTGCCTCCTCGTATTTGCTATAGTAATGACAATAAGTTAATCACTTAGGCAACGAAGCCTTCGCATTTATTTGCGAAGGCTTTTGTGTCTTTTTTCCGGACAATGACGTCCTGGAGGTTTAGCCCTTCAGGCGTTTTTTTGTTCCCGGAAAGCCAAGGGGGAATGCCGCTATTCACCAGGATACTTTTAACCTAACAATATTAATAAGAAAAGGAAGGGATGTAAAATGAAAAAGCTCTGGACAATTTTTACCGTATCGTTATTGTTAATGCTATTATTCGTACCAGCCGCCTTTGCTGACGGCGAAACACCGGCTGAAGCAGCCAAAATTGACACCGGCGACACAGCCTTCGTACTAATCAGTGCTGCTCTGGTTATGATTATGACCCCCGGTTTAGCTCTATTCTATGCCGGTATGGTCAGAACCAAAAACGCTTTAAGCACTATCATGCAAAGTTTCTTCATTATCGGTCTAGTCAGTGTGCAATGGGTATTATTCGGTTACTCTTTATCTTTCGGACCAGATATTAACCACCTGATTGGCTCTCTCGACTGGATTGGGCTGAGCGGTGTCGGCCAGGAACCTAATGCTGATTACGCAGCAACCATTCCTCATCAGGCTTTCATGATTTTTCAAGCTATGTTTGCCATTATTACTGCCGGCCTGATCACCGGCGCTTTTGCCGAACGTATGAAATTTGGCGCCTTCGTTGTTTTTACCTTGCTGTGGACTACGCTGGTCTATGATCCTATGGCTCACTGGGTATGGGGTGTAGGCGGCTGGATTCGCGAACTTGGAGTGCTGGACTTTGCCGGCGGTACTGTTGTTCATATTATCTCCGGTGTTTCCGGTCTTACCATCGCGCTGATGATTGGCAAACGTAAAGGCTACGGCTCTGAAGTCATGATGCCCCATCATCTGCCGATGACTGTGTTAGGTGCCGCGCTACTCTGGTTTGGCTGGTTTGGTTTTAATGCCGGCAGCGCTTTATCTGCCAACGGTCTTGCTGCCAGTGCCTTTGTCGTTACTCATGTAGCAGCAGCAGCAGCTACAGTTTCCTGGGTATTAACCGAATGGCTGCATCATGGCAAACCTACCATTCTTGGCGCAGCCTCAGGTTGTGTTGCCGGTCTTGTTGCTATTACACCGGCTGCCGGCTTTGTTAGTACTGTTCCAGCGGTTATCATCGGTCTCTCAGCTGGCATTATCTGCTTTCTGGCAGTAGCTGTCTTGAAGCCCAAGCTTGGATATGATGATTCACTTGACGCTTTTGGCGTACATGGTATTGGCGGCACCTGGGGTGCTATCGCCACCGGCCTGTTTGCTTCCAAAGACGTTAATCCCGCAGGTGCCGACGGCCTATTCTATGGCAATGCCGGCCAGTTAACAACACAGCTTATCGGTGTCGGTATCAGTTGGGTATTCGCCGCTGTAATGACATTCCTGATTATTAAAGCCATTGGAACATTTATGGACGTCCGCGCCACCACCGAGCAAGAAGTCCAAGGACTTGATATTACCGAACATGGTGAACGCGGTTATGCTTACCAGGACTTTATGACAGGTTCGCCTATTGGTATGGGTTCTTCGGCACATGCTATGCCGCAGGAATTAGTTGCAAAAAAATCAACACTCGCGTAAACTGTAACTACTGATACCGAGATAAGGAGGGCGTCATTATGAGACCTATTACCAAAATTGATATTATTACTCGACCGGAAAAGCTTGAAGAATTAAAGGCAGCCATGAAAAAGATTGGTGTTACCGGCATGACGGTAACCCAGGTTTATGGCTGCGGCCTGACAAAAGGCCACACCGAAGTATATCGTGGTCAAGAATACAGCATTAATTTAGTCCCTAAAGTAAAGGTCGAAATTGTCATCTGCGAAGTGCCTGTGGAACGGGTGCTGGAAGCCGCCAAAGCCGCCTGCAGAACCGGCAAGATCGGTGATGGCAAAATCTTCGTCTACCCGGTCGCCAATGCAGTCCGCATTCGTACTGGCGAGGAAGGCGATATCGCCATCATGGATCCGGCCGATATGCCGAAGGATTTATAGATTCTAGTTATCAGCAATACAAGCAAACAAAAGTACACCCCAGAGTTTTCATAAACTCTGGGGTGTATTTTCTCTATAGAGTTAAGCAGAGCATTTATTCTTTTCCTTGCATTTACTGCAATTCCCGTTGCACTGAGTTAACAGCAGTTTATAGCAGCGGGGACAACGTATCTCTCCCAAATCACAATTCATTTTACACTGCGGACAAGTTTGCTGCTTCATATCAGTCACCTCAGATCAAATTAAATGACAAATGCGGCCACAATGGCACCGATGAGGAATGCAAATACCCAGGAACTAAGCCAGATTAACCCGCCTTCCTTCGTGCCTCGTTCCTTAAACATCACAATGACGGAGGCAACGCAGGGTACAAACAGGGTAATGGTAACCAATGCTACTAAGGTCTGCGCCGCGGTAAGTTCCATGTCTGACAGGCCGGCTGCCCCGAAGTCGCGGCGAATAAGACCCATAATAAAAGCTGTTGCCGTTTCTTTAGGCAGCTTCAGCAGCCCTTCTGTAAGTGGAGCTAAGGCAATCTGAATTCCTTCCAACAAGCCGCTAAGCTGCAATACCGAAATAATTAGCGCACCCAGCATAAACAGCGGGGTAGCCTCTAACAGAAAAGCATATGACTTGGTTACTGTCTTTTTTAAGACATTTTCGCCGCGCGGCAAACGGATGGGCGGCAAATCAATCAACAAATCGGAAGACTCACCCGGTAATACTTTGTGAAGAATCTTGCCAGTTATCCCTAACACCAGTAAAATAACGAAGATATAAATGGCAATATACTTAGTGCCAATGCCTGCCAGCATACCGGCAATTACGCCAAGCTGCGCTGAACACGGTATTGCCAGTCCCAGCACAGCGGTAGCAATGGTTCGCTCTCGCTTGGTGCCCAAAATCCGGGTGGTAATGGTTGCCATAGTTACACAGCCAAAACCTAAAATCAACGGAATAATCGCCCGGCCATTTAAGCCAATGCCGGTCATAACCCGGTCAACAAGTGTTGCCAAACGCGGCAGATAACCAGAGTCCTCCATAATGGACAGCGCTAAGTAAAAACCGACAACCAAAGGCAGTAATAGGCCCAATATATAAGTTACCGTCATGGTCAATAGTCCGAATTCGCCAATAAGAACGGTGCCAATCATCGATTCCTCGCTGATAAAGCGCCCGATAAAGTCCCTCACTATAGGCTCATACATGCCCTGCATGATGGTTTCTTCAGTAAATCCGACAATATCCTGTGCCACCAACACACCGATTAAATAGTACATGGCATATAGTACTAACGCAAAAATCGGGATTCCAGTCAGCGGCCTGAGCATACATCGTCCTAATTTGGTGCCAAAGGTTGTCCCCTCTTGGGTTTCAGTCACAACATGTTTTACAATGTCATTGACCCGGCAACGGCGTTCATTATAAATTTCTTCGCGCAATTCACCGGCAGGCACCCCGTGACGCTCAGCCACATGAGGATCACCCTCTAGCACCAGCAGCGCTTCTCCCCAGGAACCAATCCGGTTCATCATGCTTTGCAGCTTATTTCTAAGTTCCAGCGGTATAATCCCGGCACGGGCTTCAAACAGCCGTTTTTTAACGTCCTCCAGACCTCGTCCTTTTATCGCCGTCGTCTCAATAACCGGCACACCCAGCAAGTGCTCTAAGAGTTCACTGTCTACTTTGAGACCCTGTCCGGCCGCCTCATCCATCATATTTATGGCAACAATGGTGGGAATACCGGTGTCAATTACCTGGAGAGTCAAAAATAAATCCCGTTCCAGATGCACAGCATCCACTACATTTAAAATCAAATCGGCTGATAAAATAACATCTCGTGCAACAGTTTCTTCATCATTAAAGGAAGATATACCGTATACACCAGGCGTATCAATAACTACATCCTTACCATAACGACCATGCGATATATCAACGGTAGTCCCCGGGAAGTTGGAAACATCCACATACATGCCGGTTAAGGCATTAAAGAATACCGACTTTCCCACATTGGGATTACCCACTAAAACAATTTTTTTAGCTCCCTCAGGGATATCTATATGACCTAAACTATTATGACAATGCCCCATATTTTCCTCCACGGCTTGCCCATCCACGCAGTGAATGCAGGCAGCTTTTTCCCTGATAGTGTTTCATTATCCCGCCAACTGGACCTCAATGTTTTCGGCTAACCGGCGGCCGATCGCAATTTCCTGCTTGCCTTTGCCAATAACAACAGGTCCTGCAGGCAATTTTTCAAAACATTCAACTTCAGAGCCTTCAGCTATACCAAAACGGATGGCCTGTGCTCTGATCGTTGGATTAGGAATGGCCGCAATTAAGAGACGCTGGCCACGTTTTGCCTGTGAAAGTGTCATGATAAGTCCCCTCCCAAAAATGATAATCATTATCACTGCAAACTTAAAAAATTGGCGCCATATTCGTGACGCGCAACTGATATCTATTATCAATTTCATTATAAAAAGTTAATTATGAGTTGTCAAGTAGGAATTAATTTTTCTATTGACCTTAATACGCTTCCGGGTAAATAAGTTTGGCCAATTGCTCCACACCTTCAGCAAGCCGGAAGGTGGGGCTGGAAACCAATTTTTCATCAACAATGTAGACTTTATTTTCACGCACAGCCTTGATTTTATCAAAGCCTGGCCGCTGTTTAATATTCTCCGGTGTAACGCCCGGGTTCATCGACCCACGCTGTGCCAAAAATACGTCGATGGTATCAGCCTTCATCAGCAAGCGTTCACTGCCATAGGCGGCAATGCTGCTGGCAGCTTTCAAAGCCTGCGCATCACTGGCAGCATTTAGGCCGCCAGCCAGTTTAAGCACTGTTCCTGGCATGCTGTCAGGCGTAATAGTCCGGTATTCGGTGGCGGTAGCTTCAAAATATACCTGTTTTTTCGTTGTCACCTTAGCGGTATGCTCAGCAACCTGGCTGAGTTTGGTGTGAAAAGCAGCCAGGTTATCGTTAGCCTGTTGCTCGCGTCCAGTCAATACAGCAAGCTTTTGTATGTAGCTGTCAAACTCCTCGAATTTCTCGGGATAGAGGCAAACCACTTTTATGTTAGCCTGCTCCAGTATCTTAACAAAATCAGGATGACTTTGCTTGATAAACGGCCGGATAATAACCAGATCAGGCTGAGCTGCCAGTACTTTCTCGGGATCTGCCCGGTAATCAAACACCGGCTTGTTTTTTACCGCCGGGTCGGTCTCAGTTGTGCTGACACCGATGATTTCGGCCTCAAGCCCCAACGCCAGTAGGTTCTCGGTATGGGCAGAGTACAGCGAGATAATGCGTTTGGCAGGCTGTTTTAGCACTATGGTTTTATTTAAGTCATCGGTAATTTTTATTGCTCCCTGTTCGGTTGGAGCCGGCGGTTTGGCTGTGCCACAACCAGCTGCCGCTATCAGCAGCAGTAAGCAACTAATGCAGCAGACGACTTTATTTTTCATACGATTTCCCTCCAGGAACTTCTTTACAGATTAGAGAGGACAGCCAAGCCAGTTTCACCAGCCCGCACCACATTAATGTGAAATACTTCGGCAATAAGTTCAGGGCTGAGCACTTCCGGGGCTGAGCCTCTTTGGATAAGCCGGCCGCTTTTAAGGACAACAGCCTCCGAGCAAAATGTACTGACAAGATTAAGATCATGGATAATCGCCACTACTGTCAGGCCTTGTCCACACAGCTTCCGCAGCAAGCTCAAACACTTGATGCTATAGTAAATATCCATATTGGAAAAAGATTCATCCAAAAACAACACTTCCGGCTGCTGCGCCAAAGCCTTGGCAAACAATACCCGCTGCCGTTCACCGCCGCTCAGCTCGGTAATAAGCCGTCCGGCGAAATCCAGGGTATCAGTAAGACGCATAGCTTCTTCCACAATGGCTACATCCTGGTCAGTCAAACCCTGCAGACGGGCTTTGTAGGGAGTACGTCCCATACTCACAATCTCCAGACAGGTATAAGGGAATTTAATATCCATGTTTTGCGGCACAATAGCAATATGGCGGGCCAGTTCGCCAATGGGGTACGAACTGATATCCCGCCCTTTGAGACTGATATGACCAGAGGCCGCTGGAAGCTGGCCGGTAATAAGATTGAGCAGTGTTGTCTTACCTGAACCGTTAGGACCGACAATACCGCAAAAACTGCCCGCACCAACCGTCAGGCTGATATCCTCAAGCACAGGTTTGGCCGCATAACCAAATTGCAGATTTTCAACATTTATCATAATAGCGCTCCCTAGCCAAGCGTCTTGTTCCGCATCCTAAAAATATAAACAAAAAAAGGACCGCCAAGCAAAGTAGTCAATACCCCGACAGGGATTTCAACATTGCCGACAGATCGGCCAAAGGTATCGGCAGTTAAGAGCAGTATCCCTCCAGTCAGGCCGCATAACGGAATAAGCGCCTTGTTATCCGAGCCAGTCAGCATTCTGACCATATGGGGAACAATAAGACCGACAAAACCGATAATGCCGCCGATGGCCACACACACTGCCGTAATCAACGCACCGGCAGCCAGCAGCACAATTCTGAGACGTGAAGCATTTATCCCTAAGCTGCGGGCTTCCCGGTCTCCCAGCGAAACTATATTCAAGTCTTCGGCATAATAATAACATAGAAAACAGGCCGCCAGTATCAACGGCCAGCCATATAACACATGCTCCCAGTTTTTTGCCGCCAGGCTGCCAATGAGCCAGGCGACAATAGCAGATACCTGCTCACCGGCCAGACTTTTGACCATACTTATGGCCGCCGCTAAAATACTGCTGACAATAATCCCGGCAATAATCAGATTGGCAGAAGATACGTAGCCGCCTACCCGAGCCATAGACATGACAACCAGCAAGGTTGCCAGCGCCCCGCCAAAAGCAAACAGAGTTACCGGCACGCCACTCCCGGAAAAGATATTAAGATAAATGGCCACACTAGCCCCAAAGGCCGCACCTGTTGATACGCCCATGGTGTAGGAGTCGGCCAGCGGATTCATGAGCAAAGCCTGAAAAACAACCCCGGCAACTGCAAGGCCCCCACCGACAATAACGGCAGCCAGAATACGCGGTAAGCGAATATCCCAGATAATCGCCGTCTTAGCGGCATTAATATGCGCATACACCTCTGGATTGCCAGTTGCCTGGCCATAGATTACAGCAGCGGCATCACCCATACTGATATCTGCCCGGCCAAAACCAATAGCGGCCAGAGTAAGCACCACGATTGCCGCCAGCAAAACCATACTGGCTACCCGCACCTTGGCCTGCTTCCGGTCAAGCAGTGCTGTTAACGGGCTGGTACTCATGCCAATGCGTGTTTACTCACTTTAGAACGTTTGGTTAAGATGGTGGACAGATAATTAACCTTTTTGCTTCCGGAAGCAACCAGATCATGGATAATCTCTTCGCCTTCCAAACCACATTTGGAAACCATAACCGCATTTTCGACCATACCGTGTTTGTCCAGTTTTTCAACAATATCGGTAAAGTTTTTATAGACTTTCATTAGGACAACATTATCAGATACAGCCAGTACTTTTTCCAGCCGTTCCTCATCAATTGTTGCCGGCACAATACTTAAAATATCGCCGCCTTCTGCCAGCGGCATCCCCAGACGGTTACCAATAGCCGAGAAGGAATTAACGCCCGGAATATTGATAATTTCATGACCGGAGTTTTCCAATAGACGGTATACATACATATAAGTACTGTACAGCATAGGATCGCCCAAAGTCAGGAAAGCCACTTTTTTATCGGCATCCAATAACTCCAGAATGATTTTTTTATTATTTACCCAGGCCTCAGACAGCGCCTGTGCATTATAGTTCATAGGAAATACCAATTCCAGAATTTCGCAGCCTGCCTGAATATATGGGCGGGCAATTGATAGCGCCGTGCTTTCATCTTTTTTCTCAGTCCTCGGCGCAATAACAACATCTGCGGTTTTAATCGCATTAATGGCTTTCAAAGTAAGTAATTCGGGGTCGCCGGGCCCAACGCCGACACCATAAAAAATCCCTGACATAACTAAACAACTCCTTAAATAATAAAATCTCTGTCACCACACAATAGGGATGACAGAGACTGTTTGTCAAAAAAACTGACACGCAAATCCCCTCCCCATCGCTCGTAGGTTAAACGGTGATTGTCAAACAGGCAGTTCTTCTGACTTAGGTTCATTGCTTACCTGCGCCTTCCCAAAATAGTGCTATTTCAGTGGCTTCCTGCAGGTTGCTCCCCATCACAGCGGCGGGACCGTGCCGGCTTTCAACCGGCTTCCCTATTAAGCCCAAACGGGCACCTGTTCCTATGTAATTAGTTAAATTGTATGATTAAACATACAAAAAGTCAAGTAGATTGTTACTTCCTTGTTTTTGGCTTTACCTGATGAATGATATCCCCATAAATACCATGCGCACTTTCCATCACAGTCTCGGATAGCGTAGGATGCGGGTGAACGGTGTGGGCAATATCCCTGGCGGTTAACCCATTGCGGATCGCCAGTGCCCCCTCCATAACAAGATCGCTGGCATGCGGCCCGAGGATATGCATACCCAGCACCTTGCCACTTGCCACCTCGGCAATGATTTTTACCAAACCGTCGGTTTCGCCCATAGTCACAGCTTTGCCATTAGCCGCAAAATTAAATTTACTTGACTTATAATCAATATTTTGCGCCTTAGCTTGTTCTTCGGTTAACCCGACACTGGCGATTTCCGGGTGGGTAAAGATGCAGCTAGGAATGGCGCTATAATCCATCTCCGCATGCAATCCCATAACATTTTCGGCAGCTACCATACCGGCCGTAGATGCCGTGTGTGCCAGCATGCTTTGTCCGGTAACATCACCAATCGCATAGATCCCAGCGATATTGGTCTCCATGCGCGTATTCACCTGGATTCCTGAATTATCAAAGATTACCCCTGCCGTTCCTAACCCTAATCCTTCGGTAACCGGACGACGGCCGGTGGCAATCAGCACCTTATCTGCTGGAATATCCTGCACGTCTTTACCGGTATCGACTTTTACCATTACACCGTCAGCAGCAGCTTCAATGTCTGTTACTTTGGCGCCTGTCAGCATCTTAATTCCTTGTTTGCGCAGTAACAAGCCCATGCGTTTAACCAGTTCACTGTCAAGCATCGGCAAAATTGTTGGCAGCATTTCCACCACCGTAACCTCACAGCCAAAAGCTCTCATGATCGCGCTAAATTCGATTCCTACCACGCCGGCGCCTATAACCACCAGTCTTTTCGGCACCTCAGTCAATTCCAGCAGTTGGTCGCTGGTTATTACTTCAGACAGATCATGACCAGCAACAGGAATAGTGCTCGGCACTGATCCGGTAGCAATAATGATGCCGCTGGCCGATATGGTAACTTGCTCTGCCGCAGTACTAACCTCCAGTTGCCGCGAACCTGTTAACACAGCAGTTCCGTTCATTACCGTAATGTCATTACTTTTAACAAGCTGCTCTATACCAGACCTAAGCCCAGCAACTATATTAGTCTTGCGCTCGAAAATAACAGCGTAATCAAACCCGATATTGTCGGCCTTTAGCCCAAATTCGGCACACCGGCTCAGTTCCTCCCATTTTTCCGCACTCCTAAGCAAGGTTTTGGTAGGAATACACCCCCGATTCAAACACACTCCGCCCAGATTTTCTTTTTCCACCAAAACTACCTTGCCGCCCAGTTGCGCAGCACGAATAGCCGCAACATACCCCCCCGGCCCGCCGCCAATAACCGCAACATCAAAATCCATGTATTGCCCTCCCTGCTGAAATAAAATGTTTTTGACTACAGTTGATGAAAATTACGCCGAGCCACCGTAACCCCTCCCGGCCTTTGCCGGAAAAAGCGTTCCGCAGGAGAAAAGCCGGGTGGTATTCCGTTAAGAAATCCGTACTGTTTGAGCGCAGCGAGTTTACGGATTTTAGGAATATCGCCCGGCTTTTCAGCTTTTGGAGGCTTCGGGCCTAGACCTTTTGTTACTTTTGTGGCGATGACAAAAGTAAATCTCATCTCCTTGTAGATTTTATTAATCCACACATTGGATTTTTCATAAAATGATTATATTGCTATTGCGCCAGCCTCGTTTACCGCAGCAAATTCCAGGCATCCTGCCCATATTTATTAGAGGCCAGTTCCCGGGCCATTGCCTGTTCAGCCTGCGTCAGGCTGTCAGCCACCAGTTCTATGCCTAAAGCCGGACCAAAAGCAGACTGAAGTGCCTGATAGGCCTCTTCCCAGCCAATCTCCCGCTTAGCTGCTTGCGCTAATGAGATCGCCCGTTTACCCAGCATGGCCGCAAGCTTATCCTTAGCCTCCGGGGTTGGCAGGTTAAGCACGGCAGCAACCTTTACGGGATCAAACCCGAGCAAAAGCGAGCCATGCTGTAACACCACTCCCTCTTTGCGCACCTGGGCACTGCCGATCAGTTTGCGTCCGTCAAAGGTAACTTCATAGTGAGAAGGTGCATCAAAACAAGCTGCCGATACCGGCTGCCGCTTTGTCTGCCCGTAAGCCGACCGCGGCATGGTCATTTGCGCCTCAATGCCCAACAAGTTAAGTCCGGCCATTAACCCTTGACTAAAAAACCGATAAGAGGCCGTGATAGTAGCTGGCACCAGCGGATGTTTTTCGCTGACAATTATGCTGTAGGTAAGTTCGGTGTCGTGCAGCACAGCCCGGCCACCTGTCAGGCGTCTGACAACATCGATCCCCAGGCGGCGGCATTCTGCCAAATCTACCTCGACCGCAGCTTTTTGAAAATAGCCTAAACTAACCGCCGCCGGCTGCCACCCATAAAAACGGATAGTAGGCGGAACCTGCCCGGCGGCATGGGCTTTCACTATGGCTTCATCGATAGCCATATTATCAGCCGCCCGTCCTATACCACTGGTAATCACCCGCCACTTCATAAACTACTCCTCCTTTTACCTAGCAACAGAAATTACAGCTCTATCATTGTCAACATTTCCGCCGTCTGTAAGGCCGCTTTCTTCCAGCGCCTGATCAATTTCGGTCAAAGTTAACGACCGGGGATAATTATACATAATCCCGCCTGGCCGTTCATTGTAATAGGGGCGATTACACCCCTCACAGCCACTGGTTTCAAACGCCTTGCCTGTTGCTAATACTACCGCTAATTTTTCTGGAGGCAGATTTATTCCGACCAGTCTGCCACCACCGAAAGAAAACGCCTTGTGAGTATAACCTTGCGATAGTAAAAAATGCGCAATCTGGATACGCCGATATGAATCAATAGGCGGCGGAACCTTATCTCCCCAAGCTGTACCCCGCAATGGCGTAAACGCAAATAAACCCACACTAATGCTGTGATTATAACAATCGGCAATTGTTGTAACCATTTCCTCCTCGGTTTCACCCAAACCGACAATCAGATGGGTACTTACCCGGCCAGGTAATTTGGCGGCGCAGTCGGTTAACAACTGCCAGCGTTTATTCCAGTCACCGCCTTTGATCTCCCGGTATAACAGAGGGGTAGCGGCGTCCAGCGCAAGGGAAATACGGTCAGTTCCTCGTTCAATCAGTTCCTTAGCCTGCGCTACGCTCTCGATATCGGCAGAAATACAAACAGGCACCGCACTAGTCTGTGTTAAGGCTGCCAGTGCGTCAAGACCCTCTTCCCAGATCTGATCTTGCCGGACAATCTGCAGACAGGCCCGCCTTAATCTTCCAGCCTGAAATGCTTCTCCAATAGCCTGCGCAGCTTCCTGGCCGATAACTTCCAGCCAGGTCACCCGTGATAACATATTGGCGCGCGCGGAACTATCGCGGGCTTGGGCGCAAAACCGGCAGTTATTCCGGCATTTTTCTCCCAGCATAATATAAGCGGTGGTTGGGAGCACATCGGTTTTGATTTGCTTTTTGCCAAGTGCGCAGGCCGTTCCCGCCGACAATTTCCACACAGTCACAGTACACAGCACTCCTCTCCCCGTGACAAGCAAAGTCCCAGACGTTCAGCCAATTTGACAGCAGCCGGTGCCGGATTGACAATAACATCAAAGCCAATGCGAACAGCCCATTTATCAATTTCTTCCCGGTAGCGCCCACCAGGTCGCATACAACCCAGATGCAGTGGAATATCAGGAAAGGTTAACCGCGCATAACTTAACAAACTTGCGGTGGCAGCCAGATCAGGTGGCTGTTTGTCGGCATAGCGCGTTCCTCGTGTTGGCATAAAGATGATAAAAGTTAACGCCTCTGCACCAAGCTCACGCAATTGCTGCAAAGCCTGGTACTCGCCGCTTATTTCACCGCCTTTGAGACCGATGCAGATATGCGGCACAACCTTGACTTTATCTTTTAATGCCTGGTAGCAAGCCACATAATCGTCTGCCGTGCGGCTGGTACCAAAGACTTCTTTAATTGTTTCATTGTCAACTACAAAGTCAAAGGACACACAATCGGCCACGCCTGATAGATGTTCAATAACAGTGTTACTGACAAGTCCGGCGTGCATATTGATCCGCCTGTGTTGTTTGCCTTCACGCAGCCTGTCAAGATACGGCCCAACAGGTACTGCTCCATCAGCCAGACAGCCGCCGCTTATCAGCCAGCTGGCACCGGATTCAGTGCCAGCTGGGCTTACAGTATCAAGCAACTCCATATGTTTTAGGTAATGCCCGCCGCAATGGGCGCAGTCAAGTTCACAGTATGTGCCTGTCACACTGATAGGTTTGGTCTTTTCCGGATAGGCAAATCGGATGCTGTCAGGCAATGGCAGAGTAGTTACTTTTGCCATTTCACCACCGGTTTACGGGCAGCAGCAGTTTCATCAAGACGTCTTACTACCGTGTTGCGCGGCGCCGTCGTAATTAAGGCAGCATCTTTCTCTGCTTCCCGCGCAATTTGCTTCATGACAGCAATAAAACCATCCAGCGTTTCCTTGCTTTCGGTCTCAGTGGGCTCAATCATCATGGCTTCTTCCACAATCAGCGGAAAATAGATTGTCGGCGGATGATACCCATAATCCAGCAAACGTTTGGCAATATCAAGAGTATGAACGCCATAGTCTTTCTGGTATTTGGGAGTAATAATACATTCGTGCATGCAGAACCGATCAAAGGGCGCATAAAAATCAGTTTTAAGCTGGCTCAGGCAGTAGTTGGCATTCAGCACAGCATCCTGACTGGAGATGGTCAGGCCGTCAGGCCCCATAGCCCGGATATAGGCATATGCCCTGACAATGACCCCAAAATTTCCATAGAACGAATGTACTTTGCCAATTGACAGCGGCAAGTCTTCCTGCAAACGGAATTTGTCGTCTTGCTTGACAATAACCGGTGTTGGCAAAAAAGGCATTAGCTCTTTTTTTACGCCAATAGGCCCTGAACCGGGCCCACCGCCACCATGTGGTGTACTGAAGGTTTTATGCAGGTTGAAGTGCACAACATCAAAGCCCATATCACCCGGGCGAGTCAGACCCATGATGGCATTGGCATTGGCACCGTCATAGTACAAGAGGCCGCCGGCATCATGGACGATTTGAGCAATCTCTTTGATGTTTTTTTCAAACAAGCCTAAGGTGCTGGGATTTGTCAGCATAAGTGCTGCCGTATCCTCGCCAACAGCCGCTTTAAGCGCGTCAAGGTCAACCGCACCGTCAGCATGGGATTTTATCTCGACAATGTCGAGTCCGCAGACTGCCGCGGTGGCCGGGTTGGTACCATGAGCCGAATCAGGCACAATTACTTTGGTACGCTTTTGTCCCCGGTGACGATGATAAGCTCTAATAACTTTAATTCCGGTCAGTTCGCCATGAGCCCCGGCTACCGGTTGCATAGTAACAGCATCCATCCCGGCAATCTCTGCCAAATACTGTTCCATGTTATACAAGAGTTCTAGCGCCCCCTGCACAGTCTCATCAGCTTGCAGCGGATGAAGCTGGGCAAACCCTGGCAAGCGGCAGACATCTTCGTTAATTTTAGGATTATATTTCATAGTGCACGATCCCAGTGGATAAAAACCTGAGTCAACACCAAAGTTCCGCTCAGATAAACCGTTATAATGACGCATCAAATCTAGCTGGCTGACCTCTGGCAATTCTGCCGGCTGTTGCCTGATAAAGCGCGCAGGAAGCAAGACCTCGGCAGCCTCTTCCGGCACATCACAAGCTGGCAAATCAATTGCCCGCCTTCCGGGTTTGCTTAATTCAAAAATCAGTGCTTTGCCATTTTCACTTTTCATGACATTGCCTCCAATCTGGCAACAAGCCGGTCAATTTCTGCGCACGAACGTTTTTCGGTTACCGCAATCAGCATACAGCCGCTAAGTTCAGGATAGTAGCTGCCGAGATCAAGGCCGCCAATTATGTTGTCTGCCAAGAGATGCTTGTTACATTCAGCAACAGACTTAGGTAAACGCACAACAAATTCTTTGAAAAACGGTGCTGCAAATACTGCATCACAGCCCTTGGCACTTGTCAGTTTTTTATAGGCATAGTGAGCCTTTTGCAGCGACAACGCCGCTACCTGCTTAAACCCTTCTTTGCCGACAGTATTCAGGTATACAGCTGCTGCCAAAGCGCACAGCGCTTCATTGGAGCAAATATTCGAGGTTGCCTTCTCCCGTCTGATATGTTGTTCACGCGCCTGCAAGGTTAGCACAAACCCCCGCTTGCCTTCCTGATCGGTTGTCTGCCCGACAATCCGGCCTGGCATCTTGCGCATAAATTTTTCGGTTGCGGCAAAAAAACCTAGATACGGACCACCAAAAGACAACGGAATCCCCAAACTTTGACCTTCGCCCACGACAATATCAGCACCAAGCTTGCCGGGTGCCTCCAAAATCCCAAGGGAGATAGGATCAACAGCCACAATTACCAGCGCCCCCTGGGCATGGGCTATGTCAGCAATAGCTTCAACCTCTTCGATACAGCCAAAAAAGTTCGGTGTCTGCAGCAAAATGGCGGCAGTTGCCTTACTTACTTTCGTCGACAGCGCACTGCTGTCAATTTGGCCATCCTGATAGCCAATTCCGCTGATCGTATAACCCCGGTCAATGGCATAGGTATTCAGCAAAGTACGATAATGGGGATGAATGGTGCTGGCTACCAGCAATTCACCACGCCCGGTGGCACCGGCCGCCAGCATCGCGGCCTCAGCCAATGCCGTGCCGCCGTCATACAGCGACGCATTAGCCACAGCCATGCCTGTCAATTCGCAAATAAGACTTTGGTATTCCCATAGAGCCTGAAGATACCCTTGTGAAATCTCAGGCTGATATTGGGTATAGGCTGTATAAAATTCGGACCGTCTAAGCACATGATCGACAACACTGGGTATGTAGTGGTCATAACAGCCGCCACCCAAAAAGCAGGCATATTCCCCAGCACTTACATTTTTATCGGCCAAGGCCGTCATATGTACGGCCAGCTCAGGTTCAGACATTGCTGCCGGCAGCGCCAATGACCGCGCCAGCCGTAAGTCAGCCGGAATATCTACAAACAGATCTTCCACCGCCTTTACGCCAATTGCCGTGAGCATAGCCTGGCGGTCCTGCGGCGTATGCGGCAGATAGCTCCATGGCATATTAATGCCCTCCTTCAGCTGCCAATTGCTCATATGCCTGGCTGTCTAAAAGTCTTTCCAATTCTGCTTTATCGGCAATTTCGATTTTGGCAATCCAACCATCACCATATGGCTGCTGATTAATAAGCTCAGGCGCATCAGCCAATGCCTCATTGCTTTCGATTACTTTCCCCGAAACAGGGGCATATACATCAGAAACCGCCTTAACCGATTCAACTACTGCCAGCCCTGACCCGGCCGATAACTCAACACCAACTGCCGGCACTTCTACGAAAACCACATCACCCAGCTGTGATTGGGCATAATCACTAATCCCGATGACAGCGATATTTCCCTCAACCCTTACCCACTCATGATCCTTGGAATACTTAAGCTCTTTAGGAATATTCATGCCTATTTCCCCCTTTTATAAAATGGTTTTGAAACTACTTCTGCCGAAACTTCTTTCCCACGTATTTCGACGGAAAACTGCTGGCCAATTTGAGCAAACTCAGCTTCCACTAAAGCTAAACCCATATTTTTTCCCAAGGTCGGCGCATACGAACCAGTAGTTACCATACCAATCTGACGCCCCTCATGGACAACCGGGTATTCGGCTCGAGGAACACCACGCCCTGTCAAGACAAAGCCGGCTAGTTTCCGTTCAACACCTGTTTGCTGTTGCTGTGCCAAAATCTCGCACCCATTAAACTCGCCTTTGTCCAGGGATACAAATTTACCAAGACCAGCTTCCAGGGGCGTAATCTCAGCTGATAATTCATGCCCGTAGAGCGGCAGAGTTGCTTCGAACCGCAATGTATCCCGGCAACCGAGACCAGCAGGAACCAGACCATAAGGTTTACCGGCCTCCATAATAGCTTCCCACAAGGCTGCGGCATCATCTGGTTGGCAATAGATCTCAAAACCATCTTCTCCGGTATAACCGGTTCGGGAAATCATGACTTTTTTGCCGGCAACCTCAGCTTCAGGAATAAACCAGTAGTATTTTAATTCTGCAAGCGCAGCTGTTGTCAGTTTGCTTAAGATGCTTTCGGCCAGCGGCCCCTGCAATGCTACCTCGGCGGTTTCTGCCGACAGATTGGTAAGCTCAACCTGATATCCTTTGCTGTTATCTTGTATCCACTGCCAGTCTTTTTCAATATTGGCCGCGTTAATAACCAGAAAGTACTCATCTTGGGCACGTTTATAAATGAGTAAGTCATCGACTGTGCCGCCATCGGGATAACACATAGGTGTATATTGCACCTGTGTGTCTGCTATCCTGGCAACATCATTTGTCACTAGTTTTTGCAAAAATGCCAAGGCATCAGGACCTTTAACCAGTACTTCCCCCATATGGGATACATCAAATAAGCCGGCTTTTTCTCTCACGCTTTTGTGTTCGTCCAGAATGCCCGCATACTGGACAGGAAGCAACCAACCGCCGAACTCCACAATTTTGCCGCCATATTTGACATGGGTCTCATAAAGCGGCGTTTGCCGTGCTGCCATACTCTTCTTCCCCCTCTTCTTTTTTAAGTGCCACTGTACAATACTATTCCCTGCCCAATTCACACCATGTATTGGACATAAAAAAACAGAGGCAAAGGAATACTTCCTTTGCCTCTGTCCGTTGTACCTGAGAGATTTGCCCTAACAAGAGCTCCCCATCGGTGACACCCGCAAGCGGATGTGCTCTCCAGAGTATAGTCCGGTTATAGTCCTTTTGCCTGAGAGTTTGACAAAGAACTTACTCCTTCGGCGCCGCCGGCAAGCGGTCTCTCCTATAACCATCATTCTAAATTATTTGATTATTTACTTAATTCTATCAAAGGACAAGGTTTTGTGTCAATAGTAAAATTTTTACTTAATTACATCAACGCCCATATAGGGGCGCAACAATTCAGGAATAATAACAGAGCCGTCTTCCTGCTGGTAGTTTTCAAGGATTGCCGCCACTGTCCGGCCAATAGCTACCCCTGATCCGTTCAGAGTATGCACAAATTCCGGCTTGGCCTTAGGTTCGCGGCGGAACTTGATTTCAGCGCGGCGTGCCTGGAAATCTTCAAAGTTCGAACAGGATGAAATTTCCCGATAGGTATTGAAACTTGGCAGCCACACCTCAAGGTCATAGGTCTTGGCAGACGAAAAGCCCATATCACCGGTGCATAATAGCATGGTACGATGCGGCAGCCCTAAGAGCTGCAGAACTTTCTCGGCATTAAGCGTAAGTTTTTCCAATTCGTTATAGGACTCTTCCGGCAGACTAAACTTAACCATTTCCACTTTATTAAACTGATGCTGGCGGATAAGACCGCGGGTATCGCGGCCGGCAGCGCCGGCCTCAGCCCGGAAACAGGCACTGTAGGCAGTGTAATACAGCGGCAGGTCTTTGGCATCCAAAATTTCCTGCCGATGGTAATTAGTAATTGGCACCTCGGCTGTCGGAATAAGATAATAGTTGAGACCTTCCAGTTTAAACATATCTTCGGCAAACTTAGGTAATTGTCCGGTGCCCACCATACTGGCATCATTGACGATAAAGGGCGGGAAAAACTCGGTATACCCATGCTCTTTAGTATGCAAGTCAAGCATGAAATTGATAAGTGAACGCTCTAACCGCGAGCCCATACCTTTATAAAAGGTAAATCTGGCGCCGGTCACCTTGCCGCCCCGTTCAAAATCAAGAATCCCCAGTTTTTCGCCAATCTCCCAGTGGGCTTTCGGTTCAAAGGAGAATTCCCGTGGTATACCCCAACGGCGCATTTCCTGGTTGGCTTCTTCATTTTTGCCTACCGGTACAGAGGCGTGAGGCACATTGGGAATGCTCAAAATAATATCGTTAAGTGCTGTCTCTACATCTTTCACCTTGGCGTCAATCTCAGCAATGCGGTCACCAACTTGCCGCATTTCAACAATCATATCATCGGCATTTTCGCCGGCTTTTTTCTTTTGGCTGATCTCCTGGGAAACAGTATTACGTTTATTTTTGAGTGTCTCAACCTCAGCCAGTAGTTCCCGCCGCTCTTTTTCACGCTCGATAAACTCTGTCAAGCTGATAGCCGCTCCCCGGTTTTTCAAAGCTTCTTCTACAACTTCAGGATTACTTCGTACAAATTTGATATCTAGCATGTGAATCTTCCTCCTTAACGTAAAAAATTCCCGTCCCTGATAATAGGGACGGGAATTAACTCCCGCGTTGCCACCCTGCTTGACCTTTGACAGTCCACTCGGCACGGATAACGGCCGTGGACCGTGCGGCTCGTCACCGCATGCTCATCGGGTGGATTGCATAATGTCGTCACTGGCTCGCACCTCCCGCCAGTTCTCTGTACACTTGCCATTATGCGCTGCCCTGTCATTGCATCTAACGATATCAAGATAGCATTATTATGTATTATAAAATTATACATTATTCAACACAAAATGTAAAGCACCGGCAGTCTTACCGGTAGTCTTACTATCAGACTCCGCTTGACGCCAGCTTACCAAGTGCTGACTGCGCTTTAATAAAATCAGCAAAATCTCGGGAGAGTTCTGGATCAAATTGGGTACCCGCACAACTGGCGATTTCCTCCAAAGCGGAATTCGTGCTCAGCGGTTTCCACCGATAACAGCGCGAACTTGTCATAGCATCAAAAGCATCGCAGAGCGACAACATTCTGCTGAAAAAGGGTATCTCCTCGCCTGCAAGACCTTGTCCATATCCAGTTCCATCATAGCGCTCATGGTGATGCCGCACGACCTCAGCCACCTTTTCCAGTCCGTCCATCTTTGCCAAAAG
Source organism: Bacillota bacterium (assembly GCA_017889705.1). GTDB lineage: Bacteria > Bacillota > Negativicutes > Sporomusales > Sporomusaceae > Sporomusa. Next base: position 37,743 of record JAGGAB010000004.1, on the reverse strand, counting down.
TCTGGCCCCAATATCCGGGTGCTGCTTGATTACGGAAAACTCCTCTGCAGTCAGTCGGCCGGCTTTATTTAGAATATGGCTGGGCACACCAACTTTGCCGATATCATGAACTATGCCTATCAGATAAGCCAGCGTCACATCATCACCAGGAAGTTCGACATATTCCGCAAAACCAGCCATAAGACCGGCGACTTTCATGCTATGTTTCATAGTATAGCTATCCCGTTCGCCAATTGCCTGGCAGAACGTCTGGATTTCGTGCATAGACTTGCTCCTTTTCCTGAGTATAATATCAACGTTTTTTGCCATGTGTAAATGCGCCCAGAATCAATACCGATATTTGTAATACCTATACATTTCTATTTTAATTAAGACTCTATAGGCCGTCAAGTGTGTTGTTATAATATTATAATAATTTATATAAATTAACAAATTATTAATTAATATACATATATTGTTGTTCTTAGCCGCTAACAGGATTTTTTCACAAGTGGCGCGAAGTAAGGAGTGAGGTGAAATCATGACTTATTCTACCCATGAACAGCTTGAACAATCACTACTTGCCTGTGACGCCTGTCCGCTCTGCCGCGACGCTATCGGCCCCACCTCCTATAACGGTTCGCCGCTAAGTCCGCTAACCATTGTCGGTGAAGGGCCCGGCGGAGTCGAGGATGAATACGGCGTGCCACTGGTCGGGCCGTCCGGCCAGTTACTTGATAAGGCACTGGCAAGTGTTGGTGTTACCCGTGATCGCGCCTATACCACTAATGTAATTAAATGCCGCCCTAAAAACAATCGTACACCTACCATCGAAGAAGGACAGTTTTGCGCTGCCGCCTGGCTCGATCAGGAACTATCATTAGTTAAGCCCAAGGTTATCATTGCCCTAGGCAGTGTAGCGCTGAAATATCTTATGGGACCAACTGCCCGCATTACCAAAGACCGGGGGCGCTGGTTTACCACCAAACATGGCATCCAGGCAATTGCTACCTACCATCCGGCTTACCTGCTGCGCCTGACAGGCAAGGATTTAGTTAAGGCCAAATGGGAAGTATTCTATGACCTTCGCTCAGCCATAGAAAAATGTCAGGAGTTAGCCCCCGATTATCTGCTCAAATCTCCAGAGCCCCCTGACTTACTGGCACTGTACAGTCAGCGGCGGCAGCAGCGGCAAACCCCTAAGCAGTAACCATTCCGGGTTGCGCCAATATCACTGACTCAGTTTAGCTTTCTATTGTGGCAAAAACACTGAAACCAAAAGCGAGATTGCTTCACACCGACCCGCAATATTATGGGAATTTTCCCATCCAGTCATTGCGGACACCGTAAAGCAACCTCGCTTTATTTTTTACAATTTGTCAATATAGGTTATCGCGCTCAGCACAGCCACAAGACCCTCACCGGTGGCCTTGGCAATTTGCCAAGGTTTGCCGGTACAATCGCCGGCGGCAAATACGCCCGGAATACTTGTCGACATATCCCTGTTGACCTTAATTACTTCACCGTCAAGTTCCAAACCAGGCAGCAAATTTTCCACTGGATCAGACTGGCGCAGAATAAAGACACCATGTACCTTAATCTCGTCCTGATCAGTTACCAGTTTTTCCACTTGCCCGTCACCGGCAATCGCCTTAGGCTTGGCGGTAAGCACCTCAACCGGCGCGCGCATAGAAGAAAAATCGCCTTTATACTGTGGCAGGAAATAGACAGTACGGCAAAGTTCACCTAAGAATTCTATTTCGTTCTCGCCTTCTTCGGTGTAGGAAATAACAGCAACATCCTTACCTTCAAACATACGGCCGTCGCAAGTGGCGCAGTAGCTGACGCCTCGCCCCAATAGTTCGCGTTCGCCCTGGAACAAGAGGGTGCTGACAACCCCGGTGGCAAGAATAATAGCTTTGGCTTCATAGGTATTTTGCGGTGTAAGCAGGGTAAACATGTTATCTCCGGGAAACACATTCATTACCTTTTCTTTAATAAGCTGCGGCCCATGCGCCAACGCATGCCCGGAAAAATGCTGCATCAGGCCTTTGCCGCTAACCTCCGGCAAGCCTAGATAATTATCCACCTTATGAGCTTTTTGCAGCTTCTGACTAAAATCCAGATGTTCAAAAACAGCAATATTCTTATTGCGGATGCGGCCTGTCAGCGCGGCCGACAGGCCTGCCGGCCCACCGCCGATAATGGCAATATCAATTTTGTTGTCTCCGGCCATATTTTCCTCCTTGATTGCTACCCGAGGTCGTTGGCCACCTGCTTCATACGCTCGCGAATAGGAAGACTGTAAGGACAGCGCTCCTCACATTCCCCGCATTCAATACACGCTGAAGCTTTGACTGCCTGCCCCTTATATCGCTCGGGAATAGCGGTTTTTAAGCCATATCTTGTGTATTGCAGATAAAAAATAAACATTTGCGGAATATCGATTCCGGCAGCACACGGCATACAGTAACCGCAGCGGCGGCAAAAATTCGAACCCAGTTCGGCCGCAAGGGCCGCCAGCTTGTCATTTTCTTCAGGAGTAAGCAGTTTAAAGTTGCGGGAAGCAGCCAGATTTTCACTGACATGCTCTACCCGATCCATCCCCGGAATAGCAACTACTCCGTCTTCCTGCAAAACAAAGCGCAGTGCCAAATCTACCTGATCAATAAGCCCACCACCCAGCGGTTTCATAACAATCATTCCGACATCCTGGGTTCTCGCCAGCGGGAACAGGTCTTTCATTGCCCGCTGCTCCACACAGTTGAAAGGCACCTGGACAGTACTGAATTCACCGCTTTTGACCGCTCTTATCAGCATGTCCACATTATGGCTGGTTATGCCGATATGATGAATTTTCCCTGCGGCTTTGGCTTCTTTCAGAGCAGCAAGTGCGCCGTCAGGTCCCATAACAGTTTGCCATTCCTGTTCGTTCTTAACATTATGCATTTGATAAATATCAATATAACTGGTTTTCATGGTAGCCAGACTGGTGTCAACATCCTTGGCCATGCCCTCTTGGGTTCTGGCCATGCTTTTAGTTGCCAAGGCATATTCGCTGCGCCGGCTTGAAATATACCTGCCAATCTTGCCCTCACTGTCAGTATAGGCTCTAGCTGAATCAAAAAAGTTTATGCCGGCATCTAAAGCCGCTACAAGAACTTCACCGGCTTCTTCCATCGTGCAGCGCTGCATTGGCAGTGCGCCAAAACTAATCGGTGTCACCATTAGGCCTGTCCGGCCTAACCGTCTTTTTTCCATAATTAGGTCCTCCTACTGCAACTGAGCTCCGCCTGGCTCCTGCCCTAATGCCTGCAGCCGTTCACTGGCATGTTTTGCTTCTTGTGTATCAGGATTGGCGATATCTAAAAACGCTTTGTAGGCCACAACGGCTTCCTCGGTGCGCTTTTGAATTTCACAGCATAATGCTTTATTATGATATGCCAGGGCATTATCGGGATTCAGTGCCGCGGAAGTGGCGAAATCAGCAATGGCGGCATCATAATCGGCTTTAGCCGCATAAGCTATGCCCCGAAAAAAGTACGGCCTGCCATCCTCAGGATCGGCTTCAATCACCCGGGTAAAATCGGCAATAGCTGCATCAGGCTTCTTTTGTCCCATATATACCGAAGCTCTGATGGCAATAGCCTGAATATTATCAGGTTCGAGTTCAATAACCTTATTAAAATCTGCCAGCGCTTCAGCCGCCAGGCCAATTTCAAAGTAGGCCTGCCCTCTTTTAAGCAATGCTGTAGTCTCCTCTGGATACCGTTCTATTACCTTATTATAATCGGCAATGGCTACCGAATACAGATTGCGGCCGGTAAAGGCATCGCCCCTGTTTAAATAAGAGCCGTAGTCCCCGGGTTCTAATTCAATGGCTTTGGTAAAATCATCAACAGCATGCTCGTACATGCCATTATTTAGATATAGCACACCCCGGTTGGCATAGTTCATCCAGTTATCTGGCTCATAAAGCATAGCCTGCGAATAATCCAGCACGGCATTCTTTATATCGTCCAGCATGGCATGCGCACTGCCACGGTACGAATAATAGGCAGCTTTGCGGGAATTACGTTCAATCGCCTTGGTATAATTGGCAAGTGCCTGTTCAAAGTTACCGTCAACAGCAGCCACTACCCCCTGCCAAAAAAACGCATCGCTGTTGTCTGGATCTGCAGCCAGCTGCTTAGTGGACTCTGCCATAATATCTGCCATATTGCCTGCGTCATACAGTGCTTGCATGTCTTTACTAAATTGGCTTTCTTCAGTCGCCGGGCCGCAGCCGGAACAACCGCAGTCGCAGGATGACCCGCAACCTGATGGATTACAACCATGATCTTGCTGCATAGCAACAACTCCTTCACTGAGTTCAGAATCATTATTAACTACTACTCATATGTTCGCGTCTTTTTCTGCATTCCCTGCTATTATTACCAAAATTATCCGAAAAACAATATGACAATTTAAAAAGCGAAATTGCCGTAAGCCTCAGACAATTTCGCTTTTATTGTTGTTATAATCCTTTTTGTTCAATACCGCTATATAAGAAACCAAGATGAGTGGTGGAATTCATCAGCACCATTCGCCATTTGCCATCCTGATACTCAACAACATTGATGCAGGTATTATCCTGCTTGATCTGCCAGAAATGCGACAAATCAATGTCTAACATGTCACATAGTACGGCTTTATTGACAGCGTCGTGTGCTACCACCAGCACAGTCTGTCCTTGATGCTTTTGCGCCAATTCGCGAAAAACAGCCATAGATCTGTCTCTCACAGCAACAATATCTTCGCCGCCCTCGCCCGGCATAGTAACGCCCACTACTGTTGATCGCCACTGGGCCAAGAGTTCCGGATACGTTTTACCAACCTCATCACTCAGGAGACCTTCCCACTCGCCATGGTTAATTTCAAGCAGACGGCTGTCGGTATTTACCGGCAATCCATGAGCAGCCACACACATCATGGCTGTATCAACAGCCCGGCTGAGGGGACTAGCGTAACAGACGTCAATAGGCACCTTGGCAAGAGCTTTGGCAGCCAGTTGCCCCTGCTCCCGCCCGAAAGGGGTAAGTGGTGTATCGATCTGCCCCTGATAACGTCCCTCTTTATTCCAAGTAGTTTCTCCATGACGAACTAATATAAAACGGGTAATTGCCATATTATCCTCCTTTATTTACTTCTAGCTGTTTTCTTTCTGGAAAGTTAGCATAAAATCACGCAGCGCCTGACAGACTTCGTGCGGAACGGCATTATAGGCAGAAGCTCGGCAACCACCAACAGAACGATGCCCGTTAAGCCCAACAAAACCGGCTTGTTTAGCCTCATCCAAAAACTTCTTCTCTAATGCCTCATCAGCCAAGCGGAAAGTAATATTCATCAGCGAACGGGCTTCTTTTTGGGCATGCCCGACATAAAAGCCATTACTGGCGTCAATAGCGTCATAAATCAAAGCCGCTTTTTCCTGATTGTGCTTGTAGATGCCAGTCAGGCCGCCTTGCTCTTTTATCCATTCCATCATCAGCTTAATCATATAAATGCCAAATGTCGGCGGCGTATTATACAAGGAATTGTCCTTGGCATAAGTTGCGTACCGAAGCATAGTTGGTCCGACCGTTACAGCCTTTTCCAAAAAATCGCTGCGGACAATAACAACAGTTACTCCTGATGGCCCCAGATTCTTCTGTGCGCCAGCATAAATTAGAGCAAATTTGCTGACATCAATCGGGCAAGACATAATATCACTCGACATATCGGCAACCAGCGGCACTGCACCTGTATCCGGGAAACCCTGTCGCCACTCGGTGCCAAAAATTGTATTGTTACTGGTAATATGCAAGTAAGCGGTATCAGTATCATATTTAAGTTCGGCAAATTCCGGTATCCGGCGATAATTACCTTCTTTGGCTGATGCAGCCACAAATACTTCGCCCAGTTTCTCGGCCTCAGCATAAGCTTTTTCCGACCAGCTACCAGTCATTACATACCCTGCCTTTTTGCCTGCAGGTAAGAAATTCATAGGAATCATGCTGAACTGGAGACTGGCTCCCCCTTGCAAAAATAAGACCTCATACCCCTCAGGTATTCCCATTAGTTCTTTTAAGAGGCTAATGGCTTCATTATGAACAGCATCATAGGCATTCCCCCGATGGCTGTGTTCCATAATAGACATGCCGGTATTATTAAAATCAAGCAATTCGGCTTGCGCCTTTTCCAGAACTGCCAGCGGCAATGCTGCCGGACCGGCGTTAAAATTATGGGCTCGTTTGACACTGTTGCTCACAAAATCACCTCATAAGTTAAAGTAAGTAAAAATAAAAAACCCGCCCCAATAACGATAGATTGGGGCGAGACAAACTCCCGCGGTGCCACCCAGTTTCAAGCTTATAGTACACAGACGCAGCGTATATATACAAAAAAACTCCATCCCTCTACAGGGACGAGAGTCTTCTCCCGCGGTGCCACCCATGTTACTTTTCAGCCAACTTTTGCCGCTATACCGGGCGGACCCGTCAGATTCATCATCAGCCACTCCCAGGCGGAATCCATTGTCATTCACACCGGCTTACACCAACCGCCGGCTCTCTGAAGTTTACAACAATTAACTTCCTGTTCATCGTGCAAAGCTATTTAACTTGTTTTCGATTATACAATATGCGTCGCCCGCAGTCAAGTGTGTTTTTAGAATACACGGGTTGCGCCTGTACCAAAATAAACTCTCTTTGTACGCATTGGGATTTTTTTGTTTACACCAAGCGCCGGGTACGAGCCTCAAGTGCCGCCTGCAGCGCAGCCGGCGTATTGGTTAGCTGGCCGGCCTGAATTCTATTCAATAAGTTCTGTTGGAAATCCCCTACCTGCAAACCCGCGCCCAGCTTAGCCGCAATTTCGCGGCCGCTGACTGCAAGCTGAGCAGGAAAGAACGGAATATCCCGCAAAATGCCCTGTACCAACAAACGCACCGCTTCCAGTCCTGTTATATCAGGATGAGTATGACCGCCCAAGCGATCAGCTTCATGCAACGCCAATAACTGCGATATGGCTTCGGCAAAATCACCCGCCGTTTTAAATCTTTTATCAAGCAGGCGTTTAAGCCATTTCATAACTGCCTTTTCCTCAGCCTCCGGAAAAAACAGATGGTGCCTGATAAGCCAGGCCACCCTGGCGACAATCTGGGGCTCTACTTTTAAACGGCTTAATATTGAAACCGCCGCCTGCGCCCCGATTTTATCATGTCCGGGATCAGAAGGCTGCCCTTCCTTGTTTAAGCAGCGCACTTCCGGCCAACCTTTGGCGACGTCATGCAAGAGCGCTGCCCAGCGCAGTATTGGCGTGCATGGCGCTAATGCAACAACTTCAAGGGTATGCTGCCAAACATCATGCAGATGGTGCCGGGGATTTTGCGGCAAATTCACCAAACGGACAAGTTCCGGCAGTATCGGCACCTGACAGGTTTTGCCCTGTTCCCGCGTCTGGCAGCTAGCTGCCAGTAACCCGGTTTTCTGTAAAACGGTCAGCCCCTGCACCGCATATTCAGCCAGCAGTGTTTTTTCTATTTCATTGCGAACGCGTTCGACCGACAGTCCGTTTACCCGTGGCAACGCAGCCGGGATAGCCTGCAGCGTCTGCTCCTCCAATACAAAACCAAACCGGGCGGCAAACCGCGCAGCCCGAAACATCCTCAGCCCATCTTCAGTAAACCGCTGCTGTGGATTGCCAACCGCCCGGATAACACCAGCCGCCAAATCTCCCCGTCCGCCAAATAAGTCAATAATCTGACCTGACACATCTATTGCCATCGCGTTTATGGTGAAATCCCGTCTGCCCAAATCCTGCTCAAGACTTACTCCTAACGTCACCGTCTCAGGCCGGTGGCTGTCAGAGCCATAGCACTCGCTGCGTAGTGTTGCAATCTCATAATTGTGGCCCTCTGCCACCACAGCCACTACACCAAAGGCTATGCCTATTGGAATAGCCTTCCAACCCTGGTTCTCGGCAATCGCAATAATTTGTTCAGGCTCTGCCTCAGTAGCAATATCAATGTCTTCCGGCGTAACGCCACACACGATATCACGCACAACGCCGCCGACAATATAGGCTCTATACCCTGCGGCCTCCAGCTTTTCCATTATCTTTTTGGCAGTTTCCATTGCGGCTGCTCCTTTAGCCGCTCACCCGGCGGCCGGTTAATTCAACAAAAACATCCTCAAGATTAGTGTGACGCAATACGGTGTTTACCGCCAGTGTCCCGGCAAAAGCCGCCGCCTCGGGCCTGCTAGCAAAAAACTTGTATTGAGTGCCTTCACTTTGATTCCACTCCACAACATAACTCCCCAGCCGCTCACACAATGCTGCCGGACTGTTAAGTGCAATTAGGCGGCCTTTTTCCATAATGGCAACCTGCCGGCACAGACTCTCGGCTTCTTCAATATAATGGGTAGTTAATAGCACGGTCAGCCCGTCGGCATTTAAGCGCCGGATCAAATCCCACAACCGCCTTCTTACCTGTGGATCCAATCCGACAGTAGGCTCATCTAGAAATAATACTTTAGGCCGATGCAGGAGTGCCCGGGCGATCATCAGTCGCCGTTTCATTCCGCCGGAAAAGGTATTGACCATGTCATTCCCACGCTCTTTAAGCTCAATATAGTCAAGCAATTCCTCCACCCGCTCTTCCCGCTCGCGGCGTGGCATATGGTGCAGACGCCCATGTAAATTAAGATTTTCCCGTGCTGTCAAATCGACATCAAGGTTAAAATGCTGGGGCACAACACCAATAACCGCTTTGATCGCCAATTCTTCCTGCGGCAGACGATATCCATGAATGGTAACTACGCCGGCAGTGGGACGAGTAAGCATGGTCAGCACCCGTATGGTTGTGGTCTTGCCTGCCCCATTCGGACCAAGCAGCCCAAAGGTTTCTCCTTTTTCAATTGTAAGATTCAAATCGTTTACGGCAATTCGTTCCCCATATTTTTTCACTAAACCTTCAATATGTATCATAAGAACCTCTTCAACTATGTAATTTGTATTTTTTTCAACAGTAAAGAGATAAAATCCTGCCTATTGCTATTCTTCCCAAAAGTTCGTTCTTTGGGAACTAACACTAAAAACATGACATACATCACCTAGTATTACCACAAAAAGAAACAGCCTCCATTCGGAAGCTATTTCACGTAAATTTATTACAACGGATAACACGGCCGCGGATAACAACCCTGGCGTGGATAACAGAATTGACGCGGATAGCAATACCGGCGCGGGTAGCAGTAGCGCCGTGGATAACAGCCAAAGCCCAAGCCTAATCCTAAACCTACTACAAAGGGCAATACCTGCCGGTTTTCTCTTGTTTGCGACTCCTCGTCCCACTCCTCGTCTTCCCAATCTTCAATTTCAGGTTCTTCCCAATACGGACGTCTTTTGCCGGCCATCCAATTTCCTCCTTTCTTTTCTGTTTGTTACATAATATGCAGACATCTGTGCTGATGTTACTAGTAAGCCGGTAAAGCAAACACGGCTAGCACCGAGCTTTAGCGAAAGCGCAAGCCGATGTTGCCCTTATCCTGTTCTTAAGAAAGTTATACTTTCTATTAGGGTAAAACACAATAAGCCAGGATACTCCGCCTTCATAAATGGAGAAATATCCTGACTTACTATTGCAATCTCATAATAATCCTTTTTCTTCAAGTGCCATATGGGCCTCAACACGCCAGGCCGGCAGATACCAGGCAAAAACAGCCGCACCGACCAGCACCAGCACGCCGCTCAGAACAAAAGTAGAAGTTGTTCCTATAAGACCTGCCATATGACCGGCAAACAAACTGCCAATTGGTCCAATGCCGCCAAAAGACAACACATACAAACTCATAACCCGGCCGCGTTTATCTTCCTCAACAAGTGTCTGTACAATGGTATTGGTCGAAGCCATCTGGGCTATCATGCCAACTCCCATAACAAAAGCAAGCCCCAGCGAAACCCACAGTGTGGTTGACAGCGAAAACGCAATCAAGCCTAACGCAAACATGATTACCGCTATCGTTATAGACTTTTCAAGCCCCACTACGCTTTTCCGCGAGGCCAAAAATACCGTACCCATGAGCGCGCCTGAACCAAAGGCCGCCATCAACCACCCCAGCGTCGCTGAACTGCCGTGCAGCACCTGCCCGGCAAACAACGGCATGAGCGGCAAAATGGGGAAACCGACTAAACTAACCAACATCAACAATAGTAACACCATTCTGATCGGCAACGACTGATAGGTGTAAACAAAGCCTTCTTTTAAACCCTGCAAAATATTTTCTGAGTCAGGTGACGGCGTCTGCGGCCTAGTTAGCTTTATGACCAGCAAGGCTCCTAAAACAGCAAAATAGCTCAAACCATTAAATAAAAAGCATAAGCCTTCACCAAAGACAGCAATTGCCAAGCCTGCAACAGAAGGACCGATAATCCGGGCGCCGTTAAACAGAGCTGAATTCAGAGCAATCGCATTTGGCAAATCTGCTTTGTCATCGACAATCTGCGATACAAAAGCCTGCCTGGCAGGCATATCAAACGAATTAATAGTGCCAAGCAGCATACTTAAGAGTACAATATGCCATACCTCAATGCTATTGCTGTATACCAGCGCCGCCAGCGCCAGTGCCTGCACCATACTAAAGGCCTGTGTCCAAAGTATTACCCGATACCGGTTCCAGCGGTCCAGAAATACCCCGGCAAGCGGGATGAGCACAACACCCACAATTTGACCGGCAAAATCAACAGTACCCAACACTTCCGGCGACTGAGTCAGACGGTATACCAGCCATACAATTGCTGTCCGCTGCATCCAGGTGCCAATCAGTGACAGACCTTGTCCAAAATAAAACAACCGATAATTGCGATGCCTAAATGCCCGGAAAGTTTCTCTCATAGTGTAATCCTCTTTACTGTTGACGAGCGTGGGTTTTTCGATATTCAGACGGCGTAGTATGGCAGGTTTTCTTAAATATGTTGGTGAAATAAGCCAAGTCCGAATAGCCTAACCGCTCAGCGATTTCCGAAATTCTAAGGGTGGTGGAGGTTAACAGGCGTTTGGCTTCTGTCAACCTAATTTTGGTAACATAGTCAATGAAATTAGTTCCTTTTTGCTGTTTGAACAACTGACTTAAATAACTGGGATTCATATGAACATGCTTTGCCGCTTCGGCAAGTGTCACCTGACCGGGCGGCAGTGACTCAATATATTTTAGCACCTGCTCAACAGGTGATAACAGCTCTGGCGGTATGCCAGTCTCATCCTCTTGGGGGAGATTTCGGGCTTTATTCTGGCGATTTAGCCATTTTGTAAAGCAGGTTGTCAGCTGCTCGGTCTCCACCGGCTTTAGTAAGTAATCAAAAGCACCTGCCCGCAGCGCCTGCTGCACAAGCGAAAAATCTTCATTAACTGTAATAAAAATAACATCTTGCTCATTTCCTGCCTGCCTGAGTTGTTCCAGGAAGGTCAGCCCGGTCATAACCGGCATGGTAATATCGGCCAGTACCAAGTCAACCTGATGTTCTCTTAGCCAGTCAAGCGCCTCCAGGCCGTTACTGCATTCACCGATTACAGTTACCTGCATTCCAGTCTGTTCCACTGTCCATTTTAGTGCTGACCTGACCCATTTCTCATCATCCACGATAAGAATATTGCACATGCTGATCCCCCCCTTCTTCTTTTTGTATGAGCGGCAGTTTAACCAGCACAGTTGTCCCTTGGCCGGGAATACTGTCAACCGTTACCCCATATTCGCCGCCAAACAAATTAATGATGCGGCGATGAACATTAATAATGCCGATGTGCGTCCCGTCATTGGTACTATCACTGCTGCTCAGGTTTTGCTTAATTTGCTCCAATACACACTCTGCCATACCTACTCCGGTATCGGCGACCCTGATAATCAGGTTATCGCTCTCACAATACGCAGAAATAGTAATTCGGGTTGGTTCAGGACCAGCGCCGACACTATGGACAAAACAATTCTCAACCAATGGCTGCAAAGAGAATTTAACAATCATGGCTGTCAAGGCCCACTTAGGAATGTCAAAACAATACTTTACATTTTTATCAAACCGGTATTGTTGAATTTTCAAATAAACGGTACAGAAATTAATTTCTTCCTGCAGCGTTACGGTTGGCGATACCGTCTTTAGATTATACCGCAATAACGTACCCAGCGAGGCAGACATTGCCGCAATATCTCCCATATTTTGTTCAAGCGCCATACCTCTGATGGTTTCCAGTGAATTGCAGAGAAAGTGAGGGTTAATTTGAGACTGCAGCACTTTAAGTTCCATCTCTTTTTGGCCTAAAATCATTTCTGTTTCCCGCAATTTGGAAAAATAGACTTCTTCCATAAGCTCAGACAGCTTTTCCACCATATTATTGAAACCATTGGTGAGCTGCCCGATTTCATCACTGGACTCTACCGGTACCCGCCGGGAAAAATCACCTACCTGCACATTTTTCATAAACCGCTGCAGGCGGCGGATAGGTCTGATGATGGTACTCGCAAAACTTACACCTAGAACATAGGCAATGCACAAGGTTATGGCTACCGTCCAGAAGATCGTAAACCCAATGTGCGCACTGCCCCTAAACAGTTCTTCCCTGGGTATGGCGGTAACAAAACGCCACCCCAAAGACGAGGAGTGATTCAAAATTACTACCTGATCCTGTTCTGAGATATATGAATTATCCTGCAAGGACAGAATGCTCTCCAAATTAAGAATATCTGATCTGCGCCCAATGCGTGAACTGTCCGGATGGTATACATAATGGCCTTCGGCATCTAAAATATAAAACGAGCTTTTGCCAATTGTATTTACTTTATCGGCGATATCCTGTATGCGCCGGAAGTTAACATCAATAAGCAGCATACCAATTGGTTTCAGGGTGTACGGGCTGTAAATCCGCCTGGCAATGGTAATAACCGGTTCCTGTTTATCACCCAGCTTAATCATCCGGCTGACCAGCATGGAGTTGCCGTTTGCCGGAACCGATGAATACCAGTATTCTTTCGCCAATTCACTAACCGGATATGGGCTCCGGTAGCCCAGGCTGTCAATAACATTACTGCCATCAATGACTAGGACCACACCGGAAATATCAGGTCGGGAATAGGCGGTATTTTCCAATAATTCACGAACTGAAACTATCAATTGTGGCTGCGCAGCACCACTAAGCTCAACTGTTTTTAAAAAGGTAATCATATCATGGTCATTAATAATTTTGAGCGAATTTATTTCCACATCACGCAAATAATATTCAATTTGTGTTTTTACCTGCTCATTAATTTGGCGACTGTAATTTTTAGCCTCGCTCTCAAGAATAGTCGAGGAGCGGTAATAGGAAATCACGCCGACAATAATCATCGGAATAATAACCAGCACCGCTGAAAAAGTCAGCAGCTTAGCGGTAAGCAGTTGGTCTTTCAGCCATATGGTTTCACTGATAAATTTAAGTAATGATTTTCTCATAATCTGTAATTATTCGTGATCAATTGTTTTTATCCTCCTGCAAACAGTAAATGGGGAGATGCCTTGCGGCATCTCCCCTTGCTGGTAATTTTACTCTTACTTACGGGCAGCGTCAATAGCGGTCAATTCGTCTTTATAGTCGGCACCATGTTTGTCAATAACAGGTTTAACAGCAGCCTGCCAAGGTTTAACATCTTTTACTTCGGTAACAACTACGCCATTGGCTTTGAGTTTGTCCATAGATTCTTTTTCGAATTTCTCCCACAGTTCACGTTGGGTTGCAACAGAATCAATGGCAGCTTGTTTAATGATCTTGCGGTCTTCTTCAGACAGTTTATCCCAGGTTACTTTGCTGATTAACAGTACTTCCGGCACACGCTGGTGACCGTCAAGAATGAAGTTTTTAACTGCTTGATAGTGGTTGGCAGTCAGATAGCTCGGCGGATTGTTTTCAGCACCGTCAATTACACCGGTTTGCAGACCGCTGTAAACTTCACCATAAGGCATCGGAGTGGCGCTGGCTCCCAGAGAGCTGATCAGATCCATGTTGATTTTGTTCTGTTGAACACGGATTTTCATGCCTTTAAGATCTTCTACTTTAGTTACAGGATTTTTGGTGTAGAAGTTACGGGAACCGGAGGTGTAGTAAGCCAGACCTTTCATTTTGGACTTTTCCAAACCATCCAGCATTTTTGTGCCGGCATCACCATTTAAGAATTTCCACATATGTGCATCATTATCAAAGATATAGGGCAGCGAGAATACGCCAAATGCTTTGTTGAATTCAGCCAGCGGTGAAGAACTTACACGGGTAAACTCAATAGCACCCAGTTGTACTTGTTCAATAACGGCTTTTTCCTCGCCAAGCTGCGAAGATGGGAACACTTCAATTTTAATACGGCCTTTGGTACGTTCGTTAACAAGCTCGGCAAACTTTTTGTCACCCATGGTAGTCGGATAATCGGCAGGATGTGTTTCTGCCAGGCGGAAGGTATATTTGGCGCCTTCAGCCGCTTTTTTGTCACCCTCTTTAGATCCGCCGCAGCCAGCCATAAGCGAACCGGCCAGCATTAGGGACAGGGCACCAGCAACTAGTTTTTTGGTGTTCATTATCTAATATCCCCCTCTAAATAATGTTGGGATGAATCCCCGAAACAAATAATACTTGTTATTTAAACATGGTCGGCAACCACATAACCACTTGCGGAACATAGGTAATCAGAAGCAATACACCAATCATAGCATAGAAGAACGGCATCATGGCCTTGGTACCCTGCGAGAGCGATACGCCGCCGATAGCGCAGCCAACAAATAGTACCGTACCTACCGGCGGTGTTAAAAGTCCCATGCCGGCGTTGAAGATCAAGATCAGGCCAAAGTGCACCGGATCAATACCAATGGCGGTAGCCACAGGCAATAAGATCGGGGTCATTATGAGAATCATCGGCGCCATATCCATCGGTCCGCCAAGCAGCAGCAGCAAGATATTGATAAGCATCATAATAACAATCGGACTATCCGAAACACTCAGGAAGAACTCGGTAACAAGCAGTGGTATTTTAAGATAAGCCAGTATCCAGCCAAATGCTGCCGAGGCCGCAATCAGGAAATATACCATAAGCACAATACGGAAAGTACGTTTTAATACAGGAATCATAGCTGATAATGGAGCTTCACGGTAGAAGCCGAAGGCCAGAATAAACGAGTACAGCGCAGCCATAGCACCGGATTCTGTGGCAGTAAACCAACCGGAGATTATACCGCCAAGGATAACGACGGCTGGTGACAAGGATAAAATCCCATGGAACAAAATTCCGGGAACTTTCTCTTTGGGAATCGGATCACCTTTTTGATAACCGCGTTTGCGGGCCATAATATAAGCCACTGTCATCAGTGTGAAAAGTAAAATGAAACCAGGAACAATACCTGCCAGAAACAAACTCTTAATGGAGATGCCGCCGGCAACAATAGAGAATAATACCAGATTATGGCTTGGCGGAACAACCACGCCTTGGATTGCTGAAGAAATTGTTAAGCCTACTGCATAGTCGGCATCATAACCCTTTTTCTTCATCATCGGAATCATAACTGAACCGATGGACGAAGCATCGGCAACTGCCGAACCTGAGATATTGCCAAAGAACATACAGGCTACACTGTTAACCAGCGCCAAACCACCACGAATACGGCCAACTAACAGATAGGCGAAGTTTACCATACGCAATGCCAGACCGCCCTCACCCATAATTTGTCCGGTAAGGATAAAGAACGGAATAGCGAGGAGTGAAAAGCTGCTGATGCCCTGAATCATTTGCTGACCCATAACGGCAAGCGGAATCTCCATGTAAATCATGGTCGATATGGTGGAGAAAGCCAATACTAAGGCTACTGGGAAGCGTAAGACCATAAAGCCAATAAATGTTGAACATAAAAGTGTTACTGCAACTAACTGCTGATCCACTATTCCCCACCTCCGAAGGCATTGCCCATTTCGACTTCTGAACCTTTATGACGTTTGGTATCAAAACCAGCTACCTGTAAAGCAGCGTAAGCACAGGTCATAATTCCGGTAACAGGCATAACAACATATAAAATACTATTAGGCAGCTTGGTGGCTGCCAGTGTCGATTCATGCATCATTACGGTAAAGTCCCAACCGTAATAAATCATGTACACACCAAAAGCAAAAATTGACAGTCCAATTATTTTATCAAGCACAAAGTTCACTTTGGCAGGCAAAAATTCAGTGAAGGAATCTACTCCCATATGAAGGCCTTCTCTGAAACCAATGGCCATACCCATAAAAGCAAACCAAACCAAGAGCAACAGCGTAATTTCTTCTGACCAAAAAAATACAAAATTGAAAAGTTTACGAGTCATAACCTGCATGATAACAATAAGAATCATGCTGGCAAGACCAGTGAGCGCAACACTTTCAAACACGGTATCTATCGCCAGAGCAATCTTTTTTAGCGTGTCCACACCATACCTCCTGTAAATTTAAATAATAGTATGAAATACTTCCTTGTCCATTTTACTGTTCTTTCTAAATATTTAGTATAATAGTTTTTTTAGATTATTTTGTGTTTTTTTTAGCACATTACTTGCTGCGAGGTTGTGATTATAAAGTTACACCATTTTTGAATATGGCAATTTCTCTAAAACCCATGTTCTCAGCTTTGGTTGCCTGGCCGGAAGCCACTTCAATAATGTGCTGCAAGAATTCCTCGGTAAGTTGTTCCATAGACGCTCCAGTTAACAGCCTGCCGGCATCAAAATCCATCCAGCCTGTTTTCCGGTTGAATAATTCACTGTTGGTTGCCACTTTAATTGTTGGCACAACCGTCCCCAACGGCGTTCCCCGTCCGGTAGTAAACAGGACGATATGGCAGCCTGCTGCCGCCAGCGCGGTAGCCGCAACCATATCATTTCCTGGCGCGCTTAAGAGAGTTAAACCTTTTTTGTTCACACGTCCGGCATAACTGATGACATCAGTGACCTGGCCGGTGCCGCCCTTTTGCGTACAGCCCAGCGACTTTTCTTCAAGAGTGCTGATGCCGCCAGCCTTGTTGCCTGGCGAAGGATTTTCGTAAATAGGCTGTTTATGGCTAACAAAGTAATCTTTAAAATCATTAATAAGCTGCACGGTCTTGTCAAAAACAGTGCGATCAATCGCCCGGTTCATCAAGATCGTCTCCGCACCAAACATTTCCGGCACTTCGGTAAGCACCGTACTTCCCCCGCAGACTAGCAGCCGGTCGGAAAACGAACCGACAAGGGGATTGGCCGTAATGCCGGAAAAGCCGTCAGAACCGCCGCATTTAAGGCCAATAACAAGTTCTGATGCCGGACAGGCCTCACGTTTAGTATTCGAAGCATAGCGGGCAAGTTCTTGGGCAAGCTCTATACCGACGCTTATTTCATCTTCGACTTCCTGGGCCACCAAAAACTTAACCCGCTCAGGATCATAATCACCCAATACTTTCTTAAATTCGGCAATATGATTATTCTCGCAGCCTAAACCAACCACCAGCACTGCCCCGGCATTGGGATGGTTTACCAGACTGGCTAATAACCGCTGGGTAGTGTTATGATCATCACCCAGCTGAGAACAGCCATAAGGATGCGTAATGGCAAAAATGCCATCAAGGTTGGGCAGGTCTTTGCACAGCGAAGCTGCCTGTTCAGCAATCAGCCTGATATTCTGATTGACACAGCTTACTGTCGGAATCACCCAGACCTCGTTACGCACACCTACCTGTCCGTCAGGGCGACGATAGCCCTGAAACGTAGGGCATGACTTATTCGCAGCAGCAGCCACGGTTTGTGCAGGCTGATACTGATAATCCAGAATATCGCCCAGATTGGTTTTGATGTTATGGGTATGAACCCATTGGCCGGCTTTAACATCAACAGTGGCATGGCCGATGGGAAAACCGTATTTTATGATATGTTCCCCGATTCTGATATCAGTCAGTGCTATTTTGTGGCCGCGCCCGGCTTCAGAACCCTGCGCCGGCTCAAGTACAACAGCCACATTATCATTGGCGTGAATTTGTAATTGTGACAAGGTTGTCCCCTCCTCTAGCCCACTAAATTCCGCATGGTAGAATGCATACCGTCAGTAGCAATGCTGTAAAGATAGTTACCGACTTTGTCAGTAAGACCAGTTACCCGGTTAAGATCCTGTCCCCAAATAGTGGTATTAGCAAGGACCTTGCTGGCAACCTGATTAGCCGCCGCCTTGGAACCGTCAAAACCGCTCCACACCTGTTCAAAGAACTCCAGTACCGGCACATCGTCCTTCATGACAAATTCACCTTGTTCACGGCGGGCCTGCATACCTGTGCCGTCAACTTTACCGTCCTTGTAGACGGCAATCAGTGCGGCCATTGAGAAGGTTAGTTTCTCCGGCAGTTTACCATGCATACTCTGATATTCCAAAATAGAGGGCAGCACTCTGGCCTTAAATTTAGAAGAAGAGTTTAATAATATGCTTAACAGATAGTGCTTGATAAAGGGGTTGCGGAACCTATCCATTACACTTGCGGCAAAATCAGTCAACATATCTTTTTCCAGGTTAATAGACGGCACAATTTCGTCAAACACAATTTGCTGCACATATTTACCCAGCACTTCATGATCCATCATTTCGCCAACCGTATCCAGTCCATACAGGAATGCAGCCGGCACCGAGGAAGTATGGGCACCGTTTAGTATCCGCACTTTACGGGTGCGATACGGAGTCATGTCATTAGTCCAGATTACATTAAGACCGGCTTCGGTAAAGGGAAGACGCTCTGCCAAATGTTCCGGCCCCTCAATAACCCACAAGTGAAAGAGTTCGCCGGTATCAATGATGGCATCCTGATACCCCAGCCTTGCTTCCAGTTCTTTAATTTCGTCACGGGGATAACCGGTAACCACCCGGTCAACTAAGGTGTTGAGAAAATAGTTATGTTGTTCAATCCACTCGCTAAATGCTGCAGGCAATTTCCACAACGCCGCCAGCTCAAGCACCACTTTCTTTAAGTTGTCGCCATTGCGGTCAATAAGTTCGCAAGGCAAAATTACCATGCCTTTGCCGGCATCGCCCTCAAAGTGATTGAAGCGATGATATAAATAAGCAGTTAATTTCCCCGGAAAGGACACCGGCGGCTCATTATTTAGTTTGTCCGCGACATCAAAGGTGATACCGGCTTCTGTGGTATTACTGATAACAAATTCAATATCAGGATTTTCAGCACAGCGAAGACATTCTTCCCACTCGCCATACGGATTAAGACAGCGGCTGACAGAGCTGATAATCTCCTGTTCCTCATGAGGCTGTCCATTTTTTAAACCGCGCAAAAACAAGGTGTACAAACCATCCTGATCATTAATTTGTCGGCTCAGTCCTTCTGCAATCGGTTGTACCAGCACAGCCCGCCCCTCAAACAACCCTTGTTTGTTCATCTGATGCAGCATCCAGTCCGCAAACGCCCGCAAAAAATTACCTTCACCAAATTGAATTACCTTTTCCGGCAATGCTGCCGCCTGATGAAGTTTATTTGTAAGTTTGTCCATTTTCCAACCTCCGGTTTTTATATTTGTACGAATATAGTGTTAATTTAAACCATAGGCATTACATGTTTTCCCTATCTTATTTCATTGTATAGGTTAACTGTTAGTAGTGGTACAACACTTTTTTTATAATATTTTGTGTTTTTTTTTGGATTATATTCTCTCGTCTGTCTGCCATTACTTTTTTGCAGTTGAGCGACCTCACTCCGGTAGCGCTCAACTGCAAAAGTGGTATACCTAAACTTCCAAGCTACCTTCACATGCGCAGTTTGGCTCTGATTGCCCTAACAATTTCGCGAGCAAACGGCCCTAAGTCATCATCGGCGTATGCCTTCATAATACCGGCTGCCACCTGACGAATTGCACTTTTTATCACATCGGCGTTGGCATACGGCTGACACCGCAAGGTTTCTTCGATCAGTACAGCTGCCGTCAACGCTTTCTCGGCGGCCTGGGTGTTAATATAGGTCACAATATCTGCATTACCAATAATAATTTTGCCAACCGGAGAAAAAATCTCCTGCACCAGTGGCACCAGCTCGGCCGGCCGCTCATTTACAATAATAACCGGCTCAGCCCCCAGCGCCATTTCTTTTGCCTGAGCAACAAATTTTGCGCCAATACAACTCACCTGTTTGCCGGCGGCTGCTTCCAGCACATGCTGGGCAACATTTGTCGCAACATTAATGATAATCATGGGCTGGTGAAGTTGATTAAAATCCTTAATCAGACTGATGACCTCGCGGTCAGGCACCGCCAGAATAACAATTCCCAGTCCAGCCAGTTCCTCCAGGCTGTCAGCAACCGCAACTCCCAGTTCGGCAGCAACTGTCTGCAGCTGGTTATCTTCCCGGTCATATAATTTGAGATCGACATGTCCGGCTAATTTGCCGGCCAATACCCGGCCCATTCGCCCAACACCGATTAACCCAATACGTTTCATCCTTTCAGCCACCTCATCCACTAGGTTACCATCCCTGTCTTGTGAGCATACAATACAGTAGCCTCTGTAATATATGCAGGTCTCTGGCAGGTGGTGTGAGCCTGGTTTAAGTTTTAATACTAAATTTACAAAATGCTAACATACTCAGACGCCTCCGGCCGTACAATTACAATATACAATAAAAAAATATTGCACCATCTGCTGTTTTTCACTCAGTTATGTAGATAAGAAGGGGGATGGCTTTTTGATTAAGTACTATGTGTTAGACACCAATGTGTTATTACACTCTCCCTACGCGATGAATGCTTTTAACGAACACACAGTAATCATTCCTGAGGTAGTGCTGGAAGAACTTGACCGCTTCAAATCCGAAACCAGTGAACGCGGCACCAACAGCCGTCTGGTCAGCCGGATGATTGACCAATTTCGCACCCAAGGCAATCTCTTAACCGGCGTTGCCCTCAATGAGCATGGCGGCCAGATGCGCATTGAATCCAACCATCTTGACACGCCAATGCCGCCATATTGGGACAAAACCAAACACGACAACCGTATCCTGCAAGTATGCAAAGGCCTGTCAGAAGACAACCTGCATACCATCTTGGTCAGCCGCGACACCAACATGCGCGTTAAAGCCGCCATCTTAGGCATTCATGCCGAAGACTTCCGCAACGAAAAAGTAGCCAGTGTGGAAGAACAATACACTGGCCGCGCCACCGTGTATACCTCCTCAGAACTTATCGACACCTTTTATCAAGATGATCGCAATATCCTCGATCCTGACAAGCTCCGCACCTTTGACGAAGCCAGCCACCGTATGGTACCAATTGAGCTTGTCACTAACCAGTTTCTGTTAATTCGCTCTACTGACAACGACCGCCATACCGCGCTTGGGCGTTTTGACGGCCAAAAAGTCGTGCAATTAAAATATCGCAGTCGCAATCCTTTTGGCGTTTCGCCGCGTAATGTCGGGCAGGTATTCATGCAAGAATGCCTTATGCTCAGCGCGGAGGAAGCGCCACTTGTCATTATTAAAGGGCCGGCCGGTACAGCCAAAACCTTCTATTCCCTGACAGTAGGCCTCCACAACCATATGGACTGCCGCCCCCGGGCTTACCATCATATGTTAATCTGCCGCCCCAATGTTCCGATGGATGAAGACCTTGGCTACCTGCCAGGCTCTGAACAAGATAAAATTGATCCTTATATGCGGGCCATCCGCGACAATTTGTTTACCCTGATGTCCAGCCACAACCTGACTGAACCCAAAGAAATCGAGCAAGCCGAAGATACTGTGCAAATGCTGTTTGATAAACGCATCGTACAAACCGAAGCTCTGGCCTACCAGCGCGGTCGTTCACTTCAAAAATACTGGATCATCCTTGATGAAATGCAAAACTCCACCCCGCGTCAAGCCAAAGGCGTCATTACCCGCCCCGGCCTAGGTACTAAGATTATTCTCCTTGGCGACCCCGAACAAATTGACCACCCCTTCCTCGACAGCCGCACCAACGGCCTTGTCTATGCCGCTGAAAAAATGAAAGGCAGCAAGCTTTGCTACCAGGTAACCTTGCAGCATGACGAATGCGAGCGCTCACCACTTGCCGCAGAGGCTTCGCTAAGGCTGTGATTTAAGAAAAATAGCAGGTTCACTGTATAAAGTGAACCTGCTATTTTTTTGTTTGCGCGCTTATATCGTCAAATAAGTAAATAACACCATATATACCGGAATCATAACCATCGCAATAATTGTCGTAAGTGTTGTCATAACCGCTGCATATCCGTAATCAGCATTATAGGCCTTGGCGATAATGGCGGCGCTGGCGACAATCGGCATGGCTGACTGCACAATAAAAACTTCTTCCATAAGAAGCGGTGTCGGGATTAGCAAAGCAAGCAAAAACACCAGCAACGGCGAAACAACAAATCTGCCGATAACCAGAGCAGCAACATCTTTACTTAAGCTTATTTCACTAAGTTTAACACTATGGATTGACATGCCGATAAACAGCATAGACAATGCTGTTGTGGTATTGCCCAGGTATTTACAGGTGTCGGAAAGGAACGGTGGCAGTTTAATCTCAGCCAGCACCAACACCACCCCGACAATAAAGCCGCTCAGCGGCGGCGACATGATATTTTTCAGTGTTTGCCAGCTAAAAATGTCCGGCGTTTCGCCGCTGCCGTCCCGGCTGATTAAGTAGATGCCGAGTGTCCAGAACAAGGTCGTATTAGCCACATAATATAGCAATACATAAGGTATGCTTTGATCACCAAATAAGGCCAGGTTGATGGGCAACCCGACAAAAATAGAATTGGAAATAAAAAACATACAACTAAAGATTCCCCGGCGCCTGGTATCAATGTCGATAATCCTGGCAACAAGTTCCCCCGCAACATAGCAGGCCAGCATAGACAAGTACGGAATGGTTATACCGCCAACCAACTCAACAAGTTTTTCCTTGTTAAAAGTATTGGTAAGATTCCAGATCATATAGGCAGGCAACGATACCTCCATAACCATGGTGGTAAACGCCTTGGCCGTATTATCAGTAAAAATCCCTTTACGGGTTAATATATATCCCAGAAAAATCATGAGAATAATGCTTAAAATGCTTTCGAGCGATTGTATAAAAACCATGCTACCATCCTCTCTCCCGTAGGCTTCCTATTATCCCATACTGATTCATTGCTTCTCGGTTATCGCACTCTGTATAAACAAATTAGTCAACGGCACTAAGAAGAGATAAAAAGCATACATAATAAACCCGGCATCAGCCGAAAGCATAACTGCCGGCACGGCCCCGGCAATATTCCAAGGGATGAGGGCCGATATCAAAATTACCGTGTTCTCCAGATCAACTGCCAGCCGGTAGTTACTTAGCTGTTTTTTCTCATAAAGCTTATTCATAATTTGGTGACTAAGCATAACAGCCAATGTCTGGTTACAGGCAAAACCGGCTGTGGCAATACTTGATGCCAAGGTTGTGCCATATACACTAGTTTTGTCACTGAGTTTTGCAAAAAAGCCTTCAATTTCGCGCAACAAGCCTGCTCCCTGAAAGATGCCGGCAAAGGCCGAAGAAATCAGGACAATCAGCGCTACATTAAGCATGGAATAGAGGCCGCCACCCTTAATGATGCCGGCAAAAAAGCCATCGGTATCCATACTGTACCCGATTACAATGTACTTTGCCAGCGCGCCTACGTTAACCTGCTGAACAACCAGTGCAATCACAATGCCTGTGACAATACTTAGCCCCATAGACAGCTTCACATCCACCCGCAAAGCGGCCAACAGCAAAATCAGTATAGCCGGCGTCAGTACAACAGGGCTGATATCAAAAGAAGTCAGTATCTCCTGGATAATCTGGTCATTATAAAAGGCCAGCGGCTGAGAGAATGAAAGATAGAGGTAAGCAATTACTGATAGCGCAAAGGGAATCACAGCTGTTTTGGTCATGTTATTTATATTGATATACAGCTTGGTGTTGGTTAGGGATGCTATCAAATTGGCACTTGAGGACATAGGTGAACATCTATCGCCAAAATAAGCCCCGGCAATAATGGCACCGGCCGCCATATTGATATCCACGCCGCCGCTCTTGGCCAAAACCATGAGCACTACCCCGATGGTACCAACTGTGCCAAAAGAAGTCCCCAGCAAAAAAGACACCAGACAGGACAGCAGAAATGCCGAAAGAATAAAGTACTTGGCACTCATAAATAAGATGCCATAATATACAATAAAAGAAATGGTGCCACAAGCCCGCCACACTGCGGTTATGATGCCAATCAGCACAAAAATTTTAATAACAATCAGCGATTTTCGGGCACTGCCGGCCATCAGGGAAAGTAGCGCCGGCAACGTATGACCACGGCGAAGTGCCACCACCGAAAAGCAGCCTAGCCCGAACAGTAGCGGGTAGAGAATCGGCACTTTATGATACAGGCTAATCAGCAAAGATGTAAAAAACAAAACAAAAACCGCTATTGTTTCCAAAAAGTCATCCCTTTCCCAACAACTATCACTATCTCACAGCAGCATGACAAGAGCCAAACCTGCTCCCACCAAGCCGCCGATTATGACCCCGTTAATCCGAATCCAGTCAAGGTCCTCACCTGCTTTATCTTCAATAAATTGGTTAAGATCCTCATCAGAAAGCTTGCTTAACGACCGTCTGGCAATCTTGCCAATCAGCGCATGTTCCTGCTCAACAACCAGCAGGATGAGCATTTTCAGGTAGTCTTCCGCCCGGCTTTGCAAGACTTGATTTTCTTTAAACTGCTGCCAGTAGCTGGCAGCCTGCTCGGTAAGCCAGTCTACTACCTGCTCCCGGTAAACAGTAGGCTGTTTGCACACAGTCAGCACCGTATCGGCCAAAACCCCCATTGGCTGGGCAAGTTCCAGGCGGCCAATCAAGTCATCCTTCCAGTCATCGATTGCCTCCTGCCATTCCGGTGTTTCCAACTTAACGGCAATGGTGGCAAGTTCCCCCTGAAACCATAGCTGCACCGGATGCTCCTCCTGCCGCAGTTCAGCCACCGTATTAATAAGCTCCTGCTGCAGCGCGTCTGCGGCATCTTCCAGATTAATCCCGTCAGTCAGCTCCATAAAACCGGTAATCAGGCTTGACAGCCAGTTCTGATCAGCAGTCTTCTCTTTGACATCTTCCAGATAGCGGTAAATAGCCGCTCTGGTCTCAGGCCGCTCAATTAAGACTGCTATTTTATCGATAATTGCCAGATAAATTTCCACGCCTTTTCCCTGCTCCAATACCCGCGCGATACCGGCGGCGGCATAGGGCACAAACGATTGGCGTTTTATTATGAGCTTAACCACACGCTCACCCAGCTTGCCAATCGTGTTGGGGTCAAGGCTTTCGACAAGTCCAACAACGGCTTTTTCAATAAGCGGCCTGGCTAGGGAACGCAGTGGCGCACTCCGGCTGTAACTAATGATTTTCTCCAGCAAATGTACTTGATCAATCCGCGCTTTGATGGCTTGCTTACTGAGAAACTCCTGTTCAACCGCCCTGACTAGGGCGCTGATTACCCGTTCCCGGTTGCGGGGAATGAGTGCCGTATGATAGGGAAAACCAAGCGGCTTTCTAAACAAGGCTGTTACTGCAAACCAGTCGGCAACCCCGCCGGCCAGACTAGCCTCCGTTATTGTCAAAAAGGCTGTTGCCAGCGCGCTGTGAGGATAATTTACTTTTAGCGTCAAGGCAACACCAAATAAACCGGCAGCAGCAGCCAACACCGCATTAGCCCGCCGTTTCACACTTCTCATGTTCTCACCCCTGCCGCATAACTAATCAGAAACAGCAGCATACCGACAAGACCGCCGACAAGTGAACCGTTAATCCGGATCATTTGCAAATCATCAAGCACCTTATCTTCAATATAGGCTACCAGTTTGTCATTGCTGAAGCTTTCTAAATAGTCGCTGACAATCCGCCCAATCTGTCCATGATTTTGGCTCACCCAACGCGCCAACCAAACCGCCAGATAACGGTCAAGCCAGGCTGCTTTTTCCCTGTCGGCAGCCAATTCCTGAGCCAACCGAGTCAACTGCTTCACCGCCCAGGTAACCCCACTCACGGTAATTTCCGGCTGAGAGGCCGGTAAGGCCGCCGCATGTTCTACTAATTTTACCATAAAGGGGCGTAAGATATCTTCAGCCTGCGCCGCCAACTCCGAATCCTGCTGCATGCCTGTTGCCAGCTCTGCCAACCAGTTCTTTAGTTGTTGCCGCAGCGGTTGTTCCTGCTCATCTTCTGTTTCTTCCAGTAGACTTACTAATTTGGCCTGAATCAGACCGGCTACTGCCATATTGTCAAGATCAAGGAGATTCTCGATCAGCCAACCGACCAGCTTGCGCTGATTTTTCCGGGCAGCATAGGAATTAAGTGCCTGACTGTAGATCTGGGCAATCAGTTCTTTCAGATATGGCTCACCTAAGAGACGCCTGAGTTCAGCAAAGGCAAGGGTAAGGATTTTGTCGGCAAAACCGTTATCAATCGACCATTCCAAGGCTTGTCCGGTAAGCGGCGCAAGTTTTATTTTGTCCTGATGCTCTATGAGCAGTTGTTCAAATGCCGCCGCTAGGTTAGCAGCCTTCATCTCATACACGGCTTCCTTAGCCACATCGGCGGCCAGCGAATACAGCTGGGCTTTAGCTTCCGGTCTGCTGACATAACTGAGGACAAGCCCAGCTATTCCAGCTTGTTCCAAAGTTTCTTTGATATTGGTCGCGGTTACAATCTCTTCTTCCACCATGGTGACTATGGCTTTAAAAATTCGTTCCCGGTTACGGGGAATAACCGCCGTCCGGTAAGGAATTGACAATGGTTTGCGGAATAACGCCGTCACCGCATACCAGTCCGCCAGACCGCCTACCATGGCTGCCCCGAAACCGCTATGCAGCAAACCGCCCCAGAAGCTGTGCTGCATAGGATAGCTTACGGCAAAACCGACTGCCGCGCCGGCTAATGTTATACTTGCTTTATAGACATTCTTGACTGTCAAGCTAACACCTCTTGTTCCTGGCTAGTATCTGCCTGGGATATGGGCATTATAACCAGCTTTATTGTCAATTATTGAAAGCAGCCGCTGATTGGCCCAAATTGTGAGCATCAGCGATATGTTTGCCTGCTATTGCCGGCTAACTGCCGCCACTATGTTCTGCTGCCTGCATCGCTTGTTGCGAATCACCGCCGATGCAGGGTAAAATTAGATACAATCTAATGTGAAGGAGTTGAGACAATGTCAATTATACACTGGTTATGGCATACAATTACCGGCTGTCCTGAGAGCAAATTAGACCACACCATGTATGGCACTACCCATTGCCGTACCTGTGGACGGGTTACGTTTGTCTCAGACACACTCCCAAAAATTACCCGGCTTAAAGTCCCTAACCGCCTTAACTGCCGTTAATCCCCCGGAGTTCCGGGGCTATACATACTTTAGCATTATACAATAAGCCGTTTAGTCAAGAGTCGCACAGCTACCGGCATTAATAGAGCAGCAAGTACCATAAGCACCCCGGCATGCACCAGCAGGCCGGGATTTATATTTCCTAGTGCCAAAGCCCGGCAGATTTCCACACTGTGGAAAATAGGATTAATCCAGACGACCGCCTGCGCCCAGCCAGGCATGGAATTAATCGGGAAAAACACGCCGGAGAAAAGGTAGGCCGGCGTTAAGAACAAGGTAATATAATAATTAAAATTATCGATATTGGCGACCATTCCTGTATAACAAATGGCCAACAGCGAAAACGCCAGCCCAGGAATAACCAGAAACAGCGGAATGGCAACTGCCCACCAGGACTGTACCTGCCCCAGGACACTGATTACCACTAATATGACCAGCCCAAACAGCATGCTTTTAAAAGTGGCATACAGAATATCGCCTGCTACAATATCGCGAACGGTAACCGGACCGGCCAGCATGGCCTGGTAGGTCTTTTGATAATGCAGCCTGAGAAAGCTGCCATACGTACACTCAAAAGAGGCAGCAAACATAGCTGAGGAAGCCACCATTCCTGGCGCAATATACTGAAGATAGGTCATGCCCTCCATATCCTGCACAAAGGTTCCCAGGCCGTAACCCATAGCTGTTAAGTACAGCAGCGGTTCAATAAAGTTAAACATAATATTAGTAAACCAAATCTTACGAAATACCGCCATATGGCGGGCAAAAATACGCATAGCTTCCATTTACGCTTCTTCCCCCATGCCGGTAAGTTTTAAAAACACATCTTCCAGATTGGCTGCCCGCAGTAAGCAAGCCTGTTTGGGCAGTCCCCAACAATCAAGATTATCCCATAGTTTCTCGCCATCATCTGCATAAAGAAATACGCTGTCAAGCACCTGAGTTACTTCGCCGCCCCAATTTGCTACCTTATCTGTCAGATTCTCCGGTACTTGCGATAATGGCAAATGCACTTCAACAACATAAGGACGCACATATGTCTCGATTAAGTGCTGCGGGCTGCCCTCAGCCAAAATATTGCCTTCATGCATAACTACCAGACTGTCACATAGCTGTACAGCCTCTTCCATGTAATGGGTGGTTAATACCAGCGTTACCCCTTCTGCTTTGAGACTGCGCAGCTTTTGCCAGACCAAATGCCTTGCTTGCGGATCAAGACCGGTAGTAGGTTCATCCAAAATAACAATATCGGGCGCATTCATCAGCGCTCTGGCAATCACCAGCCGTCGTTTGAGTCCGCCTGACAAGCTCTCAATCGAATTATGTTCTTTATCCTCCAGCCCCATAAACGCCAGCAATTCTTTACCCCGCTGCTGTGACTCACCCCTTGGCAAGCCATAAATCAGGCCATACACTTCCAGATTCTCAATAACGGTTAAGTCATCATCAAGATTATCTTCCTGCGGCACCACCCCCAGCCGAGCCTTTACAGCCGGCGGGGTTAAGCGGAAAGACTGGTCAAACAGCCATAACTTGCCCTCATCAACAGTAGACATGCCATACATCATACGCATGGTCGTAGTCTTGCCTGCACCATTATGTCCCAAAAAGCCAAAGCATTGTCCGGCTTTGATGCTAAAAGAAATGCCTTTAAGCGCCCGAAAGTCACCATATGTTTTACCAAGGCTTTCTGCCCTGACAACAATATCACTCATAACTTATTTCCCTTCATCACCACTCTGTTACCCACACTAATTATATGGAAAAAAGAGTAATGGTATTATATTAGTTATAATACCACTACTCTTTAAAAAATTCATCTCCAATTAGTCGATAACCACATACTCATCCATGGCTCCGCCAGGAGCAATCATGGGTGTCACCAAATCATCAGTAGCAATATTGGCAACAATAAGTCCCGGCCCTTGCCGCTGCCAGGCGGCAGTTAATGCCTCGGCAAACTCAGCAGGAGTATTGGTCACAGCCGCCGGAATGCCAAAAGCGGCAGCAAAAGCAGAAAAATCCATCGGCATAGGCAGCAGCGAATTGGCATACCGCTTTTCAAAAAAGCAATGCTGCAATTGTCTGACCATACCCAAACTTTTATTATTGATGACAATCGAGATAACCGGCAACTGTTCGGCTGAAATGGTATACAGCTCACAGCCTGTCATTTTGAGTCCACCGTCACCGACAATATGAATTACCCGCTTATCCGGCCTGGCAAGCTGCGCACCTAAAGCTGCCGGCAAGCCAAATCCCATGGCGCCAAGACCGCCGGATGATAAAAAGCCGCGCGGGGTTTTTACTGATAAATGCTGTGCCGCCCACATCTGGTGCTGACCGACATCGGTAACATAGATTACGTCTTGATCGCCAATTTGCCGGTTTAATTCCTGCATAACCAGCGGCGCAGTCAGCATATCATCAGCAATTGGAGCATCATATTCCTGCTGCCACTGCCAGATGGTAGACCACCAGGAAGACAAATCTCCCGGGTTAACTGCCTCGGTCAATTCCTGCAGAATCATATTCATCTCACCAACTAGCGGCACTGCGGCATCTACATTCTTGTGCACCTCAGCCGGATCAATATCAATATGGATAATGGTTTTACCGGCGGCATAGCTGGTACGGTCACCTGTCACCCGGTCATTAAACCGACTGCCGGTTACAATAAGCACATCGGCTTCATATACCGCACGATTGGCTGCTTTAAGACCATGCAGGCCGGTCATGCCCAGAAGCTTATCATGGCCACCGGGAAATGCCCCAATTCCCATCAAAGTGGTTACCACCGGCAAATTGCATTGTTCAACAAATCTGGTTAGCGCCGCACCGGCATTGGCGCTGATACAGCCGCCACCGGCGATAATGGCCGGCCGTTTGGCGGCACTGATGGCCTCAGCCGCCTTTTTGATTAAATCGGGGAGATCTGGTGACTGCCTGACAAGCGTAGAACGCGAATACACAGCCTCAATATCGGTAAAATCATGTTTTTGGGATTGCACATCGCGCGGTATATCAACAAGCACCGGCCCAGGCCGTCCTGACCGGGCAATATTGAAGGCCCGCCAAAGAGTTTCCGGCAATTTGCTGATATCCTTAACCAAAAAATTATGCTTGGTAATCGGCATGGTTATGCCGGTAATATCGATCTCCTGAAAGGCATCGCGACCAATTAAGGTTGTCTGCACCTGACCGGTAATGGCCACAACGGGAACAGAATCCATAAAGGCAGCAGCCAGCCCGGTAACCAGGTTAGTTGCTCCCGGACCTGAGGTGGCAATACACACTCCTACCCGTCCGCTTGCTCTGGCATAACCATCGGCAGCATGCGCGGCCCCCTGCTCATGCACGGTCAGCACATGGCGCACAGGTGAACCGCATAGCGCGTCAAACAATGGCAGGATTGTTCCACCCGGGTACCCAAATACCGTGTCTACACCCTCTTTAACAAGAGAAGCAACAATAGCTTGTGCTCCTGTCATGAGCATAGCTTACACCTCACTTCAACCGATTAATAACTTGCTGCCCCATTTCTTCCGTAGAAACTTTGGTTAAGCCTTGTCCTTGTTGATAAATATCGGCTGTACGATAGCCGTCAGATAGTACCTGATCAACTGCCGCTTCAATCATAGCGGCGACTTTTTCATTGCCTAACGAGAATCTAAACATCATAGCCGCCGATAAAATGGTTCCTAAAGGATTTGCCAGCCCTTGTCCGGCAATATCAGGTGCCGAACCGTGAATTGGTTCATACAGTCCGGTGCCATCCCCCAGGCTGGCTGATGGCAACAGGCCGATCGAACCAGATAATACCGCAGCTTCGTCACTTAAAATATCGCCAAACAGATTGCCGGTAACAAGTACGTCAAAACTGCCGGGATTGAGCACAAGCTGCATCGCACAGTTATCAACATACATGTGACTCATTTCCACTTGGGCAAAATCAACAGCCACTTCTGCCGCCACCTTGCGCCATAACCGGGAAGTTGCCAACACATTCGCTTTATCAACCGAGGTTACCCGGCCTTTACGGCCAATCGCGCTGCGGCAGGCCAGACGTACAATGCGTTCGATTTCAGGACGGCTATACCCTTCTTTGTCCCAGGCCTGTTCAATACCTTTAACAGTGACAGCCTCCTGGCGGTCGCCATAATAAATGCCGCCATTGAGTTCGCGGACAATTAAAATATCGACATCTCTGACAAGCTCCGGTTTGAGCGGCGACTGAGCAGCCAGCGCCGGGAAAACTTTAATTGGGCGCAGATTGGCATATAACCCTAGCGTCTTGCGCAGACCCAAAATAGCTTTTTCTGCTCTCAATTCAGGCGCAACATTATCCCACTTCGGACCGCCGACCGCTCCTAAGAGCACGCCGTCAGCCTTACGGCAAGCTTCTATTGTATCTTCAGGCAGCGGTACACCATAAGCATCAATGGCGGCTCCCCCTGCCTGCTTGCTTTCATAAGTAAAACTAAAACCACATTTCTCGGCTGCCGCCTGCGATACCCGCAAGGCTTCTGCCGTAATTTCGGCACCAATGCCGTCACCGGGAATAACTACAATATGTTTACTCATTGCTTGCTACCTCCTACCCCATACTGGGAAAAAGAGATTGCTCCATTATTTTGAAGCCTTATGAAGCAATCTCCGCCTGTAATATAGATTATTTCTTTTTGGCCAGCAGCGCTTGTGTGTAAGTAACCAAGCCGCCAGCCTGGGCAATATCCTGAATAAATCCAGGCAATGCCGGTATCGCAAATGTTTCGCCTGTAGCCAAATTCTCAGCCTGACCGGCTGCCAAATCCACTGCCAGCGTATCACCGGCCTTGATATTAATTTCGCCTTCGCCTAGTTCAATCAGCGGCAGGCCAATGTTAATGGCATTGCGGTAAAATATCCGGGCAAAGCTTTCGGCAACCACACAGGCTACACCGGCCGCTTTGAGTGCGCCGGGCGCGTGTTCCCGTGACGAGCCACAGCCAAAGTTCTTACCGGCAACAATAATATCGCCAGTCTGAACCTGTCCGGCAAAAGTAGGATCAATATCTTCCATTGCATGTGCCGCCAGTTCTTTCATATTGGCGGTATTTAAGTACCTGGCAGGAATAATAACATCAGTATCTACATTATCGCCATAACGCCATACTTTTCCGGTAAACCTCATGCTACTACCTCCTCAGGACCGGCAATTCGTCCGAGAACCGCACTTGCTGCCGCTACTGCCGGACCGGCCAGATATACTTCGCTATCAACATGCCCCATGCGTCCGCGGAAATTTCGGTTGGTGGTAGCCACCGCCCGTTCACCGTTTGCCAGTATGCCCATATGACCACCCAGACAAGGGCCGCAGGTCGGGGTGCTAACAACAGCTCCGGCGTTGACAAAAGTCTCGATATAGCCGAGTTTCATAGCTTCCAGATATACGGCCTGACTGCCAGGAATAATAATGGCTCTGACATCCTGATGGACCTGTTTGCCTTTAAAAATAGCAGCAGCTTGCGCCAAATCCTCAATACGGCCATTGGTACAAGAACCAATAACCACCTGGTTAATGGGTGTAGGCGCAATTTCACTGACAGGCTTGACATTTTCCGGCAAGTGTGGCAGCGCCACAACCGGTGTCAGTTCTGACAAGTTGATGGTAACTGTTCTTGCATACTCGGCATCCTGATCGGCAGCCACTGCTGTATAAGCCTTTTTTACCCGTCCGGCCAGGTATTTTTCGGTAATGCTGTCTACCGGGAAAATGCCGTTTTTGGCACCGGCTTCAATGGCCATATTGGAAATAGTTAGCCTGTCGGTCATGGTAAGCTCGGCTACACCCGGCCCGGCAAATTCAAGGGACTGGTACCGCGCTCCATCCACCCCGATCATGCCGATCAACTTTAGGATTACATCCTTACCGCACACCCATTTAGAGAGCTTGCCCGTCAATTCCACCTTTATGCTGGCAGGCACCTTAAACCAGGTTTCGCCTGTTGCCATGGCACAAGCCATATCAGTTGAACCGACACCGGTGGCAAAGGCCCCAACAGCACCATAAGTACAGGTATGTGAATCGGCGCCAATAATGACTTCCCCGGGAGCTACCAGCCCCTGTTCCGGCAACAGCACATGCTCAATGCCCATGCGTCCGACTTCGAAATAGTGGGTTATATTCTGCTTTCTGGCAAACTCCCGCATAGTTTTGGCCATCTCGGCCGATTTTATATCTTTATTGGGGGCAAAATGGTCTGGTACCAATACAATTTTATCTTTGTCAAAAACCTTGTCGCTGATTTGTTCAAACTCCTGGATAGCCGGCGGTGCCGTGATATCATTCCCCAGCACCAGATCCAGCTTGGCTTTGATGAGCTGTCCAGGTTGAACTTCCGCCAACCCGGCATGCGCGGCAAAGATTTTTTCGGTCATAGTCATAGGTCTAGCCATGATGAATTACCTCCCTGCTGATTCTTCCACTGCGGGAAACCCGCAGACAGCCAGCATTTTGTTAATTGCATTGACATAAGCTTTGGCACTTGCTTCAATCACATCAATAGCCAGTCCCCGCCCGCTAAAGACTCTGCCGTCCCGTTCAATCCAGGTAGTGGCTTCACCCAGCGCATCTTCGCCGGCAGTGACTGCTTTCAGTTGATAATCTTTAAGACCAATTGGGAAACCGACTGCCTGCTCGATGGCCTTAAACACGGCATCGACCGGGCCAGTGCCGCAGCCGGCGGCTTCAGCTACTCCGGCGCTTGTTCTCAGCTGCACCGAGGCTGTTGCCAGAATGTTGTTGCCACTGGCCACATGATGGTAAGTAAGCGTATACCATTCCGGCCGCACTGTCGCTTTTTCCACAATCAACGCTTCAATATCACGGTCAAATACCATCTTCTTTCTGTCAGCCAAGTCTTTAAACTTGACAAACAGATTATTAATGGTGTCAGAATCAAGCTCATAGCCCAAATGCTTGAGGCGTTCTTCGAAAGCATGCCGCCCGGAATGTTTACCAAGCACAATAGCATTGCGGCTGATCCCGACCGACTCAGGGCTCATAATTTCATAGGTCAGCGGGTTATTCAACACGCCATGTTGATGAATACCTGATTCATGGGCAAATGCATTATCGCCTACCACCGCTTTATTTGGCGGTACGGCAATTCCGGTCAACGTACTGATAAGACGCGAAGTCCGGTAAATTTGTTTGGTATTAATATTGGTAATGGCATGGTAATATTCATGGCGGGTTTGCAGCGCCATAACCAGTTCTTCCATTGCAGCATTACCGGCCCGTTCTCCTAACCCATTAATAGTACACTCGGCTTGGCCGGCACCGGCAGCGATGGCTGCCAGGGTATTAGCCACCGCCATACCTAAATCATCATGACAATGCACACTGATAACGGCATCATTAATATTGGGCACATGTTCACGAATATAGGTGATAAGTGCGCCAAATTCCTGAGGCGTGGTATAACCAACCGTGTCAGGCACATTGATAACATTGGCACCGGCGGCAATTGCCCGTTCATAAACCTGGCATAAGAAATCCCAGTCTGAGCGTGAGGCATCCTCCGCCGAAAACTCAACATCATTTACTAAACTCTTGGCATAGCGCACAGCCGATTCTGCCCGGTCTAACAATTGCTCACGAGTGAGTTTAAGCTTATGCTCAAGATGGATGTCACTTGTTGCAATAAAGGTGTGTATCCGGGGTCTTTCCGCTTTTCTGACAGCCTTATAAGCGGTTTCTATATCTTTTTCATTAGCTCTGGCCAAAGCCGCGATAATTGGGCCTTTTACTCTGGCGGCAATTTGGCTCACAGCTTCAAAATCACCAGGCGAGGCAACCGGAAACCCGGCTTCAATGACGTCAACCTGCAGTTTGGCGAGTGCTAGAGCAATTTCCACCTTTTCTTCTGTTTGCAGACTTACTCCGGGCGTTTGCTCGCCATCGCGGAGGGTAGTGTCGAATATCTGAATTTTTCGAGCTTCCATGTCATTACCTCGCTTTCATTAAATTTTTACTGCTTATTTTTTTATCCAGGACATCATGCCGCGCAGTTCTTGTCCGACAACTTCGATTTTGTGCTGTGACTCAAGACGACGTCTGGCAAGGAAGTTCGGGCGATTTGCCTGATTTTCCAAAATCCAATTACGGGCAAAAGTGCCGTCTTGAATTTCGGTCAGTACTTTTTTCATTTCTGCGCGGGTTTCTGCGGTAACGATGCGTGAACCGGTTACATAATCGCCATACTCGGCAGTGTCGCTGATGGAATACCGCATAGCAGCCATGCCACCTTCATACATTAAGTCAACAATGAGCTTCATTTCATGCATGCACTCAAAGTAAGCAATCTCAGGCTCATAACCAGCTTCTACCAACGTGTCAAAACCGGCTTTGATCAATTCGGTTACGCCGCCGCACAATACAGCCTGCTCACCAAAGAGGTCGGATTCGGTTTCGTCTTTAAAAGTGGTAACAAGTACGCCGGCGCGCGCGCCGCCAATGCCTTTGGCATAAGCCAGTGCCAAATCCTGTGTGCTGCCATTGTGATCTTGGTATACAGCCATCAGACAAGGTACGCCTTTGCCTTCGGTAAATACCCGGCGAACCAGATGGCCAGGGCCTTTCGGAGCAACCATAAATACATCAATATTAGCAGGCGGTACGATTTGGCTGAAATGAATGTTAAAACCATGGGCAAAAGCCAGTGCTGAACCCGGCTTCAGGTTGGGAGCAATTTCTTCGGCATAAACTTTGCCTTGTTTTTCGTCAGGAATAAGAATCATAGTGATATCGGCTGCTTTAGTTGCTTCGGCCACACTAGTAACAGTCAGGCCGTCTTCGCGGGCTTTGGCTGCCGATTTGCTGCCTTCATGGAGGCCAACAACAACTTTAACACCGCTGTCTTTCAAGTTCAACGCGTGAGCATGACCCTGACTGCCATAACCAATGATGGCAACTGTTTTTCCTTGGATAAGCTCCCACCGTGCGTCTTGTTCATAATACATTTTGCTCATAATTATCTCTCTCCTCGTATTCATAAATTGTATTTTCACCCCGCTCCAGCGCTACAAGGCCGGTTTGGATGGTTTCCAGAAGTCCATAGGGCATTAACAGTTCTGTCAATGCGCTAATCTTGCTGTCTTCGCCGGTTACCTCCAGGGTAACCGTACTGCCTGAGATATCCACGACATTGGCTCGAAAAACATCGGCCAGTTTTAATATTTCGGAGCGATTGTCGCCAGCCTTGACTTTTAGAAGCGCCATACCCCGCACTACCGAATGATCGAGCGGTAGAATCTGCACAGCTACTACTTCCACCAGTTTTTCAATCTGCTTTTTCACTTGATCAATAAATGCCTGGTTGCCACGTACTGCCACTGTTATCCGGGAGAACTCCGGCTCTTGCGTAACACCAACTGTCAAACTGTCAATGTTAAAACCTCTGCGGGAGAACATCCCTGCCACTCGGACCAACACCCCTGGCTGATTGTGTACTAGCACCGAAAGAACGTTAGACTGCACAATTTCCACCTCCATATTACCTCTCCTTTTTCGTTACTTCAGTACCCGCACGCAAATAATATAAAAAGCCCCTATGGCAGATTAGTATCTGACCATAGGGGCGCTTTGTATGCGCGGTACCACCCTACTTTGGGCTCATTATAGCATGAGTTTGCTCATGACTTACCGGATAACGGCCGGCACCGCTATTGCCTAGTGCTTATTACGCAAGCGTAGCAAGCAGTTGAACAATGAGCTCCTGGGCGAGTAGAGCTTATCCCTGCACCGGTTCGCACCAACCACCGGTTCTCTGGGCAGGATGTTAAGCCTTGCTCCCAATCATTGCTTTTGATTAGTATGTTGCTAAAAGGTTACAAAAATACCCCGACAGAAGGTTTCTCAGATAAAGTAAGAAACTTTCCGCAGAGTTTTTTATACCCACGGTGTAACATAGGAGCCTTCTCCTACGCTCTGCGTCGCTCGGCCCAGACCTGTCAAGCAGCGGAACCCTAGACGCACTTCCTTACGCAACATGTAATTTTGTATACATTATGCCAGGACTAATGTCTTTTGTCAATAGGTTTTTTCAGGGAAAATTATTTTTTATCTGTCCATTCTAACCGTAAACTCATCTTTGTACTCTTGTTTCTACAAATAGTAGGTAGCCCCCGTTGGTCAGACGCGCTTAAGTCCCTAGATAAACACGGGACAAGGCGGGACAAGGGGACAGCAGACTGTGTGAAATCTCCCGCTTTTAAAAGATCAAAAATAAAGATGCTAGACTAATCCCTAACCTTCTAGTTCAGCTGAATAG
>JAGGAB010000098.1 GCA_017889705.1 Bacillota bacterium | reverse complement strand
ACTATTCATTCTTGGGTGGAATTTAAGGTGGCAAAATCGCTGTTGCCTGTTGCTTTCGTTCCCGGAAAGACCCAAGAGTATGTCTTGGTATCCGGTCATTATGACTCATGGTATGAAGGTGTGACCGATAATGCAACCGGAAATGCCGTCTGCCTCGAAATGGCGCGGGTATTTTCCGGTTTAGCCGGAAAAATGGAACGTGGCGTTAAGATAGCCTGGTGGCCTGGACATTCCAATGGGCGATATATGGGTTCCACCTGGTATTGCGATCATTTTTGGCAGGATCTGCATGATAACTGTATAGGTCACATTAATATTGACTCTCCGGGTTCGCAAGGAGGAACAGTCATCCTGCCGCGAACTACTCGGGTGGAAGGTGCTCGATTTACAGCCGATTTAATTACAGAATTTCTCGGGCAAGAGCCGGCGGCTTTTTTGGATATTCCGCGTGGTGCCGATCAAGCCTTCTGGGGAGTGGATATCCCCTTTCATATTATGTATAAATATGAACCGGCACCTGATAAAAAAATATACAGTAGCCCAGGTTCCGGCGGTGGATGGTGGTGGCATACTGAATACGACAGTCTGGATAAAGTAGATTACCAATTGCTGTTGCGCGATGCCCGCATGCTTACCGCTACGGTATTTCGTTTAGCTGATGCCAAACGTCTGCCTGTGGACTTCGATGCTTATTTCGACAGAATGCTGGCAATCTTCCGGGAAGTGGATGAACACTCAGATGTCGCTTTTGACCTTCAACCCATTCTAGCTGCGACAGTTTCGCTAAGAGATAAGGTTCAGCGGGCAATAACAGACATAACGGATGATGCGAAGGCCAATGCTGTAATAAAAATGGTTGGCGGCAGGTTGAATTACCTGATGTATTCCTCTTGCGATAAATATCATTTTGACAACACTTTTCCAGTTAAGCCGTTTCCTGGGGTGCAAAGAGTAGTCAACGTTTACAAAGATAATACGCCGCCGGAGACGTTTTTATTTACCGTGACCGGTTTTATCCGCCAACGCAATCGTTTTGTCAATGAAATGCGTATGGTGGAAAAGGAACTGGAAGTTCTTCTGAAAGCTTGAGGACCTATTACGGTAAGGTCTTCAAGCCTATCGTTAAAATTGATGGAAATGAGGTTTTGGTTAATGGAAAAATCGATAAAAAACAGTATTATATCCGAAATTGAAAGCATTAGGACCGACCTTGTGGAACTAAGTCATAAAATTCATTCTCATCCCGAAGTTGCCTTTGAGGAACATCAAGCTGCCAAATGGCAGATTGAATTGCTAAAACAGCATGGATTTCAGATAGAAAGCCCTGTATGCGGCATGGATACCGCATACAAGGCGGTATTCGCCGGCCGTGGTAAAGGCCCGAGGGTAGCGATCATTGCAGAATATGACGCACTGAAAGGCGCCGGTCATGCCTGTGGCCACAATATTATTGCCGCCAATGCTGTAGGAGCGGCGATTGGTTTATCCAAGTTCATGGATCAGGTGGACGGAGAAATAGTCGTATTTGGAGCACCGGCTGAAGAGAGCGGCGGCGGGAAAATCATCATGGCTGATCAAGGGCTATTTAAGGATGTCGATTTTGCCATGATGGTACATCCCGGCACCAAAAATATAATTGGGCGCGGCGGTCTTGCCTGCGTGACCTTCGCAATTGAATTTTTAGGCAAGGCGGCACATTCGGCCAGACCGGAAAAAGGCATTAATGCTTTAACTTCTTTGATCAGTTTTTTTAATAACATTGATATCCTGCGTCAGACTTGGCAGCAGAAGCAAGACGCGAAGATCAACGGCATTATCACCGCCGGCGGTTCGGCGGACAATATCGTTCCTGAATATGCCGCCGCGTCCTTTACTGTTCGCGCAAAAACCAGATCTTATTTGTTGAAAATGATTGAAGATCTAAAACGGATAGCCGAATCATCCGCCGCCGTGACTGGCGCCAAAGTTAATGTTAAACTAGACTTAATATTCGCCGAACGCTATCCTAACTTGACCATGGGCGAGTCTTTCAAAGCAAATATGGCTTTACTTGGCGAGACCATGAATTATCCTGAGCCTGACGAATCTGTCGGCTCATCGGATATTGGGAATGTATCCATTGAAACGCCTAGCATTCATGAATATTTGTGGATTGCTCCGGAAGATATAGTCGGTCATTCTGATGCTTTTAAAGCGGCGGCAGTTTCAAACCGTGCTGATGAGGTGGTTATAAAAGCGGCTCAAGGTCTGGCTTTGACGGCTTGGGACATTCTTACCGATGCTGCGCTGCGCGAAAAGATTTATGGTGAATTCAAGGCGCAGGTTAAGCGGACGTAGTTTAAAAGAGAACTCCTGCTAAATTCCGTGTGGATTTGGCAGGAGTTCGGTACGTTTGTAGAACTAAAGTGATATCTTTGCAGAATAAAGCATCGTTACGAGCTGGTTGAGTTTTTCAATATAAGCTGACTTGAAAGGATCTGGATGTTTTTGTGTTAGCATATACCCTATGCGGGGAGGCGGGGGAGTAGTCAAATGCTGAATGGCAATTTGTTCTGTTGCTGTGAAAGTATTTGCAATAGATTGGGGTACAATTGCCCATTGGCGTGCATCCTGCATCAAAGCAAAAATGAGAGCTGCGGCATCCACTTGTGAGCGGGATCGGTTGGTGGTATCCCACCATTGTTCATGCCAGATTTGAAAAGATGGTCCCCAGTTGAAATAAATTTCATGTAGACTGTCCAGGGTGGATGGGGAGATTGGCTCGGGATAAATATTTTCTGGTACATTAGGTCGAACTACCACCATTTCATCTATGTAAAAAGGCTTGACAAGTATATTGGGGATGGCTCGTTCCATTTTTACAAAGGCTGCGTCAATTTCTTTGCGTTCCATACTTTTATAAGATTCCATAGTGTGTTGTGTAATAACTTGTAGGCGAAGCGAGGAAGAAGCGCGTAGAAGTTCGCGGTAAAGCGGTGGCAAGACATATATATTGAGACTATCGGCAGCGCCGATAGTCAGATTAATCTGCGGACCGTTTGCTTTTAAGTCTTCCAGTTCTCTTTGGAGAATACTCCAGCGTTCTGCTAGAAGCGCAAAATTCTTACCTAAAGGGGTTAGCTCAATTATTTGTATTCCTTTATTGCGCTGAATTAATGTTGCTCCGACTTCACATTCTAATACTTTCAGTCGATAACTTACTGCTGCTTGTGATAGATGCAGTAGCTCGGCAGCTTTGCTAAGGTTTTGTGTTTTGATAATAGCTAAAAAGACTTCTATACCTAATGAATCCAAATTCATTCTCTCCCCCTAAATATAAAATATATTTATATTTTATACAAAAATAACTGAATTTACTTTTGTTGCTTTTATATATAAAATTAACACAATAAATGCAGTTTTACAAATTTTTGTAGTTGCTTAACCAAAACAAGTAGAAGAGGAAAGTACGGGGGATGAGATGCAAGATAAAAATGATTTGCAAAAGCGTAGACCGATTATTGTTATTGCGTTAATTACTGCTGCCTGTTTGGTGGGCGATTCCATGTTATATATGGTTTTGCCAACCCATTGGCAGGAGGCGGGGTTGAATTCTCTATGGGAAGTAGGTATTCTGTTAGCGATTAACCGTTTGGTACGATTGCCACTTAATCCGGTAGTAGGTTGGATTTATCAAAGAATCAGCAATCGCAGTGGTATTTTATTAGCAGTGGGAATGGCTGCTTTGACAACGATAGCGTATGGATATGTACATAGTTTCTTATGGTGGCTGATTGTGCGCTGTGTCTGGGGGATTGCTTGGACTTTCTTGCGGTTAGGAGCGTATTTTGTGATTCTTGAGATTGCTGGAGATAGCAATCGTGGGTATTTTATGGGCACGTATAATGGTTTATATCGTTTAGGGAGTCTGGTAGGAATGCTAGTAGGCGGATTTTTTGCTGATTGTTATGGGATGGGTCTTACGGCTCTACTTTTTGGCAGTATCACTTGTCTGACTATTCCTTTTGTTTTTTTGTATGTGCCTAAGTCAACAGCGATAAAACGGGATATTCAGATACAGAATGCAGGACAGAAGGTAAGGTGGCAAAACTCTGCCGTAATTTGGGGCATGGTTACCGGAAGCATAGTAGCCATGATCTATCAAGGGGTAGTTGCAGCAACCTTGAGTCATTTAATCCAGATTCACACGGGAGATGAAATTTTGTTGTGGGGGATGGCAATGGGGAGTGCCTCCCTTGCAGGGATACTGCAAGCATTGCGATGGAGTTGGGAGCCTTGGCTTGCACCTTGGTTTGGAAAGTTTTCTGATGGAAAATGGGGGCGACAGCCGCTTTTGGTAGGGAGTTTATTTATGGCGAGTATTTTCTTTTCTTTACTGTCTCTGCCGATACCTCTGGTACTATGGCTGTTGATTCTGCTAGGAATACAATTGACTGGAACAGTATTGACTACGCTTGCCGACGCTGTGGTCTCTGATATGGCAGTGTGCACAGCTAGAGTTGCTGTTATGAGTTGGTACTCCTTTGCCATAGATTTTGGAGCAGCACTGGGACCAATTTTAGCGTATCTTTTAGATGAAGTGTGGGCGGGGTATGCTGCCTATTGGGTCGTCGCTGGAGTTTTGCTGCTGCTTGCAGCAAAATGGCTGATTGCCCCTCCAGTTGCTAAGCGAGCACAGGTTATAGTGTAGTTTGAAATAGGAAAAAAGACGATTGATCTCCTAAATGTAAAGATAGCTTTCTTCAGATTATGATCTAGACCATCCTTAAGCATTTGACAGATAAACTTCGTACACCTAAACATACATTTATGGTCCTAACCTATATAAACGTAGGTAGGACCATTTTGTTATTTCCATAAATTATCAATTCATGAAATTGATAAAGTTAGTAGAGGAAATTTTATTTATAGCTTTGCAAGTTTTTCAGCAATCAAATGTAGAGTACGATTTGAATCCATAATCATTTCTAAGAAGTTATCTATTGGCTGGTTGGCAAGCAGGTTAATATCTAAACGATTACTATAAGGAGCGAAAAGGGCAGTATCGGATGAAATATTATTTAAAACTGATTTTGTAACTGCATTTTGAATGATATCCATTGCTTTATTACTGGAAATAGCTAAATGTTTGGCTTCCAGTTTGAGCTTTTTTAGATCAGCTTCAGAAAGAGGAGAGTCACTTTGTAAATCCGCCTTTATTTTTTCTGCAGCGTCAGCGATATGGCAATGAATTTTATTCGCGATGCATTGTATTAGCACACAGGCAGAGTGAACAGATGCGGCGCGGGTTGCTGGAATGATCACGACATCTTTTTGTAAGTGTGTGCTATAGGTTGGAGATAAAAGTCCACCTTCCCCCACAAAACGGTCAACGCCGATTATATATTTGGCTTTCTGCAATTGCATAAAAACATCTTCTTGTGGCATTTCTCGATAGGCAATCGGCACAAATTCGACGTTGATAATACCGAGATTCTTACAGTAATCACTTAGGATAGCAGCGTATTCTAAATGGTTATTAAATATATGAACTATTTCATTTTTAGGAATACGAGCTATGGAAATGAAAAATTTCGAATTTGGCATTAGGTCAAGTAGAACAATTTTTTCCCTTGGGACAACTTGTGACAGTGACTTTATTTGTGTTTGGGCGCAAACATAGATATCAGCAATGGAGCTGTCCGTAATATCACAAGTCAAGTATGTCTGAATAACGATACTTTCACTTATGATGGATTGTATAATACTCGCGATTTCACCAGCAATCAATGGACCGCTGGCAACAACGGCAATCTTTACATTCATATCATGATCTCCTCGTAAAAAATAATATGATTAATTCTCATGGTGCTTTAAAAAAGTCTCTTTAGCTAAAGTAAGGAAAGCTTGTGCAGCATGTGAGATGTATTTATTTTTTTTTAT
This sequence comes from Bacillota bacterium, assembly GCA_017889705.1. Taxonomy (GTDB): domain Bacteria; phylum Bacillota; class Negativicutes; order Sporomusales; family Sporomusaceae; genus Sporomusa. Next base: position 1,493 of record JAGGAB010000098.1, on the reverse strand, counting down.
AGCAATGGCTGTATCAATCGTTAAGGGGGTATCCAGCGGAATTGTGACAAGGGAATTGTCACATAAATCATAAGGTAAGATGGTAAGACCTGCATTACAGGCAACAAGACTTTTAATGGTTTGAATGTGATTCGATTCAAAAGCTATCTGGGGCAGTGTATTTAGCCTTTCAAATTCTTTTATAATTAACTTTCGAAGTAGACAGTTCTGGGTAAGCAGGATTAATGGTTCATTCACCAGTTCGGATAGTCCGATAGAGTTTTTTCGTTGAAAGCAGTGATCCTTTGAACAGCAGACAACAAGCTCTTGTGAGCCAATCAATGTGTAGTCGAGAAGGTTATTATTATCGCCTAAAATGATGATGCCAAGATCAGCTTTATTCTCAATTAATGCTGTTTGTACCTCTGTGACATTTTCTTCAATAAAAGAAAGCTGGATGTTCGGATATTTGCCTCTAAAAATTTCTAAAAGCTTAGGGATTGGCCATGTTCCGGCAATTGGCGTAATTGCTAAAGTTAACAAGCCATTATTAAGGTTTTTTAATTCGTTTATTTCAAAGATTGTTTTTGATACACCGCACATAATATTTTCGACATGATTAAAGAAAACCTGTCCTTCTGTTGTCAGAAATGCTTGCTTTTGATTACGGTCAAATAGCTGAACGCCGAGTTCTTCTTCCAAGATGCGGATCGCGTTTGTTACAGCAGGTTGGGATACATAAAGACGTTCTGCTGCTCGAGTGAAGCTGCTCGTCTTACTTACCATAAGAAAGTATTCTAATTGTCGTAATTCCATAATCTTTGCTCCCGTACGTTTGTAATGTATTCATTCTAACATGGAAAAGTCTAACTCGGGCAACTTTCGCAGAGACAAGGTGATAAATTTTTCTTATTTTAAGATAAGTTTAAGTTATGTTGCTGTAAAAAGCGTAACAATAAATAGAATAAGCATAGAAATATTTAGAATAAACTGCTTTTTCAGGTAATCTTAAATGTATATAAGACTTTGTTAAATGATAGTATTAAGTCGAAGTTGATCTGCTTGCTATTGTGCACATGGCAAGAATTTGAATAAAAATACGAAATTATAGGAAAAGGAAGGTTTTTTTATGGCATCAACAACAATCGACAGCCAGATTTTTGGAATCTTATTCAGTACCGACAAAATGAGAGAAATATTCAGTGATAAAAATATGGTACAGAAATGGCTGGATACGGAAGCTGCATTAGCGAAAGCACAGGGAGAGCTAGGGATTATTCCGAAGGAAAAAGCCGATGAAATTAATGAGAAAGCAAATGCAGAATTATTAAACCTTTCTCAGATTGGTGAATATTACAAAAGTTCAATAACAATTGTACCGTTATTAAAAGAATTTAAAACTGTATTGTCCGGAAATGCTGGCGAATACGTTCATTGGGGTGCAACGAGCCACGATATTGTTGATACAGGGCTTGTATTACAGATGAAAGAAGCTTATACAGTCATTTTAGAGC
>JAGGAB010000097.1 GCA_017889705.1 Bacillota bacterium | reverse complement strand
CCTTGAACTACTTCACCTTCCATACCAATCACACCCAGTAAAGCACCAATGGGAAGTTCTTCTTCCTCTTGGGCAACGATCCTGAGCAGCACGCCATCTACTGGAGCATCAATGGTATTGGTCAGTTTATCCGTCATTACCTCCAGAATAATATCGCCCTTAGTTACTGCATCCCCTTCATTCTTTAGCCATTTCACGATGGTCCCTGTTACCATGGACAGACCCATTTTCGGCATAGTAATTTCTACTGCCATATGTTCGCACTCCTTTATCATTAAAAGTTTCAGTTTCAACGATTCTTCTCATCCTTACCACATTAGAGAAAAAATACGTTGAAACGCGAAGACGCGAAGATTTGAACATTAGGAATAAAATTCATAAAAATATAAGCTTTTCGTGTTCTTTGCACTTCTTCGCGATCTTCGTGATATATCGTTTTTTACAAAGCTAAAATAAGCTCTTTACTGCTGCTACGATTTTGGTTTCGTTGGGTAAGTAAACGGCTTCTAGTTTCGCATTAAAGGGAACGGGAATGTCAAGAGCAGTGACCCGTACGATGGGAGCATCGAGCAAATCAAAACCGTCTTCCACAACAATGGCTGCGATCTCGCCAGCAAATCCGCTGGTACGAACCGCTTCATTTACCACCACGAGTCTGTTTGTCTTCGCAACAGACTGCAAAATACATTCTTTATCTAAAGGAACCAGCGTACGCAAATCAACGACTTCTGCACTAATTCCTTCCTTTGCTAATTGTTCTGCCGCTGCTAATGCCTTGTGAACCATCCATGACCAAGCTACGATGGTTACATCCGATCCTGCTCTTTTTATATCTGCTTTGCCCAGAGGAATGACATATTCACCTTCCGGTACCTCACCGCTCATGGCCAGCAGCTGCTTATGCTCAATATACATGACAGGGTTATCATCGCGAATGGCTGCTGCCATTAAGCCTTTTGCATCGGCTGGGGTTGAAGGCATAATTGTTTTTATCCCGGGTATATGAGTAAACCATGCTTCTATACATTGGGAATGCTGAGCCGATGCCGTCATACCGCCGCCGCAAGGAGTCCGTACCACCATAGGGACTTTTGCTTTGCCGCCAAACATATATCGCATCTTTGCAGCCTGATTGAACAATTCATCCATGCATACACCCATAAAGTCAATGAACATAATTTCAACAACTGGACGCAGTCCAGCTGCCGCCGCACCAACAGCATGACCGACAATCGCTGTTTCGCTAATCGGTGTATCAAGTACCCGACCAGGAAATTCATCAAATAATCCTGCCGTAACTCCAAAGCAGCCCCCAAATTTTCCTACATCTTCACCTGCAATATATACGTTGGCGTCCCTTTGCATTTCTACTCTCATACCATCCCGAATGGCTTCGGCATATGTCATTTTTTTCATTTTCTTCATCCTTTCTTTGTTCTGTATCAATCAAACTACCGATTCTAAACAGCAATCCTTAGGAAAGTCATAGCCTATATCCCTTTCCTCGCAGACCAACAATGTAGCGGCAATCAGGGAGCATACACATCGGCGAGAACATCTTCTGGACTTGGCTCGGGACTATTTTCGGCAAATTCAACCGCCGCATCAATTTGCCCTTGTATCTGTTGTTGTATTTCCTTGAGTTCCGTATCCTTGGCAAATTTCAGAACCTTTAATTTTTCTTCTAATTTTAGTATGGGGTCTTTTTTCAACCACTCTTCTTGTTCTTGGGCATCTTTATATAAACCGGCATCTCCTTGGAAATGTCCATAATGTCTCCATGTTTTGCATTCAATCAAGCTTGGGCCTTCACCCTTTCTTGCACGACTGATTGCATCCTTTGCCGTTTCATAAACAGCAGCAACATCATTACCATCGATTGTGACTCCCGGAATACCATACGATATGGCCCGCTGAGAAACATCCACAATATTCATATGATCTTTCTGATTCATAGAAATACCAAAACGATTATTTTCACAGACAAAAATCACTGGCAGTTTCCAAACCGATGCCAGATTTAATGCTTCATGAAAGGTACCTCGATTGGAAGCAGCATCACCAAAAAAACATACGGAAACTGCATCATTCTTTAGATACTGATTCGCAAATGCCGCACCAACAGCAATGGGCTGTCCTGCACCAACAATACCATTGGCCCCCAAAATACCCAGGTCCACATCCGCAATATGCATGGATCCGCCTCTGCCTTTACAATAACCTGTCACTTTGGCAAATAGTTCGGCCATCATCTTATCTACTTGCCCGCCTTTGGCAATTAAATGACCATGACCTCGATGAGTACTGGTGATATAATCTTTATTTGTCAGGCTGGCACATACGCCTGTAGCCACAGCCTCTTCCCCGCTATACAGATGAACAAAGCCAGGAAGCCTGCCTGCTGCAAATAATTCGGCTGCCTTATCTTCAAATTTACGGATTGTCAGCATTGTTTTATAAAAATCCAATAATTGTTCTTTCGTAACATCGCCCATATCATAACCCTCCTAAACTATTTTGACTTTTCTTATTACTCAGATATTTTTTTTATGAATGCTCTACTGTATAACGGATAAAGAAATAAAGATCAATCCTCTCCTTCCTTGTAAGTAATTCGCTCGTAAGTTGCTTTTAATTCTTTACGTACTATTATGTTGCAATTTTCATACCAACTCTTTACAGATAATAAAATGCTGTACATCTTTTAAATACATATAAAAGTGATTGAACCACAAAGGCGTAAAGGACACAAAGGATTTTCTTTATATTTTTGTACACTCCTTTGTGTGCCGCGTCAGCGGCATTGCGCCTTTGTGGTTCATAAAACCTCGTTTTTTCACCTATGGACTTACATTTTATACGACTTAGCAAAAGATGCTGACGCCCCCTAAGACATATAGAAAAAACCCACCTGGTTTAGGTGGGTTTTTTCTATATGAACTGTAGCGTGAATGTCGTAACGGTGTATCGCAGTGCTACACCTCGCTACACTTATTTCTTTAATATTGTATTGCATACAATTGCATCTTTCGATAAACCGTGGTACGAGCTACGCCCATTCGTTTGGCAATATGACTAATATTTCCGTTGCACTCATGAAGCAGTGTAATGATTTCTTCTCGTTCTGTTTTTTCGTTCTCCCGCCTGCGCTGTTCCTTAAAAGAGCTTCTTTGGGTTGGCAGTTCTGTCAACTCTTCGCAGCAATGATATACATCGGCAGGCAAATGTACTAAGGATACTGTCTTTCCCTTAACCAGATGGATAATTCGTTCTGCTACATTATGAAGTTCACGCACATTCCCCGGCCAGCTATATTTTTTTAAGCAATGCAATACTTCCGGATCTAGGTCAAATTCGCATTTTCGGCCTTTGCTCAAATTTTGCAAAAAGGAAGTAAGCAGTAAGATGATATCTTCCCCCCGTTCACGTAAAGGAGGTACGGTAACAGAGATTACATTGAGACGATAATAAAGATCTTGCCTAAAGCTCCCCATTCTCACTTCTTTCAGCAGATTTTTATTCGTAGCACAAATGATTCGTACATCTGTAGCAATTATTTTATCGCTGCCAATGCGATTTATCTTTTTTTCTTGCAGTACCCGCAGTAAGGAGACTTGCTGTTCTAAAGGCATGTCACCAATTTCATCCAAGAATAGCGTTCCACCTGCCGCCAACTCAAACTTTCCTGGACGCCCCCCTCGCTTGGCTCCTGTAAAAGCCCCTTCTTCATAGCCGAAAAGTTCGCTGCCAATCAATTCTCGTGGGATTGCACCACAATTCACAGCAATAAATGGTCCCTTACGCCTAGCACTTTGGTTATGAATCGCCTGAGCAAATAATTCCTTTCCAGTCCCGCTTTCCCCTTGCAAGAGTATGTTTGAACTGCTTTCAGCCGCTAATACTGCCACTCCCATCACTTCACGCATAGAAGAACTATTACCAATAATATCATTAAATGTGAAATCCGCATTATGGGCATTATAGCAATTTGCTGAACTCTTGCCTTGTTGAATCGGACGCAGGATCACTACACCACCGCTCACGCCTCCCTGATCATCAGCAACAATTTCACCTGAAGCCAAACAATGATTCGTTCCATTAGAACCAGGCACTGACAGCTTAATACCAGAATACGATTTCTTATGGTGCAGCATCTCTTTCGTGACAGGTGATATTTCTTTAAAAATAGTATCAATCGAGCAGCCGATCATATTTTGGTCATTGCGATTGAGCATTTGTTTCGTAATCGTATTTACGTCTTTAATAATGCCACATTTATCAATGAGGATCACACCGTCTGACATGGCATTAAAAATACTTTCCAGATGTTTATTCACTAAAATCATTTCATTTTGTTTCTGCTGCATCTTCAGCTGCATGGAAATTGCCTCTGAAGCCGCAGCCACCATGCCCAGGGTATGAGAGTTTTTCTCATGTACAGGCCCGGAAATATCTAGTACGGCAACCATTTCTCCTTGTTTATTAAAAATGGGTGCTGCCGAACAAGTCCAGCAGTGATGCGGTTGTGAAAAATGCTCCCAGCCTGAGACTTGAGCCGGCTTTCCCGTAGCTAGCGCAAGTCCAATTGCATTTGTCCCTACGCTTGCCTCTGACCAATTAGCTCCAAGAACAAAGTTAAGATATTGTGCATTCTTTAAACGTTCCTTATCACCAAAAGATTCTAATATATATCCTTTAATATCCGCCAATACGATAATGAATCCCGTATTGGAAAACATTTTATAAAGATTTTTCATAAAAGGATTGGCAATACGAATCGTTCTTTCGTTCTTATCTAGCAGCTCTTTAAGCTCATTACGCCCTAATTCAATTTGCCCCCGACCTTCTGTAGGGTTCATGTTTCGATTGGCACATTTTTCCCATGACTTAGCAACCAAAGGCGAAACAATTCCTGCTGCGATTTTTCCTGAACGAATAAATTGATTCCAAGCTATCCCCATATTATGACCAACGGGCTCACCGAGAACATTCATATCCATGAACTCTTCCCTCCAATCACTACGCAAAGCCTCTTACTAATCCCTTGTTTCGAATTTTCAGTCTTAGAAAACCACAATATCCTAAGGTGATACAACGTGTAAACAACACCATTATTAAAAATTCTATGAAATACTGCATTACTTCATTACTTCTCACCTATATTCCTGCAATTTTTAAAATTCTTCTATGAATTGCAATTTATCCATCAATACTGTAGAATACAGTAACATTATTATTTATATGGAACTACTCCTTCTAGATTTCTTTCTAAAAACAAGCATCTTGAAGTGTCCATAATATTCTCGGCAATCCTGCGTACCTGCTGCGCCTGCCCTGAAAAATATAACCTCCCTACTCCTAAATTGCCATTGTCATTTAAAATCCCAGCATTACTAAGCACGTTCCTAATTTGATTAGCTGTTTCTTCTGCTGGATCAATCACCTTCACTTGATCTCCCATGAATTCTTTTATGAATCCACTTATATACGGATAATGAGTACAAGCTAATAATAACGTATCTATTTTCTCTTTTTTTAAGGGGGTTAGGTATTCAGCAATTGCGTCTTCTATTTCTATACCAGTCAACTTTCCTTGTTCAATGAGAGACGCAAATTTAGGGCAAGTCTGAGTGTACACTTTACTCTCCGGTTTTAATGCTAATAAGGTTTTGTGGTGCATCCCACTGCGAATTGTCACCTCTGTTCCAAGAACACCGATACGTTTATTGGTGCTGGCAGCTATCGCTTGCTGTGCTCCTGTGCTCATTCCTACTATTTTAAAGTCATGATTCTTCTGAAACTCCTCCAATCCCAGTACAGTAATGGTATTACAGGCACTTACAGCTATTTTTATATTACAGCGATCAAAAAAAGACAGCATTTGGTTCACAAATTCGCGTATTTGCCATGGATTTCGAGGGCCGTACGGAGCACGCGCCGTATCGCCAAAGTAGATGATATCCTCATTTGGCAATACCTTCTTTATTTGATTGTAAACGCTAAGACCACCAATACCTGAATCAAATATTCCAATTGGCAAACTGCTTTTCATGATATCTCCTCCTTATTAAATAAAAAAATCCAGCAAAGCAATCCTGATAAAAGGATTGCTTTGCTGGATTTCATTTACGTTAGTAATAAATGAAGCAGCCACATATGCTTTTTGCCTAAGAGTGGCACTACTCTGTCACTTGTACATGAATGCCTTTTTTTATACTGTTATATTTCTTTTGTGCATCTTTAAATGCTACAATAATCGCTTTCTGAGAAGCGCCAAAATAGCGATTTTCCACTTCTACACGAATGATCTCACTATCCGTAGTTAAACTCTTATTACTAAAAATGGTAGTTATAAAATCATTCGTTAGACTGATTGCAAATGTACTGCTGCACATAATAATGTTTCCAGAGTCTTTATCTACTACGAAACAAATGGAAAAGCGTCCGTACTGATGAGTTACTGCGTCATTCTGCGGTGACTTGGCATCACCCACAATGCAAATGGTGTTAGGTCCAAACATAGAATTCACCTACAATTCTTATGCTTTAAGGATAACATCGCAGATAATAAATTGTCAATACCATTACAAATCGTGTAGCAAAGATACCAAAAACAAGATCCATATCAAATTCCCTTATTAACTAAATAATGCCATGATGGAGTGGCTAACTGTATATACTACTAACACACCTGCAAAAATCACGATTGGACTTTCTTTCCAGCTTTCCTCTGTCTCATTCATTGTTATCATCACATCCTTGTTTATCCTTAGCGTTCTGTCTTTATTATTGCCGTCATATAGGATAAATATTACAATTCAATAAAAATAACTAGTTTACAGGCTGTAAAAAAACAAAAAAAGGATTTCTTATATAATCACCTCTGCCGATTAGAGAACGTGATTATATAAGAAATCCACAATTTAAACAACACAAACCGAAAGATATTCCAAGCTAAGCAATATCTCACTGATTACTAATTTTTATAATAAAAGTCCCCCCCTGTGCTTGTGCTTCTTGTTATATATCCTTAAATAAGTTGTCTGCTGCGGCATTCATTTGCTGTACTGCACTGCTCACCTGCTGAGCAACGTCTGCAACATTTGCTGCTGCCTCATTGACTCCTTTAATCATCTCTTGCAGCTCTATTGATTGGGCAGACATTTTTCCGCTTTCATCTTTGAGCTGTGATAAGGACAACTCGATACTTTTGATGGAATTTCCGCTGTCTGAGGCCAGTTTCCTTATTTCCTCGGCTACTACACTGAACCCTCTGCCCTGTTCTCCTACTCGTGCCGCCTCAATCGCGGCATTAAGGCCGAGTAGATTCGTCTGGCTGGCAATGCTGCGAATAAAACCTACTACCTGATCGGTCTCTCCGATACGATTTTCCGTATTTTTCGCAACTGCCGCCAAACCAAAGCCGACCTCTGCCACTTCTTCTGTCTGAGCCGATATTTCCTCAGTAGTACCTGCCAGACTTTCCATACTTCTCGTTAAGGATTCCGCCATTTGCCTAAGCAGATCTTCAAGCTCAACAGACTGTGTGATCGCAATAGAGCCAATCACCTCTCCCGCGGATGTTTTAATCGGCATAGCCATGGAAATATACGGAACGCCATACAAAGCTTTATCTACATGAGCCGTAATTCTCTGTTTCTCATGAACAGCCCGATAAATACCTGTGCCAGCCGCTAATAAATCTTCAGTCTTACACTTTAAATCAAGTGTTTTGGCCGGAAGATAGAGGGTAATTTTCTCTAAGTCGGTGAGAGTAAGTCCAATACGACCATTATTTAAAATATGAATTGCCGGTAGTACAGTCTGATAAGCCTGATAGATACTCTTTGCCTCTTCCATTTAAATATCCTCCGATTTTTATTCTCCTCCGGTTTCTTCCAAAGACTTATTCATCGTTTCCTCACCTAGTACCAACACATTTAAGCCAATAATGACCAATACACCGGTGAACATAGCAAATACCAATGAAAATTTATCAGGACCAGTAAACATCATACCTACCACGATCGGTGCCAGAATACCGCCAATCCGCCCGCAAGCACCAGCCCAACCGGTACCGGAAGCCCTCGCTTCGGTCGGGTACATTTCCGGAGTATACGTGTACATCAGACCCCATGCACCAAGATTGAAGAAGGACATCAAGCAACCCCACAATAAAATTTCATTCCAGGTGGTAGCATGGCCAAAAAAGTATGCCGAACCTGCACACAATATTAGAAAAGAGGCTAAGGTCGGTTTACGCCCAATCTTATCAACTAGAAGAGCAGCGGTAAAATAACCGGGAATCTGCGCGCCTGTCATCCACATAACGAAGGAGAACGATTGCACCATGCTATGGCCTGCTTTAACCAGCATGGTCGGAAGCCACATAAATATGCCGTAATAGGAAAATACCAAACCAAACCAGAGTATCCATAAACAAATTGTCTTCTTTAAATAAACGCCGGAAAATAGCTGAGAAAAAGCAAAGGATGCCTTTTTGCCAACATTGGTTTCATCTGCTGTAGGCATAGCTCCGCATGGAATACCTGCCGAGCGTTCAATTTCACATACAATATCATGAGCTTCCTGAAGTTTTCCTTTTTTCACTAGATAAAGCGCCGATTCAGGAATGGCTTTCCAAACATAGATCACCCATAATGCCGGAAAAGCGCCGATAAAGAAGGCAATTTGCCAGCCATATTGCGGAATAACCAAATAAGAAATTACTGCTGCCGCCAGCCAGCCAATTGCCCAGGAACTTTCTAAGAGTACAATCATGCGGCCCCGATATTTATCAGGCGAATATTCACTCATGAGGGTAACAGCAACAGGCACTTGCCCGCCGAGACCAAAGCCTACAATAAAACGAAAGAACAATAACGATTCATAATTCCATGCCAAACCGCAGCCGCCTGTACCTAGTCCATAAATTAGCATAGTAGCTGCCAAAAGTTTTTTTCGTCCCATAGAGTCTGCCAAAGAGCCTGCCAGGGCCGCGCCAATTGCCATACCAACCAGCCCAATACTACCAATAAAACCCATTTGCGCGCCACTCAAATTCCAAAGGCCCATCAATTTGGGCAGTACAAAGGAAACAATCCCTGTATCCATTGCATCGAATGCCCAACCTACCGCAATAATTGCCAGCAACCGCCAATGCCAAGCACTAAGCGGCATTTCCCCTAAACGTTTTGTAATTCCCATAGTATCTCCTCCATTATAAATTATATAGATTATTTATATAAAAGCTGCTCATCCGACATCAGCCAATTATCTGGAATAAGCGTGCTCCAATCTTCAATAAATACGGCTGCTCTAAAAATCACCTGATCGGCTAAAAGCCTCACCATCTGGGTTCGCCCATTATTAAGAGCCTTTTGAATTATTTCAGGAGGTAAAAGCCCCACTTCTTTTACCACATAATGTCCCCGAATATCAGTATTGGGGTCTAAGTCTTCAGCAAGCGCCAGACGAATGTGGGGATGCTCGGTAAAAACAGCATTCCCGATACTTGTCGCACACGCATCGGCAAGCGCTGCTGATTTAGCAGCTACAACAGCCGCTGATGCAATGCCTTTGGTAAGGCTGCGTCCACCAAGGCCGCTTGTGGCAATCCCCTCAATGCCGCTTTCTTTCGTGATCAGTACCGTTGGCATAACTGTCTCGTTACGGCTGACGGCAATGCCAACTCTGGCAGTTTGTCCTTCCTGAAGCCTGATGGCAATATCACCGCCATTATTGACGATAACCTTAATGGCTCTGAGGTCTGCTAAATAATCAGCGGTCATATCTGCAATTGTTCCAGCAACTGCGGCCATGGGCGTCAGCGTTTTATCTGTCGACTGCCGCACAGCGTTTATCATACGCTGTAAAACTTCAGAACCAAAGACACTGGAGGGCAAATCTTGTTGCGCCCTCTTGGCTATTTCTTTTTGTCGCGCCACCTCAGTTAAAAGTTCTTTTGCGTACCTGCCGGCGTCTTGTACCTGCTTATTGCTTTGGTTACCGGCGAAGACGGCCTGTATTGTCATTTGCATCGGCCCATAGTCAACAAAAATATTACTTTGGCTTGTTCCTAACATGACGTTTTATCCTTTTTCAATTCACTTACCGGACGAATAGCTTCCATATGCCCACCTAGCTCAGCAAAGGTTTCTTTTGCCATGGTATATTCTACCGGAACCACCGTAGCCGGCGTAGCAACCCAGGTAAAAGCATGGGGTACAACCTTTTCTACATCAACCATAAAATTAATGCCGCCGCCAGGAAGAATGTATGTATCTCCGCCGCCAATCGTTACTTTGACATCGCCTGCGTGCACAGCTTGGGATAGTTTAATCGGCTGCCTGGTAACACCAGCCCTAGCACTGCCGCCAGTTCCTCCCACATATATTGCTGAAACACGGGCATCTTCACAGTTCTCAGCGATAAAATCAACAACGCTCTGTACTTGTGCGGTCATCGGAATTTCCCTGACCGTTCCATCAGCTTGCACCTCTAATAAACCAGCCTCCTGTCCTGTTGTTTCAGTAACCAAAATACGCATACCCGCATGGGAAATGTTCATGTCTACTGTTTTTACAGCCTCTTTCGCCGACAGAATACAGGTTCCGCCCCAGCCATGCCCTGGTTCGCCAAAATAGCGTCCCCTGGTACTTTTCCGGCCATTTGGCACTACACCGCAATAGCTTAAGCCAACTTCTTCTCCGGCTCTATGCTCACTTAATAGTCCAATTACATGGAAATCAAGAATGATAGCTTCATCAACGACTTGGCTGATTGTCTTAGCAAACATTCCGATTGTGGCGCTGCCGCAGCCTACCCGCATCTTTTTTTCCAGTTTACCGTCAATTACAGGCGCTTTACCGACCTGCAGCTTAAGAGAACTGCCCTTTACTACCTGCAGCTCTACTTCCTCACCATTGGCTAGTGCTACTACGGTTTTAGCGGCAATAAAACCATTTTTGCCACTTAGAATACTGGCTCCGCCAAGTGAGAGCATCTTAGCTCCATACTCTTCTGTATCAACCATACCGACAACTGCGCCTTCGCACAGTATCTGAGCACCTTGATCCCCAATATGCGTGTTGGCGTCAATTTTAACTTTTATTCCGCTATAACTTAGCGGTGCCTCGGTCACTACGGTAACAACATCGATATCATTTACTGTCTTCTCTACAATATAAGGAGCCGGACGGCAACAAGGATAGGAAGTGCCAGCGCCTACTGCTGTTATCAACGGTTTCTCCGGCAAAAGCGCTTTTTTACTTACTATAGGCAGTGCCTCTAATACTAAATCACGATTTCGCACAAGCTGTCCGTTTATATTGGTATATCTCTTACAAGCCCCTTCAAAGCCAGGCTCAATCTGGCACTCAACCGGACAACACTGGCAGCGAACGGCAGCAGGTGAACTTTCCACCATTTTTAACGCCCCAAACGGGCAAACCCTTGTACAAATACCGCAACTTACACATAGATCACTAATTTCAACTACCTTTTCCTTTATCGCAATTGCTGCTTTTGGACAATTTTTCTTGCAGACCCCACAGCCTTTGCAGGACATTTTCTCAACTTGAATCATATAACTGCCTCCTAAGCTCTATAAAAATAAAAAGCTAATGGCTGCAAATATTTTACATCCATTGGCTCCATTGCCATCTTCATTATGAAGTTAACTTGGTTTTTAACATCTTACTTATAAAACAACTGGCTTAATAATAAGAAGAAGAGATTTGTAAACAAATATAGAGCAACTTCATTGTTGTCGAATTTTAACGTTTATAGAAGAATTATATAGCATCATTCAATTTCAAACTTGCAAATAAGTTGAAAAATTGATCATGAATTATTTGCCAACATATAAAATATTGACCAGATAGACGGTAGAATAATTCCCTTACAATAACGCAGATATCTAAACTGCCCACAAGTTTTAAAAGTATATCATTGATTATTTTTCATCATCAAACTTGGAAATCATCTGAATAAAGACCTCCATGACTCCGCCGCAAACCATTCCTTCATCTGCAGCCGCTTCATTTAACATAGATACTGTATATAACTGAGACTGTTTTTCATCCAGAGCAATTAAAGCCTGCCGCTTTACTTCTGCTTCCCCGCAGCCGCCTCCTATCGTTCCATAAGATCGGCCATCCTGATAGATTAGCATTTGACAGCCTGCCTTGCGCGGCGTAGAACCTCGCGTATCAACAATAGTAACCAGAACGGAATTCATTTCTTCTGCTTTTTTTTCACAAATTATGCTCAGTATTGTGCTATCCATTAAATCATCTCCCCACTTTACTAAGCGGTATACCTGACCCGCCCCGAAAAACAGCTACCACTTCAGCAGCGATACTCACTGCAATTTCTGTAGGTGTTTCAGCCCCAATATCGAGGCCAATCGGTGCGTTCAGACGATTAAGACACTCTGCGGAAACGCCCTCATCCTCAAGCAGCCTAATGATCTCTTTTATCCGCCTTTTGCTCCCTATCATTCCCAAATAGCGAAAGTTCTTATTTATCGTGGCACGCAAGCAATCTATGTCGTAGCGATGCCCCCGTGTCACGATGATAAGCGCAGTGTTACTATCAATTTTTAAAGTCGCCAAAGCTTTAGTAAAAGTCTGACAAATGACCCTTTGGGCTGTAGGAAATCTGGACACATTGGCAAATTGGGGACGATCGTCAATAACGATTACAGCAAAATTCATCATTCCCAAAATTTGCACCAAAGGTTGACTTATGTGCCCGCCTCCCATAACAACAACACGAAATGGCTGCTCAATTTTATCCCAAAAAAAACGGTACAGATTGCCACTCTTTTCCTCAACCCAGAAGGAAATTGGTTTTTCCCATGTTGTCTGGCGTCTCTTCTCCAGTATTTGCTGCAAAACAAACTCGCTGCAGTCGCCTTCCACTAGCCCTTCAGCATCCATAATCAGCATTTTTCCGATAGATTCTTCATTCTTTGGTTCGCTGTCAAGCAGCGTAAAAATATCGGCTGATGTTCTGCTATTTTGCACTGACAACAATTTTTTAAACATTACATGCGTACCTGAATATCAGTAAGTTTTTCTAGCGGCTTTATGATAGCGGAAATATCTTCTTTACCAAGTCCCGCAGCCTGCGCCTGTCCATAAAGTTGCTGCACAACATTCGCAATCATAAGCGGTACCTGTGATTCCTTTGCTGTCTGAACAGCCAGTTCAAGATCTTTATACTGCAGATCAATCATAAAGCCCGGGTCAAATGCACCCTTGAAAACAAAGTTTGGCATTTTGGCCTCTAGAGCATAACTGTTGCCTGAACTGGTACTAATAACATCAAACATAACCTTAGGATCTAGCCCAATCTTCGCACCAAGTGTGAAGGCTTCTGCTGTTGCCGCCATATTCACGGCCAAGAGAAGGTTATTAATCATTTTTACAGCATCACCAGCCCCCACTGTTCCGACTTCATAGATTTTCCCCCCTAAAATTTCTAAGATAGGGCGGCATTTGGCTACAACTTCAGGAGTTCCCCCGGCCATAATCGTGAGTGTCCCAGCGCCAGCGCCTTTCACACCACCGCTGACTGGGGCATCCACATAGTCCACTTGCTTCTTTGCGGCCAAGTCTGCCATTTTACGCGTAAAGCCAGGCGCCACGCTTGACATATCTAAGATACAAAGCCCCGGCTGAGCTGCTGTCAGAATACCCTGGGGGCCATTTACTACCTGTTCAACAATATTGCCGTTTGGCAGCATTGTAATTACAATATCAACTTTCTGTGCGAGTTCTGCCGGCGTTGCGGCCGTTTTAGCCCCTATAGCTGACATCATTAATCGTTAAGTCGCATTGCGCTTTCAAAAGGTTCAGCGCCATAGGCTTTCCCATATTTCCAAGACCGATAAATCCAATTCTCATCATTCAATCCCCACTTTTTAATTTACTTTCATATATACCTCTATGCCTCAAAGCCTCACATGGCATGAATCAACGGCCAATACCAATATACACAGACAATATAAACAATACAGGCTAACACGGATACACAGCAACCAAACAAGGGAAAATCCCGGTTTTTTAGCTCCCCGGTATCACAGCACAGAATATTTGGCGTGGTGTTGAAAAACATCAAAATCGGATACCCGCCAATCATAAAGGCTGCCGGTAGTACCGTAAGCATCGGGTTAATATCGGATACCTCTGCGATGCCTACAAGAATCGGAAAAAATACATTCGCCATTGTAGCCGTACCAACAAACACAACATGCATAAATTGAACAATTACAATTAAAATGCTGATGGTAGCCGCTGAAGAATACTGACTAAGATGCATGAATGAAAAAATGCTCTCTGCCAGCCAATTCGCAGCTCCGGTATCGCTCATGGCAGCACCGAGACTAATTCCACCGCTGCATACAAATACCACATTGAGCGAGATACTGTCCTGGCATTCTTTCCAGTCGAGACAGCCAAAAATCGGAAGACATAACACACAGGCACTCAAAAGACATACTGTTGTACTGTCGATGCCAAATTTTTCGCCAAATATCCAGAGCAGGATCGTTCCTAAGAATACGATAAAAACATTCTTTTCGCTTTTGCTTATTGAACCCATTTCATTTAATTTCTGCCGGAAATATTCTCTGCCGTGTCCATCCGCATTGATCTTTGCTGAAAAAATCAACTGGATCAAAAGCCAGGAAACTATTGTCATGAGAAGCGCCGGAGGAAATCCCCATTCCAGCCATTTCACGAAGGATACTGTTTGCCCTGTGGTCGCCGTTATATATTGCACCGCCATAGGGTTGGTCACCGTCGAGGTTAGGATTCCGGCGCTGATCGTTGAATTCGTACAACAGAGCGTCATCAAAAGATTGGCTCCAAAACGTCCGCCGTTTTTTTCCTTATCCTGAAATAAATTTATAATCTTTATGCAAATCGGCAGCAGCATAGCTGTGCGCGCCGTCGAAGACGGAATCAAAAACGCCATAACAATATTCACGCACATGATGCCAAAAGATATCCGCTTGGTGCTGGTACCTACGCGCACCAGCACCCAATAGGTAATTCTATCGCCTAAGTTTGATTTGAGCATAGCTGCAGCCATAACAAAAGAACCAATAATAAGATAGGTAGAAGTTGAGGCAAATCCTTTAAGCGCTGCATTAATATCGGTAATATGAAACATCACTAATATTGGCACGATTAAAAGACTTATAACAGCAACATGAATCGATTCAAACAGATATAAAATGAATACCGCCGAAAATACCGCCAGACATCTTTGTCCGATATTCGATAAATGATGAATTTCCGGTACGGCTAAAATACTGACAGCAACAAAAATCGCTAAAAAAATTCCAATTATTCTTTTTTTCATAAATTATATCATCCTGTTATGCTGGCATAAAAAGTGAATCATTTCTGCTCACTTTTATGCTTGCAGACTTATAACGTTTTCCCCTTTGTTTCTATTCCCATTGTCAATACAGCTATGCTGGCAAGACCAAAGGCCACAGCTACGATTCCGTATACACCCGCGACGCCAATTAAATTTAGGCTGTAACCGATAACCAGCGGTGCCGACATGGAACCAAAACGTGAGCATGTCGAAGCCCAGCTGGTGCCAGTGGCCCTAATACCCGTCGGATAAAGTTCCGGCGTGTATGTGTATGTGATACCCCAAATGCCTGACACAAAAAATGAGGTCAGCAATCCCAGCATAATAACTTCCGATGTACTCAACTGATTGCCTAAAGCAATACCAAAGACAACCGTGGCAACAGCCGAGAAGAAGAGATTTCCTACCAAAAGTTTCTTTCTGCCGACTTTGTCCATCAAATAAGCGGAAAGAATCTGATTTGGTATATATGCTAATTGCAGGAATAACACATATTGGAAAGATTTAACCATGCTATGTCCCGCTTTTACCAGCAAGGTCGGCATCCAAGCAAACAATCCGTAATAGCCGAACATGCCCATAAACCAGAGAATCCAAAGCATAACAGTAGTTTTAAGGTACTTTTTCTTAAATAAATCTCCAATTGGTCTTGGGTTTATATCCACTACTTTTTTCACATCTTCTTCAGTAACCGGTACTATTTTATGCGTCTTACTTACCACAGACTCAATGTCGTTCATAATGATCGCTGCCTCTTCATAGCGTCCCTGAGAAGCTAGCCAGCGCGGAGACTCCGGCAAATGCAGGCGGATGATCCAAATATAGAGGGCCGGAAGCGCCCCGGCAACAAAGGCCCAACGCCAGCCAACAGCTGGAATAACATAATAACTTACAGCCGTAGCGGCAATCCAGCCAACAGCCCAAAAACAGTTCAAAAGGCCTTGCACCTTCCCCCTATTTTGCGCTGGTATAAATTCGCCCAGCAGCGAAGTAACAACAGGCGTTTCTCCACCAAGTCCCACGCCAACCAAAAAGCGAAAAACGATCAGTGAAGTAAAATCCCAAGCAAACGCACACAGCAGTGAAAAAAGCGAAAACATCAACAATGTCCATTTAAATACCGCCTTGCGTCCATATTTATCGGCCAGCGGGCCAGAAAAGAATGCACCAACAATCATGCCGACCATCCCGGAACTTAGCAGCACCCCAATCTGTCCTGCAGTAAGTCCCCAATCCTTAGTGAGCGCTGTCACAATAAAGGTAACGATACCAACATCAAATGCATCAAATGCCCATGCCAGACCGTTGACAAATAGCATCTTATAGTGAAAACGTGATAATGGTAAATTATCAAGCCTAGCAATTATTTTCTTTGACTCATATACCGTATCCATAACTTTACTCCCCCTTTATCATGCCTATAAAAATAGGCGTCACGGAAGCTCCCGAAAATGGGCAGTTTCTGTGGCGCCAGTGCTCTACAGAAATACAAATTCTTATCTTAAACCGTCTTCGCCCTTGACTTCACTAATTTGTAAACCGCCAATTCTAGCATGCGGACGACCGCCGTCGGTAAAAGCTACTGCAACGACAATCTCATCACTTTTGGGTGCATCTGCAATGCGAATTTCTATCGCATCATAATGGGTTCTGACAAAAGCCGCATCCTTGTAATGAAGCGGTACATCAAGGATTGTGCCCGGAGCGCCGCATTTTTTCGCCGAAGGAATGATCGCCTTGCCACCGCCAATGACATCCCG
The DNA here is from genome assembly GCA_017889705.1 of Bacillota bacterium. GTDB lineage: Bacteria > Bacillota > Negativicutes > Sporomusales > Sporomusaceae > Sporomusa. Next base: position 3,517 of record JAGGAB010000097.1, on the reverse strand, counting down.
CATTGGTTTACCGAGTTTGGGATGAAGAATAGCCGCACCATGTTCGAGTTCTCCGTTAGCACCAATAATCGCGCCCTTGCCATAACTCTCAATCGCCGCCCCACCCAGATTTTTTACGGCGATTTTAGTAAGATATTCTCCAAGGTATTCTCCGATCTCTGCCAAATCGCTGAGATCTTCCGCATAAGCGCCGGCATATGGATTTTTAATAACAGCTGCAACTACGCATTTATGTAGCGGGTTATCCAATTTTTTAAAGCCTTCAAAACAAATTTCTTCTACATTTGTAACAATTTTTCTAATGATCGGTTCTTTCATGTATATCATCCTCTCACTCACTATTTGATTAGCGCAGCTATTTTTTTAGCAGGCGGCGTATTTTTACTCTTCGTTACCAAAATCTTGCCGTTTATCATGACAATGCTGATCCCTGGAATATCACCAGCGGCAAATGCGCCAAGCGCATCATCGGCTACCGACCCTATAGGAGCATCCATCATTACGATATCTGCTTCTTTGCCTGGTGCAATCTCCCCTGTATTAAGACCATATACTTTAGCTGTATTGCCAGTCGCCATACAGATGGCCTGTTCCGGTGCTATAGCAGAGACAGAGGCAGCAAAACATATATTTCTCAATATCCCCAAAGGAATGAGCCCAGTGCCTGAAGGAGCATCATTGCCGAAAATAACACGGTCAAAGACCTTTAACTCTTTCACTTTTTTAAATACATGATCAGCTGCTTTTGGATTGCCGCATTGTACGATTTCTACAGCCAAATCCGTCTCTTCGATAATCTTATCAATTTCGTCCAGCGAAATGGATGTAGGTCCGCCGTTAATATGTGATACCACATCAGGCTTTGTCGCCATCACGTCAGCTGCACTTACTGTGGAGCTGCCTGGAATTGACGTGCCGCCTGTATGCATTTGCACTTTAAAACCGTACTTATGTGCCCACTCTACCATGACTGCCGCATCTTCTGCTTTTTTTACACTGCCAAGGCCGATTTCACCAACCAGCCACACACCGGCTTCCTTAAGTTCCGCAAAATCTTTTTCTGTCAATCCTTTTTCCAAAATCAGCGCCCCGCCATGTACCTTGACGCCTGCAGGAGGTGCTTTATAAAAAGCTTTGCTCGCGACAATTGCCAGAGCCTTAGTGCCAACCGGATCATTCGGGCGACCAGGTGTATGGCATTCGCCAGCGGAAATCATAGTTGTCACGCCGCCATTTAACGCACTGGCAATATAATCTAGAGCGTTTTGCCGCGGCGCATAGTCTCCAAGTGTTGTATGCACATGGGAATCAAAAAGTCCCGGTGTCACCGTAGACCCATTGGCATCGATAATCTGTGCATCGTCTTTTGCCATCAGCCCTTTACCTATAGAAACAATTATGTTATCTTCTATAATAATGGAATCCCCATCGAGAATAGGTTTATCCACATTACCGCTCACAATTGTTCCTATATTTTTTATCAGCATTTTTCCCATAACAAAAACTCCCTTCAAAAATTAGTCTTTAGTACTGATACAGCGAAAATTCGCTAAAATAAAACAAAAAACCGCATGAAGTCCTTGACTTCACACGGCATTGTGTGTATTACTAAACCTATGGAACTATTTCAAGCTGTTCTTTAACTAAGTCTTATTATAGCAGTATAAGTATTATATTAAAAATATTAAATTTAAATCATCTTATATAAAATTTATATAACGGAGGAAATTATGACCTATAAACAACTGGAGTACTTTCTTGCAATCGCCGAAACAAACAATATGACTCTGGCAGCCGCAAAACTAAATATCTCCCAGCCTCCTCTCAGTTATCATCTCAAGCTTTTGGAAGACGAACTGCAGGTAAAGCTGTTCAACCGTGAAGGTCATGCATTGCATATCACCAGTGAAGGCCGGATATTTCAGGATAAGGCTATGCAAATCCTGTCACTTACCAATCAGTCCATCTCGCTCATGCAGAATATTGGAAAAGAAATGTTTGGCACAATCAACATTGCCACCATTCCTTCTGTCTGCGGGTCTATCCTCCCGAAAAATATTCACGAATTTCAGCTAAAATATCCAGATGTCAACTATAAGATCCACGAATGCAACAGTTTCAAAGCCATGGAACTGCTTGACAATGGCCTCGTCGATTTCGCCTTTGTCCGTGCTCCCTTCAATCAAAAGCGCTACCAGATCATGATGGTAAAAAATCCGTTTCTTAAAGAAAACCAAAAAGATTTCTTCGTTGCCATCGGTTCGAAGACATTCTTGGCAGATACGAAACCCGATACGATAGACCTGCGAAAACTCATAGGAAAACCGCTTATTGTCCACCGCCGTTACAAAAAAATACTAGACAGCCTGTGCGAGGAAAAAAATATCTCACTGCAAATCGTCTGCGAAAATGATTATATTGGTTCCTCATTTTATATGGCCGATGCTGATATTGGCGTCGCAGTAATGCCGTACACATCCGCAATGCTTTTTGACAACAAAAAATCCTTACTTATCAAAAAAATTGAGCATCCAACGCTTGATTCGCAAATTTACTTGATCACGAAAAAAAACACTACACTTCCCCTGCTACCAAAGAAGTTTATCGAACAGGTTACTCGTGAGTAATTTATCGCAAACTTAGCCTAAGCTTGCGTCGGCATAATCGCCGCCAAGGAGACAGTGGACAGTGATTGTGTCGTTCAAGACAACCCCTGCAAAGCATAAGATCATGAAAAAAGAAATGGCTGGCAGCCCTCGCTGCAGCCATTTCTTTTTTCCCTTTCCATACACTTTTTATAAACATAAAAAACTGCGGCTATTTTCCAAAGTTCTTTGCGTCAATACTGCTGCCATTTTTTTGCGGTAGTCAGCTTCCGAACGCACATCATCAATAGGCTTTACACTATCCGCAGCAGTTTTCGCTGCCTCGACAATTACACTGTCAGTAAGTTTTCTTCCTATTAATAAGTTTTCCGCTGCAGTAATCCTAAGGGGAGTGGCAGCTACAGACCCCAGGGCAATTCTGGCCTGAGTTACTGTTTGATCAGCATCTACAGCAATAAACGAAGCTGCATTTACAATTGAAATTGCCAATGCTTTTCGCTTGCCAAGTTTTTCAAAAGCACTGCCTTGGCCTGCCTGCTGGGCGCTAAACGAAAAGTTTAGTATTAATTCGTCTGATTTAAGTACAGTTCGTCCAGGTCCTGTAAAAAATTCATTAAGCGGAATTGTTCTAATACCTTGCGGTCCGGCAATAGTAACAACAGCTGCATATGCCATTAGTGCCGATATTGTATCACCTGCCGGCGAAGCATTGCCGGAATTGCCACCAATAGTGCCACGATTACGGATTTGCGGCGAACCTACAGAAGCTGAAGCTGCCGCAAGTGCGGGAGCAAACTCAATCATATCAGGTGAACTGGAAATTTGTGCATGAGTAACTGCCGCACCAATAGTTATTGTGCCGTTATCTACTGTAAGCTGCTGCAATTCCTTTAAATCACTTATATAAATAA
>JAGGAB010000096.1 GCA_017889705.1 Bacillota bacterium | reverse complement strand
ATCTCGGCAGGCCGAACTTGAAGAACAAATACTGTGGCTTATGTTGCGAAGGGAAGCGGAGACAAATCAAATCATGAATCGTGATGATCTGATCTCTTATCCCGGGCAAACCATGGTGCGTAGGGGAATAAACCAATGAGCCAGCATCGAACGAAAGCGAACGCATCCAAAGCTGCCGACGAATCGCCGCCAACTTCCCGCCACCGATAGCAATAGACTCAGGAGCCTTGATTAATAGATCGCCAGGAGGAAGAGCACTTTGCCCAGCAATCAACCCAACTTGAAAATGGCTAGCTAATGCATTTGCTGAATGCTCAGAATAAACACCCAGGCCGGTAGGCTTAGGCCCAAGCATTGATAGATTGAGAATTAATTTTTGCATAACGAAACAAGGGAAATACCTGTAGGAAAAAAGTACTTTATCTTTAGACTACAGCGGAAATTGTATTTATAATCAACTGGAGTTTGAAAGACCTCGCCCCCCGAAATATCGAGCAATAAGAAAAACGACTGATATAAATAACAGTTGGTGAAAGATAATTGGCGCCGCAACAAGGGCTTGAAAAGATGCCAATGAAAACGCGGCACTAAAAACACCAAACAACAATAGCCATACAACATCTCTAGCACTTTTATAAAAAAACCAGACCAATACAACCATATAAAGCGCTGCCGGGAAAACCATCCCCAACAATCCAAAATCATTAAAAAATGGCAAAAGCGCAGTAGGAACGTTAGCAGCTGACGAAACTGGAATAAATGAACCGTATGAACCGTTGTCACTGGTGGCTAGACGATTCAACTTTACAATCCCGGTGAAAAACCAATCAAATGAACTTAGACCATCACCTCTTCGCTCACCCGCATGCGCGATAAATGAATCAAAGTTTTCGAAACTCAGCGGAAAGTAACCATATAGCACGGGAAACACACCAGCCGGCCCCGCAATATCCGCATTCCATTTAATAGCCTGACCATATTCAACCTTATAAAGCCCAAAGCGATTAGTTCGTTGATTACCTAACTCAACTACGCCGATCGCGACAACGGAAACGGTTGCCAGCAACAACATCAGCCGTTTGGCATTCATCTTAAATAACGGCAACGCAGAAAACACAATAACTAATACAACTGCACTAAGCATGACATCGATACGCGAAAGCCTAGTAATTGGTGTAATAACGGCGATGACTATAATCAATAGGTCAATTTTCTTTCGATGAAAAGCAAATGCGACATATGAAATACCGACTGCAGCAGGAATACACCGGGCAAACAATCTAAGGACAGGAGGGAAGTCCGTATGCAAGCGATACGCAATTTCTGGGAAGAGAATAGGAAGCAACGTGCCAGCCTGAATGTAGTTGCTTATGAAATATGCAGCTACGACAATTAGAGCAAAAACCCGCGACACATATGCGAAATGCCCTGTCCTTAATTTATCCGAAACCTCTAAACAGTTGCCAACCTTACCTTTTGCGACAATTATTAGTGTCGGCAGAAATAACCAACTTCCAAATATCAACAAAAGCGCGAGATATGTATCAGGAAGCCATGATCTCGCTTGTAAATCTGACAGACGGAATGTTGCAGCAACTAACGGCAAGAAAAAGCCAACAAACACAATACTAACTGGGTTAATCCATCTTTCGCTAAACCGAATTGATATAACAACACACATAATAGCCAAGGGCAACATAATTAACTGAACAATAACATCGCCCATTCAATTACCCTCAAGCATTTTATAGACGAAGGTCATACCAGGATCTGTACCCTTATCACTCTCATTTTCTAACCATTTAACTTGAGAGCTAACTGCCCCACCCAAAGAGTTAAAAATATTTATATTTGGAGCCCGCCCAATATCCACCTTGCCAATATTTAATCCGTTGTGCAGTAAAATTTTTCGATCATTAATTAAAACCCAACCATCAGCCTTCATGTGCGCCCAATAATATACGACCTGTCCGTATTCGTTATTTTTTGCATCTGCCTCCCCACCACCCCATGTTGGCTGAGAACTTCTTACATTTTCAAATCTATATGAAGGTAATGCAAAAACCATTAATGGATATTTAAGAGGCGGCGGCTTTCCATATTTGAACCAAGCATTGTAATACTCAAAAACCTTCAGTAATGCACTTCCCTTATGCGTGGATTCAACGATATCGGTTTCTTCTTCAAAATCATTCCACGTTGCAACAAGCATTGCTTGGGCGTTATTAGCAAGAGCATTTGAATAGGCTGCGTGAATACGCGAAAAATCAGGAGGCAAATATACACGCAACTTCCTGTTGTAATAACCCGGACTGACCGACCAAATGGGGTAAGGGGTTCTGCTTGCCAAATCCTTTAAAAACTTATTCAGGAACACCGATGGCGCGCCAGGTGCGAATAAAAATGGCATGACTTTTCCATCGCCCTCAGCCACTGTTAAAGCATAATAGTCAGCTGGACGCACATCCAGAAAAACATCTAGTGCATTTCCACTTTCAGAAACACTTTTGACAACTTTTTCCCACTCATGAATGGCGCCAACCCCATTGAGTCCTTTCATAGCGCCAACGCTTGCCCCAAACTGGAATATGGCAGGTCGGCCAAGGGGCTTCCAGTACCAAGGCTTATCGCCATAATATTTAACAACAGTAGAATATGCGCCTTGCCAATCAATTGAATTAAACGAATAGCCACCAGGAAAATCGGCGGATAAATTTTTAATATCTGAAAAAAGCGCAACTTTGAGACTTAATTCGTCCGCGATTTGCCCAAATCGATTAAATTGATCTAGACCGCAATAAGCCGGCCCCGAATATCTCGGTCGCATAGGATTCGGACTGGGAAGCATATCGTATGCTATTACATCAAACCCAGCAGACTTAATTTGCGTCAGCTCCGATTTAATATTCAGCCCCCCGTTGACCGAAAGTGAATATGTAATTGGTGACGAATATTCGGAAGCGTGTGACGCTCTTGCAACTAAAGGGCGGTTTAAGCCTTGGATAGCTCGCTTCGCGTAATCTGGGCCACCTTCTCTCCACTTATCGCACCCCACTGCGGTACCGAACGATGGATACCATGAAAGATAAGTAATAATAGACTGTCGCCCGATAGCATAAGTAAAAAAACCCGGAGTCAATGATAATAAAACAACAAATACATATCTAAACCTCATCAGTTCCTCTGATATTTTTTTAATAACAGGGCGTTACCAATCACCTTTGCGTTGATCCATTGCCTATTAAATATTCGTTTAACAAACTGGAGCCAACCAACTAGCCAAATACTTAGTAGCGCCAATGGATAGTGTTTTTTTGTGAACAGCAACCTACTGCTTAGTCCAAAATGTTCAGCAAGAGGACTACGCGTTATTGCCCGGCCAGACCCCAAAACGGCTCCCTCTTTATGCCAAACTATTGCATCTGGAGCATATCCGAGACAAAAACCTAACCTTTCACCACGTACAGCCCAATCAACCTCTTCATAATATAGAAAATATTCTTCACACATTGGACCAACAGCTTCTAGGAATGTATTTCTTGCAAACATAGAAGCTCCTGAAACATAACTAAGCTGTGGTTCTACTTCTGCAGAGGATGGTAATAAACTTAATGTTTTACCATTCCCTAACTCTGCTACACTCCCGAGCCATTTGCCATATCTGGCTCCACCAAAACACTGAACAATATTTTTTGAGCCAAAATACAATAGCGTAGCACCACACAACCCGACTCTTTCGGCACCAGGCATACGCATTCGCTTAATTAGATTAAACAATGCATCATCATTTGCGACAGTATCATTATTTAGCAACCAAACGAACTCATTCCCAAAGACACCAAATCTTTTTGCGAAATTTATAGCTGCGTTATTCCCACCAGCAAAGCCTAAATTTTCATCACCTTTTACAATCGCAACGGTACCACAGCCAAGATTCGTAGATTTTGAAAACACACCGACTTCAAATCCGTCACGAATTTTGCGTTCGCATTGAATAAACCTTCCCGACTCGGCAAGCCTGGAATTAATAACTAAAAATGAATCATCACCCGATCCATTTTCATATACAACACATCTCCAAGAGCGGTATGACTGGTTTAGCAACGACTCTATACAAGCAACGGTATCAAAAGGCCGCTTGTAATTAACAAGGATAATTAAAACGGTCGGCTCTTCAGAGTCCTGACTGTCACAATTACAATTTTTGTGTGCGTCGCTAAACATAGATACCATTATTTTATTTTATAAACCATAGATGCTAAATTACGCCCCAAGAACAGACTTTAAAGAATCGCCATTTTTATTTGCCAAAGCTTTAATTTCACGGGTGCGAGATGAAATCTCTTCGCCTAGTTCTTTGCGCTTACTCAGGGCTCGTTCTGCCAGCGAAACAATCTCATCTACGCAAAAATCATCTATTCGAACAACAAAATCACCCAAGCCAATTGACTTCATAAAATCATCTAATTTGTAGTGATAAGAAATGGCCAAACTTGGCTTATCAGCAGTCGCAGCCAAAATTACTGGATGCATATTGGTACTAATCATCAATTCAACAGACTGACACGCGGCGATAAACTGATCTGCTGTAGGGTTCGATAAAAATTTAGCTTTTACAGCACCCGTACGTCTTACTTCATCAAACACTTCCTTACATGTGGCTTCATCCCAAGTTGTACTAGGAATAAATAGATACTCTGTACCTGGATTTGCACTTGATATATTCAATAGCGCTTGCGAAAACTCAGTCAAATACTGCTGCTTTGTCTTAACGCGCCCCAAAGCCGTTGGGCCATGCACCCCAAGGTGGGGACGAAACTTCTGTATCATGACACCAATCACCAAATCTGCTGTTTTCCCAAATTGATTAGCGAACGCACTCGAAGTACGTACCGATAACAAATTTGCTTCATCGGCAGACAAAACCATCTTAGACTCTGGAACTCCCGCATTTTTTAATACTTTTTGAGACTGTACGTCTCGATACGCTATTCTTGAAAATTCTTTCAGATAATGCTTAAGAGAAGAATTTATGGTTTTTTCTGAAAACGGACCTACAGTCTGGCCATACACAACGACTGGCTTATCCGTAATTTTCGCTATATCTACAACAACATATAAGGCCCTTAACATATCGGGCCATTCGTCATTAAAATACCCCCCCCCACCCATTACTACTGCAGACGACTGTTTTATAAGTTTAATGTGCCTTAAAAGCACGGGCGAAAGCATTATTCGAAACCCTGACATTCTCCAAATATAGACAGCCATCCATCTAAATATTGACAATGGTCTACGAATAGCTAAAAGCCTGTGGATGGAGTTTATAGAATCAACATCATGCTGCTCTTTTGTTTCTCGCGGGGAAAAAGAAGTAACACAGAGTTTATAATCAGAAAACCGCCCCCGAAATGTCTGTAGCATTCCCTCAAAAATTGCATTATCACCCTTATTACCATACCCCCAGCCACCAACAACGTAAATTGATTTTCCCATTAAAACTCGCCCCTATACATTTAACAAATGCATCGCACACATTAAAATTAAAAAGCCAACAAATACTCAAACAAAATTATTTAATCAAAAACACTAATAATCTATACACTGCAAGCTGAATAAGGCCAACGAAGGCCATAATGTAAGCAAGAATAATCCCTGAAAAGCCACCAGCATGATAAAAATATGCAGCACAAATTATTGATATGACCACCATGATCAACTGGACTATTGCACGATCAATTTGCCGATCGTTTATAGCCAAATAAAAGGCATCAAGCGTTAATAAATAACGAAGCGAAATTGCCACCCCAAAGATCGGCAAAAAATCACTTAACGCCAAAAACCTCGGACCAAATAGAACACCAGGAATATACGGCGCCCCAAAATATAAAACGACAACCAAACTTAAACTGACAAACAAAACAACCATTCGAAGCAAAGGAATAGTTTCTCTTATCCCATTTTTACGTCTTACAACGAGCGATGGAATAAACACATTCGATAACACTGGAATACCAGAGAGTGCCGCCTGTACAAGCCTATTTCCTGCCATATATATACCAGCAGACTCGGAGGTTAATAGATACTTAGCTAGTAAAACATCAATGTTTGAAAGTAACTGCCCCGCTCCGGCGTCCGCCCCATATTTGAAACCATTTCTCAATGTCTCTAGTGGTTCTTGGATAGAGAACATCAATCCAAAAACTCCGTCAAATTTAACGGCATTTTTCGCTGCGGCATATTGGAAAAACAATACAATCAATCGAACAAAAAACATCACCAAGCAAACTACCACCAAGCTTTCAAAAAAATATCCAACGATTGCTGCTCCAACGCTTGCAACAAATGTCGCTAGAAAGGATCTTAGTGCTTCGTTCTCATATTGAGCTCTAGCTCGTAGCATTACGCCAAAAAACTCAATTAACGTTGCGCACGCACATGAAAACATTAATGAGACTATCCAATACAAGCTTTCCGGTTCAGTTGCTTGATATATAGCAAATACCAGAGCAGCCAGGAAAAAAAACATTACCAATATTAGCTTTGCAACAATTAAACGCTCACCCTCTTGCTTAATTTTCTCCGGAGAATCTGCTGACAGCCGAATCAATATTTGCTGTCCAAAGCCATAATCGGAAAGCGCCCCCAAAACAATGCCTACGGTGTACCAGTACGTAAACTCGCCGAACCCTGCCGGCCCTAGCATTCGCGCAAGCAAGGCATAGAGAATCAATACACCGATAAGCCTTGATGCAGTTGTTCCGCCAACAGCCAGGAGATTCCAAAAAGAACGACTGAGTCTCACGGATTAATCCTTGAGCACTCTAGTGACACCAGACAAATTTGTGGTGGCAGAATTCGAAGAAACGGTGTCGCCAATAAATTGCGAACGATCCACTGGATCAAGCGCACCGATCAAATCATCGACAAATTGGTCTTGTAGTTGGTAAGCGGCCACGGTGTCATCTTCAATAGATGAAACTCTGAACAGCAGGCCATCCGGAATTCGTCCGCGCAAACCAACCTGCACTCTCGCCAGGTTCTGTTCAATGGCGCCTCTAGCGAGTTTGTCTCCGACGCGGATCCAGTATGTAACCGGCTCCACACGCCGCCCTTGTCGCGTTTGAACGCGCATCACGGGGATATTGCCGAAGCGGGTCTGCATT
>JAGGAB010000053.1 GCA_017889705.1 Bacillota bacterium | reverse complement strand
GGACAGCATATGCACCACCGCCGCCGCCAGCCAGTCGCACAAAACCAGCCGGCAACAGGCAAGCGGCGATTCCAGGATCGCCCTGCCCGCCTCCTGCCGGCTGGATGCAAAGCGAGACAGGACATATTGGCGACCGCATTCCACTCTCTCCCTGTCAAACACAAAATCAGCGGTTCTCGGCTGACACTTAGCCAACCAACCCCCGCCCTGTTTCACGCCATAGCAAAGAAACTGCAGGCCGCGCAGCTTTTCCAGCAGATAGTAAAAGCTGGGCAAGTCGCCACCTTGCCCGACCGCCAAGCCGACCAAGGTATCTTCGTCCACGCCTCCCGTCAAGGCAGCAATAACCTCCCGCAGTCCGTCCGTCGGTTTATTCAGCGTCCAAGATGTCCCCGGCCCCTGCAGTTCGATAGCTCCGTCCGGTTTGTCGGCCACCGTGACATCGTCCCACAGGCACATAATAAATGGATAGTCCACCTGCACTTCCCCTTTACCTTCCGTCACACCAGGATGGAGCATGGATTGAGTTCGTCCTCCCGGTACGCCCGTTCAAGCCACCCCAGCTTTACCGGCACGTCATAAAGCCGCCCGGGCGCCAGTCTCCGCCAAAAATGCCGCATCCCAGGAACAATCACCTTAACCACGCTCATCCCGACATCAGGCCGGGTCTGATCAAGCACCAGCATTTCCAGCCCCAGCTTGTCCACCAGTGACCGGCAAAAATTAATATCGGTCAGCAGGTCGTCGCTGGCTAGATTGCGATAGTCTGCCGCCGTCTTCACCGCCAGTTGGGCTGCATGTCCCAGATAGGGATGCTCGGACACCGTAGCCGTTTTTAGCCAATGTAGGAAGTGCCCCTCACCGCATTGGGGCTGCTGGACACCCTCATCTGTCGCGCTCCTGAGTGCAAACGGCAGCATCTGGTTCATTTCGGTCACCGCCCGCATCGCCGCGACTTTTGGGTCGAGGTGAGTACCGAAGGCATAAATGATGCCTTCTTCCTGCTGACCAACCTGTCGGCTGACGGCCGCGAACGTTGGTATCCCCAAGTCGGCGGTAATGTCCAGCAGCCAGAATTCCCGGCCAATACCTGCGTAGTAGGCCGACAGCTCCTGAAAGTAGGGGTCGGAAAAGCTGGCAAGGTCAACCCGGGGTCTTGGCAGGCGATTATACCACCACAAGGCCACGCTGTCCCGTTCCACCAACTCCAAAAAGCCCTGCAATACCGCCTCCTCAGGCACATTGCCTGCGGCGTTGCCATTGGAACAGCCTCGGGCATATTTCGCCTCAGAATGAGCGAAATAGCAAAACTCGCTGAGCAAGTACACCCTGCTCCCCCGGCTGAGCGACCATACCGGCGTCCAGTCCACCGACACCTTTTCATCGAAAGGCTCGGGAACAAAATTAAAAATATCGCTGTTGGCGTTACTCACTTCCCGGTCCTGGTATTGCTTCCGGCTAAACAGCAGGCACTCGCCCGGGTGTATGGCCTGTTCGCCCAGTTCCCGGTAGCTGGCTCTAATACGGGGTTCGTCGCCCCGGAAAACACCGCAGTAACGCTCCACCGCCTCGGCCAGCGCCCCGGCTCTGGCGGCGGGGTCTGTCTTGCCCTTGCCGGCACTCTGTGAACGCAGACTGTTCTTTAGACCGTACAGCCCCATGCTGGCGGTGGCAAAATTGTGGCCGGACTGGTAAACATGCACCGGTCCGCCGGTTTCCGGTGCTTTTAGCACCTGGCGGACGACACCGGTGATCGGACTGATCAGATGGGCATATTTTCCCAGAGTCTCCTCCGGGGTCAGCCACCGGTGGCCGCCATCAGCCGTAAAAATCTTCTTGCGGCTGACCATACGGAAAGGTCCGACCGCCGCTGGCTGCGTCTGCCGTCCACAGACTGGACAAGCCGCAAGACGCGCCAAAAGATGCTTCTGGATTTCCAGTGATTCACCGTCAATGGTCAGCAGTTGGCCTTCGATCAGGGGGCTCTTGCCCAACACCAGCCATTTAGCCAGTTCGCTGGCCGCCATGCTGTACGTCATGCAGATCGTTGTGGGTAGAGCGGTTGCAAAGCGGACCGGCTGCGCCTCCGGCTTAAGACGGCTAATAAAGCTTTCCGCCTCCCGGTTGTCGCGGTACCGGCTGGCCAGGCATTGCCAGCAGCCGGAAACCCCTGGCCGGAACAGTGGTCCCAGCCAGGACGCCAAACCGCGGGGTTTGATCAGCAGCCAAGGCCGGCCGGTGGCAAGGGCGTCGCGGTTGTACTCGCTAAGCTCCTCCCGTAGGACATCGTCGGTCACCACCACCCCCACCGTACCTTGCAGGCCGGTATGAATGCCTACTGATTCCAGTGCAGCAACTAGCGGCCCTGGATCAATTCCGCCCAGGGCGGTAACCGTTACCGTCGTTTGCCGCAACAAAGCAGCGGCCAATCCTGGATGAGCACCGAGAGCGCTCCAGAAGGCCGCCTGCTCCGGCGGCAAAGCGGAATCGTCCTCGATGAGATAGCCTTTTCGCTCCAGGCTGGCAAGCGCGTAATAAATCTCAGCCGCCGTCGCTACGCCGTCCAGGATGTCGATGAGGTCATCTGTTGTCCGGCTGCCGTCCAGCAAAGGAGCCAGCCGAACATACAGCCTCCCCTGGAGGAGAAAATAGCCCCGCTCCGACAATAGCAACACCGCCGCTTCCTGCTCGATGGGTTCAACTCGTAAGTGGGGTTTAAAACAAGGTCGCTCCATCAGAAGGTGCAACTATAGCCGCAATACCAGATTCCCCCGGCAACGCCGTCCAATTGCTCGTCCGAAAGGTCAGCCGGTTTGGCCGGCAATACAATATAGTTTACCTCAGGCAAGTTTTCGACCACTTTCAGTCCGACAGGCACCTCGAGTCCATACTCCTTAAACACCGCTGCCGGATCGGCTTTGAACTTGGCCTTGAACGCTTCGTCCGCCCAACATTTGGCCACAATCTGTCCCCATTTCTTGGCTTGTTCCTGTTGACTCATGATCTTTCCCTCCTATTATCTTTTTATGGATTCAACTCAAAGATAGGGTTTTAAGCAGGGCCGCGTCATCACAAACGAGTATAACACAGTATGCCCCCGGCAACGCCGTCCAGTTGCTCGTCCGAAAGGTCGGCCGGTTTGGCCGGCAATACAATATAGTTTACCTCAGGCAAGTTTTCGACCACCTTCAGTCCGACAGGCACCACCAGTCCATACTCCTTGAACACCGCCGCCGGATCGGCTTTGAACCTGGCCTTAAACGCCTCGTCCGCCCAGCACTTGGCCACAATCTGGCCCCATTTCTTGGCTTGTTCCTGTTGATTCATGATCTTTCCTCCTCTTCAATTAGGCATTTTATTAGGCAAAGCAACCCCCTGCTCATACTTCAAAGATTTAACGTTGATGAGTTTTTAACCAGGGTGTGTCAGTCCACGTATGGCATAGACACTACCGGCCGGTCATTAACATACCAATTGCTACCGCCGACGATATCTTCCAACTGCTTGTCAGACAGATTGGTCGGCTTGGCTGGCAATACAATATAACTTACCTCGGGCGAGTTTTCGACCACTTTCAGTCCTCTAGGCACCTCTAGTCCATACTCCTTAAACACCGCCGCCGGTTCGGCTTTGAACCTGGCCTTAAACGCCTCGTCCGCCCAGCACTTGGCCACGATCTGGCCCCATTTCTTGGCTTGTTCCTGTTGACTCATAGATTGCCCTCCTAATTTTTACATAATTAGCCAACTGCCTTCTGACCATGTTCTTTATATAGATCCTTGGTTTTTCTACAATTATCTACCATTAGCAACTGTCAGTTTTGCTAAGATTACAACTTTTCTTGTCACTTACTAGAATACAAAAATATGGCAGTTTACACTACCATATTTGCGCCAGTTCCCTTTTTTTTGTTACGAGTTGCCACACAGTCAAACTAATTTTAACCTATCCTGGATGTTTCTTCACTTCCAATTTGTCGAGAATTCCTTGTCTATACTGACGGCTGACCGGCAATTCCTTCGCCCAGCCAAAGAGGCTCAGCCATAACGTCCGGTCTTTCCCCGGCTTTATTGAACACACGCTTGTGGGGCGGATATAGCAGCTGCGATGGCACCGACTTAAGTTATCCTCGCCGCACTGAGCCACAAAATCCTGTAAACCCTGACTGCTGCGGTAAGCCGCTCCTCCAGCGATGACGGTAGTGTAGCGGTCGGTTTTGCCGACAAAACACGCATCGATACTGGCGACTGGAATCATTGTCAATAAGCCGTTTTTTGATAGCCATACCTGCGACAGATTCATGCCTTCCAATTCTCTGCGCACCGTAAACGACAGTCCACTGGCCTGGTAACGCCCTTCGACGCTGAAGCGTTTTTCAATCCGTTTAAGGGATTGAATCACCCGGGCAGCCTCAAACGGTTTTAATAAGTAGTCAAAAGCCTCCAAATCGAAGGCTTTTGCTCCATATTGGCTGTAGGCGGTAGCAAAGACCAAGCCGGTCTGGGGACGAAGGGCTAAAATCTCCCCGGCTGCCTGAAATCCATTCATTTCCGGCATCTCAATGTCGAGAAACACCACGTCAGGCTCAAGACCATCCACAGCTTCAACAGCCCTAACCGGATCATCAAACGTGCCAACGACAACGGCATGTTCGCGCAAAATATCTGTTAGTTCGTCCAATGCCCAGGCTTCATCATCAACGATCATTACTTTAAGCATTTTTCTCTTCCTCCCCCATCTGGCAGTTACACAGTTTGGGAATAAAAAAGGAAACACGGGTTCCCGGCTCAGGTGTTCCCGCAATCTTTAGCCCACAGCCAAACATTCTTTTCAGACGTCGATCGACACTAAACAAGCCCAAGCCTTGTCCGTCCCGCCTGGTTTCGAAACTATCAGTACTGATCTGGTGCAGAAGATCACCAGGCATACCTACGCCGTCATCTTCCACTAAGAAAGCAAAACCGCCGTCCATTTCCCGAATGCTTATCCGGATAACGCCGCCTTGCCGCTGGACCGCAATACCATGGCGTACGGCATTCTCCACAAGCGGTTGAAGTGTGAAGGGGGGAATCATACAGGCAGATAATTCACCCTCCATTTCGTACTTGACGTCAAGTCGGGATCCAAACCGGACCAATTCAATGTCCAAATAGGCCCGGACAACCTTCATTTCCTCCTCCAATGGCACATAGTCGGCCGTCAGTTTAAAGGTACCGCGCAGATAGGTTGCTAGGTCGTGTAAAAGTTGCTGGGCCTTCACGGCATCAACCCGGCAGAAGTGTCCAATCGCCCCAAGCGTATTCTGTAAAAAATGCGGTTTTATTTGTGCCTGCAGTACCCTTAATTCCGCGCTCTCTACCTGATGTTTCCTGAGTTCGGCCTCGTAGTAAACCACAGTCTCTTTCTCCCGCCGCAAGTTTTGGTTGCTTTCTTCAAGTTCTTTATTGACGTATTCTTTTTTGATCAAAATATACCCCTGGCTTCCTCCGATCAGCAAAAAGATCAAAATGACAAAAAAGCCACTATGCGGTAGATCTGGCATGAATAAACTATATTTATTTATACTCATGATATATTGATACCGCCATAAAGAAGCCAGAAAACCTACAAAATAAAATATACCAATGACTGTTTGTGTTGGTGACGACCCCGTACGAAAAAAAGCAAGTTGCAGCCCGGGAATTAGGAGAAATACACTTTGCAGCAATGTCGGGACAGTAATCCTAATTGTCCGGCTTAACGAAAATGGCACATTCCACACACAGGCCAGCAGGACTGCCCAGGAAATGCCAAAGAATAACCACCATTTCCTGGTCATTTTTGTTTTCAAAGATACCCAAGCCATCGCTTCCAGTGCCTGTCCGGTGATTACTAAGGAGTTTCCCAAAAGCAGCGATAGAAGGCTGGAGATTTCACCGCGCTGCCCGGTGAGCAGCAACCCAAACAACTGGAATGCTCTGCCACAAATAAAAAACAGATCGCCTTTTTGCCTGCGATTATACTTAAAATCTATGATTAACAGCGCTAGCGAAATAACATGCCCGACAATCAACACCGTTATCAATGTGCGCATGTCAAAACCAGTAAGCATGTTATTTCACCTCATGTTAAGAAATTCGAATGATACAGCCACATGGCGGTACCTCATTGCTGTCTTCACTGCCCTGTAATAAATACACGGCCCAATTTAGCTAATGCCGTGTCCAAACGCGTTTTTCTCAAAATTTTACAATATTTTTATTCTATGGATAAAATTAAACTCCTGCCGTCTCAATTTAATATTACTGCACTGCAAGCCAAATTTACGGCCTTGGCCGTAAACAAACAACAAAAACCCGCGTATTACGCGGGTTTTCTAGGGCGAAAGCGATACGTAAGACGCATAAAAAAACGCACATTTAACGCACACAGAAGACCTTCAGATACTGTGACTTTGGGGATGACAACGCCGTGGCCTTGTCATCCCGATTGTCACCTAACTCATTGACTCATTAATACACTTATTGTCCTACGCTGTGGTTCTTCTTCCACCCATGTTACCTTATCAATATAGGTGAATTCAGGCTGCTGACCTCCTTCCCCCTGTTGTACGGCATACAGGTATAGCTGATCTGCAAAATCATACATCAGTAGGTACTCTTCGCCGATTTCTGTAATGAGCAGTTTAAACTGGACATGCTTAATCTCTACACCTTCAAATTTTTTACCTGGTGTACACACCATAACCACAATAATACCCTCCTTATTTTTTCCGGAGGCTTTTATGCCCTCCTGTAATCACCCATGTATGGGAATTTTACAGGAGGAAATTAAAAAGGATCACAAATGCAGGATTATTTCACCCTACACATGCGATCCTATCGATCTTTGCAACAGATCAAGACACAGGAGCTACAGCAAACAACACTGTAAATAACCCAAACCTGTCAGCGTGTTCTGCCAAACCTGTATCAAGATATAAGCAAACGAATATTGCATGCAGTCGCACAGCCCCTGTCTTTAGCCGCCAATCTATATACCGTAAATTACCAAAACTTGTAATCAAGCTGGCAAGCGGGTATAATAAGATTGTCGTCGTGATCAGTTCGCTGTTACGTGTAGGTGTTACCGCACCTGCTCGTGCCTATAGGTGTTCCAGCACCTAAAGGACACGGCGACTCTACTTTTTAATTTCCATCCTTTTCTAATAATAGTATGTTTTTACATAAATTGCAAGTAGGCGAAGGCGAAAAGATTACGCTTTTGTCTATTTCTTTTTGAATCAAGTGATTCAGCAAATCGTCACCTTGCAAAGAAAATTTAGCTTGATGGTGTCAGTAACTCCTTTCCCTTGTCACCCTCATATAGAGCATAAGCTCAGTACTCCAAATGCAAAAATTATTAGACTAGACAATTGATTAACTCTTTTGAGACGTCGTTGGTCAAATTTGGCACGAAATATATTAACCGTTACACTTAATATGAGCCACCAGAGCAATGAACCCACAAAAACTCCCAAGACCATAAACCCAGCCAATATAAAATCTCCGTCAGCAGCACCAATCCCGAGCCCTGCAAACACGGCAACAAAAGACATAATGGTCGCAGGATTCGTTAATGTTAGGAAAAATGCAGATGTATAAGCAGCAAATAATCCTTTGCCATTCGTTTCAGCCGCTTTTTCGGCAGGTACAGCTCGAAATGTGTTATACCCTAGATACAGTAAGAACAGCCCTCCGAACATGTGTAGGAAAAATCGGTTGTCCAGCAAAAATGTTGAGATCGCTGTTATACCAAATGCTGCAATACAACCGTAAATTGCATCAGCAGAAGCTGTACCAAAGCCAGAAAGAAAACCGTTTAGCATTCCGTTTGCTAAAGTACGCCTGATACAAAGAACTCCTATCGGCCCGACTGGTGCCGCTATAGAAAACCCAAGTATAACACCTTTTATCCAAAACAGAAATTCCATAAG
Organism: Bacillota bacterium; assembly: GCA_017889705.1. Taxonomy (GTDB): domain Bacteria; phylum Bacillota; class Negativicutes; order Sporomusales; family Sporomusaceae; genus Sporomusa. The sequence continues at coordinate 15,299 of JAGGAB010000053.1, read as the reverse complement.
CATCTATCCTTTATCCACTTTTACCGGTAGTATGGGTGTCTCTTTAACGGTAGAAAGTATGACAGTGGTTTGTGTTTTGACTCCAGGTAAAGACTTGATTTGTTCACTAATTAAATGCTCCAAACTTCGGGTATTTTGGCAGCGCACTTTAAGTATATAATCTGCTGAACCAGCTATATGGTGACATTCTTGTATCTGGGTCTGATTACTCACTAACTCCAAAAACGCATTCCTGTTATCGGGACATTCTAATGTAACAGATATAAACGCCGCTAAACTACAACCTACGGCCTCAGGATCAATCAATGCCGAATAACCTTGTATCACTCCGTTTTCCTCTAATTTGCGAACCCTGTCGGCAACCGCCGGTGCTGATAGGCTAAGAAATGTGCCAAGTTCTGCCCAAGTTGAACGAGCTTGCTTCATGAGAATCCCAATTAGTTTAATATCGTTATTATCCACCGCGTCAAACTCCCTTTTCAAATGTTTTGATATCATTTTACCTTCGATTGATAGAAAAGTAAAGATGGCTAAAAATATCCCTCCTTGTATTGGAACAAAGAGGGATATGCCTATGCTTTGATATGTTACTTTATATTCCGAATGATCGTATCTTCCTTAACTTGCAAAGTTACCTCTGTTCCACTATTAATAATTGCGTCCTTGCCTTTTATAAACACACCGCATATTGAATATCTTACAAAAAAATTCGGCTTTTTCCCGTGTTTATAAAGCACGCCGGCCACAGGTATGGAGTCCGCTTCCTTTGTTTTTATTTCAGAAAAAGTAACTTCCAGTTGTCCAGCTTGATCCCAAGGGCCAGGCTTCTTTACTTTAGTGACAATGCCCTCCACTTCTATATTTGCGGGAATCACCGTAATGTCACCAACCTTGATATCCTCGATTACTTTGAAAAGCACTACATCATTTTGTTTACTTTTCCGCGAGTGCACTGTATCTACTGCTTGTACTTTGATATTCGCCCCCTTCTCTATCACTATACTTTCCGTTAGAGCAGACGGCGTTACGTCACTTGGTGATGCAAATACTACACTCATTGTGACCATGCTCATGATAAAGACAGTCACCATTGAAAATAACCTAAATTTCATATAGACAACCTCCAGAAAGTTTTTTTAATTAGTTCGATCAAACTAACTTCTTGTAAAATTTTTATATTCTTATTTCGTTCACAATTTTTTCTAAGAGCTTGGTGAATTGCTCCTTTTCTTTGCTCTCAAGACATTTAGTCATCTTGCTGGCAAAATGATAGTAGCCCATACCCTCAATCCGTAGAAGTTCTTTTCCTTTTTCCGTCAGGTAGATATGAAACACTCTCAAGTCCTGTTCTGATTGCTGCTTATATGCAATATTCCGTTTAATTAGTCGATTGACTGTATCTGTTACCGTGGACTTTTGCACATTAAACCGCTCTACCAGTTGTGTAAATGTAGGGCCATCCATTTCATTGATTGCATGGAGATAATGCAGTTGGGTAATCGTTAGGTTGAACAAATCGCCACTATCGGTTTCTTCCTTATACTTTCGCATAGACTGCCGCATAGATTCCGATAGAATATCTATGTATCTCACAATAAGTGTTTCCGTATCCATACATCCTCCAATAATCTTGCACCGATTACTACACAGTAATTATTTTTGACATTGGCATACGCAGACTAACGGGCTGCGAATATGTTTTTACATAGCCGATTCTTATGATAAACTGAAGCTTTCCGCTATGACCAAGCTCCTTTGCCACTTCTGCCTGCCAGGGATTCTCTTCTAATACTTGAGTCATAGGATGAAACGCAATCGATTTTTCATAAGCTCGCAGCCAGGCTGCCTGTAGTACCCTACCGGCGTCTATTAAGTCTGCTACCGTAGAGCTATCACTTGCTATAACCAGCCATCCGGCACAATTTTGTACCTGTTCCTCAACTAACTTGATTGTCTCATTGCGAAAGGTTTTACTCAAAACATCTTTCTTACCAAGAAAATACTTTGCATACCAACGTATGATACCTTCCATTTCCATACTTTCGGGAGATAGGCCGTTGCCATATTCTCGTGCTTCCCCTTCTGTCCACCGAATCCAGTTCGCCAACTCTGCTTGTGCATCGTCTCTATATACCTGAGCTTTGTTTGCCAACAATGTGGCGTTTTTTAAATACGCACCTTCTTTAGAAGCCAGCGGATAATACATTATCTTACTGTGATTATTTGCTACCAGATGCTTGATATCCTCCATTGTGATCGCAGTCTTTTGTAAATGTTTCCGTATCGTCCTGCGTTGCTTAATTACCTGCTCGGAGATACCTGTCGCTGTTTTGGGGACCAATCTCACATCGGCTATTTCCTGGCTAAAATTATCCTGCCCAACAATATCAACCTTTGCTTCATAGCCATGTATTCCAGCCGCGATCGATACGTTCTCTATAAAAGCACCGATTGATAGCATGAGTTCCCGATTCTCCGGGTCAACCCCCGGTAACCAGCGTGCCTGGCGGTATATAGCTCTGTCTCATCGCCACTTCATCCTGCATCCCAAGCCAGAAATAACCACCGATCCCGAAACCTAGAGTAATTCCAGTCAAACCGCTAAATTGGATAAATTCTCTTCTATTCAGCTCCAGTACCTCCTCCCATCAGCGGCACGAAATTAGTTAGATCTAACTAACCATATTTAAGCATATATTTTTTCCTTTGTAAATAGTAACTGATTTATACCTCTGCATTCTAGCAAGCAAATGTCACTTTTCAACACTTTGGAAATACCTACCTCCTAAAAAATCAAAACTGTTGAGGTTCCCGCTCCCAACTAACCCAAATAGCACGAAGAACCCACGAAATTCATGGGCTCTTCGTCATTTGGCAGATTGTTAAGACTCCAACATTATCCTAATGATCTCCGTATCGGTCGCTCGCATACCATTACATGCTATACGGCCCACAGCAGCGATAGTGTCTTCGACATCGCCTTTTAAAATACCGTTACCTGCCTGATAACTCTTGCCATTCATAGCCAACACATGAGACATATACGCGGCATCCAGACAAGAAGCAATTTTTGCAGCACAAGAAGGTTTCGCGCCATCACAGACAATTCCTGAAACATTAGCTAATGTGTTATTGATAGTCTGCTTGATCTGCTCAAGAGTGCCTCCCTCGAGATAGGTGATAGCTGCGCCACTGGAACAGGACGCGCTGACAGCCCCGCAAAATGCAGATAATCGACCAATCATCGTTTTCTGGTGAATTGTTAGAAGATTGGAAAATACTAGCGCCCGATATAATTTGTCTTGAGTAACTTGTTTCTCTCTGGCATATATGATAACAGGGATAGAAGTGGCTATACCTTGGTTACCGCTACCAGAGTTAATTACTACGGGCAACACACAGCCGCTCATTCTAGCTTCAGAAGCTGCTGCAGCATAAGCTTTAATCTTAGTTCGAACTGGGTCATCTTGTCCAATATCGAGTAAAATTCGCCCAATACTTACCCCGTAATTACCTCGCAATCCTTCTTCAGCAATACCAATGTTATACATAATTTGTTTCTCGATAAGATCACGAACCTTCTCTAATGGTACAGTGTTAGAAAACTCATATATTCCCTTAACACTAAGAACGGCACGATCGATGAAAGACCCTAAATATTTATTTTCATCATCATTTTTGCAAATAACTTGCCCATTCTTTGTTATCCTACAGATATTGATATGAGCGTGCTTAATTTCTACTGTCACATGCTCATTCTCTGCTATTAATTGCAATACAAGATGAAGATTTATATCAGTCGGTAGCAGCTTTACCTCACATAAATCACTATCTAACAGCTTTTTAACAGTAGTAATATGATCTGGAGTCATGTCTGATAGTACTTCCAATTTTTTATCGCAATTACCACCGACTAACCCCGCAAGCATACTAGCTCGAATCCCTGTTAGCCCTCCAGTGTTAGGCACAACAACACTTTTCGCATTTTTTACGATATTACCACTGCATTCCAGTACCGCTTTTTCAGGAAAGCACCCCAACACTTCTTTCCCCTTAGCCGCTGCATAAGCAATAGCGAGAGGTTCCGTACACCCTAACGCCGTTACCAATTCTTCCTTTAATATTTCAATATAACTGTTTTCTAAATTCATACTTGTGTGACCTCCGATTACATTAAGAATTATATATGCAGATACCTTGCAAATATAATGCCAATATTCTGTAGAGGGTCACTAAATATCACTTTATTAGTCACTTTAGTATATATTTTAATTTCGAAAAGCACAGAGAATCACACGCATGCAGCACGGATATATCGTAAAATGGGGTTCTCTCACTATTCCGCTAATATAAAAAGCTATTTTTATATCTCCTAAAAACTATATATTTGAATCTACCACGTATCGTTTCGCAATTTTGAGAACCACAATAATCGAAATCGGCTTTATACTCGGGACATTTTCGGATTGCTCAATTCTGCGAACTTATTATCATTATTGAGAATTCATTAGATACCTTATTGGATTCGATATTTATCTAGTTTTCTATATAAAGTTGCTAAGCTAATTTTTAGGCGTTTGGCTGCTTGCTTTTTCTTTTCCAAATTTGCACCAGGTGGAACATGTGTCTTAAGCAGTTGCTTTTCATAGTCTGCCAGTTGCTGTTCAAGACTAGTTTCATCGCCACTCTGTCCTTCATCTGTCATCAAGTTAGCTGGAAGGTCTTGCAATGTAAGTACCTCTTCCTTCGCAATGTTCACAAGGTACTCAATTACATGTTCCAGTTGCCTTACATTGCCGGGCCAGTAGTAATTCATAAGCCAGCGCCGAAGTTGTTCGTCCATTTTAATCGATTCTTTTCCTAGTTTTTTCGTGAATTTTTCTAAAAAATACTCAATATAAAGTGGTATATCTACAGTTCGTGAGCGCAGCGGTGGAATAGTCAACGGAATAACGTTTAAACGATAGAATAAGTCTTCACGAAACTTACCTTCCTGAACCATCTTTTCCAGATCTCGGTTGGTCGCAGCAATAATTCGAACATCAATACGAAATGGAGAAGCGCCTGCAATGCGTTCTATGGAACGTTCCTGAATGGCTCTCAGAATCTTGGGTTGCAACGAAAGCGGAAGGTCACCAATCTCGTCTAAAAAGATAGTTCCTCCATTTCCAATTTCGAACTTCCCCTTTTTCCCATATCTGCTCGCACCCGTAAATGCACCTGCTTCATAACCAAATAATTCACTTTCAAACAAGCTTTCCGGTATAGAAGGGCAATTTACTACCACAAAGGGATGATCTTTGCGTCCACTTGCCTCATGAATAGCTTTCGCTAAGAGCTCTTTGCCAGTCCCACTTTCGCCTTGTATTAGAATTGTCGAGTTGCTTGTTGCTACTTGGTGAGCTCTTTGTAATAGTCGAATGAACTCTTTGTCTCGACCAATCAAATTTCCGAAAATATACGATTGGTTTGCTACCTCTAGTACTTCTTGCATCTGATTTTGCAGACGCCATTGATCATCAAGCATGAGTAATTTGCTTTCCAGGAGACTGCTCATATGCCCGAGAAACGAAAGAAATTTAGCCGAATTGCGTTCTAGGCGCTCTTTCTGTTCAAGAGTAAATGCTATTACGCCGATGACACCAACAGTTGCTCTTTTCTTTTTTATTGGAAAACCCATGGTAGCAAGTTCCTGGCAATTAGAAGAAGTATCACAGTTTATGCAAGCGCTTTTACTATCCATATCATGTATAAAGCCTGGGTCACCGCTTATAAGTACCTGTCTAAAAAAAGAGCCACCGGGTATTTGCCGTCCAATACTCTTTGCGTGTGGGCCTGTGCCGCCTATTCTTATACACTCTTCATCAATTATTGTTACTGCTAATTCAAGAACATCGGTTATTGTTTCGGCGTATTCCTGCACAAAAGGCTGAATGTGTGCAATGCTGGAAATCGCTTTTTTCATACTCTATCCACCTTAAGGTAAAATACTGGTTACAAACTCACAATTACTAGTATATTTGCTATCTTTTAGAGGAATCCTTCTAACGCTCTCCCTTGATTCACCTCTTTCTCCCATCCGGCTTTAGCTGGTGGAGGTATCAGAGCGATAACATCAAGCAACAAAAAACCCGCGAAATTTGCGGGTTTTCAAGTTTTTCCGACTTTGAATGTTGAAAGGCCGATATTTAACCTATTCTTTTTATCATTAGTTCTACGCATTATCCACAAACTTGATACAGTTCTTACCTGAGTGTTTGGCTGAGTAAAGCCCTTGATCTGCGCGCTGGTAAAGGTCAATTATCGAATCTCTCTCCCTAAAGAAACTTATACCGCCACTTACAGTTACAGAGATTGAAAAACTCTCAGTTATATTTATCTCGATTGTTTTTTCCGCAATTTTAATTCGAATCCGATTAGCTACTTCAAGTGCGTGACTTTGGCTAGTATTGTTTAAAACTACAATAAATTCTTCTCCGCCATATCTTCCACAAGTGTCATTTTCCCTTATGCTGTCTCTTATTACTGCGGCTACTTGCCTTAGCACGATATCACCTACGTTATGACCATACTGATCATTCACAAGCTTAAAATTATCAATATCTAGCATTATTATCGCCAAACAGCATCCTTCTTCACGGCTTTTCTCGATATAGTGCTCCAATATCCTATCAAGATAATAACGATTGTAAATATTACAGAGTCCATCTATTTGTGCCTGTTCCTTAAATAATTGCCCCTCAACTTTCTCTGTCACATCCATGCAACTACCAATATAGCCTATAAATACTCCCTCGTCATCATATACAGGAACCCCTCTGTCATTTATCCAGCGATAATTCCCATCAAATCGCTTCAAACGGTATTCCATTTCAAAAGACTCTTTTTTTGCAAAAGACTCAAGATAAATTCTAACACACGTATCATAGTCATCTGGATGTACTCCTTCGGTCCAACCATCACCGATTTCTTGCTCCATTGTACGACCAGTAAAGGTAAGCCAAGTCCGGTTGAAATAGTCACATTTTGCATCAAGCCCAGCCCGCCAAATCATATTGGGAGTAGATTCCACGATTAATTTGTATTGTTTAAAGTCCAGTTCCATCTTCTCACCGCTTTCAGATTTGCTTTACTAATGAATTAGCCAGCTTTGTATAACCACATATTGATTTGGTAGACTGAGTGATCTTACACAACAATGTTTTTATTACATAGTGATATAATGGAATCGTTCTCCATTAATTGTTAAATTCCTCTAATTAAGACACCGGGATAGGTTCATTGTCCCACACGCTTAGTTCACCGAAGCAAGTGGGACGTTCTTTTTACTTCTTACTGCTCACACCTAAAAATAATGATCTGATGAATTCCTGTAACTCTAGCAATTTTCCGTTGTGTTACTCCTTCAACTCCTTTAATTTGTTTAATCATTTTTTCATTTAGAGTAAATAATTTGTCTATCAGCACACCCGAATCTTTTCAAAAAAGCACATAGTAAAACCCGCGAAATTCGCGGGTTTTACTAATTCTAAACACTCTATCCCCTAGTCACCGTTTTACTATAAAAAGCCGATCATCTGCAAAACATCGGTAGGCGTTAGAAAATCCATTTATTATTTTACTAAAAACCGTGTAACAGATTCTTGTAACTCAGCAGCCAAATTAGATAAGCTGCGGCTGGCTGCAGCGACCTCTTCCATAGAAGCCGACTGTTCTTCTGTTGCTGCAGAAACAGTTTCGACTTCAGCCGCATTTTCTTTTGTAATCGTACCCACTTCACAAATAGTATGCACCAGAGTCTTACTGCTTGCTGCCATATCATTAATCGATACAGCTATATCATTAATCTGCCCGGATAACTGCAAAATAGATTGCACAATTTCCTTAAAAGTATCCCCAGTCAAATTGACAACAGCAATACCTGTTTTTATTCCTTCTGCCCCGGTTTGCGTGGCGATAATAGCCTGATCCATATTAACATGATTTCGTGCAATCAGGGTGCCTATTTTCTGGGCTGCCTGATTAGACTGCTCAGCAAGTTTTCTTACCTCTTCGGCAACTACCGCAAAACCCTTGCCGTTTTCCCCTGCGCGGGCAGCTTCAATAGCCGCATTAAGCGCCAAGAGATTTGTTTGACCGGCAATTTGCGAGATCAGCGTAACAATTTCGCTGATTTCCTGAGATCCTTTAGCTAGTTCACTTACCGCTGTTGTGCCTGATATCTGCTCAGCAATTCCTGCTATCCTATTGGCCGAAACTGAGGTAGCTGAAGTACCTTCGGCTATTTGGGTAATAGAGGCAGCTACTTGCTGTGAGGCTTCTGCAGACTGCTCCGCGCTGGCTGATAATTCTTCACTGGCAGTGGCTAAGTTTTCTGCTTGCTTTTGCACCTGGCTGACCAAGCTACGTATGCTGTCTCTCATAGCACAAAATCCCCGAGCAAGCTGTCCTATTTCATCAGAAGAATTTACTTTAGCAGCCCTATCCCTAAGGTCACCATTTGACAACAAGGTGCATTCATCGCGAATAAGCAGTCGTGTCCGCACACTTGTTACCTTCATAAAGATAATCCCCTTCCAAATTTTCGAAATCAATTTGACATTTAGTTGTTTATAGAGATATTAGGCCCGTCGGTTTTTATTGTCGACGGGCCTAATATTAAACTTACCAGAGTCCTAAGATCTTCCACCAAGTAAGACCCACAATAAAGTAAATTGTTAAAGAAACCGCTGTAACAATATGCCCTACCTTCCACCAGGTTCCCTGTGGCACATATCCCGCACCATACAATACGGTTCCCACGGCATTGCCGTAATGTGTCATCAAGCTGGCAATCTGCGCAGAAGCGGCGCACATAAGAAGCAGCGGGATTGCCGGAAGTTTAGCAGCCGATCCTAAGACAAAGATCACCGGAATAAAGGTAACAACAAAGGCAATCGTCGAGGCGAACAGGTAACGCGGAATAACGGTAAGAAGAATTAGTGCCGCAAGTACAACTATGGGATCTAAGCCGGTAAAATTAATGTTTTGTTCAAACACTTTTCCCAACCAAACAAAGAATTTAGTCTTATTTAAGCCATTTGCCAATGATATAATACCTGCATACCAAACAAAAGTACTCCAGGCAGGTTTGCACTCCAGCACCTTGTTCCAGGAAATAACACCGGTCAGTATGCACATAGCAAGTAAAGCAAGGGCCACTGCTGTCGAGTCAATTTTAGTGATAGAGCCTGTTGCCCAGCCAATAATAGCCATTACAAACAATACTGCAAGGATCTTTTCACGACGGCTCATTGGTCCTATTTTTGCGTAACCTTCTTTGGCAATGGCTTTATTATCTACGTGTTTTATTTCAGGTGGGTATAATCTATAAACCAGATAAGGTACAATTACTAAACAAATTCCACCGGGAACAATCATGGCAGTAGCCCAACCCATCCAAGAAATATCAGCATGCATGATGTCATTTGTTAACTTAATCATCATCGGCATAATTGCGCCGGCTGTAACAAACATGGTTCCGGTTATCAAGCTGTTTTGATACATTAGTGTCATCAGGAATGCACCAATAGCACGCGGATTTTGCGCTGGTGTCGAACCTAGGGTAACTGACAAGCTTTGAAAGATGGGAAATACCAAGCCACCCGTCCTTGCGGTATTCGAGGGGATTGCCGGAGACAAAATCAAATCGGTTACCGTGGAGATATACCCCAAACGCAACGTAGATTTTCCCAACTTGTCAATCAAGAAATAAGCAATCCGGCTTCCAAGCCCTGTTTCAACAAAACATTGTCCGATAATAAACGCGGTGAGTACCAGCCATGGCGTTGTTTCACCAAACGCTTCTAAAGCGATCTTCGTCTGTCCAAAGAACACCGATACCGCACCCATGGCAGTAATCAAAACAACGGCTTCAGGTACTGGTCTTAAAATGATGCCAAACACTGCACCTAAATAAACGGCCAGTATTTTCCATGCTAACGGATCCAAACCTTTCGGAACAGGACTCAACAGAACAAGACAAGGTATCAGTACACAAACAAGGCCTTTAATCATCTTTACCTTATTGTTTGAGTTCGCTTGTGCATTTGTTTCCGCACTCATTTTCTTCCTCCTAATTTAATTATTTTGCTCAATCTTTTCAGAACTAACCAATGTCATTTATGACAATATCTATGAGATTCAATTATTCCCTCATTAATTTCTTAGGTACGTATACTACACCTTCCATTATCGGTTTTGCCGTCCGGCAAACTCCAGCCTGCAATAAGGCCCATTTGTTATCTGGGAGTTTCTTTATATTAACGAATACCTCTAGTATGCCGGAAGGATGACCAATTCGGACTTCTCCTGTTTCCTTAGCTTGAGCTCTTACCACCTCATAAACAACTGTCCCCTCAATGCATGCTGCCGTTGCCAAGCAGATACCACCGGTAACAGCGTAAGTTTTATGCATTACTGCCATGGCCTTTGTTCTGGCCAATAAATCACATTCTTCAGCTTTAACCGTGGAGGCGGTAGTTGTAAAATAGTCCTGCGAAGCAGCCACAAACGCCACTTTAGGCACTGCAGAGCTCGTGGTTTCCTTGGTTTTCGCAAGTCCCATCATAACAGCAGCGGTCGTGCGGATATCTTCCATCATGTCAAGTATGTCCGGATTTGTTTCTGTATCTGCCGGCAGTTCCTTTCCCGTTAAACCAACATCATCTGCTTTGACAAATACCGAAGGATTTGCCGCGTCGACAAGGCTTACCCTCACCTCTTTGCCATTTTTCAAGGTAATAGTATCTACAACGTTCCCGGTTGGCAAAAGCTTACCTGTTTTTGAGCCTGCTGAGTTAAGGAAATTGAGAGATAATTTTGCACCAGTACCTGGTACGCCAGCTATTGCATAATCGCCTTCAGTAACAACTTCTCCGTCTTTTACCGGAACCGAAACCTCTATGACTTTATTGGTATTGGTGTTATAAATTCTCACTCGTGTAATCGGCTCTTCAATCGGTACTAAACCTTTAGCAATAGCAAAAGGACCCACCCCAGAAGACATGTTGCCGCAGTTGCCATCATAGTCCACAATGGCATCCTTTATTCCCACATACCCAAATGTATAATCAACATCCACGTAGTCCCGCGTTGACGGTGCAATCAGTGCCACTTTGCTAGTCAACGGATCAGCTCCACCTATACCGTTAATCTGGCGAATATCAGGGCTCCCATAGATACTCAGAATCACCTGATCCCGCAACGCTGGATCTTCAGGCAAGTCACTCATCATGATATAGACTCCCTTGCTAGTGCCTCCTCGCATGAGGACTGCCGGGATTTTTACATACTCGCTCATTCAGCCATCCTCCTACTTATTATTTTTTGCAACATAGTTTAACAAACCGCCGCTTAGCACGATTTCCTTTTGTCGCGGTGTTAAGCTGCATTTGGTATTAAATTCATACCCCTTAGTGACATTGCGGATAACAATAACGTCTCCCTCGATAGCCTTGTGTACATTATCGATTACGAGTTCATCAACATTTTCGATTCGCTCATAGTCGGCCTCATCTGCAAAGGTAAGCTGAAGAATGCCAAAGTTAACCAAATTTGCTCCATGAATGCGCTCAACACTTTTGGCCAATAAAACACGTACACCCAGATACATCGGACATAATGCCGCATGTTCACGCGAAGAGCCCTGCCCGTAACTAAGACCAGCCACAATAACGCTTGCTTTACCTTGTTCTCTATTGGACTGGCATTTTGCAGCAAATTCAGGGTCCATGTGATAAAATGTATAATTTGCGTATTTAGGAACATTGGAGCGGTATTTTAAGAATGGCCCGGCCGGCATAATATGGTCTGTAGTAATCTTGTCACCTACTTTTATGGCAACCTTGGCACTCAATTTTTCAGGCATAGCCGTATTTTTTGGCGGTTGACCAATATTAGGTCCACGATAAACTGACAGTGCTTGATCCTTGGATGGCTGGACAATGAGACTGTCATCAATTTCATACAGTTCTGGCAAAATAATCTCCGGATAGGCTAAGTCTAAATCACGGGGATCTGTTACAACTCCGCTTAAGGCAGCTGCTACGGCTGTTTCCGGGCTTACCAGATAAACCTGACCATCTTTGGTTCCGCTACGTCCTTCAAAATTGCGGTTATTAGTACGTAAGGATACCCCTTGGGTTTGCGGCGCCTGTCCGCATCCTACACAAAAACCACAGGTTGTTTCCAAAATGCGCGCACCGGCAGATACTAAATCGTGCAAGGCACCGTTTTTAGCGATCATCGCCAACACTTGCTTACTCCCGGGAGCAACACCGAAACTTACATGAGGATGAATCTTTTTGCCTTTTACCATTGCAGCTACCATCATAATGTCCCGATAAGAAGAGTTGGTGCAGCTGCCGACCAATACCTGATCCACTTTAAGTCCTGCTACCTCTTTTACCGTTTTTACATTATCCGGTGAATGGGGACATGCAATATTGGGTACCAAAGATGTTAAGTTAATATCAATTACCCGATCATATACAGCATCTTCATCCGGGCCAAGCGGTTGCCAATCTTTTTCACGCTCCTGCGCTTTAAAGAATATTCTTGTCATTTCATCACTGGGAAACAAAGATGTTGTAACCCCTAATTCTGCCCCCATGTTGGTAATGGTAGAGCGTTCCGGTACGGTAAGGGTAGCTACTCCTGGGCCGCCATATTCCACAACTGTACCTACATTGCCTTTTGTAGTCAGGATTTTTAGCATCTCCAGAATAATGTCCTTAGCCGAACACCAGGGCTGCAGTCTTCCTGTAAGATTCACACGGATGACCTTGGGATAAGTTAGGTAGAAAGGGCCACCGGCCATAGCTACGGCAACATCCATTCCGCCGACTCCCATAGCGATCATGCCGACCGCCCCCGAAGTAGGTGTATGACTGTCGGAGCCAATTAAGGTAAGCCCCGGACAGGCGAAGCGTTCCAAGTGCACTTGATGGCAAATCCCGTTGCCCGCCTTAGAATACATAATACCATGCTTATCTGCCACAGTTTGCAAGTATCGATGATCATCCGCATTCTCAAAACCATCTTGTAATGTATTATGGTCAATGTAGGATACCGACTCTGTTTTGACTACGTCTACTCCCATTGCTTCAAACTGCAAGTAAGCCATCGTACCCAAAGCATCCTGGGTAAGAGTCTGGTCAATACGTATACCGATCTCATTTCCTGCCTTTGATGTTCCTGTTACTAAATGCGAACCAATAATTTTTTCAAACAAATTTTGTCCCATGTTATCCTCCTAAGATCATGTTGCAAACAATGTAAAAGTAATTTGAATTTTGAGACTAGTGTAGTATAATATACGCAATAAATAAAATATCAAATTTTTATTCAAATCAATAAAATTATTTTATCGGCTTGATACTTTTGGAGGCATATACCACTATGGACGATAAAGATTGGTTTATTTTAAAAACCATTTCTGAAGAGAAAAACATCACCAAAGCCGCAGAACGACTATATATCTCTCAACCTGCTTTGACTTACCGCTTGCGAAATTTAGAAAAAGAATTTGATACAAAAGTTTTTATCCGAAATCCCAATGGCGTACATCTTACTCCACAAGGGGAATATTTGCTTTCTTATGCCAATGAAATGCTGTTACAGTTTCAAAAGACAAAGGAAATCATTCAAAACATGGATCATAAAATACAAGGTACTTTACGTTTAGGCAGTTCTTCAATTTTCGCTCATTATGAATTGCCACAAATTTTGCGAGGATTTTTGGAACTGTACCCAGATGTTGAAATATCTTTAAAAACAGGCCTTAGCCGTATAGTCAATCGCATGTTGCTAAAAGAAGAAGTGTCTATTGCCATTATTCGGGGTGATTACCATTGGGCTGAAGAGAAATTTTTGATTTTCGAAGAACCAATTTGCCTTGTCGCCAAAAAACCAATTGATTTCGACCAACTGCCAAATGAACCGCAAATAAACTACATGACTGATTCGTCATTAAAACCATTGGTAGAAGAGTGGTGGAGAGAATCTTTTTCTCGTCCGCCATTAGTCACTATGGACGTTGACAGCATGGATACCTGCCGCCAATTGGTTGTCAATGGTCTAGGTTGGGCAATATTGCCCAAAATAGGGTTGGGCCAGCATCATGATCTTTACACCAAGGAACTTCATTGGCGAAATGGCACTCCGATTACCCGTCGGACCTGGATGATGTATTCAAAAGCAGCCATAGAATTATCTACGGTGAAAGCTTTTGTTGAATACACAAAAAAATATTATAACTTACCTTAGTTATCATTTCGTCATTTGAATATGTATAAAAACATGAAAGAGCCCAATAATTGGGCTCTTTCATGTTTTTATATATAGGGGATGCATGATAACTTCTATATTATAATTATGCACGCTAATGATTTAATCGTGATGGAAAGACGATTAACGGGAACTACTTTCCATGTGTTTACGACTCTTGAACTTTTCAATGACCGTGGGATATAATGAAAAATCCGTGTGAGGCAAAAATTTGGCCGCTGACATTTTATTCAGAAAATCCGGTGCCTCAGCTAAGGAAAGATAGACTATACGGTTAGTTATCTCTTCTACAACCAATAATTGATCTGCATCTTTTAACAACTTGCAGGCTCCTTTTATTGAGCCGTTGCCCAGCTGAATAAACCTATCTCTGGGAAGGTCGGGGTATAACCCAATGGTAATCCCTGACTCAATATTGATGTAGGTTCCAAAGGCTCCGGCCATATATACCCGTTGGATCTTATCCGGTGTAATACCCAATGCATCCACTAAAAACGCTACCATAGTGTTCGCTGCCGCTTTTGTATCCATAAATCTTAAAATATCAGTCTGACTAAATATTAAGTCTTCCTTTAAGGCTGATTCGTACTCCCATGCGTAAATAATGACATATTCTCCGTCCCGCATGACGATTCTCTCTGAGCTGCGGGGAATAAACCGACCCGAATAATCAATCCAGCCTGCCAACAACATTTCAGCAAGAAGGTCAACAATCCCTGAACCGCATATACCCACTGGCTTTGCATTCTCTATGGTAGTAATCTTCAACTGATTTTGAACAATCTGGACCGAATCTACCGCTCCCGCTTTCGCCCGCATTCCCTGCTTGCTGATACCGCCTTCCAAGGCAGGACCTGCCGCACCCGCAACTGAAATCAGAAATTCATTGTTGCCCAAAAGCATTTCGCCGTTTGTTCCAATATCCATAAAGAGAGCCAGTTCACTTTGTTCATACATCTTGGACGCCAACA
>JAGGAB010000149.1 GCA_017889705.1 Bacillota bacterium | reverse complement strand
CCGTTAATTAATAAATTCGGAACTTTTGCCGGCAAAACAGACGGCTCTTTTAACGATTCGTCATAGTTCGGGACAAAATCAACTGTGTTTTTTTCAATGTCAGCCAACATTTCTTCGGCAATTCGTGCCATCCGTACTTCGGTATAACGCATAGCTGCTGCTGAGTCGCCATCTACTGAACCAAAGTTGCCATGCCCGTCTACCATCATATAACGAGTAGAAAAATTTTGCGCCATTCTAACAGCGGCATCATATACCGAACTATCACCGTGAGGATGATATTTACCTAACACTTCGCCGACAATACGCGCCGACTTTTTGTAAGGTTTGTTAGAGGCCATCCCAGCTTCGTGCATGGCGTACAATATCCGGCGATGAACAGGTTTCAAACCATCGCGCACATCAGGCAATGCCCTCATAACAATTACGCTCATTGCGTAGTCGATATATGAATTTCTCATTTCGTCTTCAATTTTGATCGGTAAAACCTTACCTAAGCCAAAATCTAAACCATCCTGCATTAAACCACCTCAATAATTCTACATTCTACTATATTTTCCCCATAAGTACAAAAAAATCCTGCATTAATGGAGACTTTATTCAGATAGTGTTTTGAAACTACCTGATTTTTAGCCGAAATTATCCTAACGTCAAGCCGCTCTTACTCCCGCTTGTAGATACGGGAGTCTTAGCACGGTTTAGTCATTGGATAAGTTAAACAATCCTTGAAAACTAACTGATTTCGCAGCTAGTAACCGCTTTAATCCACCAACCATATACTAACATGAACAGACAGTTTATCATCACAGGAGGCGTACTGTTTATGAACATTTTTTATGTCTTGCTGCTTGGCTTTGCTGTCAGTATTGACGGCTTTGTCGCCGGTCTTGCCTATGGATTAAAAAATATCCGCATGCCGTTTGCTTCATTAAGTATTGTCGGTGTGGTAGCGTGTATCTGTACTGCTATAGCCCTGGTTTTAGCGTATTTTGTTGGACAATTTGTTAACACTGAACTTGCTATTTTCATTGGCGCATTACTGCTAATTATGCTTGGTTTATGGAGTCTGTTTCAACAGTATTTAACCAAAAATATTGCCTCTTATGAAGTTACTGGGGAAGTAACTGCACGTAAGCTAACGTTTTCGCTGGGTCGATTAGTAATCAGTATTATGGCCAAACCAGAAACCGCCGACGTTGATAAACTAGGCATCATTAGTTCCCTGGAAGCTGTTTTCCTTGGAGTTGCAGTCGGAGCAGATGCCATGGTCGGTACTTTTGCCGCCGCCCTGATGGGTCCACTGCCCTTATATACACCTGCGGTCATTGGCATAATTCACATGCTTTGTATTTCTTCAGGATTTTATTCCTCCCGCAAGCTGGTTTCTGAACGAATAAAAAAACAGTTTCCTTACTTACCCGGCACACTCCTCATATTGCTTGGCATCCTCCGTCTTGGCTAAACTGG
The DNA here is from genome assembly GCA_017889705.1 of Bacillota bacterium. Classification (GTDB taxonomy): domain Bacteria; phylum Bacillota; class Negativicutes; order Sporomusales; family Sporomusaceae; genus Sporomusa. The sequence goes on along the minus strand of JAGGAB010000149.1, from coordinate 1,521 downwards.
ACGTCTAGACCCCAAGCTGCTACAATGAAACTAGCTTAATTACAGGAAAAATTACACAGGGGGCTAGTTGATAGTGTACAAAATCTTAACTATTAATCCTGGATCTACTTCCACCAAAATTGGTTTATTTCAGGATACTACAGAAGTTTTTGTTCAAAGCATTACCCACAGTGCGGAGGATATTGCAAAATTCCCGGCTGTAATCGACCAATTTGCTTATCGTTTAGAAAATATAGAGAATTTTTTGTCAAAACAGAATATCAGTGTCAATAACTTATCTGCCATTGTCGCCCGCGGCGGCCTGCTAAAACCCATGGTAAGCGGTACATATCAAATTAACGCTGCGATGTTGGATGATTTAAAACATAGCCGTTACGGTGCTCATGCCAGCAATCTTGGCGCTCTTCTAGCTGACAAATTAGCGGCCGAAGGTAGATGCAACGCTTATATTGTTGATCCTGTAGTTGTTGATGAGCTGGCGCCGATAGCCCGGCTTAGCGGCCGCCCAGAACTCACTCGCAAAAGTATCTTTCATGCACTTAACCACAAGGCTGTAGCCAAACGCTTTGCCAAAACAGTTAATCGTTCTTACGAAAATCTTAATTTAATTATCGCTCATCTTGGCGGCGGAATTTCCGTTGCCTGCCATACCTTAGGACAAGCGGTTGAGGTTAATAACTGCCTTAATGGTGAAGGTCCCTTCTCACCGGAACGGGCCGGAACTTTGCCCTACCTGGGCACAACCGATGTTCGTGAGGTAGAACGCCGAATCGCAGACGGCGATAAACAGGCAGAACTTGTTTACAACGCCATGATTTATACCATTGCAAAAAGTATCGGCGCTGCCGCCATACCGGTCTGCGGAAAAGTTGATTATATTATTCTTACAGGCGGTATTGCCTATTCGGAGCAACTAACCGCTAAACTGAAAGAATATGTAAGCTTTATTGCCCCTGTTGTTATTCTGCCAGGAGAAAATGAACTGCAAGCCCTGGCCGAAGGAGCCTACCGCGTCCTTATTGGCGAAGAAACGGCCAAAGAATATCAATTATAATCAAAAACCTGGGTTCAGCCTAATCTGAACCCAGGTTTTTTAGTTACACATCCCATACCGTTACAATCTTATCTTGATCACACCGAATAACTTTATCTTTATTATTAAGTTTTGTTTTTAATTCTACCTTGTCGCCCCACAGCTCAGCAACATATTTGATTGTCTCTTTAGCATAATTTATCTCCAATTCCCGCCCGTCATAAACATGCTCAAGTACCAACGCCCCATTTTCCACAGCCAGCGGCTGAATTTCCGGCATCATCCCCAGACCAACCAAGTTGGCTAATTCATCCCGGATGGTTTTCCAGCCGTCTTCATCGGCAACTTCTGTAACCACAATATCTATTCCCCGCAGCTTGTAGTTAAACAAATGCAGCTCCTGACACAGTTCCTGATTTAAAAACCGCCGAAGGAATGATTGATCGCGCTCTTGTTCACGAATTTTAAATATGGCTTCACGCCCACAG
>JAGGAB010000095.1 GCA_017889705.1 Bacillota bacterium | reverse complement strand
AGCTATAGCCATCTGGGCCACGGCATCAGTGCCGTAAGTCGGAATGTTAGTCACAATGATGCCTCGTTCTTTGGCTGCTTCAACATCTACGACGTTATAGCCTGTGGCCAATACACCAATATATTTGAGGTTAGAGGCGGCATTAATCGCCTCTGCCGGCAATGGGGTTTTGTTGGTAAAGATTACCTCGGCATCGTGGATCATTTCAATTATTTTCGCGATACCGCTGACGTCATATGCCGTCCGGTCATAAACCCTGAGATCACATAACTCTTTAAGTTGAACCCAGCTCAAATCACCCGGGTTCAAAGTATAACCGTCGAGTACAACTGCTTTCATAAATAACTACTCCTAAATTATTGGGATCCATTAGAGAATCTCACTAATCGCTTATGATAAAATTTTGACAACTCTTAGCCACTGAAAGCCTTTCTCTCTGCAACGGAAGAAAGTAACCCTTTATGTGCGGGGAGTAAAGCACTCGGTGACTAAGCTATATCCTAGATAATCTGTCCATAAACATTTTGTACTACGCTTCTACAGTTGCGCAATCTCGATAGTAGCTTTCAAGAAAGCGTCGATCTCCTCGGGCGAATTGCAATGTATTGGTGAAACACGTATAACGCCATCTAAGCCTAATGATTCAACAATTCGTTTAGAGTAATGACTTGGCGACTTGCGCTCGAAGACGTAAATACCTCTCTTAATATACTCTTTGGTGGCAACCGTAACGTCCAAATTCGCAAAGATAATTGGAAGTATAAAATCACGTTGTGCCAATTCCGGATTATCGCAAATTACTTTAACGCCAGGGATACTACGCAGCCCCGGAAGCGTTCCGGTCCCCTCCAACGCTCTATGCAGCAGTCCCCTTTCTTGTAATTTTATTCGATGAATTCCCTCTTCAAAAAGAGTTCGCCTATCATTACTTGTGATATATTGGGAACCAATCCAACACACATGATCGACTATTGCACTATATCCAGCAAACTGATGGGGAGCAGTACTCCCAAGTTCCCACGTATCTTCGCCATAACAAAGAATTCGGTTATGCGGCAATTTGGCACAGCGATCGGATACCCAACCAACACCAGCCCCTCTACAAGCGAAAAATTTATAGGGTGCAATATCCATAACATCGATGTCTAACTTTGTAAGATCAATCAAGCCATGAGGGGCATGTTGCACTGCATCGACAATAATATAGATATCCGGTTTAATTGCACGTGCTGCTTGGACCATCTTGGGGATATCATTAACGCCGCCGGTCGTATTAGAAGAGTACATGCAACTTAGCAGCACAGTATCTTTATCCACGTTGTGGATTACCTCTTGAACATCGATGCAGCCGGTATTACGATTACTGTTTAATACACGTAGTTCCCTTCCTGTTTGCTTTGCATAGTATTCTACCGAATCAAACCCGGAAGGATGTTCAAGTACCGAAACCACCATATTTTTGCCTTCAACGTTATTTGCAATTGCCCCTATAATATTGAACATGACCTGTGATGCTGATAAACAAGTTACGATCGCCCCTGACCGAGCGTTGAATATTATACGCAAATCATCATAACCTTTTTTTACTATGGCATCTAAAACATCTGCCTGTGCTTGATGACGACCGGGACAATCAGGATGAGAATCCACATCCGCAACCGCCTGAATACAAGATTTTAACCGCAAAGAACCGCCAGAATTTTCGAAAAATATCCTTTTCCCAAAACTGTCGCTATCTACATTGCAAAATCGGTCTCTCACCCTTTGTTGCATTTCAGCAGAAAACAGTAACCCCTGTGGATAATCCTTTGTGTTCATAATAAATTACCTCCTGTTTTAAAAGTCAATTTGCCGTCCTTTAATATTATGTTCCCATTGACAGCCATTGTGGGATTCTTAAATACCAAATCCAGATGTACAGGACAGGAATTAGTGCCACCGAATGTACGATCATCTCCAACACCAAAATGCATCGTTCCGTAGCACCCTTCATCCTCAAGCATTCTTCCAGTCAATTCACAAGCCGGATTCATGCCGACGCCAATCTCTCCCACGTGGTACACTTTGGGATCGTTATAACCAGATAAAATATCAGAAAGAACCTTTGCCTGCTTACCGCCCGAGATATCAACAACTCTACTGTCCTTAATTTCTAGACGGATAGGTTCCTTAATTAGTCCTAGCATTGGATGAGGTATGCTACCATTAATAAACACCACACCATTTGCTGTTCCGGCGTTTGCTCCAATAGCGCACTCTATATCAGGTGGAGAAGAGGTTTGACCGGGAACTATGCTGCGACCATATTGGGGAAAGCTTTTTCTGCCGGCAATGTTAGCGGTAAAATGGGTTCCAATTGGAGATGAAATTACCACACTGTCGCCCTCCATAAGGACACCCATTTTGCTTACAGTCTCTTCTTGTGCTTTAAAATCTACACACAATCCCCCTGATTCTAGCATCCGAGCATCATAATCTGAACAATTCAGGTCACGTGCGCCATTCTTGCAAGCGTTACGTTTGGCTTCAGTACTCGATATAGAAAACTTAGTTGGCCGAAAGATAACATCTGCTTGCATCATAGCTGCAGCAACCAAGGCCGTTGGCTCCTGTCCGTGCATCGTCTGAGTGGGCATCATTATCAGACTACGGTTTGGATAGTCTTCAGCTGCATCCCACAGTGCTTGGGCGATATAAAGACTGTCAGGATCGGTCACGATAAGGATTTTATCCGTCTTCTTACATTGTGCACAAACATTAATTAGGTTTTCGCATGTTTTATATATTTTTTTTGCCATCTCTACACCTCTCCTATCTTTTCATTCGAAACATTTTCTCTCCATGGTTTCGTTAATCACAGTTTTTGTTTTTATTTCCGTGCATCTAAAATTAATGAAATTAGAAAACCTACTTATTACCTTTGCTTTTCGCCGTCACTTTACAAAAGCTCGCCCTATCATAACTCACTGGGTCTATGCCCTGACATTATTCCTTCGTTCTGTTTTATGAATAAAAGAAGAGATAGCAATAAGCTTAATTGCGGCCTCTTGAGCTAATGGAGAAATACTCCTTATCTCCGCTCTATCGGCATATATTGTTCTTTCGGGATTGTTCAGCCTGGCATTCTGTTTTCTTTTTTTACCATGTTATAGATCACGGTAATTACCTTCTTCGCGATAAAAAAACCGCTTGTTTTTTCTTGGCAGATTATTCGGTCGAGTTTTCAAATAGGCATAAATTTCTTTCATTTTCTATCTATGCAAGCTGTATTAGTCAGTCTACTTATCAAGTTTTTCAGCCATTTCCCTCAGCAATGCAATATCTTCCACGGAAAGTTCAATATTAACGGCCTTAATATTTTGCTCAATCTCATCCATGCTTACTGCTCCGCTTAATAAATTAATAAAATTACCCTGTGCCAATATCCAGGCAATTGCCAAGTTGGCGATGGTGCAGTTGTATTTCTTGCACAGTCCATCCCAACTTTCAATCATTGCAACTGCTTTAACCAGATTTTTCGGTTCAAACCATTTTTTCCCTTTACGGGCCGAACCTACTGGTGCGATGTAATCCTTAGCAATTGTTCCTGTCAATAGCCCCTGCTCTAAAGGTGAATATGCCTGCAACGTAATACCGTTCGCTTTGCAGAGGGGCATCATTTCTTTTTCAACCTTCCGGTCAAGGATACTGTATTTTTCTTGAACTAAATCCAATTGGCCATATTTGAGATATTCTTTTACATGCTCAGCTGTCACGTTAGCCGCGCCGATTGCTTTAATCTTGCCTTCTTGTTTTAGTTCCAACAATGCTTCCATTGTCTCTGATATCGGTGTGAAAAACGGCTCAACAGACTGCCAGTGAGTCATATAAATATCGATGTAATCAGTGTTCATGCGTTTTAAACTCAGTTCAAAATCTTGTTTAATTGAAGTTTTTGATAAATTTTTATATAAAGGCGTTTCCCCTACTTTAATGAAAAAGCTGCCTTGATTCGTCCAGGTTATTCCGCATTTTGAAATAAGCGCAAATTTTTCCCTAATCCCCTGTAATGCTTCACCTAAAACTTCTTCACTATGTCCAAAATTATAGGCGGGGGCAGTGTCTATAAGATTTACGCCAATATCAGCACAATGTCTGATGGTTGCAATGGATTTACGGTGGTCATTATCTCCCCATGCTGGTCCGCCGCCGATAGCCCACGTTCCCAGCCCCACTCTCGAAACACTAATTTTGGATTTACCTATTTCCATATACTTCATTGTATTACCCTCCCCATATAATTCATTTCACTGACTCGCTTTCGGACTATTCGCCAAAGTTAGACTCAATGAGCGCGACCAAGGCGCCGATAGCCTCCCGTTCATCCAGTCCTTCCGCGGTAATCACAACTGATGTACCTTGTTTTGTGCCGAGCGACAGAACGTTTATTATGGATTTGGCATCGACAACTCTCTCCCCATTTTTTAAAGTTATCCTTGACTGATATTCTGCGGCGGTTTTGGTAAAAAGTGCCGCAGGCCTAGCGTGCAGTCCTGTCGGATTATTAATGAGCGCATTTACCGATTGCATCATAGCTCTCCTCCTGTATCTATGACTCCTAATTTTTTCAGCATTACTGCAGAACAATTTATAATTTCCTCATGCGTTTCCATGGAAAGCGCCATGTCGGCAATCTCCCTGGCTTGATTGTAGGTAATACTGCGTATGACTTTCTTTACACGAGGAATTGAAGATGCGCTCATGCTGAACTCGTCTAAACCCAGCCCAAGTAATACCGACACTGCAAGCGGTTCTCCCGCAAGTTCACCGCACATTCCGGTAAACTTGCCATATTTATGGCTGGCCTCAATTGAGTTTTTTATCAGCCTGAGTACGGCCGGATGCAGTGGCTGATAAAGATATGAGACTTTTTCGTTCATGCGGTCTACTGCCAGCGTATATTGACAGAGGTCGTTCGTCCCAATACTGAAAAAGTCGACTTCTTGAATAATTTTATCTGCGGTAATTGCTGCCGAGGGTATTTCGATCATGATACCAACTTTAATGTCTTCGTCGAATAAAGTGCCATGATCACGAAGGTCTTGCTTGACCTCGGCCAATACCGCGTTTGCTTTTTTGACTTCGGAAATTCCGGAGATCATTGGATACATTATCATGATATTGCCGTAAATGCTGGCCCTCAGTATTGCGCTTAACTGCATCTTAAAGATTTCCGGCTTGTCAAGACATATACGTATGGCGCGGTACCCCATGAAAGGGTTCATCTCTTCAGATAAGCCAAGGTACGACAGCTCTTTGTCGCCACCGATATCCAAGGTTCGGATAATCAGCGGTTTTTTCCCCAGTTTTTCCGCCACGGTTTTATACGCATAATATTGCTCATCTTCGCTAGGCAAGCGACATTTTCCCAAAAACAGAAACTCCGTCCGATAAAGGCCGACGCCATCCGCCCCATATATAAGCGCCATTTCAATGTCTTGTGGGGCACCGATGTTGGCCGAAATTTCAACGGTTTTACCATCCATCGTCACGGCAGGCAACTGTCCAAACCGTTTTAAATCAATCTGCTCAGAAAAGAATGCTTTTCGTTTCTGTTGATACTTCGCTATTAATTCCGCATCTGGGCAACTATGAATTTTACCGGCATTCCCGTCTATGATAATTACATCACCGGATTTAATTCTGGATGTAATCTCTTTTAATCCCAAGACAGCGGGAATTTCGAGAGTCCGCGCGATAATGGCGGCATGTGAAGTACGGCCTCCGATATTGGTCGCGAATCCCTTCACATACCGTGCATCAAACGAAATTGTATCAGAGGGCGTTAAGTCGTGAGCGATAATGATGACTTCTTCTGTGAGTTGCTCCACCCCTCTTGGCGGGATACCGAGCAGATTGCGCAGCACCCGGTCGCCGACATCTTTAATATCGGCCCCGCGTTCGCGCATATATTCATCATCCATTTCCGCAAACATCGCGCCATACTGATTTGTTACCCGTTCCAACGCAGCGGCGGCTGACAGCTTTTCTTCCTTAATTGCGGTAATTACGTTTTCCAAGAAAGCTGGATCTTCTACGATCATTACATGTGCGTCGAAGATCTTGGCATTATCTTCGCCGACTTTTTGCAAAGCCTTTTCTCTAACGCTCTGAATTTGCCGATGCGAAACACATAAAGCCTGTCTAAGTTTATCAATTTCACCGTCAATATCGCCGGGAGAAATGGTGCGCTTGTCAATATGAATATCATGATCCTGATAAATGTAGGCTTGGCCGATTTCGATACCTCCAGAGCCTGATATACCCTGAAATAACATATCTATCCCCTATCCCTATTTCCAGCGGCTAGTGATGAAAATGCTCACTCTAAAATTTGTCATGACTGCCGAGCAAAGTCATATAATGCATAGTCGCCTGCTTATAACCCAGTTGATTCTTTTGAGCCGCAATAGAACCAACAGGAAACTCTTCCTGTTCGAAGTATTGTTTTATCGCATTTATCCCTGCCGTAAAAAGGTCAGTTCCCACATTCAATTTGGTAATACCTAGTTTAATTGCTTTAACCAGGTTATCATCACCTGTCGAAGACCCGCCATGTAAAACTAACGGAACAGATACCCTGCTGCGAATTTCCTTTAACCTTGGAAAATCCAGTTGCGGTGTTCCCGCGTAGCGACCATGCGCCGTACCAATCGCAATCGCTAAACAATCCACTCCGGTCTCTTGCACGAAGCGAACGGCATCCTCAGTTTGAGTAAAGGCAGCGGATGGGTCGTTTTGATAGCTAACTCCCATGCCAACATGCCCTAACTCTGCTTCAACAGATACCCCGACAGCGTGCGCCATTTTAACAATTTCTTTTGTTTCCCGAACATTCTCATCAAACGGACACTGTGAACGGTCTATCATTACAGATGTAAAACCTGTCCTGATTGCTCTTACAATTGACTCATATTTATTCCCGTGATCTAGGTGCAATGCCGCCGGAATTTGGGGAAACCGACCACTATATATTTTTGCTATATCGGCAAGCATTTCCAAATCATATCTTTCGAGAACAGCTATAATCAATGGCGACCGAAGTTCGCCAGCCGCCTCAAAAACCGCTGCCACCGTTTCCATGTTATATATGTTCGGTGCCGGAACTCCGTATTGATCATTCATCGCTGGTTGTATAATTTTGTCCATGGATAGCAACATGATACAGTCACTCCTTTTTCTACCTC
>JAGGAB010000148.1 GCA_017889705.1 Bacillota bacterium | reverse complement strand
CCGGGAAACTCCTTACTCTTGCTCCGACAATTGTAAATGCTGCAATCAGTGCAGCTTAAATTCTTTACGTCCTTTTTCTTAGCCATAACGACTCCTCCTTATTGTGTTTTCTAATATAGCAAATAAAAAAACCGAAGATGCGTAAACATCCCCGGTCTTCAGTATATCTGATCAACCAAGATAACTTATTTTATTAGATTAATCATACCAGAAGTTTAATAACTAAACATCCAACAGAGATATTTCTATTACAATATCATGCCAACTGGTTGATGTCAAGATTATTTTTAATTAGCTATATGCACGTGTTAAAGATTTTTGCAGGTAGGTGGTGCGTTGGCAATGCATCACCTACCTGCGCCTGCCAAACTTCTTTACGCTACATTCAAACTAGGTTTGCTTCCCGTGCATAACGTTTGGCTTCATCAAGTTCCTGCTGGGTAAGCATTGCCCTCAGTCTGTTAACTCTTTTGTTTCCTCCGAACCACCCGAAACCACCAGTGCCGCTCATAGCACTATTTGGCAAGCCGGGACGCACAGTTCTTGCAGATAATCTTATTACTTTGCATATGGATTAAATTCGTTCGTATAAACTTGTTCCGGCTTAATACCAGCTTTAATTTCATTAAAATCGGTAAGCAGATCAATCCAAACAGTAACTGTTTCATCTAAAATTATAGCATCTTTAGCATAATAACCAGGTTTGACTGTCTTGGGATCAACCTTGGCTCGTTTAGCAGTAATTTCAACGGCCTTTTCCGGGTTCTCGTTACACCAAATTTCTCAGAAAAATAAGCAGGTGTGGCGCCACCAATGGTTCCCCATACATCATAATCACTGAACAAAACATTAAATTCGCCCCGTTGCTTGATGAAATCAGAAGTTTTATGCAGCATGGCCAGATCAATATCGCCTTGCCGCAAAGCCTGATCCAGCTGCGTCTCGGGGATAACAATGATCTGCACCTTAGTTTTGGGGTCATCTATGCCATTTTTCTTCATGTACGCGTAGGGTGTGTATTCATTGCAGCCGCCGATAAGAGGTATCCCGATTTTTTTCCCAACCATATCCTGCGCACTCTTTATCGGACTGTTTTTGGTAATCACGCCTACCATATGAGGTATGGCTTGACTAGTCTCAGTATTTGCAGCTACCGCCTTGACTTTCGCCCCAGCGGAAATCCCGGCAATGGTCCTGTTGACATGAGCACCGCCTACATCAAGTTTCCCCCCTACAACCGAAGCAACCAACTGGGTAGACGGAACAACGCCTGCATATTCAATTTTTATCCCTTGTTCTGCAAAAAATCCCAGTTCATCGCCAACATAGTAAATGGATGGACTTGTAGGAGCGGTAGGAGTAGCTACTCGAATAATATCAAGCTTGTTTGCTCCATTTTCCCCAGCAGCAGTATTTGCCTGCTGCTGCTTTGAGCACCCAGCTATCAATAGCATTAGAACGGCTAGTGTTGAAACGATTATTATCAAATAACCATTGCGTTTTTTCTCCAAATTCATCACTTCCTTAAACATACTTAAGCAAGCATTTCCACAAAAGCTTTTACTCTGGTCAGTACCTGACCGCTGGGCGCTCCGGTCTGAAACGAGCCTTCCAAGTTAATACTTGGTACACCCTTTTCATGGAAGTATTTTCGCCACATCTCCCGGTCAACACTGGCAAAAGAACAACCAATATAACCATATAGTATCAGGCCGCGAGCATTTAGTTTATCAACCTCATGTTCCAATACATTACGAGCATATACCCCGGCGCCGGCACCAGCATTATCGTATACCCAGCGGGCTAATGATTCTACTGGTGGAACATCCTCCCGATACTGTTTAAATGGTACACTGCGAAGTCCTAAGAGCGCACCACCTGCCTGGTCGATAGCCTCATAGATGCCGAATTCCTGACCGGTTCCCCCAGCCCATACTAGCGGAATAACATTCTTTAAATCAGCGACGTTAACCGGCTCATTCTCTAGTTCTTCAATCAATAAATCAATCGCCGCCTCATACTCTTCCGGTTTACCAAAATAATTGTTTAAACCGACATTCAACATTAAAATGGTCGCCAGACTGCGTACATAAAATGGTCGCTTCCGCCTTAATTCGAGAACTGTCCTGAGTTTGTTCAGCAATCGGTTCTTGCGCTGAATTTCAACTTTAAGCTTATCTTCATCAATTTTCCGACTGCCAGTAAGCCATTCAGCGATATCATAAATCTGTTCAATAAAAAATTTAACTAACTCCTCCAAGCGCTGACCTTCCACCGTAGGCCCACGGTAAACAACATCATTGTTGTACACATCATAGCCTTCCCGCTTCATAATCTCCCAGGCCAGATTGTACGGCTCGCAAGCCGAACTATTGCCGATAATGCGTTTTATAGTGTTTGTATTGCGACGCCGGTGCCACTGTCCCACCGTGCATTTAACCATTGAGCAGGTTTCCACCGGAAACTGGTAATAGTCTTCAGCGATCTGCATTGCTTCCTTATCGCTTAAGCGTCCCATCTCACTATATGATACAGGAACAATACCAAAGGAATAAATCAACGGTACTTGCCAACCAGCAGCATTACTCCAAACTGCATCCTGTTTACCTTCTTTATAGGCTTTCTCGATATCAGGAATATACGATTCAGAAAGATCTAATAGTTTATTGATTGCCTTGGAATAGCTGTGAATCTGTTTGCAATGTTCAATATAGTCATGCTGACTATATACTTCTTCAATTTCCATTAACACTTGCTCCCCCTTCGATAACAGAACTGAAGACCAAGAATTTTATCTTAGCCTTCAGCTCAATGACTGATCGGTTACACTGTTTATTTTTTCATTTGCAGCTTTTGGAGCTCTCGCTAAAAATATCTATTAAAAACTTACGCAGATACCTCTTCTTTTTCTACCCGCTCAGCAGCAACACTCTTTTGTGCAATTACCGCTGCGCCTAACGCACCGGCATAAATTGCATCCAATTTAACTTCGCTGAAGTTATATCCTAATACTTCCTCCAGCGCTTTTTTCATGCCCACATTGTTAGAAACCCCGCCAGAGAATACCAAATCAGCTTCTAAGCCAATCCGATTAAACAGATTTTTTACGCGGCGGGCAGTCGCAATATGAATACCTGCCGCTATATCAGCCCGTTTTTCGCCTTTGGCTTTCAGCGAAATAACCTCCGAC
>JAGGAB010000094.1 GCA_017889705.1 Bacillota bacterium | reverse complement strand
GACAGTATTCCTGGTTTCGGGACCATCAGCGCAGCAGAGGTCAGTGGTGAAATTGGGACGATAACAAGATTTGCGTCAGAAGCTAGCTTAGCCATCTATTTAGGAATGGCTCCACTTGATAACAGCTCCGGCAAGTATAAAGGAACCAAATCGCCGCAGCAAGTCAATAAGCGGGCCAAGGCAGCTATGATGGTGGGCATGGGACATCACATCCGCAAAGTAACTGAATCAAAAGCGTATTATGAGAAAAAGCGGGCCGAAGGGAAGAATCACAATCAAGCATTACGCTCACTTGGAAGACATATCACTCGTGTTTTTTGGAGCATGGTAAAAAATAACCGTTTATACGAACAGAGAAAACAATCTCCCGCAAGGTAATTTTATGGTAACTCAGGAGAATGGGATATTGTTTTAACTACCTACCTTCCATAATTTTACTTATATACAAAAAATCTCTTGACAAAATAAGCGGGATGTTCTACTTACTTGAACACACCCATCAATTTAGTGAATTTAAGCAGGTATACCAGCCGATTGCCAGGTATAATAATTATCAGTTTAACTGGCTTTACCGTAAGATGGGCGGAAGCATTGCTAATTACCTAACCTTCATTAAAATGGCAAAGAAAAGAAAGTACCCAATAGAAATAAAATTCGGGCTCGAAGTATGTTATATTCCGCAAACCGAGGATTTACTTGGTAAAATTTTAAGGGAATTTAATTTTGACTTTTTAACCGGTTCCGTGCATTACATTGATAATTGGGGTTTTGACCATAAGGCTGAGTTCTGGAATGAAGTCAATGTAAATAACGTGTATAAAAGATATTACGAAATAATGATAGACTTAATTCAAACGGGTCTTTTTGATGGTTTAACACATCCTGATTCCATCAAATGTTTTAAGCATTATCCAACCTTTGACCAAACAGAGTTATTTACAAAAATCACAACTTTGTTGAATAAGCACAATATGTATGTTGAACAAAGCGGTGGATTAGCACTTAATTATGGATGTTCCGAGCTAGGTATGAATCAAATGATGTTAAAGATTTTAAAAAATAGCGGAGTAAGAATAATGACTGCATCCGATGCTCATAAACCTGAACATACAGGCACAAACATATATGAATTACAACAACTAATTGATAATGTTTAAAGTAATACCATATCACAGGTCCTGGCAGCTCAGGTGGATAGAGCAATAGCCAGCCATATTTATATCTAGGCACTTACGAGAAAAACTTCTCATATCTCCCAAATTCCTCTCCCTACGCACTCTAGAAAGCGCCGTAGCATACAAACAGCATACAAAACTAAAAAAACATACAAAACGGCAAGGCTCAGAATCTCTGAAGCCTTGCCGCTCTAGTATTTGAGATGGTGTCCTGGGCGAGATTCGAACTCACGACCCACGGCTTAGAAGGCCCATTTGGAGCGTTTTTATGAATCTAGCAAATACAATTACACCCACCCACAAGCCCCCTAAAATACTGCATTCAAGCAGTATTTTATTGTTTCTTTTCACACCCACTTAAACCTTTTCGCGCCATTCCGGTTACACCCATTTAGCACCCATTATATTTTCTTGCCGCTCTTTGTCGGAGCAAACTCATGAACACCAAGCCGTTCTTTTAATCCAGATTGCAAAACCTGAGAAAAATTAATTTTCCTATCTTCTGCTAGGGTTTTTAACCAGCGCGGCATAGTAACTGTAGCATTTACCGCTTTGTTTGCCATTTTTTCACGGAATATAGGCATTGACGCCTCAACTAAACTGATAAAGCCACCAGGCGGGGCTATAAGCTGGCTAGGATTAGAAGGTACCGGGATTTCTTCGCTGTCTTCCTCCATTCCAAACAAGTGCAGTTCTAAAGCCTCTTTAGCCATAGCCAATGATTCCTCGACCGTATCACCCTGGGTAACGATGCCCGGGAGATCCGGAAAGGTAATGCAATAACCCGGTTGCTCTTCACATGGGTCGAATACCGCAGGAAAAATGTACTTATCCATATATTATATACCTCCCTTTTTGGGGCGAAGCTATATTTCAAGCCCCGCCTGTTTGAAGATTGATTTAAGTGTTTTAGTGTCATAATCCTTAGCCGGATGAATTACTGTTACTCGTCCTTTCTTAGTTGGGTGTTTCAATTGCCAGTGAGAACCTTCCTTATTTACTATGTACCATCCGTCGGCATTTAGTATTTGCAGTATCTCTCTGGATGAGTAACGCTTCATTTGACCACCTCTTTGTATATATTATAACACTTGTAAAAACACGTGTCAATATGTTTAGCACATATTTTTACACGTGTTGTAATATATACAATGCCCCTCAACCTAAACAGGCTGAGGGGCTTCTCTCATTTCCAACTAAATATCTTCCTTATTATAGGCATTATATTTACCGTAAACTTAAAATCAGGTATTTTCATATTACCTCCTTGGTTGCTTATTTCATTGTTAAAATGTAAAAATGTTGCTTTCATTTTACGAAGCAACATTTTTACATTTTCAAGCTGTTTTTGCAACCATCGCCTCCAACGCCTCCAATAAATCTGCCGGGGTAACATCATCCGCATATACACCCGGCAACACATCAAGCCCCCCAGCCCGTAGTATGCGCGTAACAGCCTCGGAGCAATTAACAGTAGTCTCACCGTTGCCGCGAAGTTGTAGTCCTAACAGTCGCCGTATGCCGCCCAGGATACAATCAAACCAACCATAAGGAGTATTTAACAACCTCTTAGCCTCTAGCCTTGCATGGCTAATATTCGGTACGTCTACAACCAAAATCTTATGCTTAAATCCATCGTAGGAGTTCAACGGAGATTTTACAAACCCGTTGGCCAATGCTTCAAATATCTTTCCATATAAAATAATCCCGGTATGGCTTGGTTCACCCTTACCTTCCACGGCTTCAATTATTTCTCCAAATGGTGTACAAGGATAACCAAATAAGACTTTTACTTTTGCCAAATTAATCCCCTCCCATAATAAAATAAATGGCCCGATCAAAATGACCAGGCCAACAGCAATTATTTAAATCTTTCTTCTAAAGCTTTCACAGCAGCTACAGATCCAGCAGTTAAGCCAGCAAGTAAAGCACTTAGTAAGGTTACTTCCGCTGCATTTCTAACTTTAACAAACAAGTCTTTAGTTGTTCCGATTTCAGCAGTCAATCTTGCGATTTCAGTTGTTACCGCTGAAATCAAGCCGGAATTTCCAGATACAACGCTAGTAATCGTGGAAGCGGCGGTAGATATTGCAGCATCCACAGCAGCAGTTTTAGCAGCATCTTCAATAGTTGACATAGTGGATTCCCCCTCAGTTGTAGTTTCAGCAGTTAAGGTGATAGTTCCGGTAGCGGTTTCAGCGGCGACAACGGTAACCTCAACAGTACCGCTGGCATAGCTATCAAGCGTTGCAGTAAAGGTATAAGTACCTGCTGGCAGATCAGTCACTGATAATTGTCCATTAGAATCGGTTGTACCATCGCAGGTTGCAGAGTTTATAACGTAGCTAACGGCAGCACCTTCTAAGGCTGTCCCTGCGCTGGCAAGGACGGTGATTGTCGCGCTACCAGTGGTCTCGGTAGCATCTTCGGTGGCTTCGGCTTCGTCAGCCGCTACTTCTGCGGCAACAGTTTCAGTGTCGGCGGTTGTTTCGGTTGATGTGGTGGTTTCCTCTTCGGCAAATCTCTGTAAATTAAATTGCATGGTTAAATACACCCCTTTAAAATTTTTATATATCCACCGCAATATGCGGGAGCTGGTCCTTAAACCATAAGGTATGGCCTTTTTCGCCTCGGCTTCGGCAAAAGTAAAAATCGCCACCTTAGCAGCCTCTAATTCCGACTGCACAAAGGGCGATTTAGCAAGGTATTCTAGTATTTGTACAATTTTTTCAGGTGTCATAGTCGGTCACGCCCCTAGCGATGGCTCGGGCAAATTTATCTTGCCAATCTTGATCAGCAAGTTTTTCAGCATCATCAGGATTTGAGATAAACGCAAGTTCGGTTAAAACTGCCGGAGCATCCGTATGCTTCGTAACATATAGAGGCGTAACCTTTAAACCACGGTTAACCAGACCACCTAGCCCAACAAGCTGCGTCTGGATACAATTCGCCAGCCTTTCCCCTCTTACGCTTCCATCAGAGTATATAGTTTCTGTTCCAGACGGTCCCGGATCGCCAAAAGAATTACAGTGGATGGATACAAATACATCTGCGCCAAAGTTATTGGAGATATCACACCTATCCTGTAATTCCTCTGCGGCTGAATCTCCGGCATAACCGACATCATTATCGGTTTCGCGGGTCATTATTACTTCACATCCAGCAGCGGTCAAATAGTCCCTAACCTTCACAGCAACAACCAAGGTAATGTCTTTTTCTTTTAGACCATTCCCGCAGGCCCCCGGATCGGAGCCGCCATGCCCAGGGTCAATGCATACTTTCACTCCTATATTCCCTCCATTCCGTCAATCCTTTTGTGAGCCGATTTCGTGCTTTCCTCTACTGCCACAAGCCGCTTGTCGATACCCTTTTGCTCTTCCGACAAGTTGTTAAGCATTGTTTCCATTTTATCAATGGCCCTTTGTAACGTTTCAATTGCCCCTTGTAGAGGCTTAACTATCAACAATTTGACTATGACTGATGCAAATCCAATAACAGTTATCAACTGAACAGTGATATTTAAATTTAATTCCACACCTTCACCCACTCCCTTTTAGGCACTAAAAAAACCGCTAGTTAGCGGCTCGGCTCCCTTGCTCTATTCATTTTTCCATCAGCTCGCTGTCGTACTGGTTGTCGCCTCATACCTCGGGCAACTACTATTTGTGCATTTCCCCGTCGAAGCATTTAACTTAGCCCCGCAAATAAAACACCGCTTCGTCATGAAATCGCCTCCAATGCTGCAGTATACTCGGATTTTAATGTTGTGTAATCCGACTGTACCTCTGTTGCCGTGGTAGTATCACCCGCCATGAGTGCAGTTGCATAAGCCTGCGCCAAGGCATCAAATTGCGGCTGATATTCAGTATCCAAAGCGGATATTTTCTGTTCTTTTACCGCTGTCGCATAGCCGGAAAACGCCGCAGAAAGTTCGGTTTTTGTTGGTTCATGATCAAAATATACATAGCCATCGGGTACATTCGAAGAATCTTCCCATCTGCCACGTGTTAAACCATTATTACTATATATCCACATTCTAACCCTCCTATAATGAATCTTTCCAACCAATTATCCTACAATTGATATTAGAACCACCAGACCAATAATACAAATATCTACTTTGTAAGATAATAGTACCTTGCACTTGCTGTCCTGCATAAGCAGCATAAGTATTATTAATTAACCATAAAATGTATTTATTAGCATTTGGGCCAACTGCTGCCGTACCCCCACCTTGACCACCATAAGGGTCATAAAGTATTACATCCGCAATATTTGCCGTTGTAGGAATTAATGACGCAACAGAATATGCCGTTGCTGTTGATGAATTACTACCCGACGCTAAAACAGGATAATCCGTCAACAACGTGCCATCTACCGCATACTGAACGTCACTCCCCGTTTGCGTAATGTAATATAACTTACTACTCGAATTTGTCAGGAAGTTACTACATACCCGTACACATTCCGTATACCCGCTTGGCAATGTGACCCCACTCGCGCTTGATTCTAACGAAGCTATACATGCAGTCGCTCCAGTGCTCGGATTAAATATCCGGTAGCCAAAATAAAACTTTGATGCCGCAATGCTTCCGGTATCAAGCGCACCTGCTCCCGTTGTTGTAAAGTCAATTGTGCTACTAAAACTCGCCCCAGTAAACGGGCAATAATCACCAGTGATTGTGGCTGCCGTATTGCCTGTTACGGTGGATACTACGTTGCGGAAATCATTATAGTTCTTCTTGGCATAAGGTTTAGTTTTAAACCAACTGGTGTCATATCTTCCATTATAAGCATAACAAGTCACACTCGTTATCGAACTTGTCCCGGTTACGCAATACCCTACAAATACTCTTACTACCGATGCCCAAGCCAAACCAGTGTAGTAATAGCCAACCATATTGGTGGTATCAAACCAGTACTGATTAGCTGCTGGCGATGATGGTGCCACAGCTTGATATACAGGGGCTACCGTAGTAAAGCCATATGTAACGGTACCGGTCGTACTATCATAATTCTTATACAAATAAAGCGTGCTGCTGGCCGTTAATCCCGACCAAGCGCTTGTCACATCAGCAGTAAGCTTTTGAACGTAGTCAATCGCTCCAAACCGATCATACCCATTCGCCCAGGTCGTAACAGTACCGGATAATTCACTGATAGCCAAACCGCCTAGTACGGAAGATAAATTCGCTGCATTACCGCTTGAATCAACAGGACCGGATAAAACAGTCTGGCGAACCGGCACCGCCATACGCATAACTGCAGCTGGCAAGTATCCTGTACAAGCCCAAATTCCTTCGCCCAAACTTGTAAACTCAACAGCGTCACCAGCACTAACAATTAGATTCCGAGTCCCCGGAAAAATTATACTTTCGGAGTCATGAACTATAGACAGCGAACTTCCAAACCGAAGCTTTCGCCGAGTTCCTGCTTGAACCGTATCAAAAGCGGCGATCGGTGTCGTCCCTGTAACAATTATAAAATTACCCTCGGCAGCACCGATCTTCATCGTGGCTGCCGATGCCATTGTTACAGCATTTTCATTGATTGCTCCCTCCATATCCATTCCGGAAAGCGATAAAGAGTTTTCATTCAACCATTGTAATTTGGCATCAATCTGCTGAAACAGCCAGTTAAATTCCTCAACCGTTGGCGGATTAGAGCCAAGGTAAGCAAAACCTTCTAAATAATTGGTATCGGATATTGATGTAATTGATCCGTTAGTTGCCCACTCTTTCGAAAAATCCGGTTTCGCCAAAAATATCCCTCCTTAAAAAATCGTTGTAAACTTACCAACTCCGAAACCTTTATATCCTTGGTTTTCAAAGCCAAACACCGTATCTGGATCAAAGTAATTCTTTATATTAATCTGTACCCCGCCAGGTCTGACAAAGAGATCGACTCCCGCGGCAAATATCTGCTCGGCCTCTGTCAATTCCCGACCGACACCTACCCGCATAGTCGCATTGCCATGTTCAGTAATAACAATCTTCGCATCATCAAAAACCGTACTGAAAGACTGAATTGTCTCTTCGGTTGTTCCCTGACTGGTGTTCTTTGCAATTTTTGCCTTAATCATTTTCAGATATTCAGCATCAGCCAATGTCGCGGACGAAAGATAAGATTCCGATTTCTTCCGGATCCTCGCCTTACCAAATCCGCGCCCCGACGTCTGGGATTCAAACCCGAAAAAAGGCAATGCAATAGCTTTATCAATAAGCCGATCCTGGTCGACAATTTCACCACATCCGTCAAGCTGCTCCCCTTCCGAAGTATCCAGCCACCGGTTTTCCTTCAGATCAGTAAATACCTGTTCAAGCGCGGTCAAGCGATCACCCAATACCGTAATCAGCGCTTTTAAATAGGGTTTATCCGCAAACTGCGAAACTAGCCGGTCTAACATTTCCTGAGCGTGATCGGTCATGCAGTCGTCACCTCAATTCGGTCAGTGGAAAAGTCGGCTATTTCGCGTGCCCCAATTGAAATATTGTCCGCTGAATAGTCACTGCTGGCCGGAGTCGTATCAGAAACTGCAGCTGTAATCGTCACTGTGCCAATCCCTGTTGTACCGGAATATATGGGACCCAAAAATCTCTGCAATATAACATCCTGACCAACACTAAGAGCCTGGCCTTTCGCCAAGATAAGGGACTGCACTTCTGTCGGATTATCTGCCGCGAAATCTTCATCAGGATTTTCCTCCAGCACCGCTTTAATCCAGACAGATTTCACCGTTGGTCGATTAAACTTCATCGTGTGCTTTATACTCTGACTGTCCGTGACATCGACTTCAACACTGCCATAGGTTGATATTCCCGGCGCTTTTTTCTTCCAGAGCACTTCTGCTATTTCGCTCTTGGTCCCGCCATAAACAACCGCCTCAATGCTATGCGGCGGTCTTCCGTCGCTGTCGATTTCATCAGAAACATTCTCATATACGTTGGCCATCGTAACTCCGTCCAGATCAGCTATAGCCGCCTGAATGGACTCAACCATCGCCGAACCGGTCTGAAACACTGCAGAACCATACCGCTGTCGAAGTTCAGAGTCCGTTTCATCCTCCCTGCCAACCGTGGCCTCAACATTGTTTTTCACGCTGTTCCATCCGAAAATTTGCGTCACAATTTTTGTCACAGTACCTACGTCCGGATCAATTTCGCCGTAGGTATCACAAGCAAATTCTAGCGGTGAACCGATTTCATTAAGCGTCATATTGGTCGATATGCTAACGGAATAGCCACTACTGTGATCGGTTTTATCAATGTAAAGATGACTATTTGAAACAGTAACAGTAGCCTCCAGGCTGCTTAAAAGCGCTGCAATTGCCACAAGGATAGTGGTTTCATCGCTCGAAGTCGCTGTGTATGTATAGGTCGATTTATCCAGCGTCAAGGAATATGTAGCACCTGAGGCAACCGTATTTAATTCGATATCCAGATAACTGGCACTAGAAATAGAAATCGTTCCAGCTTCAGACGGCACTTGATTTAATCTGGCTATCAGCCGTAATAGTCGTTCCGTTAGTACCATAGCAGGTGGCCATAATCGTTGTTTTTTCGGCACTAATACGTTGTATGCCGGTAAAGGCAACGGAATTATCAAGATTAGTACCCGTGGCCGTATTGGGATACATAGCATTATAGGAGTCTTCTGCCACTTCCCAGAGCGTTGCTTCGCGCTCAGACCAAACACCGATAATCTGGCCTAAAACAGAATCGGCATCGGTGCTAATCGTCACGCCGAAAGCCTCGGTCAAAGCATCTTCAATATCGGATTTTATTTCTGCCAAGCGCGGCCGCACGAAACCGCTGTCAGTTACACCGTAGTCACTCATAGCCGAGCACCTCCCTGCTGGTAACAAGGCCGTAGTCAGTTTCTGCCTCATATTCAACCGTCAATTTACGGTTTTCACGGTCATAATCAAGCGTAAGACTGTTAACAGCCGAAACGCCA
>JAGGAB010000093.1 GCA_017889705.1 Bacillota bacterium | reverse complement strand
GACTACGAAGCCGAACGCAAAAAACGCCTTGGCAAAGAAGCCGATCAGCCGCATCGACTGAAGTTCAGAAAACTCACCCGCTAGGAAGCTACTGAAAAAACCGGATTTTTGCAGTCGAAAAATCGGGGTTTGGTGCACAGCGAAGCAGTTTATGCGCATTTTGTCAGTGGCTGAAGCGATAGAAGAGTTTGATGTTGATATGTATTTTGCACTGATTGAGAATATTGTTGTGAATGATAGTAGAAAGCTAATAATGAGCCTAGGGGCATCTGAGGAACGGTTCTGTCGATGCAAAAAAAATTTAGTGGTATAATCATGTGGCAGCGGAGGTTGAGTGGTTAGTTGAGGTGACAAGGTTTTGGGATAGATACAATGCGAACATAAACATTAACTATCATTTCTCATAAATGAAAATAAATATAAATATAAATATAAAGTATAATCAGTTCGCACCAATACACGAAACTCCAATTTCGTGTATTAGTATCGTCTTTCTATCAAAACACATGTTGAGTCAGTTGCGTTGATAGAACGAGAATAGGCTAATTTTAAAGGAATTACGAATTTTCGAGTTCTGTTAGTATAGAAAATTTTACACTAACAGATTAATTAGAGGAGAATACATCATAATGAAAATTTCAAAAAAAGATGCGTTGATGTGGTTTGAGTTTTTTGCGATATTGCCTGAGGACGAAGAAATTATGACTAAACAACAAGAAATCATTTACGCTACCTTTGCGCAAATTGAGGAAGCGATTGATCATAGAAATGATAGGTTAATGTCGGAAATTAAAGGCTTGAAAACATTGAAGAATAGAACCTTTTTTGTGGGCGATGAAACCAAATTCTCCAAAGGATGTCGTTCTTGTCTCTTGGGCACTGGTTTGAGTGCAATTAGAAAAACCAACAAATGTAATATAGAGTGTAAGTTTTGCTATAATTATGGCGAACTAGACGATATTCCTCCGGTTGGCGAAGGTATGTGGGGAATTGGTGGCACAAAATTTTATGAGAAAGATATTGATTTACTTCTTTCCATCCACAAGAAACCCACAGGCATTTCCTACGTTTATTTAGAGCCATTCATGGAAATTGAAAAATACTATTCGGTAATTAAGAAATTTAGTGATGCGCAGATTCATCAACATCTATATACAAATGGTATTTTAGCTACAGAAGAAACCTTGAAAGCATTAGCTGAAGCCGGTCTTGACGAGATCCGTTTCAACCTGGGTGCTTCTAATTGTTCAGACAAAGTTATTGAAAACATTGGAATAGCCAAAAAATATATTAACAATGTAGGTATTGAAACGCCAATGACTCCTGAGTTTTTTGAAGCTTTTTTCAAGAAAAAGCAAGCGATCTTAGAGACCAAAGTCGATTTTATCAATTGTGCAGAATTACATTTAAATGAGAATAACATAGGCAATTATTATGGGGCAAGTATGTATATTTCCAGACATGGCTACATATCTCCCATTTGGAGTAGGGAATTAACTCTGAAATTCATGAAAATAGCCGATGAAGATAAGTGGGATGTAGTAGTGCATGATTGCTCAAACTATACAAAATTTGCTAGAGATTTGAACTTGAGCAGCAAAGAGGGTAAGTGGTTCGGAGCCAGTAATTATGCCGGTGAGTTTTCAGGGGTTCCATACGCAGTATTTTTACCAATACTGCGTGATGACAATTTCAAATTTGTAAGTGAAGAAGAATTACCTGATGGCTATAAACCGGGAGAGATGATTTGTTAGGGAGTCTTGGTCAAGTATGAGCGGGGCATGTCTATCAGCGGTATAACTTTTTATGTAAGCAAAAGGGCGCCCATTAAAATGCAGGCGTCCTTTTGCTTTGATGAAGGATGTATTTTATATTAAGCCGTGGTTTCAGCCACGCCGTCGCCCGTAGGGATAATAATAGGAATATCACAGAATTCAGCGGAGGCACCTGCATAAATAATATTTTCTACGTTGACAGCGACACATGCGCCGATAGGGAAGGTTGCTGCTGACGCAACTAATTCTATTGTTCCTGGAGGAATGATTTGACGAAGGGTTAAGAAGTTACAAAGAACTGAACTAAGATTGATTGCTGCTGCTGATCTTGTCAGTTCAATGAGAATAAAGGTGTCGTCTTCTTCTACTTCTACTTTTACATCTACTTTGGGTTTGCAGCCTTTATCATCTTTTTTGTGATCGTCTTTCTTGTCGTCGTCTTTCTTATAATCGTCCTTCTTATGGTCATCGTCGTATTTGTCGCAATAAGAGGCGTCATAAGAACGGTCGTCTCCAAGAATTCCTTTAATTCGCCCTGTCAGCACCTGGAAATCACGGAGAACTAACGTTACATCTATGCAGCCGAGAAAATCTAATCCTTTCGGCAACCCTTTACGAGATTCCATTCATGCTCACTCCTTTTTAATTTATGGCTTACCACTCATATTGCATACTATGCACTTTCTTATGTAATGGTTACAAAAAGCTCTTGTTGTTAAGTGGGGAAAGAAAAAATAGTCACAGGGATGTTTGAACTGTAGTAATCTGTTAACTGAAAATGTTGAGCGGTTAAAGCACATTAGATATTCTTTTGAATAGAATATAGTAAACATAAATTCACTATAGGAGTAGATAGTATGTCAATAAGAAGGCATAATGATGGATTTGCGTTTGAATTTGGTTCAACTGTGACAATTCTTACAACGGCGGCTATAGGATCATGTCATGGGAGAAAGGTACTTAAAGGAATATTTACTGGAGTTGTACTTGACGAAAAAGAACTCAAAATTGAGCACGCGAATAGACATGTATCGGTTTGCGCAGTTGCAGAGTATTATTACGAGAATGACGAACCGAATGATGAGCATGACAAAGATTATAAGCCCCACGAAGAAGAGGAATATTGCAAGTACAAAGAGCATGAGAAGGACACTAAACCTCACGGAGAAGAGGAACATTGCAAGTGCAAAGAGCATGAGAAGGACAATAAGCCCCACCAAGAAGAGGAATATTGCAAGTGCAAAGAGCATGAGAAGGACAATAAGCCCCACAAAGAAGCGGAATACAACAAGTATAAAGAGCATGAAAAAGACAATAAGTCCCACGAAGAAGTGAAATATAACAAGTATAAAGAGCCTGATAAAGACAGTATGCCTCACAACCATAAGGAGTGCGACAAGTGGCATAAACATAATGAAGATAAGAAACACTGCGGGCAGAAGCATCATGAAAAAGAAAAGAATGAAGAAAAATTTTTGATTTTGTCACTAACATGCCCATCTTTCCCCTTTAGGGCAGGACAAATCGTTCATATCAATATAGAGGAAATTGTCGCCGCCGCCGTCAATTGCATAAAATAAGAATGCGCTTTGTTTTTAAATAATCCAGCAATATATGGTAGTTTGCTAAAAAACGAATGATAATAGAAAACTGCGGCTATTCTCTTTCTAAGAGAGTGGCAGCAGTTTTTTCTATAACCAATAAATACCTCGTATCCTACTAACCAGGTGTATCCCTGATTTTGTGTAAACTCCAAATGGCATAAAAAGAGCATATATTTTTTTAGGGGCAAAACAGTCAAGGGGCTGGTTGCCCCTTTGCCTTGCATTATACTGAAATAGTCCTAACTGTCAAGCTAATCCAGCCGATCAGCAAAGAATATCTCTAGTTGAGAGTGAACTTGCCCCCAATCCTTGCGGCGCCCTGTCCATTTTTTCGTAATATCTATCATAGCTAAATATAGCATTTTTAATAAGCTGTCATCCGTCGGGAAAACAGATTTAGCCTTTGTAACTTTACGCAGTTGGCGGTTAAAATTCTCAATCGCATTCGTCGTATAAATCAGCGTTCTAACTTCCTGCGGGTACTTAAAGACACGAATATCTATTGCCGTACAGGCAGCGCAGGCCGCGATCAGTACAGGTACTGATTTTTCCCTGGAGTGGACATGCCAAGATAACACAGTCTTAACTATGACGGCTGCACAGGTAGTCGGTATGTCGGTAGCGCTGGCAACGTATAGCAACACATTACACGAGACGGCCAGAACATTGCGTGAGCAAATCGAGGTCGCTACAACAGCCGAGGAGGTGCAGGCGGTTACATGGCCGGCTACTTAAAAATATATTGAAACAGTTGAATAATGCGTTACTTGGCGGCAATCCGGATGAAACAATTTCAAGCAGGGATATCTTTTCTGGGAAAAAGTTATATACTGCTGGGCACACATCATAAACGGGCTTTTCTGGTGGCATAAGGTGTTTGCTGGGAGAGTATAAAGAAGTAAGAGCCAATGGGCTCTTTTTTATGCCTGTATTCAGGGGCGTTTATTTTTATACCTTTTAAGAATGTATGTAATTAGTTGGGGGTGGGGTAATTTGGAAATATGGGAAAACGTATTCAAAGCAACCAAGGGAGCTGTTGTCTCACTTGCAGATGTGGCGCCAGTAAAAGCTGCAGCAGCCGGCGTCTTTGCATTTTCCTTTGGTAGCCAAGGAATTGCATTAATGGCATTTATCGTTCTGATTCTGATTGATCTTACAACTAAATGGATGTCATTGTCATATAGTTGCTTGGTTGATCAGGGCGTATGTCAAGAACGGGCGGGACTTTGGCAATGTATTAAGGCTATGCCGATTGCTTTCAAGCAGCGGTATATCACAAGTGAAATGATGAAAACAAAGTTTGCCGGGAAGTTGATACTTTATATGGTTCTAGTTGCTGCAGCAGTGCATATTGATGTTATGGCTGGAGGCAATGGAGTATTTTTGAAAGCGTCTTGGTACTATTTGGCCGCTACGGAAGCTATATCAATTATCGAAAATCTTAGAGATGCAGGGGTTCAAAGCCTGGATCCTATATTGGCATTCATCAGAAATAAATTAGGAGGGATGAAATAATGAGAGGTATTGATGTGTCTTATCATAACGGTGACATTGATTGGCAGGCCGTAAAGGATGCTGGTATTGAGTTTGTAATTGTACGGAGTTCCTACGGTTTACAATCGAAAGACGACAGGTTTGTTGAATACGTAACTGGAGCAAAAGCTGCTGGCCTAAAGGTCGGGGCGTATCATTATTCATACGCTTTGAGCGTAGAGGATGCAATTCAGGAAGCGGCCAACTGCCGAGAAGCTATTGAGGGAGTTGGGTTGTCTTTGGATTTGCCGGTATTCTTCGACATGGAAGATGCGGACGGATATAAGAATCGCAATGGATTTTCATTTGATCCTGAAGAAATTACGGCTATGTGCAAAGCGTTTATTGATAACCTCGGCTTAGATTGCGGTGTTTACGCATCGTATTCTTGGCTAACAGATTATATTGACTGGCAAAGCCTTGGGTGTGCTGTCTGGAATGCGCAATGGGGACCGAATGATGATATCAAAGGTTATATGTGGCAGTTTACCGATAGTCTAGAGATTGATGGCCGAGAATTTGATGGAAATATCCTTTATTGGGAGGAATGATTTATGTTTTCACTGGATTTGATATATGTAACTACCGGGAGGCACCCGGCGCTAGAAAAATTAATCTGCGAAGCAACTAAATCAGACTATGCCCATGCTGCCATTGGTATTGAAATTGAAGGTCAATATCGTATCGTTGAAGCTGTGCGGCCGGCAGTGCGAATAGTGGACGGCGACGCCTTTGATAATTGCCAAATCAAACAGGTTATTAGTTTGCCGATTAATGAGGAACAACGCCAGGCAGTAGTTAATAGGGTATTTAAACTTGTAGGTACACAGTACGGGGTTGATGATTGTATCGTTAGCGGAATGCATGACATATTTGGAGAGCATGCTGCGGAGCTTGTAGATCAGTTGATTAATTCGGAACACACTATTCAGTGTAGCGGCGCGCAGGTTGACCTAGTACGTGCAGCTTTTCCGGACTTCGCAGGTGAGGGTCCAGGTAATTACTTTACCCCGGAGCAATCCCGGCAGTGTGCCATTGCATACGCCGAGCAATTGGGGGTAGCAGCATGATAACATTACAAAAAGTTTCATGGCGCCAGGTGCTTATTGCGCTTGGCGTTATTTTAATGGCGGTAGCGGGTTATTTTATCTGGCAGCACTTTCACCAGCCGCAACCGGTAACAGGCGAATCACAGCAGCAAGCAGAAACACCGGTGGGCGTAGAATTGGCTGCAAAGAATGCTCACATAGGTATGCTACAGTCGCAACTAAACGAAGCCGCCAAGCAGATTGCCGAACTTAAAAACAAGACACCGGACACGATTATTAAAACCGTACCGGTGGAAGTAATCAAGACAGTTGAAGTTGAACGGCAGAAGTCCGGCGCTGATTTCGCTATTGTCACCGATCCGAAACAACTGGACAAGCAGGTTAATTTGAAAGACATTGAAAAGCTGCCGTCAGATACTTCAGTTACGCTTAATCAATATAATGTTCACGCCTACAAAAATGTTATTCGCGGATATAATGTTTATCCCAGATATGATGGGGGTCATTTAAAATTTAATGAGATAACTGCTGATGTTAGCCGGCGAATAAGTAAGGATGGCAAGTATATTGGTGTTGCCGCCGGTTATGATTTTGAGCATGACAAAGCAAAAATTGGATTAAGGTATTCGTATTAATTAAAATCCAGCTCTCAGCCTAACGGTTGGGGGCGGGATTTCTATTTTTAGGGGGGGAGTAATTATAAATAAAGAGCTGATTTGCCAAAAATTTAAACCGTTAGTTAAGAAGTACGCGGGTATATACAGAAGATCTGTTCCCGATGCCGAATCGGAGGCGTGGTTAGTCTTACTTCAAGCCATGCATACCTACTGGATTAAATGTACCATTGGCCGGCTATCTCGAAAGCAGGGTTAAATACGGCCTGCTAAATCTTTGGAGAAAAGAAATGAAGAGAAAGCAGATGGAGTATCAGACAAACAAGGCCTTTGACTATATAGCGACTCCGGATAATCCGCAGGCCATAGTAGAATAAAAGGAAACCGTTTCTAGAATGATGGCTGCGCTTCAGCAGTTACCGCAGCGGCAACTGCTAGTACTAATGCATATTTTTGTTTATGGCCAAAAGTTGGAATATATTGCCCAGGTATTAGGGATTACGGCACAGGCGGTTTATCGATTAAAAAAGAGAGCGTTGGGCCGTTTAAAAAAACAGTTAGTTTGAATGTATATAAGTGAAAGCCGATGTACAGGAAACACACAATAAACATTGGTCCTTGGCTATGTCGGAGTTCAAAATAATTAATTTGGAGGAATGTGAAATGGCTTACAATTTAAATTTACCAGCAGATACTACTGCGCCCGCAGAAATAAGGGAAAATTTTAGAGCGTTGAAAGAGGACAAAATTGTTGCGGCTGCTACTGCTGTTACCGCGGATTCTGCAACAAAATTGACTAATGCTAGGGTTATATCACTTACTGGTGATGCTACCGGCAGTACAACTTTTGACGGTTCTGCTGATGTATCCATTGCTGTAGATGTAGTTAGTGCAGATGTTTCGGCTTCATGTACCGGTAATGCTGCTAGTGCAACAAAGCTAGAGACTGCAAGGAATATTAATGGTGT
>JAGGAB010000052.1 GCA_017889705.1 Bacillota bacterium | reverse complement strand
TCAGCTGAACTAGAAGGTTAGGGATTAGTCTAGCATCTTTATTTTTGATCTTTTAAAAGCGGGAGATTTCACACAGTCTGCTGTCCCCTTGTCCCATGCGGTATCTTTTATATATTCAAAAGCCTTTTTATATAGGCTCTGGCGGCGGTATAGTTTTGAAACGCTTTGACTTTATTTGTTTGAAATAGAAGGATTTTGAAGGGCTTTAGCAAAACCAAGATGTTAGCAGATACTCTCTTATACGGAGGAAAAGTATGTTTGAAAATATAGGACGCTTCGATAATGTTGATATTACCCCGATAGAATTTGAAAAAGAAGTTGCTCGTTGTCTAAAAGAAAACGGAATGAATTTAACTAATTCAATAGTACGGCATAATGTAAAAGCTAGGGGAAGTGACGGTTTATATCAAATTGATGTTATGGCAGAGTTTGAGGCTTTTGGAGGCGCAAAGTTTCAAGTTCTTGTTGAATGTAAACACCAGAAAAATCCAATTAAACGCGAAATAGTACAAGCACTATATGATAAAATTCGTTCAATAGGTGCTCATAAGGGAATATTGTTTGCATCTACAGGGACAGGTTCATTGACACGGAAGAGAAGTGAAATGATTAGAAGATGGGTTGTGTCGAAGGACCTGTCCCCGTGACACCGTTGCCTCCTTTACTTCGAGATTTTTGCCAAAAAATCACCAATAATTTAATTGAAAAATTCTTTTCCTTACAAAAATGCACCTTATGCTTTGCGTAAAGTGCATTTTGTCTACGTTCTGAGCTGCAGCTCATATTTTGAGCGTGCGGCTTTTCCTTTTAGCAAAATTTTAAGAATATCTTTGGCGAGTTCTTGGCCATTTGGCGCTCGGTCAATTCTAAGTATTTTAATAATCTCTTCGATAGTAGCCTCGGTGGTTATCTTCTGCATCTTCTTTAGTTATATGAACTGTACTATGTGGATGCTGAGGCGGTGCATAAATAGAATATAATTTAATTGGTATATCGCCGGTGTTGATTAGATTATGCCATTTACCAGCAGGTATAATGAAGGCATAACCATCCCGGACATTTGCTTGAAAATTCAACCTATCTTTTCTGTCTCCCATTTTGACGAGTCCTTGACCTTTTTCAATGCGTATGAATTGGTCAAGATTTGGGTGACTTTCTAAACCTATATCTTCCCCCACATTTATACTCATCAAGGTAAGCTGGAGATATTTGCCAGTCCATAAAGCGATACGAAAATTATCGTTTTGCTTTGTAGCTTTTTCAATGTTAACAGCAAAGGGCTTAGGCCCACAGTCCTTTAGTTTAATAGGAGGACAGGCAGGAGGATAATGGCAAGGGAATTGATTACATGTGCTATAAATATATTCACAGTAAGGGCAGTGACACATATTATAATTGGGACACATATCATCGTGATCGTACATTGGCATGTTAATCTGCCATGGATCTCGATTTCTATTATAAACCAAAGTTAACACTCCTCTCTCAACTTCAATATTATTATATTGACCTAGTATAATATATGAAGATACCTTTACATAAGTTCTCCTGTATAAAACCCAGAAATAAAAATGAGAGGGGAAATCCCTCTCACTAATGGACACCTAATGGGTTGCGCAGGATATGCATGGATCAAACGAGCGTATAATTCGACCAAGAATAACATTTCTTAGTTCCGGTGACGGAATATCAGTGCCCACCAGGGCGCTTTCAGCCGGACCCCGATGATTTTGCTCGTCTTTTGGCGAGAAGTTCCAAACGGTCGGTGTAATAATATCATATTTCTCTACTTTTTCATCCTGCACCAGAGCAGAATGGAGCAGTGGCCCTCGCATAGCATCTGTTACTGCAGTTGCCTGGTTATGGACAAGGTCTTTTTTCTGATGGATAGGAGGTTCTCCTGGTTGTAGCTCATGCAGCCATTCTTCCATTAATTCTGATATAAGAAGAGTCTCCAAAGAACGAGCGACGATCCGATCCATGGTTGAAGTACCACCTTCATAAAACCCGTTTATCAGCATACGGGCTAATGGACCGCCTTCATAATGTTTTCCCCGATATTGCACCGATTTGGTCCAGGTGTAAGCTTCCAGCTTGTGCGGGGCAGGGGAGATTTCATCTGATTTTAGCCAAGCTGCACGTTTAAACCAAGCTCTCGAAATATCTTCTTGGATAAGGCCAAGATGAGCATCACTTAATCGTCCATTTTCCAATACACCTGATTGCCATAGCATTTGATTGTTTTTACTGCCAAAACGAAACAATCCAAAAGAAAGAAAGCGCCCAGGTGTTTCGCCAATATGAAAGTAGTCGCTATAGCATTTGGCGATTAGCTCAGTATCTGGCATTAGGTAGCGTTTTACAAAATCCTGAATATCGCGTACAAGTGCAAGCGCTTGGTTAATTTTATCTGCTGTTGGTGCTACAGCGACCCCGCCGTGAACAAAACTATGTTGGTGGGGTGCCTTGCCGCCGAATAGGGCGAGAATTTGATGGCTCTTTTCTCCGGCTTTGATAGCTTCTAAATAGTGACTTGCTAAGCGTCGATTGTCTTTTTCATCAAATCTGCAGTCATAGCAATTTTGACTTAAAAATGGCGGTTGATTAGGCATGACTACAAAATCAGGGAGTCCAAAGAAATAGAAATGACGGATATGGTTCTGCAAGAAGTCTGCGCCCATCATAATGTTTCGTAAATACTGGGCGTTCTCTTCGATATCATTGTCGTACAACTGATCAAGAAGATAACTCGCCACGGCTCCGTGGACGGAGGAGCATATGCCGCAAATACGCTGAGTGAGATAAACTGCATCAGTAACATGGTGGTTACGCATTATATACTCAAATCCACGAAACATCGTACAGCTAACGTTTGCTTCGGTAACTAATCTATGTTCTATTTCAAGTTCAACAGAGAGTAAGCCACTTAACCGTGTAACAGGGCTAAACAGGATTTTTTGCGGACTCATGTATCTTCCCCCTTTTTCGGTTTTATCTGTTCTGAGTGACCAGTTCCTTCGGATTTGCTTTTCTGAGGTAAAGGAGTGAAAAAGGGAGCAGACCCGTCAGGAAAGTCGCGATTGGTACAACCGATACAAGGGGTATTCACCTTAACTGGCCAACTGACATGATTAATCCACTGCCTGTATGGGCAGTCAGAGCTGGTACGGGGGCCGGAGCATCCTTGGGAAAACATACATTCAATATCGCCCAGTTTCTTAGCGAGGTCTTTTTTATCGAAGTAAGAGCGACGCTGGCAATGGCGGTGGATAGTGAATTCATAAAAGAGCTTCGGCCGGTTAAGATCATCCAGTTCGGGTTTTCCGTACATAAGCAGATGAGCCAATGTGCCCACAAACCAATCGGGATTTACCGGGCAACCGCTTACATTGATTACCTCTCGCTTTAGCACCTGTCCTACTCCTGCCGAGCCAGTTATATTCGGTTCCGCAGATGAAGCCCCGCCAAAACTTGCGCATGTCCCGATAGCTACCACATATTGAGCAGCTGCCCCCAGTCTCCTTACTGCCTCTAGGGCCGTAATCGGGCCATTCTTCGTCCTGGCGATAATATTATAAATTCCGCCATCTTTTGTCGGTATCGCTCCCTCGACTACCAGCGTAAACCTTCCATGATAGCGGTTGATGGTGTCATCCATAAGCATAAGCGCGTCGTTACCCTGGGCAGCCATGAAGGTGTTGCTATATATAAGATCAATCATATCGGAAAATACTTGGTTCAGGTAAGGAAATGTCGTATTCATGAAAGCAATGTTATTGTCGCCGCTGTCGCTCGTCTCCAGCCAGATAACGGGTAATTTTTCTTTATTATTGTCGACTAAATATCGACGGGTTATAGGCAATACATTAGCTGATAACCCATGATTATCGGCTGTCGCATTATCCCGGCAAAGTTGCCCAAAATCTGCTTTCTCCATATCTCACCTCTAAGCAGTTTCTATCATCCTATGCAAATATGCAGTATTATATTAGCGCTAAAAGAGAAAACCCGCATTTTGCAAGCGGGTCGGACTCCTTATCAGCAGCAGCCACAACAGTTTTTACTATACGAAAAGTTCCACTTGCTGGAATGCTTAAGTTCATCGGTAATAATCTTGAAAAGCATATCTCTGTGACGCTGAGAGCAGAGACCAAACATAATTTTCCTGTATGTCTCGACAGCTCCGAGCTCACCAAAGATCGCCTGTTGAATGGCTAAGCAGTAACTCTTAGGCTCTCTGAATTCTTTTTGTTTTCTCATCAGCTCTAATTGATTTGATGATTTCGCACTGTTCTTGACTAGGCGCTATGCCGAGTAAATACTGATAGAACATTCGATCATGAGTTTCATCGCTAAGCGCTTCTAGAATTAGGCAAAGCGATCACTCCAATTTAGCTTGATCGCAGCATTCCGAGCTATCCGAGTAGTACATTGCGTTACCTCATCTTTAATAGTGTGGCTGTATTACCATAGGCTAACATCTGAAAAGCGGCATGACACTGATAATTTGCTGGCAACGAATAAAAGTAGCCCGATGGCCAATTTGCAAGACTATGTGGTCATGCTCCACTTCCAGTAGTCTTCCGTAAATTGAGTTACGGGTTGTCTCTACTACTACCTCCATTCCCATTATCGATACCAGTCGTTTTAACCAATCCGGCTCAACCGGCGTATACATTTCAGGTAGTTGTGATCCGCACTTCATAATAGACACACCCCTTCGTTTGGCTCAGCCCTCACACTACATAATATGCTATATAAGTAAAGATTGCTCATAGCTTTCGGTGCTTCTGACTTAAATTGGGAGACTAGGGGGTGAACCATATTGGCCTACGCAGACAGATTAAATGGCGAGTTTCTTCTGATCTCGTAGCATAGCGGCGAAATGCTACCCAAGGCACTATGCCTTCTGCGGGTATTGGGGGCATTTTCCTCCTATGACCTAACTATAAGCACAGGCATCATCGCGCTGCAGCGAAAACGTGATGTAACGGAACTTTTGACAAAAGCCGATCAAGCGTTGTATAAAGCCAAACAACAAAAAAATGCGGTTGTCACGGTAAATGACTTATGAATAACAGATACCCGGATTTCAAGAAACAAGAAGCCTTCCTATATCATGAAATTCGCGAACTGTCGGAAGGCCTTGATCGTCTGCGTCAAGAGGGAAAGGACACCCCAGATACTATCCGGAAGTTGGAAGCGGTATTGGAAGAATTTTTTTTATTCAGGCAGCAGGAAAGACTTGGGACGGAGGAGGTGTTTTGGATACCGGAAGGGGTGTAGACTCTCCTCGCAGAAGACAAAGGGGTGGTGAAATTGTCTTAAAAACAAAACTTAAAAGACAATTTCACCATCCCGTTAATATTTGTAAACAAGCATAAATACCTAAACAAACACCGTTTCTGTCCTTCATACCCGGACAAATCAAACACTTTTGCTTGCGCAATGATAAATAAAAATGATATAATTTCTCGTCAGGATTGTCTTTTGTTTCTGTTTTCAGAGCAAGAAAAACAATCTTTATTGCAGTTGCACTTGTTGAAGGGCAATTTTATCCTTTGGTTTATATAGAAAAACAGGAAATAGTATGGTACTTCAAAATAGGAGTGATTTTTAGTGGCAAATCTGGAACTTGGGAACACCCCGGTCGTTGATTTGGAACAGCAAAGTCAGAAAAAATTAAAACGTAGTCTGCAAGCACGGCATATGTATATGATTGCCATCGGCGGCGCTATTGGCACCGGCTTGTTTGTGGCCAGCGGTGCGTCGATCAGTACGGCAGGCCCTGGTGGGGCGCTATTGGCGTATGCAATTATCGGTATTATGGTGTACTTTTTGATGACCAGCCTAGGCGAAATGGCTACTTATTTACCGATAGCCGGCTCTTTTGAAACCTATGCCGGTCGGTTTGTTGATCCGGCTTTTGGGTTTGCTATCGGCTGGAATTACTGGTTGAATTGGGCTACAACGTTGGCTGCCGAGCTGGTGGCGGCGGCTATCTTGGTCAAGTTCTGGTTCCCGGATACGCCAGCCATTTTATGGTCTTCGATATTCCTTGTGGGATTAATAACCTTGAACTTGCTGTCAACCCGGGTTTACGGGGAAAGTGAATACTGGTTCGCGGGAATTAAGGTAAGTGCCGTAATTATTTTCCTGTTCGCGGGGATATTGCTGATTTTTGGCCTTCTGGGCGGAAACTCTCCTGGATTTAGTAACTGGACTATTGGCGAAGCGCCCTTTGTTGGCGGTATTGGCGCGATTGTCGGCATTTTTATGATTGCCGGCTTCTCCTTCCAAGGTACTGAGCTGGTCGGCATAGCTGCCGGTGAGTGTGAGGAGCCCGAAAAAAATGTTCCGCAGGCAATTAACAAGGTGTTTTGGCGGATTCTCATCTTTT
This sequence comes from Bacillota bacterium, assembly GCA_017889705.1. Lineage (GTDB taxonomy): Bacteria > Bacillota > Negativicutes > Sporomusales > Sporomusaceae > Sporomusa. The sequence goes on along the minus strand of JAGGAB010000052.1, from coordinate 18,691 downwards.
ATATTGGTGCGATGACGGTTATCGGGTTTATCTTGCCCTATACAGATCCTAACTTATTGAAAAGCGGTATTGAAGATGTGGCTGTCAGTCCCTTTACTTTGGTATTCGAACGGGCGGGTTTGGCAATTGCCGCTTCGCTGATGAATGCTGTAATTCTTACTGCCGTATTGTCGGCGGCTAATTCCGGTATTTATGCGTCGTCCCGTATGCTTTACGCTATGGCGAAAGAGGGCAAAGCACCGGCCTGTTTTGCTGAACTCAGCAGTCGTCATGTTCCCCGTAATGCTGTATTGTTTACTGCCTCTATCGGCATGCTGGCCTTTTTGACCTCACTGGTCGGTGAGGGAACAGCCTATACCTGGTTGATTAACATTACCGGCGTTATTGGGTTTATTGCCTGGCTGGGCATAGCCATCAGCCATTACCGTTTCCGGCGGGCGTATGTTGCACAGGGGCGTGACCTAAAAGCGCTCAAATACCGGGCGATGTGGTTCCCCTTTGGGCCGATATTTGCGGTTATCCTTTGTACGATTGTAATCGCCGGCCAAAACTACGGAGCCTTTATCGGCGATACCATTAAGTGGTATGATGTTGCTGTTGCTTATATCGGGATACCTGTTTTCTTAGCTTTTTATCTGGGGTACAAATTTACTAAACAGACTAAATTGGTTCCCCTTAAAGAAATGGATCTTAGCAATGACTCAACTTATCATTAACAGTGTACTAGGGAGTCAGCCGAACCGGTAAGACCGGCTGCAACATTAAAAAATATATAAGCAATTATGTGAGGGCCTGTTGCATAGATCTTATCTGCACAACAGGCCCTTTGCTATTAGCCTTGTGGTTCAAATTATTCGCCATGCCAAATGTAGACTTGCTGCCGGCTATAATTGTTGTAAGTGTGTTATACTTTAAAGTAGATAATAAAGAAACAGATTTTTCCAGGGATAGTGATTGGCAAAATTGTAGTTGATGTATACGTTTGAACGTTTACTGGAATGCAGGTGGCATAAAGGAAAGGAGGAAAGACTTTGCCCTACAGCAGCCGAGAGAGATTGGGGGACTTTTTCAATTTATTGCAGGAAAAACAGTCGTGGTTTTTACATATCCTAGACTCTATTTATGATGGTTTGCTTATTAGTGATAATGATTTGGTGGTAAGATATATTAATCCAGAATATACACGGATAACAGGCGTAACCGCAAGTCAAATCATCGGACGGAATTTGAGTGAGGTCAGGCCGGGAGCCATTCTGCCGCAGGTAATTTCGGCCGGGGCACCTATGGCGGGTGTTTATCGTCGTGAGGGAGAAATCGAATATGTCGTGGATATGGCACCGATTATTATCAACGGACAAATAGCCGGAGGAATATCTATTGTTAAAGATGTTACCGAAGTGCATAGGCTTAGTCAAGAGATAAGCAAATTTGAGAAAAAGACCAGACGCTTAAAGAAGATGGTAGAGCATGCATACCGGGCAAGATATAGTTTTGATGATTTGATTGGTTCAAGTGACCAGATACAAAAGGCGATGCAATTTGCCAGGAAAGTAGCCGGTGGCGCATCGGACGTGCTTATTACCGGGGAAAGCGGCACTGGCAAAGAGCTTTTTGCCCAAGCCATCCATAATGCGAGCAATCGGGACTATGGGCCTTTTGTGGCTTTGAATTGTGCTTCGCTTACCTCCAGCTTGGTTGAAAGCGAACTGTTCGGTTATGAAGAGGGGGCTTTTACGGGAGCGCGCAAGGGTGGTAAAACCGGCTTGTTTGAAATTTCTGATGGCGGCACGATTTTTTTGGATGAAATCGGCGAATTGAGCCTGGAAGTTCAGGGCAAACTATTGCGGGTGCTGCAGGAACGGGCAGTACGCAAGGTTGGCGAAGCCGGTGAAGTTGAGCTTGATATCCGTGTAATCGCCGCAACCAACCGTAATTTGGCTGAAATGGTAAATTCGGGGCGCTTCCGTCAGGATTTACTGTATCGCTTAAATGCGCTAAATCTGCATTTGCCGCCACTGCGTGAACGTTATGGCGATGTTGTTCCTTTAGCTGATTATTTTCTGGACAAGTTTTCGCGAAAAGTTGGCAGGCCTTTTGCGTTTTCACCGGAAGTGTATGATATTTTGGTACAATACAACTGGCCGGGAAATATCAGGGAGTTGCGCAATGTAATAGAATTTGCCGCTAATATGTGTGAAGAAAATCTAATTACACAACTGCATTTGCCGCCTGTGCTGCTTGTAGAAAGTACGACGCATACGGCAGCTAAGACACTTACCGATTTTGTCCGTGAGACTGAGCGTCAGCTAATTATCAATGCCTTGCAAAGTGCGGGAAACTCTGTAGAAGGCAAGAAAAAAGCAGCAAAACAGTTGGGCATTTCTTTGGCGACTCTTTATAACAAGATGAAGGGCCTGGACATACAATAGAATTGTAAAAGATTCTAATTTATTAGAAAATTAATAAATTATTTCTAATAAATTAGAAAGTTGGATAATATGTGTATGCAAGCATAAAAATAGGCAGATAACAGAAATTTAATTTCTAAAATTTTAGAAATTAAAAAGAGCTTTGTAAGCTAAAAAAACAATAAAGATGCGCTTTTGTGAGGTTGGCATGATAATTGCTTTGTATTTAACTATGCAAAGCAATTTTTATTTTAAGGGGGAATCGTATGTTAGCTGCTATCGGTCTTATTACCATTGTGGTTCTTTTGGCGGCGATTATTTCCAAGCGAATGACGCCATTAGCCGCTCTTATTCTTGTGCCGATTGTTGCCTCACTGGCATCTGGATTTGGTTGGGAGACAGGCAAGTTTATTGTCAGCGGTATCCAGAGTATTGCACCTATTGTGGCCATGTTTATTTTTGCCATTGTATTCTTTGGCGTTGTCACAGATGCCGGTATGTTTGATCCGATCATAAACGGAATACTCAAATTTGTTGGCGGTGACCCTGTCCGTATCGTTATGGGGAGCGCCTTATTAGCTATGATTGTTCACTTAGACGGTTCAGGGGCAGTTACCTTTTTGATTGCTATACCTGCTATGCTGCCTTTATATGAGCGTCTAAACATGGATCGGAAAGTACTTGCTTGTGTTGTTGCTATGGGTGCCGGTACCATGAATATGGTGCCATGGGGTGGACCAACACTGCGGGCGGCTTCTGCGCTGCATATTCCTGTTACTGAGTTATTCAATCCGGTTCTTCCTGCTGTTGGTGCCGGTCTGATCTTCGTAATGGCCGTTGCCTATTACCTTGGTAAACGCGAAGCAAATCGTCTGGGCATTGCCGGCGGAAGCATGGAGGTGTTTGCCAGGGAGTTAACTCCAGAAGAGCAAAAACTTCGTCGCCCCAAGAACTTTTGGATCAATATTGTGCTTACGGCTTTAGTAATTGTTGGCTTGGTTCAGGGTAAACTGGCGCCGGCCGTATTGTTTATGGTTGGTGCAACCTTGGCGCTTTTAATCAACTATCCGAAAGTTGATGAACAGAGGGCGCGTGTTGACGCCCATGCCAAAGCAGCATTGATGATGGCCAGTATTTTACTGGCGGCAGGTGTCTTCACTGGCATCATGAAGGGAGCCGGCTTAACCAAAGCCATGACCCAAGTAGCCGTTTCCTTTATTCCGCCTGAACTGGCTTCCCATATTCCGTTTGTAGTGGCACTTGTTTCTATGCCGCTAAGTCTGGTTTTTGACCCCGATTCTTTCTACTTTGGGGTAATGCCTATTGTAGCTGAGATTGCCAAGTCACTTGGTGTGCCGGCTATTCAAGTAGGCCAGGCTGCTATTATGGGTCAAATGACAACCGGTTTTCCTATCAGTCCGCTTACACCTGCTACGTTTTTGTTAATCGGTCTTACTAAAATTGAATTGGGTGAGCATCAAAAATTCACCATTCCTTTCTTGTTCGCCACTACTATCGTAATGACTATTGTGGCAATTATCGTAGGATTGTTCCCGTTATAGTCCTAACATATAATCCGAGAGGTGACAAAGATGAAAAAAATTCGTATTGGATCAGGTGCTGGGTATGCCGGTGACCGGATTGAGCCTGCTGTAGAACTTGCGGAAAAAGGGGATATTCAATATCTTAGTTTTGAATGCCTGGCAGAGCGAACTATCGCCATTGCACAACAGGCCAAGATGAAAGATCCTAATGCCGGGTATGATGGTTTATTAACTGCCCGGATGGAAGCAGCATTGTCCATATGCCACGCTAAAGGTATAAAAATCATAAGTAACATGGGAGCTGCAAACCCGGTTGCGGGAATGCAGAAAGTAAAGGAAATCGCTCAGAAACTGGGGATTAAGGGTTTAAAAATTGCCGCCGTTACCGGTGATGATGTGTTAGCGGTGGTAAAAGCCGGTGATTATGTTATTGAAGAAACCGGTGAAAAATTGGCGACAATCAAGGATAAACTGGTATCTGCCAATGCCTATCTTGGCGCTAAGCCAATTGTGGAAGCATTGAAAAACGGCGCAGATGTAATCATCACAGGCCGAGTAGCTGATCCGGCATTATTTATGGCTCCGCTGATATATGAGTTCGGTTGGTCAGAAGAAGATTGGAATATTCTTGGACAAGGTACTGTAATTGGCCACTTGTTAGAGTGCGCCGGACAAATCACCGGCGGTTATTTTGCCGATCCTGGTTATAAAGATGTTAACGGTTTGGCTCGTCTGGGATTCCCTATCGCCGAAGTGAGTGAAGATGGCACTGCCATCATTACCAAGGTTGCCGGCTCAGGCGGAAAAGTGACACTGGCTACTTGCAAAGAGCAATTCCTGTATGAGATTCACAACCCGGCAGCTTATATGACGCCTGATGTAGTCGCCAATTATACCACTGTACAAATGCGGGAAATTGGTCCCGACCAAGTAGAGATTTCCGGTGGAACCGGTAATGAAAGACCGGCTACCTTGAAAGCTTCTATCGGCTACGTAGACAGCTATATCGGTGAGGGGCAGATTAGCTATGCCGGACCTGGCGCAGTAACCAGAGGACGTTTGGCACTTGAAATTGTTGCTGAGCGGCTAAAGCTAACTGGAGTTAAGTATGATGAACTGAAACTGGATCTTATCGGTATTGACTCTCTTCATGGAGAGAAATTATCGCAAACCGGACATGAGCCTTACGAAGTGCGGGTTCGTGTCAGCGGACGCACGCAAAATATGAAAGAAGCTGTTCGCATTGGTAATGAAGTGGAAACCTTGTACACCAACGGGCCGGCCGGCGGCGGCGGAGCCACCAAGGTAGCCCGCGAAGTTGTTGCTATGGTCTCTGTAGTTGTTCCTCGTGAACTAGTTTCCTATACTCTGCATTATGAGGTGATTTAACATGAAGTTACGTGAAATAGCTCATTCCCGTACCGGTGATAAAGGTAATACCTCCAACATCTCGGTTATTGCCCATGATCCGAAAAATTATGCATTCCTGGAAAAGCATGTAACCGCAGATAAAGTTAAAGAGTTTTTCTCTGATATTGTGCAGGGAGACGTCGTCCGTTATACCTTGCCTAATATCGGTGCGCTGAATTTCGTAATGTATAAGGCGCTTGGTGGCGGAGTCACACGGACGCTGTCGCTTGATATCCATGGTAAAGGTCTTAGTTCTGCACTGATGAACTTTGATTTGCCAGATAAAGAGTAACATAGGAAGTCCCGCCTGAGGGCGGGATTTCTCTTTCAATATTTTTAAAATAGGAGGCATTTATGGCGAATTTAGCTACAACAGCCGATGTTTCAGCATTAATAAAGGATGGTATGACAGTAGCCATTGGCGGATTTCTGGCAGCAGGCACACCCGAATTACTGGTAGATAACTTAGTAGCAAACAAGATAACAGAACTCACAGTTATTGGCAATGATACCGGCTTTCCTGATAAGGGCATCGGCAAACTGGTTGTTAACCGGCAGGTGAAAAAAGCAATTGTATCACACATCGGTACCAATCCGGAAACAGGCAATCAAATGAATAGCGGTGATATGGTTGTAGAACTGGTTCCGCAGGGAACGTTGGCAGAACGTCTCCGGTGCGGTGGTTCAGGGTTGGGCGGGGTATTAACGCCGACCGGTTTAGGGACTGTGGTAGCTGAAGGCAAAGAAATTATTGCCGTTTCCGGAAAAGAGTATCTGCTAGAGACAGCTCTCAGAGCGGACGTTGCATTAGTAAAGGCAGCAGTTGCTGATAAGAGCGGCAATCTTGTATGCCGCCGGGCATCGGCTAATTTTAACCCAGTCATGGCCATGGCTGCCGATTTGGTTATTGCCGAAGTGGACAGGATTGTGGAAGTAGGAGAAATTGATCCTGATCATGTGACAATTCCCTGTATAATGGTAGACTATATCGTTCTGGCAGGGAAAGGAGAATAACATGGACGTAAAAGAAATTATTGCCAGGCGTGTTGCTAAGGAATTACATGATGGCGATGTGGTTAATCTTGGAATCGGTATTCCCACTATGGTAGCTGACTATATCCCTGAAAGCGTCAAGGTAGTACTCCATTCCGAAAACGGATTTATCGGACTGGGACCGGCCGGAACTGAAATTGACCCAGATGTTGTAAATGCCGGCGGTAAACCGGCGTCAGTAGTTCCCGGCGGGGTTTGCTTTGACAGTGTCATGTCATTTGCTCTTGTTCGTGGCGGCCATCTTGATATGACTGTACTTGGTGCCTTAGAGGTTGATCAGGAGGGTAATTTGGCCAACTGGATGGTACCGGGGAAAATTGTCCCTGGCATGGGTGGTGCTATGGATCTAGTGTCTGGAGCCAAAAAGGTAATTGTGGCCATGGAGCATACTGCCAAGGGCGGTAAAGCGAAGATATTGAAGGCTTGTACACTTCCCTTAACCGGGCAAAAAGTGGTGGATATGATTGTGACTAATCTGGCCGTATTTGAGGTAACTGATACAGGTCTTGTGCTTACCGAAACAGCACCGGATGTCTCGATAGCAGATGTGAAAGCGACTACAGAAGCCGAGTTCTCCGTTGCACCGGCGTGTAAAGAAATGAGCTTAGGGTAACAGGGGGACTTATATGCTAACTGGTAGTTCATGGATGGCAATAGCTGTATTTATTATTGCTTACACTATTATTGTTTCCGAAAAAATTCACCGAACCAAAGTTGCGTTAATAGGTGCCGTTGCCTTGCTGCTGTTAAAGGTTATGCCTCAGGAAGAAGCTATTGCCAAAGTGGATTTTAATACTATTGGCCTCTTGTTGGGGATGATGATTGTTGTAGCTATTGCCATGCGAACAGGCATGTTTGAGTATATGGCAATAAAGCTGGCCAAACGAGTTCACGGCGATCCGCGAAAAGTTATGTCAATATTTTTTGCCTTTACGGCCATTACCTCGGCGTTTTTGGATAATGTGACAACGGTACTGCTTGTCACGCCCATTATATTTTCTATTACAGCTACGCTGAAGCTTAATCCGGTTCCTTTTCTTATTTCAGAAATATTTGCGTCCAATATCGGCGGGACGGCAACCTTAATTGGCGATCCGCCTAATATTATGATTGGTGGTGCTGTAGGCCTTAGTTTTAACGATTTTCTGTTTGCGTTGGCTCCGGTTGTGGTGGTCATCGGGCTTGTCACTAACTGGCTGTTCCTCTATATTTATCGGAAGCAACTGGTGGTAGAACCACAAGCGCAGCAACTCATCATGGAGCTTGATGAACATGCTTACCTAAAAGATGTAAAACTGCTAAAAAAGGTAGTACTTGTGCTAGGTTTAATTGTATTGGGTTTTATTTTGCACAATACCCTACATATTGAGTCTGCTACTATTGCTATGGCGGGAGCGGCAGTACTGCTATTAATTAGCGGGCTCGACCCGGAAGAGCTATTCAAGGAGCTGGAGTGGACTACCATTTTCTTCTTTGTTGGGTTATTCATATTGGTCGGCGGTTTGGAAGTAACTGGTGTGATTCGCAGTATTGCTGAGTGGGGCTTAAGTATTACGGATTCAAATTTAGTATTGCTCGGTATACTCATCTTGTGGCTGTCGGCAATTGCTTCAGCCTTTATCGATAATATTCCTTTTGTTGCTACGATGATTCCCCTGATCAAGTCAATGGCTCAGGTGGGTAATCTTGATGTATCAACCTTATGGTGGTCGCTGGCGCTAGGAGCGTGTCTTGGGGGAAACGGTACAGTTATCGGAGCGTCCGCCAATGTTATTGTTTCTAGTATTGCTAGCGCCAAAGGACATTCAATCAGCTTTGTTGGCTTTATGAAGATTGCTTTCCCACTGATGTTGGTATCGATTGTTATAGCTCATGTTTATTTGTATTTCAGATACTTTATTTAGATAATTACGCCAAAATTTAATTGATAAGGAGTATGAAAATGAGAGATGTTGTCATAGTAAGTGCGGTGCGCACTCCTATTGGAAGTTTCAATGGCAGTCTGGCAGCTTTGTCGGCAGTAGAATTAGGCGCAATCGTAATCAGAGATGCCCTTACTCGTGCTAAGGTAGATCCATCTGCTGTAGATGAAGTGATTATGGGCAATGTGCTGCAAGCCGGACTAGGGCAGAATCCGGCACGGCAGGCGGCGCTTAAAGGCGGCCTGCCAGAGGAAGTACCGGCCTTCACCATTAATAAAGTATGTGGTTCAGGCTTAAAGGCTGTAAACCTGGCGGCTCAGGCGATCCGGGCTGGAGATGCCGATATTATAGTGGCCGGAGGCATGGAGAGCATGAGTAATGCTCCGTATCTGCTTAATAAAGCCCGTACCGGTTACCGTATGGGGCATGATAAGATTGTTGATTCTATGATTCAGGATGGGCTATGGTGTGCGTTTAATGATTACCATATGGGAATAACCGCTGAAAATGTAGCAGCTCAATATGGGATTACCCGGGAAGAACAAGATCAATTGGCTGCGCAGTCACAGGCTAAAGCGATTAAGGCTATTGAGAGCGGAGCTTTTAAACAGGAAATTGTTCCAGTCACTATCAAGACTAAAAAAGGAGAAGTAGTGGTTGATACTGACGAGTATCCACGCGCTGGTACTACTGTCGAAAAATTGGCTGTCCTCAAACCTGCTTTCAAAAAAGACGGTACCGTTACGGCCGGCAATGCTTCCGGAATAAATGACGGTGCGACAGCTTTGGTATTAATGTCGGCAGAAAAGGCGCAGGAGTTGGGGATTGAGCCGTTGGCACGCATACGTTCTTATGGTGAAGGCGGCGTAGACCCCGCTGTTATGGGAGTTGGTCCTGTACCGGCAACCCGTAAGGCCTTGAAAAAGGGAGGACTTTCGGTAAGTGATCTGGACCTGATCGAAGCCAATGAGGCTTTTGCAGCACAGTATCTGGCTGTTGGCAAAGAGTTAGCTTTGCCAAAAGAAAAAATAAATGTTAACGGCGGTGCCATTGCTCTTGGTCATCCAATTGGCGGTAGCGGTGCCAGAATTCTGGTAACACTGATTCATGCGCTTCGTGCCCGGCAGGGAAAAATCGGCTTAGCAACCTTGTGCATTGGCGGTGGTCAAGGTGTTGCTACTATTATCGAACGCTAAATTTTAGTTTAATTAAATGAGGTCTTTTGGGGTGAAATCATGGATTTCACCCTAAAAGGTCTTTATAATTTCCTTATTTAGGAGGAATAATTGTGAAAAGCATTCAAGTAAAACTTACCATTAGTATTGTGGCTATTTTGTTTATTGCCATGCTTACATTAGGTGGACTGAATTATTGGAAGGCGCAAAGTATAATCAGAGGAAATATTGCTAATGAAATGCAAATTTCAGCGGAAAGCAGCGCTAAAGATGTCGGGAATTGGTTGGATGCACGTAAATCCGAATTACACGTATTGTCGATTTTGCCAACAGTAAAAACCGGCATTCCCGAAAATATTATTCCTATTTTAGTGAGTGCCTCCAAAACCAACCCTGCTTATTCGCTTATCAGTTATGTTGATATCCAGGGAAACGCTTATACTTCTACCGGTGCAAAACTTAAGGTAGCAGATCGTGATTACTTTCAAAAGGCAATCAAGGGCGAAACTTTTATTTCAGATCCCATGATAGGCAAGTCGACAGGGCGTCCGCTGACAGTTGTGGCAATACCTGTAAAAAATGATAATAAAGTAACTGGCATAATATACGGAGCCATTGATCTGGATACGATAGAGAAGAATGTATTAAGTATCAAAGTGGGGCAGACCGGTTATGGCTTTCTTGTTCAGGGCGATGGACTTCGGATAATCCATCCTGATAAAGAGCAGGCAATGAAATTTAATCCCTTAAAAGATGCCAATGCAGATTCCAATCAAAAGAGAATCACAGAACAGATGATAAATGGGGAAAAGGGAATAGCGTCAGCAGTGGACTCTAAAGGGCAGGACATATATGTGGCTTATGCACCGGTTCCCGGATGTAATTGGTCGCTGGCTGTAACAGTTCCTACTGTTGAAGTAACAGGTGTTGTATCATCGCTGACAACAATTTCAGCCTTAACCATTGTAATAGTGTTGATAATCACTACCGCGGGTGTTGTGATAATGACTCGAAGAATGGTTGCTCCTTTGCGTGCGATGGTTGGATATGTCGGGAAAGTCGCCCATGGTGATCTTTCAGAGCAGCAAAGCATTTTTCAATCCAGTGATGAAATTGGACAACTTGCAGATGCAATTGTTAAAATGCGTAATAATTTACGTGATATTATTAAACAAGTAAGGAAGGCGACCGAACAGGTTGCGGCTTCCAGTGAAGAGTTAACAGCTAGTGCGGAGCAGTCTGCCCAGGCTGCTAATCAGGTGGCTCAGGTTATTACCGAGGTGGCTAATGGAGCAGAAAGACAGCTTAAGACTACAGATAGTACTACCGCTACTGTTACAGAAATGTCTGCCGGAATTCAGCAGACTGCTTCAAGTTCCGATGCTGTTTCCATTGCTGCGAAAAAATCTGCTGACACGGCCCAGGAAGGTAGTAAGGCGGTAGGTAAAGCAGTTAGTCAAATGCAAAATATCGAAAGTACAGTTTTGCATTCTTCGCAGATGGTTACCAAACTGGGGGAGCGCTCAAAAGAAATTGGACAGATTGTCGAGACAATTTCGGGTATTGCTGGTCAAACAAATCTTTTAGCGCTTAACGCTGCCATTGAAGCAGCACGAGCAGGAGAACAAGGCCGCGGCTTTGCAGTTGTGGCAGAGGAGGTCCGTAAATTAGCCGAACAATCAGAAGAAGCGGCAAAACAAATTGCTGTATTAATAGCTGAAATACAAAAAGATACAGATGATGCGGTTAGCGCAATGAATGAAGGAACTAAGGAAGTACAAATCGGGGCAGCGGTCGTAAATGATGCCGGTCAGGCCTTTACAGAAATCATTAGGTCTGTCAATGACGTTTCATGCCAGTCGGAGGAAGTGTCTGAAGCTGTGCAGAAAATGGCAAAAGGTAGTCAAAAGGTTGTAGTATCGATGGAGGAAATTGATTCTATTAGTAAGGAGACCGCAAGCCAGGCTCAGACTGTATCGGCAGCTACCGAGCAACAGTCGGCTACTATGGAAGAAATTGCAGCCGCAAGTCAGGCACTTGCCAGAATGGCGGAAGAATTAACGCAAGCTGTCAGCAAGTTTAAAATATAGGAAGTTTAGTTTTCCGGTGCAGTAGCAGCGATCTCTTTTGCGGCGACACTGGATTACCCGATGTGTTAACAAGGATATTGAACAAATGTTCATCGTAGAAGACTTGATGAAATCGTTATGATTTCAGTGAAAGATATACATCGAGTTTTCGAATGAATACTGTATACATTCGAAAACTCGATTTACAATATCGCGAAAACGTTATATAGTAAAGGCATGAAAAATAATGATTTGAAAAATCAGATAAAAACTTCGTATCGTACGCTTCCTGGTATGATAACCACTATTCTTCGCGAAGAAATTTTATCTGGAAAGCTGAGTGGGGGATTCCAACTCAAGCAAGAAGAATTAGCTGCCAAATTTAATGTAAGTATGAGTGCTTTGCGCGAAGCTTTGAAAAGCTTGGAAGCGGAAGGATTAGTAAGTTTTTATCCTAACCGTGGTGCGGTGGTCACTGAATTATCTGCAGATGAAGCTAAAGAAATATTTGATATACGGCTTTTTTTGGAATTAGGAGCATTAGAGTTAGCTATTCCAAATTTGACTGAGGCAGATTTGGCAAAGGCCGACGAAATATTGAAGCAGGCAGATGAGGAAACTGAAAGTGATAATTGGGGCGATCTCAATTGGCAGTTTCACGAAACTTTGTATCGCTCAGCCAATAGGCCAAAGTTACTTACATTAATTCAAAATATGCATAATAATGTTGAACGTTATATGCGCTTATATTTATCAAAATTACATTACCAAACAAAATCGCAAGAAGAGCATCGGTCACTACTAACTGCTTGCGCCAAAGGAAATATTAAAGGTGCTCAGAAATTGTTGCGTAAACATATGGCAGATGCGAGTGCCAATTTGACCGAATACTTAGGACAATAAGCATTCAATCAAATTAAGATTTCCCCTGTATTGCTAATGTATATTTTCGAAAATCGAAAATATACATTAGCGCCATAGATACTTGGAGTGGTTCAAATTCGAGGAGGTATAGAAATGTCTAGCAAACGGATCGAGAGTTTTAAAAAGTCGTATATAGATGCCAAACCATCTATGAGTGTTCATCGGGCGGTAGCGTTTACGGCATCCTACAAAAGTACTGAAGGTGAATCAGTCATTATACGGCGGGCGAAAGCATTTCACGCTGTGTGTGAAAGTATTCCGGTAACCATTTTTGATAATGAACTTGTTGTTGGATCTGTCGGTGAATTTCTGAAGTCAGGTGTTATTTGTCCGGAATATTCCTGGAAATGGGTTGAGGAGGAAATGGACTCGTTTGAAACCAGAGACCAGGACCCCTATCGCATTGCTACAGAAGCCAAAGACACACTGCGCAAAGAGATTTTCCCCTATTGGAAAGGGAAATCGCTGGAAGAAACTTTTTTATCCCGCCTGAATAAGGAAACGGCGAAAATTTTGATTGATACCGGTGTTATCGACAATGATTCTAAATGGCGAAACGCGGTTGGCGAAGTTACCGCTGATTATCAGGATATCATATTCAAAAAAGGTTTTGGCGGACTTAAAGAAGAGGCACGTAAGCATTTGCAAAGCCTAGAACCAATTGCTGCCGAAGCAATAGAGAAAATTGATTTTTATCACTCTGTCGTTATAGTATGTGATGCAATTATCACTTTGGCTCGTCGTTACTCAGATAAAGCTGCGGAAATGGCCCAAGTAGAAACAGATACTCGGCGTAAAGAAGAATTACTTACTATTTCAAGAGTCTGCCGAAAAGTGCCGGAACAGCCGCCGGAAACTTTTCCCGAAGCTATACAAACAGTATGGTTTACACAATTAGGTTCCATATTATCCGAAAATTCGCTGGCGTTAAATTTAGGCAGATTTGATCAATACATGTATCCTTATTACTCCCAGGATATCAACGCAGGCACTATAGCTAAAGAGGATGCACAAGAACTAATTGAGGCACTTTGGATCAAGCTTTCTGAATGGGTATGGGCAATTTCCAGTAACACAGCGAAATTCTTTGCCGGCTATAATGCGTTTCAGAATTTGACTGTAGGCGGCAGAACACGAGACGGCCGGGATGCAACCAATGAGCTTTCTTATATGTGTCTGAAAGCCACTGAAAACGTAAAAACACATCAGCCAGGTTTGAGTGTAAGGATTCACCCTGACAGCCCAGATGAATTTTTATTAGCGGTATGCAAGCTGATCCGGGTTGGCACCGGTTTTCCCGCAGTACACAACGACAAGGTTGGCTCAGAAATGTTGTTGGCTGCAGGGCTGTCACCTGAAGATGCACGCGACTGGAGTAACTGCGGGTGCGTTGTACCGCATTTTAGAAAAATAGGCCAGTGGACATCGGCAGTTAATATTAATTTGGCCGCTGCTCTTGAGTACACGCTTAATAGCGGTAAAAGCCGCATTACAGGCGATCAGATGGGACTTCAGGAAGCTCACGCTTCTGAGTTCAAGAGCTATGAGGAAGTAAAAGCTGCTTTTTATAAACAGCTTGCTTATTTGATAAAGCATTCGGCTATCGGTTCAGTTACCTGTCAGCAAATTCACGCCGAAATGGTGCCAAGACCATATCTTTCTCTGCTTGTCGATGGTTGTATGGAAAAAGGGAAAGACCTTAGTAAAGGCGGTGCCAAATATAACCTTTCACCAGTCTTTACCGGAATTGGGGTAGCTGACTCGGCCAACTCTTTGGCAGCGATAAAGAAACTGGTATTTGAGGATAAAAAATATACATTAGCAGAGATTGATAAGGCATTGGCTGCCGATTGGAATGGTTATGAGGAAATGAGACAAGCGCTGCTTGCTTGTCCGAAGTACGGTAACGATGATGATTATGTTGATGCCATTGCTGTCGAAATAACTGACTTCTACTACAAAGAAGTACATTCCTATAAAGATTATTTCGGAACACCGTTTACTTCGGCATTTATGGGAATTTCCAATTATATTCCTGCCGGCAGTGTGATTGGTGCCACCCCGGATGGCAGAAAAGCGAAGACCCCTTTGACAGAAGGCGTTTCACCACATGCCGGCACTGATTTGACAAGTCCGACCGCCGCAATGCGTTCTGTTGCTAAAATCAATCATGATGTTCATTCGGGTGGGACCTTGGCAAATATGAAATTTTCACCTGACTTATTGAAATCGGATAGAAACCTGAAAAATTTAGCATCACTTATCAGAGCCTATTTTTCCCTTGGTGCTTTCCATGTTCAATTTAATGTAATTTCCACTGAAACACTCAGAAAAGCCCAGGAACAGCCGGAAAATTACAAAGATTTGCTAGTTAGGGTTGCAGGCTACAGCACGCAATTTGTCAACCTTTCCCGGGAAGCGCAGAATGCGATTATTGAAAGAACGACCTATGAAACCATGTAATGGTACCATATTTCAAATACAACGTTGGTCGATTAATGATGGCGAAGGGGTTAGAAGCACTGTTTTTTTGAAAGGCTGCCCCTTGCGCTGCAAATGGTGCGCGAATCCCGAGTCTTGGAATAAAAAAACGGAAGTGTTGTTTTTTCAGGAAAAGTGTGTTGGCTGTAATCGCTGTATTGCTGTTTGTAATTACGACGCAATTTCTATAGAGAAAAGTAAATATCATTTCAAGCGTGAAAACTGCTCAGGTTGTGCCAAATGCTGTGAAGTGTGCCCAACAGGTGCGCGCAAGATGATAGGCGACCTAGTGACAGTCGAAGACGTTTTAAAAGTAATCAAAAGAGACGCTGTCTTTTATCGGGAATCCGGTGGCGGGGTTACGTTCTCCGGTGGCGAACCGTTTGCTCAACCTGAATTTTTGCGGCAACTTGCAGCAGCGTGTTACCAACTCGGATTAGATACTGCCGTCGAAACAAGCGGTTACTTTGATTTGGAGCAGGTAAAAGATATCCTTGAACATCTAGACTGCATTTTCGTGGATATCAAGCATATGGATGACGAAACACATAAGCAAATGACTGGGGTTAGCAATCGTGTTATCTTAGAAAATATTGCACAGATATCGCAGTTGCATCCCAATACAATTGTGCGCGTTCCACTTATTGAAGAAGTTAATGCGAATGAGCACAACATCAAAAAAATGTGTGAATTTCTTAAAAGTAATACGCAGGTAAGCGGTGTGGAACTTCTTCCTTATCATAATTTTGGTGAGTCGAAATTTAGTGCTGTTGGATATCAGAGTCATACTTTTACAACTCCTGATATTCCCAAAATTGAAGAAATAAAAACAATAATAGCGGCCTATGGTATACGTATTTTAGATTTTAAGTAAGTGTAAGTCTAATCAGCATTGCCTGAGGTGTAATCAACAAGCAAAGGTGCTTTACATGAAGAGTAGTAAGAAATATCTTCATTGAGGCACCTTTTTGCCAAAGCACAATTGACAGAATAAAGAAAAAAATGTTCTTAATAATGATTATTCGCTGCTGCGTTCATGCAAGAAATCTACTTGCTTTCTAAATATCAACAATTTATAGGAGGAGTAAAATGACTAACCAAAAACAAAAAGCATTCCAGTTTGTAGACGACCATCGTGATGAAATGGTGTCCCTGTGGCAGGAAGTTGTCATGATGGAGGGCGGCCCGCATGAAAAAGAAGGGATTAACAAAGTCGCCGATCGCTTTAAAAAGATTCTTGATGATGAAGGCGCAATTTCCCGTACCGTTGATTTCGAAAAAGCTGGCAGTACCTTGATCGCAGAGCTTGGTGAAAATAACTCCAAGCCAGGCGTGATCTTTTTGGGGCATATGGATACTGCAATTGCTGCAGGTGCAACTGCTGAACGTCCTTTTACGATAAAGGACGGCAAGGCTTATGGGCCGGGAGTTCTTGATATGAAAGGCGGAATTGTGGCCGCTCTTTATGCGATAAAAGCCTTGAAATCGATTGGCTACAATGCACGGCCAATCAAAGTGCTTTTGGCGGGAGACGAAGAGGTATTGCATGCTAATTCGAACACGCCGGATGTACTTATGAAGGAAGCAACAGGCTATGGTGCAGCTTTTAATGTGGAGACAGGCTTTGTAGATGATGGAATTGTTGTTGGGCGTAAGGGTGTAGCCCGGGTAATGATGGAAGTGAAGGGGGTTGCCGCCCATGCAGGAAATGATCCGGAGAACGGCCGAAGCGCAATCCTGGAAATCGCGCATAAGATTATTGATGTACAAGGTTTAACAGATTGGGAAAAAGGCATCACCTTTAATGTAGGCGTAATGCAAGGGGGAACGACATCGACTGCTGTTCCTGAGCATGCGAAGATTTTCATTGATGTGCGCTATAAAAACCCGGATGATTTATCTTACTTTATGAACCAGCTTGAAGGCGTTGGCAACAAAACTTACATTGAAGGTACGAGCACCACGGTTACCTATATGGATGGAATGAAGCCGATGAAAACAACCGATGGGGTTAAACAGTTGTTTGAAGTAGTGAAAGAAGCCTATGAAGAAAATGGATTTGGATCACCGTATGCAAAGCTGGTAGGCGGTGCGTCTGATTCAGCCTATAGCGTTTTGGCAGGGGTGCCCACAGTATGTGCCATGGGGGTAAAAGGCGGGCGCAATCATAGTCCGGAAGAATATGCTATTGTCGATAGTCTATATGAAAGAGCCAAACTTCTGATCGCCTGCGTACTCAAGCTGGACAAGATTTAATTATTCGGCAGGGTTGAGGGTGATCAGTGTATTGGATATTTAAACAAATGAGGAGGAGAGCACATGGCAGAACAAAATCAGGAAAAGTACAAGGTTACCTGGAAGGGCTGGCTAGCATTAATCATATTGATTATTTCCTTTTCCGGTATATTCGCGAAGATTGATGGCCCTTTAAGAGCGCTGGATTTTCAGGTGCTTACAGGAGACTTCGGCCAGGTGGCCAAGGGAGTAATATTTACTGGTAAGGGTGGTACCGGGGCACGTGATGGTTTCATGTTTGCTCTGACGCTTTTCCCGACGCTGATGTTTGCATTAGGATGTATTCAAGTAGCCGAGTCGCTTGGCGCTTTGCGGGCTGCTGAAGTACTATTTCGCCCTATTTTACGGCCACTCATGGGGATTCCCGGTGCTACCGGGTTGGCCTTTGTCAGCAGTGTCACCAGCTCTGATGTGGCGGCGGTAATGACTAAGGGATTAGTAGAAGACAAGATGATGACTGAGGAAGAACGAGCAATATTTGTTGCCTACCAGTATGCCGGGTCCGCCCCGGTTACCAATACCTTCGGCACCGGAGCCGCTCTGCTACCAATCAGCGTTTTGCCGGTGGGTATTATCATCGCGCTGATCTTTGTTGTTAAATTCATGGGGGCTAATTTAGTCCGCTTGTATATACGATGGCAAGCAGGCAAAAACAAGGCAGAAGGGAGTGCATTACATGGCTAATCAGACTTCCACAGGAATGGATCTGCAGAAAGCTAAACCCAGTATAGTTGAAGAATTTGTGGCGGGAGCCAAAAAAGGTTTTTATATTGGCGCGGAAATGATTGCGCCGGCCATGGTTATGGCATATGTACTCATTCAGTTTTTAGATATCACCGGGTTAATGAAGATTGTAGGTAGCCTGCTTGAGCCAGTGATGGCTGTATTCGGACTGCCGGGGGAGGCTATCTTTGCTCTGGTTGCAGCTTTCTTTGCTAAAGCCGCAGGGTGCGCTACCGCCGCTACCCTGTATTCTAAAGGTGTTATCACTGCTGCCCAGGCGACAATCTTGTTTCCGGCGTGTGTAACTATGGGAACACTTATTGGCCACTTTGTGCGTATTGTAATTGTCTCCAACGTCAACAAAAAATGGCATCCGCTGCTGATCTGTGTTCCCCTTGTAGACGCTGCTGTTGTTATGGTATTGACCAGAATAGTACTCAATGTTATGGGATTAAACGGATAAGTTTGCAGGAATAGACGAGGGGCAGAATTGTGTTGTTAAACCAAACAAGTCTGCCCTCTTGGCTTTGCCATTATGCATTATGAGTGACACGCAATACTTACTTGATTCGGAGGAATGATGAAAAATATGACAAGAAAAATGAAAACAATGGACGGAAATACGGCAGCAGCCTATATATCTTACGCCTTTACCGATGTAGCGGCGATCTTTCCCATTACACCGTC
>JAGGAB010000092.1 GCA_017889705.1 Bacillota bacterium | reverse complement strand
TTTCATGAAAGCATCAAGAAACGGTATGTTTTTATAATAAGACAATATCAGTGCCATTACGTGCTCGGCCACTGCCTGTGCATTCACTCCTGCAGCATTGGCCGCCCAAATGCCGTGCTGCGTGCAGGCATCGATATCTACATTATCAAATCCTGCACCCGTCTGTACCAATTTTAATTTTTTTGCTGTAGAAAGCAGGCTGCGGTCCACTTTAATATGTTCAGGTATGATTACCTGGCAATCTTCAATATGATGCAGCATTTCTTTTCCGGGCGGGACAATTACAATGTCCCATTCTTCCGGAAAATGCCTTGCAATATTTGATTTTGAGGTCTCGGTAAAATAGCCGACTATGAGAATCTTCATTGATAAACCACCTTTCATGCTCTATACCATGCTTCGAAGAAAACCCGTTTGATGTTTGCAATTACAATCCCGGCATCTTCTCCGTCATATACTGTGAGAGGAATCTCAGCATTTTTCATATTTTGCTCTTTGTTATAATATACAGAGTCCTCCCTCCAGTGAAAAAACCTTTGACCATCGTCTCTATTAATGATAATTTTAAACATAAAGAATGATGTTGTAAAACTCAAATATTTTGTGAACTATATTAATTATTTCTATATATTGAGAGGTGTTCTATGTATTTTCCTGGGATTGAGGCGTTTTTAGCTATCGTACGCACCGAGACTATAAGTAAAGCGGCGGAATTGTTGCATTTGTCGCAAGCTACTGTAAGTTATCGGTTAAAAACCTTGGAGCAGGAAATGGGTGGGCTTTTGGTAGAGCGAAGAAAAGGGGCATCCAAAATCCGTCTGACACCAAAAGGGGAGAACTTTTTTAGCATTGCGGAAAGATGGGATGCTCTCTGGAGGGAAACACAAATCTTACAGGCCAGCGGTTCTCAGTTAAGTCTGGCAATTAGCGCTGCCGAAAGTATAAGTCACTTTGTTTTGCCTCCTGTATATAGTATGCTAAATCAGCATACCCCGCCGATCCGACTGCAAATTCGTACTCAACATACGCAGGAAGCATTTGATAGTATTGAGCGACGCGAGATGGATGTGGCGTTTGTGGTGCGAGAGATAGCGTCGCCTAGTGTCACGGTTAAACCGTTTTTTGCTGAAGAAATGGTGCTGTTGCGTCTGGCTGTGCCGGGGCGGCAAGCTGGAGATACTGTTGAAATGGGAGAATTGGCGGCGCAACACGAAGTCTTCATAAATTGGAACAGAGAGTTTCAATTTAGGCATGACCAGTGGTTCGATCCTCTTTGCCCTTCCCGTGTTCATCTGGACACGGCGGGACTCATCGCTACTTTTTTGAAGGACGCAAGACAATGGACTATAGTTCCCGCCTCTATTGGCGCACATATGATGCGGATGGGAGATTTTGTTCTTCAGAAATTATCGGCAACGGTGCCTCCAAGGATATGCTATAAGGTAACTCACAAGTTTCCCAACCAGGCTTTACACGATACCCTTCGTATTCTTGATAACTATCTGCAAGATATATTTGGAATACAATAATCTGACCAGTCGAGATAATAGCTGCAATTGATTCTGGGCCTGCAAACTGAAACTTAAATATGATATCACCAAAATTTTTCCTGAAGAACTCAATTTTTTTGTAAAGTTATCCATGTAATTAATGGAAAAGAAAAGACGTTTATAAAAATCAAAAGTTGTTTCTTATTTGACCTCTTTAACCGCTTCAATGCACATTGGGTGCATAATAATTTCGCGTAAAAGTATAACCCACACACAAAACGACCCCCTTGCTTTTTAGGGGTCGAACCTTTACGCGAATCTCCAATTTTGCGTATCAGTATCATGACTCTATCAAATGGCAGTATGTCTGCGGGAACATATAAAGAAAAACATCGCCGTTATACCCAATGCGCAGATCCCCGGTTAATCCTAAAAGGTATGATTGGCAATAGAAGTGGGTGGATTTGCAAGGTCACGCCTCGCCTCCACCAAGCAAATCTTGACAATAGTAAATTTTTTTTATATCATAGCAATGATAATGATAATTAATATCGATTTGTTTATTGAAAAAATAAAGTGGAAAAAAAAGGAGAGCTATTAATGAATATAATTCCAGTGAAGTTGACAAAAAATACGTAAATCTACGAATGATTACTCGTTAACATTAGGCAACCGCTATGATCACCATAGTACTTTCGGCAGGCTGGTGGGTCAACGTGGACAGAGGTAAAGTGGTGTAGAAAACGCTTTCATGTACGGTAAAGGAGAATATAGAAACGTAATGATGAATATAAAACATATAAAAGTTTGGTACGTAGCTCATAAATGGACTAGCTTAATGTGCGCCATTTTTTTATTGCTCATGTGCATTACTGGTTTACCGTTGATTTTTCTTCAGGAAATCAATGCTTTGCCTAGTGAGTATAATCAGCCTGTGCCTAAGATGTCGAATAATAATTATCCTGTCCGTTCCGATCAGATGGTAGCTGCTATTCAAGAAAACTATCCCAATGAGAAAATACATTATGTACATTTTGAAGATGAAAGAAAAAGTATTATTTGGGGCTTGATACCTTCTGATGCAGAGGGTAATAATGTATCACATACACTTATATTTAAAACTAGTACTGCTCAAGTGTCAGAAGAAGTTAAACCCATTGCTGGTCAAGGATCAGATTTCTTAGAAGGAGTAAAGGGGCTGCACTATAATCTATTAGCTGGAGCAGCAGGAGAGTTAATTCTTGCTGTAATGGGGCTTTTATTTCTAGTCGCCTTACTATCAGGCATGATGCTATATGGGCCTTTCTCCAAACGGTTACCTTTTGGCACCATTCGCAAACTAGGGTCACCACGTCATAAGTGGATGGATTTACATAAATTTTTAGGTGTTGTTGTTCTGATCTGGATCACCGTGGTTAGTCTTACGGGCGTCCTTCTCGCTATGCGATATCCAATTTATAATTTATGGTCAAAACCCGTGATCGACACAGCGTTGTTATCTTATCAAGGAAAGCCGCTGCCTGAAAAGGTAATTTCTCTGCAGAAAGTGGTGAACATGATTCATAGAAAATTGCCAGGCAGTCGGGTTGAAATGATTATCTATCCAGATGTTCTAGGTAACCCCAGCCCTTATCATTACTACGTATGGACACAAGGGATAACCCCGTTGACTGAGCATTTATATACGCCAGTCCTAGTGGATGCTACAACAGGGCAGTTGACAGCAGTGGTGAAGCGTCCCTGGTATGCTAGCGTCTTAGGTTTTGCATCTCCATTACATGTTGGTAATTACGGCGGTTTACCCCTTAAGATTCTTTGGGCTTTACTTGACCTTCTCACTATTGGCATGTTAGTAAGTGGCATATACGGATGGGTTATTAGGAATAAGAAAAATGTGCCTCTCCCAGTACAAGAGCAGCATATAGCAATGCCCCATTATCCCAATTCCTTTCGCCAAATTTGGGGATTTCCCATAGTTATTGGTATCATGACGACTATCGGACTTGTAAGTTCTTTAGTAGGGACAGGTATCTGGCATTGGATATCGTGGATCGCCCTTGCTTTGCCAATAGTTACTGCAGCCTGGTTTGGATTCATCAATTGGAAAGATAGAAGATGAGAAACCCAAATTGTCCTTAATTAAACCTCAAAATGGCAATTATTTTGGATGTAGAGTGTTTCAGCCCCGCTTTGAGTTTCACAAAAATTAAAATTGCAAAGCCGTGATTCTTATACCTTGCAGGTAGAGAATGCGGTTTTTTTGCTGCCTTAAAAAAATTGCATCATGGTTGATTTTCATGAACGACATCATTTGTTGAATTGGTGAGGGATTGAACCCCTTCCGCCATCTCATCAAAATAAGTCACTTGAAAGTCGTTTCACTGAAACGAACGGAGTTAGCAACTAAAAATAATTAGGATATATAACATTCATCCTGTACAAGTAGTATGGCTATTTTCATAAGTACCGTTATACATGGCCTTTTAACTTCAATTTTTTTAGATAACAAAAGAAAGTTGAAGAAAAACTTAAAAGGTCTGATTTCGATAGAGTATCGAAATCAGACCTTCGTTGCAAAATCTTGGAATTCTCAATAAAAATTTGGTACCAAGTTAAGTAAATTTATGAATTCAACTCCTTAAATTGGCCAGGGGAAAGATATCATTCTCTTGGTAATATTATTCAATATAGTAAAGATTTCTTCCTGAGCTTGCTCAGGAGTTTGAAATGAGCATCCTGAACAAGCTCTTTTTTTATCTATAAAATGATTCCATTAAGGTATGATCATATGGATTACCTTTTTTGCTGACACTTGACACCGCTCTATGTACACGTAGTAATGTCTATCAGTAGTGCATAAAAAAATCTTTCAATATGGTTTCATGCACCGTAGAAGAGGAAAGTATGTAAAATAACAGGCATGGCATGTACTAAGAGCCTACCAGTGGCGCGTCGCTGTCAGCAGTACCGTACGTCCTTCGCCGGCATAGCCGCTGCTGGTATCGTAGAATTTGTCGAACAGGTTGCGGACATTAAGCGCCAGCCGCCATTCGTCCAGGTCGTAGCGCACCATGGCATCGGTCACTATCACGCCGCCGAATTTCTTGGTATTGTAATAGTCGTAGCGGGAACCGATATACCGAAGACCGCCGCCAAAGCCCAGCCCTTTCATCTTCCCATCGGAGACCGTATAATCGGCCCATAAAGAGGCGCTGTGCCGCGGAATACCCTGACCGCGCCGGCCGATTTCGCTGGTCGTAGTGCTCTTGGTGACCTTATTGTCCAGCAAGGTATAGGCTGCCGTGAGGTTCAGGCCCTTGAACGGTCCTAGATTAGCTTCCAGCTCCAACCCTTTGGAGGCCATTTCACCAGTCTGGATGCTGTAATTGTTATCCACCGGATCAGTGGTCAGCACATTTTGCTGACGCAGGTCAAACAGGGCGGCAGTGAAGCGCGCCGATTTGCCGGTCGGTTCATATTGGACGCCTACTTCGTACTGCCGGCCAGTGGTCGGGACAAAGGCATTGCCGGAGCGGTCTATGCCCGACTGGGCCTCGAAAGAATTAGAATAGCTGAAATAAGGTGACAATTCTTTGGTGGCGTGATAGACTAGGCCGGCTCGGCCGGTGTTGGCCGTTTGCTTGATAGCACTTAGATCCTCCTCATACCAATCCCGGCGTCCGCCTATCAGAGCCACCCAGCGTTCGCCGAGTTTCATTTGATCCTGGATATACAGACCGCGCTGGCGCATATGGGACAGGGATTGCGAAGTGAGTGTAGGCGTGGTTACTGCCTGTCCATAATTCATGGTAGCCAAGTCTAGGCTGGGAGCAGTACCAGTTCCTAAGCGATAGTCATAATCCCGCTGCATATAATCAAAACCGATTAGGGTCGTATGGGTCAAAGCGCCGCCCGACCATTTGGCCTGGGCATGGGTGTCGACCGTATCGGCGTTCATTGTTTCTTTGATATAAGCGGCGCTGCGGTTTAACGTCCGGCCATCGGCATCCAGATCAGTGTAGTCTATATATTTATAATCAACGTCAACATCGGTGTGCCGGGCGGTCTGGGTCAGAGACCAGGTGTCGTTAAATTTATGCTCGAAAATGTAGCCGATTTCTTTTTGTTCTCGGACAAACCGATCATAATTCGGCTCACCGGTAAATAAGCTACTAGAATAGCCATATAGCGCATCATCGGAAGAATAGATTCTCCTGTTCCCCAGATTATTACCTTTATTGTCGTCCTTCTGGTAGTTGGCCAGTAGGGTTAAGCTGGTGTTTTCATCTGGTTTATAGGTCAGTGCCGGTGCGATAAACTGGTGTTTCCCATTGCTGTAGTCCTGCTCATAATCCTGCTCCTGGGTGCGGGCAGTCAGGCGGAACAGCAACTTGCCGTCGTCGCGGACTGGTCCGCCGATATCCAGTGCCGCACTGCGGTTAGCATTATTTCCTGCTTGCAGCTGGATTTCGTGCAGTTCTTCAGTGGGTGGCCGCTTGGTGACCTGATTGAATAGGCCGCCGGGACTGCTGGCCCCGTAAAGGATGGAGGCTGGGCCGCGCAATACTTCAATCCGGTCAAAGCCATACATGTCGGTATTTGTTGTGGCAAACATCCCGACAGGTGCCCGCAGACCATCGGTAAAGGTGGAATTGACACCACTGCCAAAACCGCGGATTGTCGCATAGCTGTAACCGCGGGTGGCATCTCTCCCATATGGGCCGCCAGTAACACCCGGTGTGTAGGCTACTGCTTCATCTAGATTTTGCACAGCACGAGTGGCTAGCTGCTCGCTGGTCACAACGCTAATCGACTGGGCCGCTTCATCGAGGGGCGTGTCGGTCTTGGTGCCGATTGTGCTGCGCTTGGCGACATAGCCTTTGTCTTCGCTTGTTTTGTCGGCGGTAACCTCCACGCCGTCCAGGGTGAACTCACGTTGGCTGTCTGCTGCTGCCTCCTGGGCATGCTCCGCCGGGGACTGTTCTTGGGCCGTGTCTTCAGCGGCATAGGCGGGCCATTGGCAAAAAAGGCTGCTGCCAATCAAGGCATACAACAGCTTTTTTTGGGTCGGGTATAGTATTTTTCTCATTTGGTCCTTTCACTCCTTTAATTATAATTTCGATTTGCTTCAGAGCTTGCCCGACATATAGCGGATAAGTTGGTTTCCAGTCCTTACTGCTAAACGTAACTAGGTGGAACGTACCTCTATTGTGAATGTAACTGTCTTGCTTGTGTTAAATTCATAAAAAGTACCGTGTTTCGTTTACAAGTTAGAGTATACAAGATAATGATAATCAATGTCAATTGGTTATGAGCTGCGATAAGCATTCTGCTGTTCGAGTTAGTTTTGTACAAAACATGGGGACAGGTACACTGTTTCATGAAAAAGCTGGTAAGAAACAACTAACCTTTCCCCGTGTTTCATATAGAAGGATTTAGCATTTATAAAAAGAAGCTATCCATAATAACTTTAGTTAGTAAATTTAGGGGCAGCTTCTCTTTTAGTTGACATACGGTAGAATAAAGACAATTAAGAACTATCGTTTCTAATTGGGACAAGGAACCTGTCCCCGTGTCCCTTACAGAAAGGGCTGCAATTAACAGGGGAACGTTCTATGCTCATTTTGCTGATAAGTATGCTTTAACGGAATTGATTGTTGAGGATACATTTATGACGACTGTATACCAACAACTTCAGTCTCAGGAAGAACTGACATCGGAGGCACTGCGGAATTTGATTATTGCCGTGTGCAGGTTTTTTGAACAATTGTGCACAGACACAAGCTGTAGACGTACCGTGCAAGCCATTTCCGCGCTTATCGAAACGAAAGTAAAAAGTCGGTTGGAGCAATTGGTGTCCAATTGGCTGGTTGAACGAGCAGCGAAACCGGAAGCGGAGGAAAGAATACAATGGGCGGCGGTCATGGTCAGCCAGTCAATCTATGGTGCAGCGTGTCTTTGGAATGCCAGAGGAAGAAAATCATCAGCCGCTGTTTTTGCCGATGATATTTTGCACTTTTTATTGCCGGGATTAGAGGCAGCTATAGGACAAAAAGTATGATGTAAGGTGCCATTTATCACCTTCCCCGTGTCCCTTTGCATAGAGTAAGAAGCTTGTTAGTCTGGATTAGCAGTGGTGAAATTTATCATTAGAGGTGAATAGGATGGGAATTTTATCTGATCTGCCCAATATTGGAGAAGTGGTTGAAAAACAACTCAATGATGTGGGAATTACAACCTATGAACAATTGAAGGAATGCGGCAGCAAGCAAGCCTGGTTAAAAATACGAGCAATAGATC
>JAGGAB010000015.1 GCA_017889705.1 Bacillota bacterium | reverse complement strand
ATCCTCATGGACGTAATCATCGATACTTTCAGGAAGCAAAATCGTTTGTGCTCTTTCTTCACCTTTTATATAGCCCATACACTCACCTTCTCAATCAGTGTTTGACTATATTTTAACATATTTGTAGTTTTATGTGAATTTTAACCACTTTTCACACAGTCTGACAGGTTCCTTGTCCCAATCTACTGAAATTTCGATACAAAAGTAGATTGATTCGTTACGCTGGCTGTAAAGTGCATGTGAATTGTAGGAGACATTGACAATGCTAACCAGTTGTGTTACATTACAGCGAAAGGCGATGCTAAGAACATACATATTATTTATCTGATGACTAAACTGTTCTAAGTCTATTTACTACAGGAAAGGTAGATGCTGAAATGAAAAAGAGTTCGTCTGAATCACGTTTAGTAATTAGTGAAGTAATGATGCCTAGTCAAGCCAATGTCGCAGGTAACATTCATGGCGGAGAAATTATGAAGCTTATGGATTCGACCGCTTATGCTGCCGCTAGACGGTATGCCCGTTCCAATGTGGTTACTGCGCGGGTGGATGAGTTGGAATTTCATTTGCCGATATTTATCGGCGATTTGGTTATTTGCACAGGCCAGGTAGTTTACGCAGGTAAATCCTCCATGGAAGTTGCTGTGACTGTTGATGTTGAAGATTTGGAGTGTGAAACTCGCAAACGCGCGTTATCAGCGTTTTTTACCATGGTTTCGCTGGATAAGAAGAGCCGCCCCAATACTGTACCCGAGCTTTTGCTTGACACCGAGGAAGAAAAAACTGCCTTTGAAGAAGGTAAACGCAGGTATGAGGCCCGTAAAGTAAAAAAACACCAGTCAACATGATACAAATGCCTGGATAGGATGTCGCTGAGACTGTAAGCAGGCAAAAAAGGAGTTCGTGTCATGAGAGCGATTGTGAGCAAAGACTTTTTTTTGAGCCAAACTCTCCCTATTCGGAAAATTGACCGAATCGCTATTTCCGCTTATGGCGGCGACTTATCCGGGACAGCTCTGGGAAGTTCGGAAAACTTTCGCATCCCGGCTACTGTATTGGAGCCAGGCCAGGTAATTTTAACAACGGCTGAGTGGATTAGTTTACTCAATCGGGTTCAACGCTGGCCTGCCGGTATTGGTATTATTAATTTAAAGAATTGACGATTGAGGATTTTTAACAACTGGTGAGCTTTGCAGGAATGCTCTCATCAATAAATTCAACACAAATAAATTGTATCGATACAACTTGCGATATTTTTGCAAGTTTATTTATTTTGGTCAAAAACTTTTGTATACTGATATCATTCTGTAAGCAAAAGGAGGTCTTTTATTTTGAAGATTTTAGCAAGTAGAACTGGTATCGAACAACAAGCGCAGACCAAACAATTGGTTTATGCAGCACTGGGCATTGCCTTGGTTTTTGTTTGTACGGTATTTGTGAATATTCGTCTTCCTATCGCTGCCAATGGCGGGTTAATTCATTTGGGCAATGTGCCGCTCTTTATTTTTGCCATCCTGTTCGGGCGCTGGTTTGGTGCAGTGGCAGGAGGAATTGGCATGGCTTTGTTTGATGTGATGGGCGGTTGGTTTTTATGGGCACCCTTCACACTGGTTATTGTCGGTCTTATGGGATATACGATTGGTGCTATCTGCGATAAGCGCCAGACACTGACTGCCTATGTATTAGCCTTGGTGGCGGCTTGCCTTATTAAGGTGGTTGGTTATTATGGTGCCGAAGGGATTATTTACGGTAACTGGCTGGCGCCAATGGCGTCGATTCCCGGAAATCTCATCCAAATTGGTGTAGCGGCAGTTATTGTGCTGCCTGTTGTGGGTAAATTGAGAAAGCATGCGGCTTTTTTTCGGGGATAAGGCCGTATATAACAAATATTATCCCAACTAAGAACCAATAAGTTCGACTTACTGATTAGAGGAAATAACATTTATAGTAAAAACGTTATTTCCTCGGAACTTGTCTCCTGTTTTGTAAAAGATATTTTTAGAGTTTCGAGTTCTGTGTCACAATAGGGAGTGATTCTTCTTGTTGCAATGAAGCTTAAAAAGGAAGATTACCTAGGGGGATTTTTAATTCGCGCTAGTGCGATATGGACTGGCCTGCGTTTTTAGCAGGTAAGAAATAAAGGATAGTTTTTATGGTTTTCTTTAGACAAATTTAATGTAGAAAAATATCAAAAAAAGATATAATTTGTCTTAATATTTTTTTAAAACATACGATAACAATAATGGTGGATAATAATTAATTTTAATAAATAAAGGGGCAAACTTACCGAAAGGTAAGGACGCAAAGCTATGGGTCTAAGGACAGTGGTCTATGATTGCCAGGTTGCACCAAAATAGCCGGAGCTATTTCTGCAGCCTAAATCAGGCTGCTTTTGTCTATGTAGGGTATGATTTACAAATTGAAATCGTAGGAGGCGAAATAATATGGCGACTCTAAGTGGTGGCGCAGGCAATGACTTTATTAGTGCTTCGGGTTTGAGTGATACGATTAATGGAAATGCGGGAAATGATATCCTATACGGCAACGGTGGTGACGATATTATCAATGGTGGACTTGGTTCAGATACCATTGATGGCGGCGTAGGTAACGATATTATTACATATGATGCAGCAGACAGCTCTGTCAGTGGCGGAACCGGAACAGACACATTAACTGCGGCAACCGTGACTGCTGGGGTGACGATTGACTTAAATTCAAGTGTTTTTACCAATTTTGAAAAGGTGATTGGCAGCAATTATAATGATACACTGACAGGAACTGCCGCTGCAGATACACTTTGGGGCGGCGGTGGCCATGATATAATCAATGGTGGTGCCGGAGATGACATTATTGACGGCGGTGCTGGTAATGACACAATCATTTTTGATGCTGCCGACAACTGGCTCTATGTCAAAGGCGGAACGGGAATTGATACTCTGGATGCCAGTGCGCAAACCAGTGGCATAACTATAAATACAGCAACGCAATACATGGACTTCGAAAATATTATCGGCGGCAGTGGTAATGATACGCTGGTGGGTAATGCCTATAGTAATGTTATTATTGGCGGCGCGGGTGATGATGCCATTGATGGCGGTGCAGGCAACGATACTATTGTGTATGATGCGGCCGATACGGCAGTAAATGTCAAAGGCGGTTTAGGTATTGATTTATTGGATGCCAGCTTGCAAAGCAGCAATCTTAGCATTAATCTTACCGCGCAATATACTGATTTTGAAAATGTTACTGCAGGCGACGGCAATGATACGTTAACCGGCAATGCGTTGTCAAACATACTAATTGCTGGGGCAGGAGACGATATTCTTGACGGTAAGCTTGGTGCCGATACGATTGATGCCGGTGCCGGTGATGATACAATTATCTATGACGTGTATGATGCTGCAGCTAAGGTTAAAGGCGGCGACGGTACTGATACTCTTGATGCAAGCAGCTATACGAAAGGTGCCGCGATAAACCTTAGTAGCTATACTGGCATCGAAATTCTAAAAGGCAGCAGTTTTAACGATACATTAACAGGAAGTGCAGTGGCCGATGAACTTTATGGCAATAGCGGAAACGATAGTATCAACGGCGGAGCTGGAGCAGACAAACTTTATGGCGGCGATGGCAATGACAGCATGGAGTTTGACAGTAATGATACGGTGATTGACGGCGGCGCGGGTGTAGATACTCTTACAGCTCTTAAAGCTACTGCCGGTGTTGTGCTTAGTTTGGAAAGTGTAACTGCTTTTGAAAACATTACCGGCGGGAATTACAATGATATGATTACCGGCGACAACGGTGCCAATGTATTATTGGGTGGTGCAGGCAACGATGTGATTACCGGTGGTGCCGGGGTGGACACGATTGACGGTGGTGCAGGTAACGATACTGTCATTTACGATGCAGCAGATAATCCCTTGAATGTTAAAGGCGGAGCAGGAATTGATCTACTGGATGCCAGTGCGCAAATCAGCAGCATATCTGTTAATTTAAATACACAATATAAAGATTTCGAGAATATTGTGGGCGGTTCTGGTGATGATACGCTAGTGGGAAATTCACTGGCCAATGTGCTTAGAGGCGGATCAGGCAGTGACAGTCTTGACGGCGGCGCCGGTAATGACCTGATTTATTATGATGCTGCCGACACGGCGGCAAATATTAAAGGTGGTCTTGGTATTGATACGTTGGATGCCAGCGAGGCAAGTGCTGCAGTTACTATTAATCTGAGTGGTACATTTACCGATTTTGAAAATGCAACAGGTGGCACAGGTAATGATACAGTGACCGGTAATGTTCTGGCAAATGTGCTAAAAGGCAGGGATGGTGATGATACGCTTGAAGGTGGAGCAGGCAACGATACTTTAGATGGAGGTATTGGTGCCGACCAGGTGTCTGGCGGTGCTGGTGATGATCTTATCGTGTATAGCGACGATGACATTATGGTCGACGGTGGCGAAGGAATTGATACAATAACAGGGGCTTTGGCAACAGCGGGACTTACCATTGATTTTGATCCTGCTATTTTCACGAATATTGAAAAAGTAATAGGCAGTAAGTATAATGATACGATAAATGGGAACAACAGTGCCAATAATTTGTCAGGCGGCGAAGGCGACGATGTTATAGACGGCAAGGGCGGTAATGATATTATCGATGGCGGTAACGGTAATGATATCATTATTTATGATGGTGCTGATGGGATGCTTACTGTTAAGGGGGGAGCGGGGGTTGATACCCTGGATGCCAGCGCACAAACCTCCAATCTTGCCATCAACCTGAATACGCAATACAAAGATTTTGAAAACATAATTGGTGGTTCCGGTAATGACACTCTGGTCGGCAATGCGCTGGCCAATCGCCTGGTTGGCGGTGCAGGCAGTGATACTCTCGACGGTGGAGCAGGCAATGATATTATTGTGTATGATGCGGCAGACATCTTGATCAAAGGTGGCCTAGGCGTTGATACCCTGGATGCTAGCACCCAGAACGGGAACCTGAGTTTTAACCTAGCTAGCCAATATACCGATTTTGAAAATTTAATCGGCGGATCTGGAAATGATGCGTTATTTGGCAACACGCTGGCCAATGAATTGTACGGTGGGGCCGGTAATGATACACTTGACGGAAAAGGTGGCGCTGACAAATTCTTCGGCGGCGACGGCGACGATACTATGATTTATGGAGCTACAGCCGGCAAATATGACGGCGGCAGTGGCTTTGACGTAATTGACGCGAGCAATTCTATGGTGGCGGCTGTTGTTGATTTAAATAATATAAAATTTGCCGGCATTGAAAAGGTCATTGGCAGTAATTTAGCAGATACTCTCACCGGTGGCTCTGCCAATGAGATTTTAGCAGGTGGCGGCGGTAATGATAAACTTACCGGCGGAGCGGGGGATGATGAACTTACCGGCGGAGCAGGCAATGATACTCTGTCCGGAGGGGCTGGTAACGATATCTATTGGTTTGGTGCAGGTTTTGGTAAAGATATCATTGTAAGTGACGCCGGCAACGCTGGAGACACAATTAAGTTCGATTTTGCTAAAGAAGATTTGTTTATCAGCAGAAGCGGCCTTGATCTTGTGATCGGTGCTTCCGCCAATGACACTGTTACCATTAAGGATTGGTACAAGCCAGGTGTAAGCAAAATTAATACTTTTGAATTTGATGATGGCACTGTGGATACTGTTGAGAACCAAAAATGGGCGAGCGATGTTGATGAAACCGGAACATTTAATATTGAATTCGATTATCGCTTTGACACAAGTGGTTGGTTTAACGATCCTACCCGTCGCGCAACGCTGGAAGCTGCGGCTGATCTTTGGGAATCTATTATAACTGACGAATTTGCCGATACTGCCGCAGGTACGGTTACGCCATATGTGACGAATCCGCAAACAGGCGCAAGTGCTAGTTTTACCACTGATTATGTTATTGATGACGTAGTAGTGTTTGTTGGAGCACGGGAATTGGGCGGTAGTACTCTCGGATTGGCAGGACCATCAGGTTGGTACTCCAATACAACAAGGTACACCGGAACTGATTTTGAGCCATGGATTGGCACAATTGCTTTTGATACTACGACAAATTGGTTTTTTGATACAAGCCCTTTAACTGATAGTGATATTCCTTCGGGGCAAATGGATTTCATTACTGTTGCTACCCATGAGCTAGGACATGTGCTTGGTATAGGAGGCTCAAATGCATGGAAAAGTCTAATTTCCGGCAGCAGCTTTATTGGGACAGATTCAACTACTGTTTACGGTGGATTGGTGCCTCTGTCTACTGATAAAGCCCATGCTGCACCTGGCATTCTAAGCGGTGGTGATACACCACTCATGAACCCCTATGCTACAAACGGTGTGCGTTATACTCCTACAGAACTGGATAAATCTTTTTTAGCTGATATTGGCTATCAAATTGTTTAAGGAATCTATATAAAAGAAGAAAAACAGGTATATTGCGTTACTGATAAAGAGGTTGAGGAAGTTTAACTCTTCAACCTCTTTATACGGTTATTGTTTCGTAATAATCGAATTAGCCTTATCAAGTTTTTCAACCATCATATTGAATTGCTCATTTTACTTGCCCCCTCTTTTTTTGTTTGCTGCGGGATTTTTAGAACCTACCAAGAAGACCAATATTAAAAACCAACACATGATTTTAAATATATTGAATATTGGTTTATTCGAGAAAAGTTCAACAATAGGGAATAATCTTTTTAATTGATAATAACTATTGAACGTGTTATGCTTTAGTCAAGTGGTGTATACAAAATACTTGAGGAATACTCATGCAATCGCCTTCAGGACAGAGGAGATTAGAGATCTCTCAATAAGCGGCGGTGACAAGTTCATCGCCATTTTGTTTGCCTAATAACAGGACAACCTTCGCAAAAACAGGATAAGTGCAACCGCAATTAGCAGTTTCGCTAAGAGTCGCATAAGTCGTGTTTTCTTTGCATGGGCAGAAAGCCTTTTCTTGTACAGGCAGCGCCCAAAGTAGATCAAGAACAATAGATTAGTAAGAGGTTTCGTATGAAAGATGTATTATGTATGATTAGAGTAATTCTAGGGTTTTCCGCAATCGTTGCGCTCTTTTTTGCCTGGTTCATATTTTGGGAATACACAATGAAGTCTGCTTTCTTAGCGTTAATCTATGGAGTAGCTTGTTCGTTACCCCTCTGTACGCTCATCTACTACTTAGAAGATGACTTAGTTTAACTTTAAATTTAATTGGAGGATTAGTAAACGTGCCATTAACTCAAACTACTGAAGTTGTAAGAATTCGCAGCAAGCTTTTGGAAGAAATCGCAAAAATGGCTTATGCCGGTCAACTGGAAAAGGATGTAACAGGTATCATGGATAACATTGTATCTGAGGCTGGACCAAGATACCGGTGCTGTGTTCATAAGGAAAGAGCGGTATTACGTCAACGGATTAATTGCACCTTAAGTCAACCGTTGGATATTAGTCAGGAAGAGGCCGTGGCCGAAGCTTTGGCTGGGAAGGTAGCCGAGGTTCCGGTGCTTAGCGTGTTGCCAGAAGCCTGTGACCAGTGTCCTATTGATAAATATCTGGTTACCGATGCTTGTCGCAACTGTTTGGCACATAATTGTATCAACAGCTGCCCCAAAAAAGCCATCATGGTGGTGCAAAACCGGGCTTATATCGACAAAAGCCGGTGCGTGGAATGCGGTCTGTGCAAAAAAGCTTGCCAATACGGCGCAATTATTGAGATCAGCCGTCCTTGCGAACGGGCGTGCGCTGTTGGGGCGATTGTTGCCGGGGGTGACCGCAAAGCCATAATTGACAAGGAAAAATGCGTGGAGTGCGGTATGTGCCGAGAGGGTTGTCCATTTGGCGCTATTAGTGATAGTTCGGTTATTGTCCAAGTTATCCGTCAAATACTGAAGGGCAAAAGAGTATATGCGATGCTTGCACCTGCGTTTGTCGGGCATTTTGGTCCCAGAACCAAACCCGGGCAAATTGTCAGCGCTGTCAAAAAATTAGGTTTTCATGCGGTAACAGAAGTAAGTTATGGTGCGGATATTGTAACTCTTAAAGAAGCGGAAGAGTTTTTGGAGACAGTTCCCAGCCAGCGGCCTGTGATGACAACCTCTTGTTGTCCGGCATTTGTTAGTATGATAGAAAAACATTTTCCCGATGTAAAAGATAAGGTGTCAACTACTGTTTCGCCGATGGTGGCTACAGCCCGGGTTATTAAAGAAAATGACCCTGAGGCGATTACGGTGTTTGTTGGACCATGTATTGCAAAAAAAGCAGAAGCCCGCAAATATGCCGGGTTGGTTGATTATACCCTTACTTTTGAAGAAGTGGACGCAATGATTACCGGCAAAGGGATGGATATGGATTTAATGCTTGATGAAGGCTTTGAGTCGATAGCTTCAGGTACCGGTAACGGCTTTGCCTGTGCTGGTGGTGTGGCTCAAGCTGTTAAAGCATCGGTTGCCAGCATTAATCCAGAGGCTGTAGTTGAGCCGTTTAGCGCGCAAGGACTTGAGAACTGCGTCGAAGCTGTTAAACTGATTCGCTGCGGAAAATTTGAAGCCAACCTCCTGGAGGGCATGTCCTGTAACGGCGGTTGTATCGGTGGTCCTGGCACTCTAGGGAATGCACGGGTAGCCGGCAAACTAGTCGATAATTTTGCTAAACAAGCAGCAACAGCTAATGCTATTTCAAATGAAGCGGCAAAAACCGACAGTGAAAAACTAGGTCATATGCATCGGTAAGGAAAAATCTCTCCTCGCAATGGGGAGAGATTTTTTTCAGAATGAAGCAGTTTTCTATGTAATAGGGAATTGACAAAGCAAGACACAGTCAATATAATTAAATGAGAATGTTTATCAATGTGTTATCGCGAAAGCGATCTTTTTTTATCGTTGCCGATGATAATCATTATCATTGGTAACGATAAACCTGAGATGCTAAAAAATACTTGAGGTGTTTAGCGTTAAGTAGTATCAAGAATAATAGTTTGTTCATCGGAAGGGAGATAAAAAATGAAACTTAATTTGACAGGAAAAATGGTTGCTTATTTCTTAGTTGCGGTGCTTGTTAGTGCCAGCGGGTTTGGTTACATATATTATAACCTTACAACATTAACAGGCTTTGTTGAGATCGCTAATGATCAAGAATTGCCACGGTTAAAAAAGGCAAATGATATTGCCTACAATGCTATGGCTCACTCGGCATATATTAGAGGATTTTTGCTTACTGGTGATGAGAAGTTTATTCAAGAATATGAACAAGTTGAAGAGGCAAACTCTAAACTTACACAAGAGCTAGTTGATATGGCTCGCACTGAACAGCTAAGAGCGGTATTGACGGAAATTAAACTTGCCGATGACAAGTATTCGGATATTATAGAAACCAAAGTTATTCCATTAAAAAGGGCCGGGAAAGCGGATGAAGCATTGCAGGTAAATCGTGATTTAGCCCTTCCGGCGATGCAAGCACTCATCAAACAGGTGAATGATTATAAAAAAGGGAGAAATGAAGCGGCAGATCAAGCATTGCTACAGGCAGTTGAAACTGCCCGGCAGTCAAAGCTGATTGTAATGATGACGGCGCTAGTTTCCTTGATTATCGGCATTGGGATTGGGATATTCAGCGCAAGAAATATTGCGAAACCTGTACAGTCGATAGTTGAAATCGCCCGCAGTGTTGCGAGTGGAAATCTGCGGCAAAATATCGAAGTAACGCGGCAAGACGAAATTGGGCAGCTTCAGCAAGCTTTTAGTGAAATGACGAGAGATCTGCGAAACATGGTGCGGCAAATACAGGAAAGTGCTGGGCAGGTTGCTGCCTCGTCCGAAGAATTAACTGCCAGTGCGGAGCAATCAGCACAATCAACCAACCAGATAGCAGAGTCTGTCGCTACTGTAGCCGGTGGAACTGACCGGCAGGCAGGCGCTGTAAACGAGGCAGCGGCAATTATTGAGCAAATGTCCGGAAGTACTGAGCAAATTGCAGCTAATGCCAGTTTGGTAGCAGATGTTGCGGGGAAGACAGCCACAGCGGCACAGGCTGGCAGCGCATCAATAGAGACTGCCATAAAGCAAATGGCTTATATTGAAAAAACGGTAGACAACTCTGCATATGTTGTTGAAAAGTTAGGTGAACGGTCAAAAGCGATTGGACAAATAGTCGATACGATTTCCGGTATTGCCGGACAGACCAACTTGCTTGCGTTGAATGCCGCGATAGAAGCTGCACGGGCAGGCGAGCAGGGACGGGGCTTTGCGGTGGTGGCGGAGGAAGTGCGTAAACTTGCTGAGCAGTCACAGGAAGCTACTAAAAATATTGCTAACCTCATAGGTGAGATTCAGGACGATACCGAGCAGGCTGTTAGTGCCATGAATGTTGGCACCAAAGAGGCTCGAGTTGGAAGCACGGTGGTTAACACTGCCGGTGAAGCTTTTACTGAGATTAAAACGTTGGTTGAACAGGTTTCCAGTCAAGTGAAAGAAATTTCAGCAGCTATTCAGCAGATGGCCAGTGGCAGTCAGCATGTTGTTGACTCTATCAGATCGATCGATACAATAAGCAAGGAAAACGCCGGACAAACGCAAACAGTCTCTGCCGCTGCCGAGGAGCAACTGGCTTCCATCGAGGAAATAGCTTCATCAAGTCAAAATCTTGAGAAGATGGCGCAAGAACTGCAGAATATTGTGCGTAAATTTAAGGTGTAGTTGACCGTGAAGCCGGTAGGAACTTATGCTTTTGGAGAGAAGTAATGATAATATAATGATATATGGTGAGGCAAGAAGCGACAACGGTTATAAACGAAAGCGAGGTGCATGGTTATTTTGCTGGAGAGCATCGGGACTGTAAAATCACCAATCAGTGAAGGTATCGACCAGGAATGGGGCACAGTAATTTCGGAGATTCACGTTGAAGAATCCCTTGCCGATGGACTGCAAGGATTGGAGGCATTTTCTGATATTTTGGTTGTTTTCTTTATGCATCAGTCGACCTTTACAGTAGGCGGTGACCTCATCCGCAGGCCTCAGGGGCGTGAAGACATGCCGCGTTTGGGGATTTTTGCTCAGCGGGCAAAACACAGACCTAATCCTATTGGTATTACGGCTGTCAAGCTGCTTTCGGTTTCGGGAAATGTGCTTAAAGTAAAAGGCTTAGACGCGATTGACGGCACGCCGGTATTAGACATCAAACCATATTATCCGCAGTTTGATTGTCGGAGTGATGCTGTAGTGCCAGAGTGGGTAAACCGGTTGATGAAGGATTATTTCTAGCTATTATGTAAGATCAAAACTCCTGCCGATTTTATATATTCGGCAGGAGTTTTGGCTAATTGCGAATTAGGTAGTCAAATGCGCCTAAGGCGGCAGTAGCTCCCGAACCCATGGCAATGACGATCTGTTTATAGAGACTGTCCGTACAATCGCCTGCGGCAAAAACTCCGGGTAGATTAGTGGCACCATGGCTATCTACTTTAATTTCGCCGGCATGGTTCAGAATAACGCTATCACGTAACCAAGCGGTGTTTGGTTCAAGTCCAATAAGAATAAACACACCCTCAAGTTCAATATGATGAGAGAGTTCTGTAGTGCGATCCAGGTAGGAAAGGCCATTTACCCTGACTTCTCCGGTGATTTCTTTTGTTTGTACATTAGTTAAGACTGTTACATTGGGCAGGCTATTGAGACGTTGTTGCAGCACTAGGTCAGCTTTTAGCTCAGGCAGATATTCAAGAACGGTTACATGTTCTACAATGCCAGCCAAGTCAATGGCCGCTTCTACACCTGAATTGCCGCCGCCAATCACGGCTACGCGCTTGCCTTTAAACAAAGGACCATCGCAGTGAGGGCAATAAGCAATCCCTTTGTTTTTAAATTCTATTTCGCCAGGAACACCTATACTCCGCCAGCGGGCACCTGTTGCAAGGATAACTGCTTTGCTTTTAAGCAGAGCGCCAGTTTCCAATTCCACTTCGAGGAAGTTTTTCTTTTCTAAGTGCTTAACACGCTGTCCCTTCATCACATCAATAGAATATTCTTTTATATGTTCTTCCAGGCTGGCTGCGAGCTGGGGGCCTTCAATATATTTAACACTGATAAAATTTTCAATGCCAAGGGTTTCTTTGATCTGTCCGCCAAATTTTTCAGCGACGATGCCTGTACGAATTCCTTTGCGTGCAGCATAAATAGCAGCGCTAACACCGGCAGGTCCGCCGCCAATAACTAGAACATCAAAAGGGTCTTTG
Source organism: Bacillota bacterium (assembly GCA_017889705.1). Taxonomy (GTDB): domain Bacteria; phylum Bacillota; class Negativicutes; order Sporomusales; family Sporomusaceae; genus Sporomusa. Next base: position 65,407 of record JAGGAB010000015.1, on the reverse strand, counting down.
TTTTCAAAGGCTGCGATGTCAGCAGCAGGAGCCAGTTGGGCAAGAATTTCTTCCAGCGTCATCCGTCCGCTGCTAAAAAATTCACCATTAAGATAAACCGCCGGAACTGCCATAATGTTTTTCTGCTCAACTTCATCATTAAATACAGCGCCGTCAATCATCGTATGGGTAATACCCGGATTTAGAATACTCATCAGATTTAATGCTTGTACAACCTCCGGGCAATTATGGCAGCTCAGGCTGATGTATGATTCAAAATGATAGGAGCCACTTATGTTTTTGATTTGCTCAATGACACTTTGCTCTACCTTTGGAGCTCTGCCGCTAACTTGCAGCAGAGCCAACACCAACGAGGTAAATTCATGACCCAAAGGAATTCCGGCAAAAAACACGCCACTATCTTGTGTGGAGCGATTTACGCTGAAGCTGGGGGTTCTTGGCAGTTCAACATATTCTGCCTTAATTCTGGAAGACATGGAGGTGATTTCGTCAACTAGAGCAGTCATGTCACTGGATGTAGTGTCAGATCCTGCGCTTACCTTAAGCAGCACATCGTCTTCCAATAATTGTAGATATTGAGTTAACTGTGTTTTAATTTCTGAGTCCAGCAACATGTCTCACACCTCTTAAATCTTTCCTACAAGATCAAGACTTGGTTTTAATGTTGCAGAGCCTTCTTTCCATTTTGCAGGGCAAACTTCTTTGGGATTGTTTCGGACATATTGTGCTGCCTTGATTTTATTGATTAATGTGCTGGCATCGCGCCCAATACCGCCGGCATTGATCTCAACTGCCTGAATGATACCGTCCGGATCAATGATGAAAGTGCCGCGATCGGCGAGGCCTTGGGATTCAATCAGCACTTCAAAGTTTCTGGCTAAAGTATGAGACGGATCGCCAATCATAGCATATGTAATGTTGCGAATGGTTTCCGAGGAATCATGCCAGGCTTTATGGGTAAAATGAGTGTCTGTAGAAACAGAATACACCTCAGTGCCAAGTTCTTTTAGTGTGGCATACTGATTTTGCAAATCTTCCAGTTCTGTTGGGCATACAAAGGTAAAATCGGCTGGATAAAAGCAGAGTACACTCCACCTTCCTTTGAAATCTGTTTCTGTTACTTCAAGAAACGAACCGTTTTTATAAGCCTGCGCTGTGAATGGTTTTACTTCAGTACCAATTAATGACATTTTGTACAACCTCCTAATTTTTTGAAGTTAATATTCGCCTAGATAATCAATAGTGATTATCTGTTAATTTAAATTATTACATTAATGAGAATGATTGTCAATATGCAATTAAAAATAAATATAAACTAGAATTATGAAGTTAACCCAGCTAAAAAAAACTGGCCTCAATCACAAAGGTTGAGGCCAGTTTTTTAGCTTACTTACGTACCATATCTTTGGTAATTTCATTCAGGCTAAAAGCTCCGCACATGGCCATAGTATCTTTTAGTTCTTCACCCAGCTTTTCTATATAAAGCTTAACACCATCTTTTTCGCCGCCAAAAACTGCGGTTACAAACGGGCGGCAGATGATAATGCCGTCAGCACCCAGTGCCAAAGCCTTGAAAATATCGGTACCGGAGCGGATGCCGCCGTCTACCAGAACCTTCATATGGCCGCCAACAGCTTCGGCGATTTCCGGCAGCACTTCGGCGGTTGAAGGGCACTGATCCAGCACGCGGCCGCCGTGATTGGAAACAACAATGGCTTTTGCGCCGGCTTCTTTGGCCTTGAGGGCGCTTCTTACAGTCATAATTCCTTTTACAATAAAGGGAACACCGGCGATTTCGGCAATGCGGAGCAGTTCATCAACCGACTTGCTGCCAGCTGGCGGGGTCATGTTTTTTAAGAAGGGCAGTCCGGCTGCGTCGATATCCATGGCAACAGCGAAGGCACCTGCTTTTTTCACTAGTTCCAGTTTCTCTTTGATGGTATCGATGTTCCACGGTTTAATGGTGGGAATACCAAGTCCGTTGACTTTGGAAATTGCCGCAGTTGCGCTTTCCATGACCTGTGGATTTACACCGTCGCCGGTAAAGGCTGCTATGCCATTTTCCCGGCAGGCCGACACTAGAATGTCGTTATAACTCATATCGTTAAAGGCATCGCTGTAGTGCATATTTACTGCGCCAACAGGGCCGGCAAAGAACGGATATTTAAAGGTTTGACCAAATAGCTCCAGGGTTGTGTCTACCGGTTTGTTCTCACACAAGGTATCCATATTAACGCGGATTTCCTGCCATTTTTGATAGTTGCGGATGGCTGTGTCGCCAACACCTTTTGCGCCAGGGCCGGGAATGCTGTTTTTACAGACAATGCCATTACAGACATTGCAGGCTTTGCAGTAACTGCCAATACGGGTACGGGCATTTTCCAGTAATTCTTGATAATTCATCAGGCTCGCTCCTTTTTTCTAGTGATGTGCATAAGCGGGATCATATAGGTGTTTTTAAAAATTAAACGTATAAGTTGGAATAGCGACAGTCCTGAGTCCACAGGCGTATTTCCAGGTTACTCTTTTCCAATAGTTTTCAATGTCGCTGGTAGGAAATCCTCCTTTGTAAGGGCAGATTGCCGATAGCTGCAGCATTCAGTTTGTGTAGATAGCGGTTTAATTATTTGGTCAATATTGTGCTAGCATATAACAACATCATTCATGAAATGTGATTATTTGATAAGTATAATATATAACAAAGACTTAAAGTGAGGTATATGTCGTGGGAAAAATCAAATTAGCCCTTATTGGCTGCGGATATCTGAATGAAATTGTCGCCAATGCGCTAAAAGTCGGTTACTTGCCGGAATATGAACTTATTGCCGTATTGGGAAGAGATTATGAGCGTGCCCAGGAGTTTGCCAAGCGTTATGGCTGCAAGGCTTGTGGGGATATTGACGAGCTTGTGGCGATGAAGGCCGACTTTACGGCTGAGGCCGCATCAGTAAAAGCCATCCGGGAATACGGCGAAAAAATAATAAATGGCGGTTCAAACTTGGTCGTGCTGTCCATCGGTGCTTTGGCTGACCTTGAATTTTACGAGCGCATAAGAGATATTGCCGCGCAGAATAAGCGCCGCGTATATATTGCCAGTGGCGCCGTAGGCGGCTTTGATGTGCTTCGCACAGCTGCGTTGATGAGTCAGATTACTGCTTCTATCGGTGCGCAGAAAGCACCGGATTCTCTCCGTAATACTCCGCTATTTACTGAAGATTTATTGGATGTCACCGAACCACGGCAAGTATTTAGCGGCACAACCAAAGAGGCAATCGCCATTTTGCCAACCAAGGTAAATGTGGCAATCGCTACTGCTCTTGCCAGCGCCGGCCCGGACAATACAGCCATGAATATTAAAGTTGTGCCAGGCTTTAAGGGTGATGAATACAAGATCGAAGTCCAGGGCGAGGAAGTACGCGCCGAACTTAATATTTATTCTCGTACCAGCGCAATTGCCGCTTGGAGTGTTGTAGAAGTTTTGCAAAATGCCGTATCGCCAATTGTATTCTAGAAGTAGCTTGTGATGAAAAAAATAGCCTTTCCGGTAATCATAAATTAGCTGTTAGGTATGATGCGCATATTCATATTAACTGGTGATGTCCAAAAATCCCGCCACATTCTAAAAATGAGGCGGGATTTTTGGTGTTTTCTTGCAATTGCTGTGAGAGTTGACAACAGGAATTTCCAAAAACAAGACGAAGATGTTATTAAGAAGGAAAAATAGTTATTTAGTAATAGTAAGGGGGGAGTTTTTTGAAAAACGATTTTACCTGCCTGTTTGCCGGTGAAGCCGGCTATGGGGTTATGAGTGCAGGCTCGACTGTGGCCAAGGCGGCCGGACGAAATAATCTGTGGGCTTTTGTGGTCAACGAATATCCGTCACTGATTAAAGGCGGGCTGAATACCTGTCTGGTTCGCTTGGCGGCTGCGCCGCTCAAGGCGCATGAAGAGACCATGGATTGTCTGGCGGTTTTGTCACAGGAAGGATTGGAGCAAAACTATGCCCGTTTGCAGCCAGGTGGTTTGCTGATCGCTGATGCTTCCCTTACTGTAGATAGCGCCCGCCTGGCAGAAGGTGTACGAGTTTATCAATTACCGCTGCTGCAAAAGGGAAGCGGCGATGTAGCTAAAATTATGTCTAACAGCGCAATGCTAGGCGCATTTTGTGCGGTGAGCGGTTTTCCTATTAACCTTATCGAAGCAGTTCTGGCCGATGAATTTAAGCTGGAGGTGTTTGAGAAAAACCGAGCACTCCTGCGGTCAAATTATGAACTGGTAGCACAGCAAACGGCTGGAGCCGCCTTCTCCCTGGCGTTCTCCCAGACGCCGGTGAAGCCGATGCTGCTTAACGGCAATGATGCGATTGCTATGGGGGCATTACAAGCCGGTTGCAAATTTGCTGCCGGTTACCCGATGACCCCTGGTTCCAGTGTGTTGACCTATCTCGCCGACAACGGGCCGGCTTTTGGCTTGGTATTTAAGCAGGCCGAAGATGAAATTGCGGCCATTAATATGCTGATAGGCGCAGGCTTTGCCGGCGTACGGGCAATTGGCTCCACCAGCGGCGGTGGCTTCTCGCTGATGGTAGAAGCACTGGGCTTTGCCGCACTGGCAGAAGTACCGCTGGTTATGGTCAATGCTCAGCGGGGCGGACCCAGCACCGGTCAGCCTACACGCACCGCTCAGGCCGATTTGGCCTTTGTGCTGAATGCAGCGCAGGGCGAGTTCCTGCGGATTGTGGTCGCACCTGGCGACATCGAAGAATGCTTTTATGAGACTTTTCGGGCCTTTAACCTGGCAGAAAAATATCAATTGCCGGTTATCATCCTGACTGATAAATATCTTGCCGATTCGTCAGTCACGCAGGCTTTCTTTACCACAGAAGGACTGGCCATCGAACGCGGCAAGCTGGTCGATGAGGCATGGCTGGCGGAACATCAGCCTTACCACCGCTATGAATTCACCGCTGACGGCGTGTCGGCACGCGCCTTGCCGGGGACAGCAGGCGGACGTCATATTGCCACAAGTTACACGCATGGTGAGGACGGTTTTTACAGTTCCGGCAATCGTGAATACGCGGGCAGCGAGCCGGAAGTCACCGTCAAAGCCATTGACAAGCTGTTTGACAAAGAGCCGCAGATCCTGGCCGAACTCGAAGCTGTCAAGCTGCACGGTCCCGAATCAGCCGACCTGACGCTGGTCGTCTGGGGATCAACCAAAGGAGCGGCGCTGGAGGCTATGGAACTTGCGAAAACGGCAGGTATCAGCGTCAATGTTCTACAAGTTGTTTATTTATCGCCTTTTCCCGCGGCTGCTGTGGCGGAAATCCTGAAGCGGAGTAAGCAAACTCTGCTTATAGAGGGCAACAAAACAGCGCAGCTTGCCAGACTTGTTCGTATGTATACCGGCATTGAACTTGCCAATCGCTATCTCAAATATGATTCGCGGGCATTTACTCCGTCGCAGATACTGCTGAAAATCAAGGAGGTGCTGGCATGAGCGCATATGACTTTAATCTCGATTATGTTCCTACATGGTGCCCTGGCTGTGGCAACTTCGGCATTTTTAATTCCCTGAAAAAAGCATTTACCACACTGGAACTTGACCTGGAGCAGACGGTTTTGGTTAATGGTATTGGCTGTTCCAGCAAAATAGGTCAATATGTTAACTGTTACCGTATTGAGACGCTGCATGGTCGCAGCCTGCCGGTGGCTACCGGTATCAAGCTGGCCAATCACGGCCTGACTGTTATCGCCGAAGGTGGTGATGGCGACGGCATGGGTCTGGGGATGGGGCATTTTGTCCATACTGCCAGGCGCAACCTTGATATCAGTTATTTTATCCATAATAATCAGGTGTATGGACTGACTAAAGGGCAAACCTCGCCGACCAGCGAGCTCGGCATGTTTACCAAGTTTACGCCGCCACCCTTGGGAAATGTCGAGAGGCCGGTGAATATTGTTGACATGGCAATTAGTCTAGGTGCGAGTTTTGTTGCCCGGGCTTATACCGGCGATATGAACCTGTTGGCCGATATGATGGTTCAGGCGATCAGGCACCGCGGTTTTGCAGTTGTTGATATTTTGCAGCCCTGCGTATCGTTTAACTCTGTCAATACCTATGCCTGGTATCAGCAGCGGGTCCGCAATATTGCCGACGACCATGATCCGGCAAATCGCGAACAGGCTAAATCATTGGCCGGGCGATGGGGTGACGAGATTCCTGTTGGCGTATTTTTTAGGGAAGAAAGGCCAACTTTTGCCGACTCAATGGCCCAGCTTAAAGACAGGACGCTAACCGCAAAAACATTGAGCGGTGTTGACATCAGTGGCTTGATGGCCGATCTAGCATAGCAACCAATTAAGTAAAGTGAATACCCGTATAGCACAAAACATAGGTGATTATCTAGGTTAAGTAAAAACCCGGCCTCAAACGAGGCCGGGTTTTGTAGGTTATACATACTAAATGTGTTTTAACAAGGAAGCGGCTATTCCGACATACTGGGCTGGTGTCAGGGCCAGTAGACGTTGCTTATCAGCTTCCGGCAGTTCTACACTTTGGATAAAGGCTTTGATGTCTTCTTCACTGATGCCTTTGCCACGGGTAATGGCTTTGAGTTTATCATAGGAATTGGCATGACCGTGTTTGCGCATTACGGTTTGTACGGCTTCGGACAGGACTTCCCAAGCATGGTTCAGGTCGGCAGCAAGAGCTTCTTCGTTGACTACGGTTTTCTTCAGCCCTTTTAATGTATAGGTAATCGCAAGATGGGAGTGAGCAATGCCTGTGCCGATATTGCGCTGAGCTGAAGAGTCGCTGAGGTCACGCTGCAGGCGGGAGATCGGCAGCTTGTTGGCCAGATGGTCAAGAACTGCATTGCTTAGGCCGAGGTTGGCCTCCGAGTTTTCAAAGTCTATCGGGTTTACTTTATGCGGCATGGTGGAAGAGCCCACTTCGCCGGCAATGGCTTTTTGCTTGAAATAGCCGAAGGAAATATACAACCACATGTCGCGGTCAAAATCTAGCAGAATATTGTTAAAGCGCGTAAGAGCGTGGAATACTTCGGCGACATAATCATGGGATTCAATCTGGGTTGTCAGCGGGTTGTAGCTTAGTCCCAGACCCTCGATAAACGAACGGGAAACCGCTTCCCAGTCTACTTCCGGATAGGCAATGCTGTGGGCATTGAAGTTCCCGACAGCGCCGTTGAATTTGCCCAAATACTCCTGGGCGCGGATTTGTTTTAACTGGCGGTTCCAGCGGTAAACAAATACAGCCAGTTCCTTACCAACAGTTGTGGGTGAGGCGGCTTGTCCATGGGTATGAGCCAGCATAGCTATAGTTTTATCTTCTTCTGCCATTGCCGCAACAGCTTGCACCAGATTTTCGGCTGACGGCAGCCAGACATCTTCGATGCCGTGCTTAAGCATCAGGGCATAAGACAGATTATTGATATCTTCAGAAGTGCAGGAGAAATGGATGAATTCAAGGACATCAGTCAGTGACATGGCCCCTAGGGTTTCACGGAGGAAATATTCAATTGCCTTTACGTCATGGTTGGTAGTGCGCTCAATTTCTTTAATCCGCAGGGCAACAGGTTCGTCAAAGTTTTTGACAATATTGCGCAAAAAGGTGACTTCTTCTGGTGTAAACTCACGGATTTCAGCAAAAGCAGGGCTCATTGCCATGGCAATAAGCCACTCCACTTCTACATGAATCCGGTATTTTATTAAAGCCCATTCAGAAAAATATTCACCAAAAGGCTGGGTAATTGCCCCATACCGTCCTTCTAGCGGTGTAAGTGATCTAATGCTCATCTTTATCCCTCATATTCTTTCAAAGTAAATGGAGACTTGATTCAAACGGCATTTTAACGCCGCCTAAATCAAGTCAAAATTATTGTCAATAATCTATGACTAGTATACTACATTACTGGCTAAAAATGCCACGTTTTAGAGTAAATTCTTACCTAAAGCAACAGTTGGTTTCCAAATTTTATTATATATAGCAGGAATTTAACAATTATTGAAGAACAAATTATTTTAAAAGACAGAATATTGGGGCGGATAAATTAGAGAAAGTCCCGTTTGCATCACAGCAATACTGCTAGCAGATGCGAACGGGATAATTTTTATTAGGTAAGAAGATTACTTTTGAAGCTATATATCTGTATACTGGGCAAACATAAATGCAAAAAAGTGATAGGCTGGGCTAACGACAAAGAAGAGGTGAAATTAGTGCGAAAACGGGTGATTGTAGGGCAGGTAGGATTTTTAGCGGTGATTGCCGGACTGGCGATAGTGGTATTCCAACAGACCGGAGAAGCGTGGCTGGCATTGCTATTATGTGTGGCTGCTGTCTTGGAGGTTGCCAATGTGATTATTATAGGCCGCCCCCAAGGTAAAGTATATAGTATTGATCCGGAAAACACCGGGCAAAGCGATGAGGGGCAGGATAGCAACAACATACTGGCGGTGGCGGAAGAAGTCGCGTTTATGACCCAGCAGCTCTTGTGGGTGGTGAATAAAAGCAATGCAGCCTTAAAAACGCTGACTCATTTATCAGAGGAAATTGCCCAGGCCAGCGAAAATAATGCGGCAAGTGTTGAGGAAACAACAGCCGGTATGGATGAAATCGCGTCTACTGCCAACGTTGTTTTCGATGCTTCGCAGAGCGCGCTGCAGCAGGCCAAAAAATCCAGGAAAATGGCAGTTAAACATCAGGGCGAAATTACGGCAATTGGCGACCATATGCTTGACATTGCCAAGGCTGTTCAGACCGCAGTTAAGGCGGTTGAAGAACTCAATGCCGATTCGCAGCGTATTGGTAATTTTGTCGGCGAAATACAAGGTATTGCCAGTCAAACCAATTTACTGGCTCTTAATGCCGCTATTGAGGCAGCGCGGGCAGGTGAACATGGCCGGGGGTTTGCGGTTGTGGCCGAAGAAGTACGGAAGTTGGCTGATGAAAGTGCCGGCATTACCAGAGATGTTGAAGCTGCCATCAACAATATTATTACGAAAATAACCGGTATTACAGAGAGCATGCAGGCAACCTCAGATAAATTGTCAGGAACAGAGCAAATATCCCGCGGCTCGGCGGCCGCGCTGCAGGATATTGTTCAGCAGATGACCGTGATTGACTCAAATGTGGAGAAATTACGGGATGTTTCCCTTAAACAGCGGGACACCACCGATGAAATTGTTCGGGCGGTCAGCACGATTAGCACGGTTACTGTGGATATTGCCGGCAATACCCGGGAGGCATTGCAAAGTGTCGGTGCGCAGGAAAAGAATGTGGCGGAAATTTATGGGCATGCCAAACATATGGCGGTAACGGCTGACAAGCTTCAGGAGTTTGCGGTTAGGACCAAAAGCAGCCGGGATCTTATTTTCGCCATAAATCCCTTTACTTCGCCCCAGAATATCCGGGAAAGCTATTTGCCGATTATTGAAAAGGTGGCCGCTCAAATTGGGAGACAGGCACGTTTAATTATCGTTACAGACTATGATGCTCTTGGACGATCTTTGCTTCAAGGAACCTGCGATGTCGGCTGGTTTTCGCCGTTTGCCTATGTTTCAACAAAAAATCAGGGGAATATTATTCCCCTGGTAACGCCGCTCATTAACCGGCAGGCATCCTATGTTGGTTATATTATTGCCAGAAAAGACAAGAACTTTAAAACCCTGGATGACTTAAGTAGCAAACGCTTCGGTTTTGTTGACCGGAAATCAGCTTCCGGCTATGTGTATCCGGCGGCCATGCTTGCTGAACAGGGGAAAAATCCCGAGAGTTTCTTTGGTGAAACCTCGTTCTTAGGAAGTCATAACCGGGTTATTGATGCTGTACTTGACGGTACGCTGGATGCCGGCGCTACTTATAATGAAGCGCTGGATGCTGCACGGGTAAGCGGGGCAGCAGTTAATAGCCTTGCTATCATTGCAGAAACCAAACCGATTCCCAAGGACGTAATTGCTGCCCGGCCTGATTTGTCGGCCGAACTGGTAACCAGTATTCAAAAATCGTTTCAGTATATTTCAGATACTGATTCCAAGTATAAAAGCTTACTAGAGAAAACGGCGATTAACGGGTTTATTGTCACTGATGATGCCAACTATGATGTAGTGCGGCAGGCCGCTAAGATGATATAAAACAATTATAAAAAGCTGGGCTCCTGCCAAATTTTTTGGCAGGAGCCCAGCTTGCTTTTAAAGAAAAAATAAATGGATAATCCTTAAAAACAATATGCTCTAAACTCAATAAATTAGCGGCATCTCATGCTGGGAGAAGGCGCTTCACCGCAATATATGCGATGCTTTTTGGCATATTTTTCTGCTAAGGAAATATGGTATAGAGGTAGTGTGTACAGCTTTTCGACTATATTATTGAGAGGAGAGAAGGAGTTTATGTGGAAAAAACTATTTTTGGTGATGGTGCTGCTGTTTAATTGCACACCTGGTAATGCCAGTCCTTTACAGGATTTTTCCCCAGGTAAGGTCGCAATTGATATTAACTGGAAACCTGATAGTTTCCGGGGTGGGGACAATAAGTGGGAATATGGCGGAACAGTAGGGCTAGGCGGCCGTTGGGCGCTGAATTACCGCCAACTGCATTTTAGTCCCACTTTTCATGGCAACTCAAGCGATGCAAGCAACAAAGAAGTAAATGTGTTGTATAAAATAAACGACAATCTGCAACTACTGGCCGGTTATTCAATGACTGAACGGAAGGGGGCAGTTGCCAATCTGCCATCTGAGGAAGATATGGTACAGGGCGGTATTATTGCCACTAAAAAGATAGGGCATGCGACAACTCTCTATACGCTGCTAAGTTGTGGCAGTAAAGGCGATAATATCGAGGTGGGGCTGTCTTATCAATTGCAAAAAAATCTTGAACTTACAACTACATACCGTCACCTTGAATATAATTCGGGCAGTGGTGATGAAGATTTTCGCGGCTTTGGTGTAGGGCTGACTTTTAAGAATTAGGTATGGCAGATAAAATAGCGGGAGGTTTCTTTTTGGACACTTTATAGTGGCAAAAAGAAACCTCCTTATATGTTGCTTACGAATTAATAATTATTCATACATACTGGTTTGATGTAGTAATACCATATGCGCGATCAATTATAAGTAATTAACTTATGAGACACAACATAATTGTATGCGGCAACAACGATGTTTCTATTGAAAACTGCTTCAGGGCTTTCGCCATAATAGGCTCCTGCCGGCATGTTGCCATGAGATTCATATAAGACCTTTTCAGGTGAGTCCCCCCAAAGCTCATTGCTGTTTATCCAGACCGACCCATCCTGGTTCCATTGGTTGGTGGTTTTGTTAAAAGAGCATTTGAATGTAAAGGTTTGCTTTTGGTTGATGATCTTGTCGTTGAAAGTTTGACTTTTTAATTTAGCTAAAGACTCTTTATCAGGTATGCAGATCAGAGTATATGTCATTTCAAAAATCGATGCTTGCTCGGATTTTGAGGTAACGGTTGCTTTTAATGAGTCGGTATGAAGATATTTAGTAAACCCTGAGTCTGTAACAGTATATACATCTTCGGCAAAGCATACATTTGCGGTCATAATGAAAATAATGGCAAGTAAGAGCTTTTTCAATGGTATCCCTCCCTACTTAAGGTACGATTCTTTACGCAAGAGATGAATCCTGCTTCTGAAGGTGAAAAAATGATTGTTTTAGTATCGTTTAGCCACAAGCGCGAATAAAGAGTAATTACTAACAAATTTTGTTAGATTAAGCAGGAGTTTTTTGCTTCGTATGGGAAATGGATAACTTAGAAAGTTGTGTATGGGAGAAGGTTTGATGAGAGAAGACGTAACAATAATGCAAAAGCTCTTTGAATGTCTGCGCGAATCTGTAAGAAAGCCTGAACTCTTTCAAGCTGGAGAACTTTTATTCTGGGACGATCCACATATATCAAAGAGTATGCTGGAGGCACATTTAAATCCTGATTCTAATGGTGCCAGCAGAACATTGCCGATCATTGAAAAAACGGTGGAACATCTTGTGCGCACCTCGATCCTAAAATCTCACGACAAGGTGCTCGATTTAGGTTGTGGCCCTGGCTTATATAGCAGTAGATTGTGTCAAAAAGGCATACGGGTAACAGGTATTGACATATCGAAACGATCAATAAATTACGCACAAAAGAAAGCTGACGAATTGCAACTGGATATTGAATATGTCTGTAGTAATTTTTTTGATATTACCTATGAGCATGTGTTTGATAGCGTATTACAGATATATGGAGAATTAAGTACCTTTTCTGATGAAGCCCGAAATAGTTTACTGCGAATTGTTCATAAAGCTTTGAAAAAAGACGGTTTGTTTATATTTGATGTTTCTACCCGTGTCTTACGAATGCGTGAAGGGTTGGGCAATCGCTGGTATTTTGCTGAAGATGGATTTTGGCAATCAGGTAGACATCTAGTATTGGAGCAAGGCTTTGATTATCCTGATAATGATGTCTGGTTAAATCAATATACGGTTATTGCCGAAGATGGTGAGTTTAAAACATATCGAATTTGGTTTCATGATTATTCACTGCAAACAATAAACGAGGTACTACAGGATAACGGATTTAAGGTTGAATATGTCTGGAATGATTTAATTGGCGAGACCTATTCAAATGGTGGAGACTGGATTGCCATAGCAGCAAGGAAAGTATAATTGTTGGTCAAAACCTTAAAAGGAGATGGTGGTTGTGAACAAAGCAAAACTCAAAGAAGCAGAGAAAAATTTTTTAATGCGTTTTCCAGGCGGATTCTCGCATCCAGAGATGCTCGCATTGATAAAAAAGCACAAAGTAGAGAAAATGAAAAAGATGGCACAGGACAGTTTCGCAATTGGACAGTTTGAATATGCCCACAATATTGTAGAAGCCATGGGTAAGATTGTTGCTCAGTCCTCTTTAATTTCTATATTTGAAAAGCCAAAGTTTAGAGATTTTGTGAAAGGTTTAAGTGATGGAGAAAAAGAGCATTTAGCCCATGGGTTGAAGGAGTTTTTGCACGGAGATCAGGCTTTTGGGTTTAGAATGATGACTGGACTCTTAAGTGAGTACAAGCTGGCGAAATGGCCGTTACTAACGATCTATTCTATATATTACCGGCCCAATACGGAGGCTTTCATTAAACCTACTACCGTGAAAGGGATAATAGAGTATTTTGAATTGACAGGCCTCAAATACAATTCCACGCCAACCTATGAATTCTACGCTTCTTTTCGAGAACAAATCTTACAAATGAAACAAGAAGTCCATACAGCCTTACAGGTTGATAATGCTGCTTTTTGTGGTTTTCTTATGATGGCTTTGGCGGGTAGGATGGCATGAAACCGATATCAGCGCGATGAATAAGTTAGGAATATAGATTCACACAACACAAATACAGAAATAGGGATGATATTTATGGAATTTACAAATATTTGGTTGTTCGCTTCTGTATCATTAATCTTGCTATTGTCACCAGGACCTAATATCATTTGCGTGGTTACAAAAGGGGTTACTGATGGACGGAGAGCGGGATTTAAGGCGGCACTGGGGGCGTCAACAGGTGATATATTTCAAGTATTGGCGGCTTCTTTTGGATTAGGTGTACTATTAAAAGCCTCCTACTTTGCTTTTTTTTGCATAAAAGTAATCGGTGCGGGGTACCTATTCTATATTGGTATCCGGTGTCTGCTAAACAGGCAAAAACTTCTGCTGGTAGATTCAGAGGAGGGAAATACGAAAAGTCAGCACTTATTTCTTACCGGTTTTTTAACTTCTGCATTAAACCCCAAGACGTCACTTTTCTTTCTGAGTTTTTTACCTCAATTTATTGATAGCAATAGTATGTATGGGACCCAGCAGATGCTGTTACTTGGTGCAGTTTTTGTGATTATGGGATTTGTTGTATTAAGCATCTGTGTGTTAGCATCATCAAGAATACGTGCTTGGTTCATGAAATCTGAAAGAATACAAACATGGTTTAACTGGGTTACCGGGTTGCTTTTTGTCGGGTTTGGGTTGCGGGTGGCATTTTCTGAACGTTAAAAGTGGTAATGTTTAAGCTTGCAAAGTTCAACAGACCTCCTGCCGAATTACTTGATTTGGCAGGAGGTCTGTTAATAAGTACTTTTTATTTCTCAAAAAAAAGTCATAAAATTCAATTAAATTATTGGTGCTTCATTTTATCTATGTTACAATATATTTGGTTATATTTAGAAAAAGGAGGTAAAAATGTGAAAAAAAGTCTGATGTCATTAGTTGTTGTAGTGGCTATGGTGTTTACGGCAGCCGGAGTATTTGCCACACCTGTAAGCCCAGTTAAATCGGTGGTGTCCAATTATTATGATGACTATATCAAAGATTTGGGGTATTTAGTCAGCATTGATTCTGGGACAGGCAATCTGGACGGGAGCAAAAAGATTGCGGCTTATCTTCAGGACAAGCTAGAAGCCCTAGGGGCAACTGTGGAATTTCGTGATAATGACAAAGGCCGCCATGTAATTGCCCGCATTAAAGGCGAAGGCAAACTGCGTGTCTTGTTATCACCGCACACAGATACCGTATTTGATCCCGGTGAAGCGGCGAAGCGCCCTTTTGCGATTGAGGGAACGAAGGGCTATGGTCCCGGAGCCGGTGATTGCAAAGCCTCTGTAGTGCAAATGGTTTATATGGCAAAAGCCATAAACGAAATCGGAATTAAAAACTTTGGCGAAATCATTATTTATTTTGATGCCGAAGAAGAAACCGGTTCGCAAACTGAAGAAGCCATATTAGAAGAATTGGCCAAGCAGGCTGATTTGGCACTGATTGTTGACGGTTCTCGGCCTAACTGGGGGATTTGCACCCAGCGCAAAGGCAGCGCCAATTATGAAATCAAAGTAACAGGTATTCAAGGACATGCCGGCAATGCTCCCCAAGCTTCTGCCAGCGCGATCATGGAACTTGCCAATCAAATTACGCTGTTGGGTAAACTCAATAGTCCCCTGCCAGGAAACCCCAAGGATTTTACCGCTGATGCGTTAGCCGCAAAAAATATAAAAGACCATGGCCAATACATACCTGATAACTGGATTAATGTAGGGACAATTACCTCTACAAACTCCCGCGTAAACCGTGTTGCCGATAATGCATCTGCCAAAATCCAGCTGCGTTCTTACAAAATGTCCGAATTAGAGCGCCTTGACAAAGAAATTAAAGTGTTAGCCAACAAAACCCTTGTACCGGGAACAAAAGTAACCATCGAGGGTGGCATTACCGGTCTGCCGATGGAGAAAACTCCTAAATCTGTGCAAGTTATTGACATGTACAAAGATATTGTCAAACGGGAATACAATGCAGATGTAGTGGAATGGATTGCCGGCGGTATGACTGTAGGCAATACTACCGCTAAGTTCATTCCGACAATTGACGCTCTTGGCGTCGAAGCTGATCCCATGCTTGAACATACCGAAAAAGAAGAGGTATTTTTGGATACCTTTATTCCACGGACAGTATCACTACTTGAACTAATTGACGAGTTGTCGGCAAAATGGCCATTGAAGTAAATACATCCTCATTACTCTAAATACTTGGTTTGATCATATTTGAGAGCTGTAAGAATTGACTTTCTTGCAGCTCTATATTTATATTCTTAGCGGTTTTGAGAAATCATGTAATGCTCATAATCAATTTAAACAGCGTTAAACGCAGCCTGAATTAAGTTTCCATTTATATAACAAAAATTTATTAAGAAGATAGTAAAGTAAACTATAGTTCAAAAACTCAGTCTCAAAATAAGGGGATTTGTGACTGTGCACTTATCTATGATAATAAAATTCGTAAAAAAATAATAAATAACTATACAAAAAAACTATAGAAAAAAATAGTGGCATAAAACTTGCAATAGTAATTGATGATAGTAGTTATGTCGGAAGTGAAAGGGGGGGGAGAATGAACTTTTGGTTGAAGAGCTTGCGCGGACAATTGATCTTGCTTTCGCTGCTTATCGTAAATATTCCAATTCTGGTTGCCGGCTATGTTATGAAACAGAACGCAGAGCAGAGTCTGTTGGAGGAAAAACGCGGCAAATTGGCGGCAATTGCATATATTTTGGATACCAGACTTGGGCCGGACGGATTTGATGGAATATTGTTGCGCAATGGGGCTGCGTTGCTTTCGCGGGAAGAAAAAATAAAAATTCTCAATAAAGAACTTGAGGGAATATCTGATGAAATTGCGGCTTCATCACCTGGTTTGGGTGCGGGTATGTACTCGCGCGAACTTGATGCAATTATTACCTATGGCCCAGCGAGTGATTTTGGGTATACGGTAGGAAGATCTATCGAAGAAACGCATCCAGGCAGATTGGTTATGACTAATAATCAATTTCGCGTAGAATTTGGCAGTTTGGTCCGCGGGAATATCATGAATGCAATGCGGCCGATTGTCCGCGAGGAAAAGGTAATAGGCTATATTTTTATCAATGAGCTTACAGATGATATCCAAAATCAGCTGGCAGATATGGATAGGGGTTTGCTTATTTCTATAACTATCGGCATTTTGATCAGTGGGTTGCTTGTACTTCGGCTTACGTCAGATATATTAAAAAATGTCCAGGTTGTGATTCGGGGTGTAAGAAGGTTGCGTTTTAATCTCCACCAGCATATTACCGGGGTTAGAGGCGAAATGGGGGAAGTTGCGTCCACAATTAATGAATTGGCTGTGGCGTTAGGTGATGCACGGACATTAAGTGAAAACATAATGGAAAGCATAGCAGACGGCATTATTGCTGTTGATATGAATGGTAAAATAACAGCCTTTAACAAAGCGGCAGAGAGAATGACCGGTTATTCTGTCCAAGAGGTAATCGGTGAGTATTATGAGGATTTATTCATTCAGGATGTGGATTTTAAGAGTCAACTGCTGAAAACACTTCGTACTGGAGAAACGTGTATCGGTGGGCAGACATCGTATCCAATTCTTCATGGGAAAATATGGATAAGTGTTTCGACGTCTATGCTTCGCGATATTGACGGGATAGTGTTAGGCGCTGTATTGGTATTTGAAGATTTGACAGAGCGAAAGCGCCTAGAAGAGCAAGTTAATCGGGCTGACCGTCTGGCAACTCTTGGCGAATTGATGGCCGGTGTTGCCCATGAAATTCGTAATCCGCTGACAAGTATTACCGGATTTTTACAATACTTCCAAAATGCCGGCAGTGATGAGGAACGGAATACGTATTTGCCGTTGCTTTTGCGTGAAGCTGATCGGATGAATCGCATTATTGAGACGTTGCTGTATTTTTCTAGACCGTGCCCGAAGACCGAAGCACTGACTGATTTAGCCAAAGTATTGCAAGATACTATGATTTTGCTACAAAGTCAGGTGAAGCGGTGTGGCATTGTATTTGAGACAATGATTGCTGAGAATTTACCGCAGGTCTATCTAGATGACGAACAATTTAAACAAATCTTTTTGAATTTATTGATTAATTCGTTGCAGGCTATCGAAAAGAACGGGATTATTCGTGTGAAGGCTGGCTATCAAGCAGAAACAGATACTATTGAGATTGCGTTTATCGACTCCGGACCGGGTATTCCTGAGGCCATCCGTGACAAAGTATTTGATCCATTTTTTACTACTAAGCAAACCGGTACCGGTTTAGGGTTAGCAGTAGTACAACGGATTGTTGCCGCACGCGGTGGACAAATCGATATTGAGGACAATCCTGACGGCGGGGCAGTGATTAGAATTACAATACCTCGTATCTATCACCAGGGGGAAAAGTGCTATGTTAACGAAAAAAATATTGATAGTTGATGATGAAGAAGGGGTACGGGCAATGTTGGGGGTTGTACTGCGCCGCGAAGGGTACGAGGTAATGGAAGCAGAGGACGGCCTGAGCGCTATAGAAATGGCTGAGCGTGAACAACCCGATGTAATTGTAATGGATATCCGTATGCCTAAAATGGATGGAATGACAGCCTTCCGGGTTATGCGGCAGAACGGAATTAATGCAGCAATTATTTTGATGACGGCTTTTGGTACAATTGATGCTGCAGTTGAGGCAATGAAATCAGGCGCTTATGATTATATTATAAAGCCCTTCAACCTTGACGAAGTTAAAATCCTATTGCGTCGGGCGATGGAGGGACGCCGTTTGGCAATTGAGGCTAATTTGCTGAGAAAGGAATTATCTGATCACTATCGATTGAGTGGGGTACTTACCCATTCGGCTAAAATGCGCAAGGTGTATGAGGCTGTATCGCGGGTTGCCAAGACGCAGGCTACTGTATTTGTAACCGGGGAAAGCGGTACCGGGAAGGAACTGTTGGTAAATATGCTCCACTATAACAGCAGGCGAGCCAGCGGGCCGCTTATTAAGGTTAACTGCAGCGCACTACCAGAGACGTTATTAGAAAGTGAATTGTTTGGCCATGAGAAAGGGGCTTTTACCAGTGCGGCGTCACGTCGTATTGGCCGATTCGAGATGGCGGATAGGGGAACGTTATTTCTAGATGAAATTGGCGAGATGCCGTTGTCAGTGCAGGTAAAATTGCTGCGGGTGCTGCAGGAAAAGGAATTTGAGCGGGTCGGCGGCAGTCAGACGATAAAGTCTGATATGCGAATTGTTGCTGCGACCAACCGCTCCCTTCCTGATATGGTGGCTCGGGGAGAATTTAGGGAAGATCTTTATTATCGTCTTGCAGTTGTTACTGTTGAAATGCCACCATTACGGGAACGACAGGAAGATATTGCTTTGTTGGCCCGTCTGTTTTTGCAGAAATATGCCAAAGAAACCGGGCGCGAAGTAGATGATTTTGATACCGAAGCCATGGCGGCTTTAGAGTGCTATTCCTGGCCCGGTAATATCCGGGAACTGTCAAATGTGGTCGAACGAGCAGTGATTATGAGTACTGGCCGGGTAATCTTTCTTGAAGATTTGTCGCCGCAATTGCTGCCGCATGTCAATGGCAATCGGCAACAGAGAGTTCAAATTTGGCAAGGCAGGAGCTTGCGGGAGTCTATCAAAGAAACCGAATATAAAATTATTGGGGATGTACTCCGACGTAATAAGGGAAATCGGATGAAAACGGCAAGAGATTTGGATATGAGCCGACGTGCTTTGCAATATAAAATTGAAGAATATGGATTGACAAGCGAAGGGGAGGCATAAGTGCGCAAAAAGTAAGCACTGTGCGCAAAATGTAGTCAGTTTATTCGGTGAATTCAGGCGAAACATATAGAAAATTCCGCAAAAACAAGTAAACCGTACCAAGATTTTTTCTTGGCACGGTTTTTGCTTTTGTAATAGGTAAACACACAATTTCATTGCCAAAGGAGGAAGTACATTGAGTAAAGTGATCAAACTGGAAAACGCCGCTGCACTTATTAAAGATGGAATGAGTATTATGGTCGGCGGTTTCCTGGCGGTAGGCACACCGAATGGCCTGATTGGGGCCATATTGGCAAACGGGGTGCGCGACCTTACACTGATTTGCAACGACACCGGCATGCCAGATGCAGGTGCAGGTAAACTCGTTGTCGACCGGCGTCTCAAAAAAGCTATAGTCTCTCATATCGGTACTAATCCTGAGACTGGTAAGCAAATGATGGCAGGTGAACTGGATGTGGAATTAGCACCACAGGGCACGCTTGCAGAGCGGATTAGAGCCGGCGGGGCCGGACTAGGGGCAATACTTACACCGACCGGTGTGGGTACAATTGTTGAGGAAGGCAAAGAAAAATACACAATTGCAGGAAAGGAGTACCTGATTGAGTTGCCGCTGCGAGCAAATGCAGCCTTATTGGCAGCACACAAAGCTGATAAAGCGGGAAATCTTGTTTTTCGGCGTAGTGCCCGCAATTTTAATCCGATAATGGCGTTGGCTGCTGATTTTGTAATTGCCGAAGTAGAAGAGATTGTGGAAATTGGGGAAATCGATCCTGACGAAGTTATGGTGCCAGGCGTCTTAGTGGACTGGATTGTGCCAAGCAAAGGGGGTAATAACAATGCCTAGCAGCAAGGAAATAATCGCAAAAAGGGTGGCAATGGAACTAGAAGACGGAGAACTGGTTAACCTTGGAATTGGCTTGCCGACCATGGTGCCGACCTTCTTGCCAGAGGGTATATCTATCACTCTGCAGTCTGAAAATGGATTTGTAGGTTTGGGTCCGGTTACTGAAGCAGATCCCGATTTAGTCAATGCCGGCGGTATTCCGGCCGGGATACTTCCAGGAGGTGCCTGCTTTGACAGTTTCATGTCGTTTAACCTTATTCGGGGCGGACATGTCGATGTAACTGTATTAGGCGCCCTGCAGGTTGATGAACAGGGAAACCTTGCCAATTGGATGGTTCCTGGCAAGATGGTTCCCGGCATGGGTGGAGCAATGGATCTGGTCGTAGGAGCAAAAAAAGTCATTGTTGCCATGGAACATACCGCAAAAGGCGATGTTCCCAAAATTCTTAAACAATGTGAACTACCGTTAACTGCCAAAGGGGTTGTTTCCTTAATTGTCACTGAGCTTGGCGTTATGAGGGTAACATCTTCCGGTTTAGTGTTAGAAGAAATTGCCCCTGGGGTAACCGTAGAAGAAATACAAAACAAAACGGTTGCCACATTGATTATAAGTGAAAATCTAGCACCTATGAAAGGTGTAGAAATTTAAAAAGGGAGAAGATGAAATGAGTCAACCTGTTAGTCCTATTCAAAGAATGGAAGAAGAAAAGCCTGGTTTTATGGCGCGTTGTGGCGCCGGTCTTGCAGATTGGAGTGAGAAATGGTTCCCAGATGCCTATATCTTTGCAGTTATTGCGGTTGTAATTGTAGGTGCGGTGGCATTGATTATGGGACGCACTCCCACGCAAGTAGCTGTTGACTTTGGTAAGTCTTTTTGGAGTTTAGTACCTTTTACTATGCAAATGGCTTTTGTTATCATTACCGGTTATGTAGTTGCGGTATCTAAACCAGTAAAAGTTGTTATTGCTAAATTGGCTGAAGTGCCGAAAACACCTAAATTTGCTGTAACCTATGTTGCATTGGTAGCTATGGTGGCATCGCTGATCAGCTGGGGTTTTAGTCTGGTATTATCAGGCTTCTTAATTCGGGAAATTTCCAAACGGGTTAAAGGTGTGGATTACCGGGCTATTGGTGCTGCAGGTTATCTAGGTTTGTGTAGTATTTGGGCTTTAGGCCTTTCCTCATCAGCGGCTTTGATGATGGCAACAAAAAGCTCGATACCCACCGCACTGTATAAGATTAGCGGCGTAATCGGCCTTGATATGACTTTGTTTAACTGGCAGAACTTAGTGATGATTGCTGTGTTGGTTACTCTTTCTTGTTGGATTTGCTATGTATCAACTCCGACTGCTGATCGGGCCAAGACAGCCGAAATGGCAGGCATTCATTATCAAGAGGATGAAGAGGAAGTTATTGAGAACCCCAAAACTCCTGGTGAATATTTGGAGTTTAGCCCTATTTTAACTATTATAGTTGTTATACTAGGCGGCCTTTTCCTGGTTAATACCTTTGCTACTAAAGGCGGCCTGGCTGCTTTAGACCTTAACATTTACACCTTTATGCTGCTGATTGTCGGTATGTTGTTTCATTGGACTCCACGGGCTTTTCTTAAAGCCGTTGCCAAATCCATCCCAATGACAGGCGGTGTTTTCATTCAGTTTCCGCTATATGCCGGCATTTTCGGCATGATGATGGGTTGCGGATTGAATGATGTGTTGGCTGAATTCTTTGTTTCCATTTCAAATCAGGATACTCTGCCGGTAACCGTTGGCATCTACTCGGCGATTGCTGGTTTATTCCTCCCGTCTGGCGGCGGTAAATGGGTAGTTGAAGCACCATATGTCTTGGAAGCGGCTAATCAGCTGCATGTAAACTTAGCCTGGATTGTACAGGCATATAATGCTGCCGAAGCATTGCCAAACTTCATTAACCCATTTTGGATGCTGCCGTTGCTTGGCGTTACCGGAGCCAAAGCCAGAGATCTTGCCGGCTATGCTATGTTACAGCTTGCATTCCATATTCCGGCTGTATTAATTCTCTTATATCTGTTGGGCAAAACCATGCCTTATGTTGCGCCGATTCTGCAGTAAATACAGTAAGGTGCAGCCAATATTGAGTAAGAAATTTTAATAATAAGCGAAAGAAGGTATAGTCATGAAGGAGGCAGTTATTGTCAGTGCCGTAAGGACGGCTATTGGCAGTTTTAACGGAGCATTATCCTCATTCGCTGCTCCAGATTTAGGAGCAATAGCAATTAAAGCAGCGCTTGAACGTGCCGGAATAGACAATAATCAAGTTGATGAACTTATTTTAGGTAATGTGTTGCAGGCCGGCCTTGGCCAGAATCCTGCCAGACAGGCGGCCATCAAAGCCGGATTATCGGTAGAGACTCCGTCTTACACTATAAATAAGGTATGTGGCTCAGGATTGAAATCTGTTAATCTGGCAGCCCAATCAATTATGGTTGGTGATGCTGATGTAATTATTGCCGGTGGTTTTGAAAGTATGACTAATGCCCCCTATGTATTAGAGAGTAAAGCCCGTTGGGGCTATCGTATGGGCAACAGCAAATTGTTAGATGTTATGATTCAGGATGGACTATGGTGTGCCTTTAATGACTATCATATGGGGATTACAGCTGAAAACGTGGCTGCTCAGTATAATATTTCCAGAGAAGATCAGGATAAGTTGGCCCTTGAATCTCAGGACAAAGCGACAAAAGCAATTAATGACGGCGTTTTTCAACAGGAAATCATACCGGTCACCATCAAAAGCAAAAAAGGCGATACTGTCTTTGATACCGACGAGTATCCTAAGGCGGGTACTACTGAGCAGACACTGAGCAGCCTGCGCCCCGCATTTAAAAAAGACGGCACTGTTACCGCCGGTAATGCATCAGGCATTAATGATGGTGCAGCTACCCTGGTAATTATGTCTGCTGACAAAGCCAAGGCGTTAGGACTAAAACCCTTAGCCAAGATTGTTAGCTACGGTTCAGGTGGTGTTGATCCTTCAATTATGGGTATGGGCCCTGTACCGGCTACCCGTAAAGCCTTGGCGAAAGCAGGCCTTACTATTAGCGATATTGATCTGATTGAAGCCAATGAAGCTTTTGCGGCACAGTTTTTGGCAGTGGGTAAAAAACTTGGTTTCCCAAAAGAGAAAGTCAATGTGCGCGGGGGGGCAATTGCACTCGGACATCCTATAGGCGCAAGCGGAGCCCGAATTCTGGTAACTTTGGTTCATGCTATGCAACAGCGTAATGCCAAACGTGGCTTGGCAACACTGTGTATTGGCGGTGGTCAGGGCGTAGCCACTATTATAGAGTTATGTAACTAAACAGGATGCAAGGTTGATTGATACAAAAAAATAACCTTATAGGATGTCTACAGGAGACTCCCTATAAGGTTTCTTTTTGAGCGTAAGGGTAGGCGCATTCGTTTTCGACAAAGGGGCGGAAGAAGCCGTATTTTCTTTACTGCTAAAATCTACAGCATAATATTCACGTGCTTATGGAACTCCATAATGCGGATACTTTTCCAATTGGAAATATTCAAGTTATGTAATCGCAGCTGTTGCTCCTGCAATTCAATGTATAGCGAGCTATGGAGATGTTCTGCTTTTTTCTTCTGCTTTGCTGCTTCCAAGACTTGTTTGCGATAGCTTTCCACAAACTGTTCAGACAGTCGAATTAGGTCAGAGCGCAATGTCTGCTCTGTGTCCATATAGGGTTTGAAAAATGGGTTAACGGTATTGTCTGTTGGGGACGGATTAACTATAGGAACTGTTTTTTGTGTGCTTTGCGGTTGGTCAGCTTGCGAGTCATCTGCCGATTCATCAGTATTTGCAATTATTCTGGTAGGAGAATAGTCAATGCCGCTGTTGGCAATAATTGACCCTACAGGTTGCAGAACGACAGGAGGACGTGGTTCAGCAGTGCGCCTGACAACCATAATATTGCCATCTTGTTCCGGAACCAGAGTGCCGGTATAGCCGTCAGCAAACACGGCTTGCGTCTGACTTTCGGTGTAGACGCTTTGCCAGGCTGTCTCAGTAGTTGATATGGATGCCGGATTGGAAGCAGGTGAGTTAATTGCCGTTCCGTCTTGTACCGGCTGTGATGCGATTGCGGCCCCGGCGACTAAATCAACTTGTTGTACTGTACCGGCAGTGCCGTCTTCATGCAGATAGAAGCCGCTCCGGCGAATCTGGCCCTGGGTTTGATTGGCTTCATCTTTAAGAGTAAACTCTGTGCTGGTACTTCCCAGATAAATTGCGCCGACTCCGGCTTGTTTTAGCGACAGCATTTGATCATTGCCTTGCTCATCTTTAGACCAGATGTTCAATTTGCTGTAAATCGCATCGTTTTCATCAATCCAACCATTATTATCAGAATCATATTTGGCTAAATCGCCAAAACCATCGCCGTTTTTAGTGCCGAACAATTCACTACCATCATTTATTTTTCCGTCATTATTCTGATCCACAGCCAGAAATCCGGCGCCGGGCTGAACAAAGGAAATACTGTCAGTCTGCCCGTCACTGTTTAAATCGAAATTGTATTTCTCATCAGTCAGCTCCACATGACCGCTGGCGCTGCGATATTGAATGACTAAAGGATCAATAGTCACAGCGGCTTCTGTTGTCGTAGTCTCTGCTGTGCGATACATTAAAGAAGTTTTATCAATTTCGATAACCCGGCCGTCAGCTGTTGTTATTGTGCCCTTTTCCGTCCAGGCAGTATATTCTTCTTCTGTATTGGTCTGTACAGCCGAATACTTTGTGCCGACACCTAGACCGCTAGAGCTGCCATTTGGATTTGAAAATGGAATGAAGACTGTTGTGTCACCGCCGTGGGTAACAAGTCCTGCTTCGGTGTTTGTTTTTCTGAATTCTTCCCAGGCCTGGGTTGGTGAGACGTTATCCTGCCCCAGCACAAACATATTATTGCCGACAGCTGTTGTTTGTGACTGCTCGCTAATTACGCCCACAATTCCCCGGGCGGGATCAAGTGATAACGCCGACAAGTCAATAGCTGCATTCCCGCTGACCATATCGATAATCTTGACACTGTGCCTGTTGGCTGACAATAGTTCAGTGTTGCCGGAAGCTGTATTAGCGTCGGCGGCCTGTTCGCCTGAACCCAGCACGACTTTGTAGGCTCCACCTGTCAGTAAGCTTACATAATTTTGGATAAGCTCGACTTTTTGTCGGTCTTCAGGTGACAGTTTGGCTAACTCTGCTGCGCTTATGGCCTCAATGTCGCTTGAAGAATCGCCGACAGGAAGCGATTCTTCTGATTTTTTGTGGACAATCCCTCCCACAGTTGGTGCGCCTGTTTGTTGAGCAGCAAGTCCGGATAATTGCACCTCATATGCCACATCAGTTTGCTCTTCAGCATGGAGTGACTGCTGTGAAAGTGAGAAACCTTTACCGGACAGAGCTACAGCTTCGCTTTCCTGGGTACCTAGATAGTGAGTACTGCTAAATTCCACTATACTTGAACTGATTTTCATATAGTTTCCTCCCTGAAACAATTTCCTTCCCTGGAAATAAAAGTATGCTTATAGATATTATCGGTAAATATTAGAATAAATTAACATTTGAGTGGACGAAAAAATACGATTATATACCCGGAATGGGGAAATATATCAATATTGTTCCAATTTTATCCTGTTATGAAGGTGTTTTGGCTTTTGGCGGTAAACTATAAAAGTAAATAGTATGTCCACTACAGCGAAAGGATAAATAGATAGCATGTTGAAACTAACCGTTTTGGTTGATAATAATACGATTATTGATAGGTATTTTTATGCAGAACCGGGTTTATCTTTTTTTCTTGAACATGATACGGGAAAATACCTGTTTGATATAGGATATTCCGATATATTTGTGCGCAATGCCACTAAAATGAGTATTAATCTACTAGATGTAGATACCGTAGTTCTTTCGCATGGGCATAACGATCATACCTGGGGATTAGGTGAGTTAGTTAAGTTGCATTCACAGGCGCAAGCAGAAGGCTATCATCACAAGACACCAGCGTTGATCGCTCATCCGGATGCATTTTTGGACAGAAATATAGACGGGCTTGCTATCGGCACAATGCTGTCGAGCAATCAATTAAGTAAAACGTTTTCCTTAAAAATCAGCAAAGAGCCGGTATGGCTTACTTCCAGGTTGGTATTTCTCGGTGAAGTAGAGCGCAAAAACTCCTTTGAGATCGAAAGCGCAATAGGAAAAGTGTGGCGGGAGAACACCTGGGAAGAGGATTTTATTCTGGATGATTCCGCTTTAGTATATATGTCTAATAATGGATTAGTTATCATTACAGGCTGCTCACATGCAGGAATTTGCAATATTATCGAATATGCGAAAAAAGTATGTAATCAGGAAAGTGTGTACGATATTATTGGCGGCTTTCACTTGTTAAATCCCTCTCAAAATAAGCTGATTAATACGGCAGACTATTTTAAAAGCTGCCGGCCGCACGCGGTTTATGCCTGCCATTGTACGGATTTGCGATCAAAAATAAGATTGGCACAGGCTGCTAATCTACAGGAAGTTGGCGTAGGCTTAGTATTGGAATATGAATAAACATAGCATCATAATAGATGCTGATAATCAACAAAACTTCTGCTGGATTTTGCTATGGGCAGGAGGTTTTTTGGTAAGTCATACGCGTGTTTTTAGCAAAACGCAACTAAAATAGATTACTAATGAACAAAATTTTATGTGAAAATGTATGGATAAACATGAGGTAATGCTACTAGAGAGTAACAGATTTCTTAATAGGGAATGTCAAGTTCTGTAAGGGTTATAGTGCAGCGAGGCGCTTATACTTGACCGTATATCATATATTATATATAATATATGATATACGAGAATTGCGATATGTAATACTGTTTTTAAAATTAGACGTAGCTCATGTTTTGGCAATAAGTCGTAATCTTAAAAAATGAGAACCCAACTGAAAGTAATAAAACAGAGAATAACCTTCGAAATCAGTTGGAGTAATTAATGGGTTTAAGGAGAGCGATGAATCATAATGGGTAATATTAGAAAGTTTGTTAAAGGATCTATTAAAAGAAAATTAATTGCGGTATTTATTGTTATTGCAGCAGTCCCCTTGGTATTGACTACTGTTATAACATCATGGCTAAGTAGCTCGGCTTTGACGAAAGATGCTTTTGAGAATAACCGAAAGATTGCAGAATTTTTGGCTATGGATATCAATGCTTCGCTAATTAGCTCGGTTCAGTTGCTTCAGACCATGGCTGACACTGAGGATATTCAGTCAATGGATAAGACTAAACAACTGGCTGTTATGAAGAAAGCAGAAGGTCGCACAGAAAACCTTAGTACTCTTATTGTCACGGATAGTACTGGTGCCCAAACCGTGAGAACAAAGGGAGCGCTGGCGAGCAGTGCGGATCGGGATTATTTTGCGAAAATTGTCAGCGGGGGAGATTATGCGATCTCAGATGTTCAGATGGGGCGCAGTACAGGGAAAACGTCAGTTGTTATTGCCGTTCCTATCAGAGATGCTCAAAAAAAACTTAAGGGCTCTTTGCTGGGAGTTGTCGATCTGGAAACATTAAGTAAAAAAATTGCTTCAACTCAAATCGGTAATTCCGGATATGCTTTCCTCGTTGACCGTCAGGGAAAAATTATTATGCATCCTGATGATGGAATGGTAAAGGAAATGACGGATTGTAGCAATTTTGAGCCGGTGCAGGAAGCTATCGGTGGGAAAAGTGGAATAACTTCTTATAACTATAATAACCAGAAAGTTTTGGCAGGTTATAGCAATGTCGCTTCAAGCGGTTGGGGAGTAGTTGCCCAATTACCTTCAAATGAAGCGATGGAGTCTGCCGATAAAGTAAAAATGACAGGTATTGTGTTTACTATACTTGGAATTTTACTTGCGGTGGTAGTCGGCTTTTATGCGGCGGGAGTTTTTGTTAAACCGATACATGAACTTGTGCGTGTTACACAAAAAGTGGCGGAAGGCGATTTATCTCATAAAGTTACTATAAGCAGTAAAGATGAACTTGGGCAACTAGCATCAGACTTCAACGCGATGGTTACTCATTTAAAAGAGCTTATCAAGGCTGTAACACAAACAACCGAACTTGTTGCAGCCTCTTCTGAGGAACTGGCGGCATCTGCCAATGAAGCCGAAAAAGCTAGTAATCAAATTGCGGGTACAATGACCGATTTTGCTCAGGGATCTCAGAAACAGACACAGGAAGTTGAAAAAACGCTCAAAATTGTTGCCAATTTAACCAATAATTCACAAGAAGTATCTGAAAAGACCCATTCAGCTACCGGTTTGTCGGAAAAGATGGCTAAAGCTGCCGAAA
Source organism: Bacillota bacterium (assembly GCA_017889705.1). Lineage (GTDB taxonomy): Bacteria > Bacillota > Negativicutes > Sporomusales > Sporomusaceae > Sporomusa. Next base: position 37,032 of record JAGGAB010000015.1, on the reverse strand, counting down.
TAGGTGGGGAAGCAGCACGCAATGCTACAGACAAAATGAATGATATAAAGAAATCAAGTGCTTTGACAGCGGATGCGGTAACGGCATTAGGTGAAAAAAGCAATCAGATCGGGCAGATTCTTGAAGTTATCAGCGATATTGCCAGGCAAACCAATCTCTTGGCACTTAATGCCGCTATTGAAGCCGCCAGGGCAGGAAAATATGGGAGTGGCTTTGCTGTAGTGGCGGAAGAAGTTCGAAAATTAGCAGAGCAGTCACAGCATGCTACCGGAAAAATTTCTCAAATTGTCATAGAGATACAACAGCATGCCAGTCAGGCCATGAAGGTCATTGAGGGTAATAACAGCAAAGTCTGTGATGGTGTTACTGTTGTTCAGGCGGCAGGGCAGGCTTTGCAAGACGTTTTGGATCAAATTGTTGGGACTGTCAGAATTATTAATGATATTGACGCAGCCAGCCGGCAGCAGGTTGAAAAGATGCAGCAGATGAACGAAAGCACTGACAATGTGCTGGTAATTGCCCAAGAAACCAGCAACGGAGCTGAAATGGTGGCTGCTGCAACCGAAGAAGTTACTGCATCTATGGAGGAAATCGCTAATTCAGCAGATTCGTTAGCCAAGATGGCCAATCAATTACAAGAAATTACAACTAAGTTTAGAATTTAATTCCTGGGTGTTTTGGGGGATTTCATAGCTTGCGTGGTTATCTTAGCCATATAATATCCTATTTTGTAAACCGAAATAGTTGGAGCTTAGCAATGGGCCCAGATGGAGCAATCAGTCTTTCTGGGTGTATTGCTGGGCTAAGCAAGGAAATCAGCATTGACTTTCACATAATAAATCATATATAATATATCATATATTATATATGATATGAATAATCATCAAAGGAGAAGGGAGGATAGTGAATGGAAAGTCAACAGGTTGGTCTTGCGGCTAAGGTTGCTGGATTTATTTCTGAACTCACATTCCAAGATTTGCCCGAAAAAATTGTGACAGATACGAAATATAGAATATTAGATTGGGTTGGCTGCGCGCTGGCAGGTATTCATACTAAACCATCCCAGCTTGCTGTTGCAATGGCCAAGGCTAATGGCGGCAAAGAGCAAGCATTGTTGTTGCGGGAAGGGGTAAAAGTTCCTCTAGCTCAGGCAGCATGGGCAAATGGTTTGACTGGGCACGTAGTGGAATTTGACGATGGGCACAGGCAGGCGATTGCCCATCCCGGGTCTGTTACCGTGCCGGTTGCTTTGGCACTTGCGGAATGTTTCGGCAGATCAGGCAAGGAATTCATCGCAGCCGTTGTCGCGGGTTATGAGGTTTTGATCAGACTAGGTATAGCCGTAAATCCGTCGCATTATAAAGTTTGGCATACAACAGCGACATGCGGGACTTTTGCTGCTGCGTCAGTTGCCTCGAAACTACTGAATCTTGACAGCAGAAAAACACAAATGGCACTGGGTATTGCAGGAACAATGTCAGCCGGTCTTCAGGAAACGTTTGGTACATACGCGAAGCCACTTAATGTCGGACATGCCTGTCAGAGTGGCATTCAGGCGGCGTTGCTGGCTGAGCAAGAGTTTACCGGACCAGAAGATATTATTCAAGGGAAAAAGGGATTCATTGCGGCAACCTCTTCTGACAGGGAAGTTACGTTTCTTGAACGGATTCAGGATAAAGAGTATATGTCAGATATGGCTTTTTATAAGATGTATTCGTCGTGCGGACATACTCATTCTCCGTTAGATGCGGTATTGGCAATCATGGATGAACATGAGATTGCAGCTGAAAATATAAAAGCTGTTGAAGTTGCAACATATCTTATTTCAGTTGAGCTGACCGCTGAGCTGAAAAATGGCAGTGAAGATGAGGCGAAGTTTTCCCTGCCCTATTGTATTGCTTGTGCCCTGCTATTCCATAAAGTAACCTTGAATGAATTTGCAGCAGATAAACTTCAAAGTCGGCTTATTACCGAGCTCGCTCAAAAGGTGCGGGTAATTGAAGATCCAGAAGCGACTAAGGCATTTCCTAAGCGTTTTGCTAAGGTTACGATCACTTTGCAAAACGGTCAGATCATCGAGAAACAGGTTACTGCAGCGAATGATGTTCCTCAGTACGATAGGATTGAGGAGAAATTCATGTCTCTTGCGATGCCTGGTATTGACTATTCAACGGCGTTAAAGGTTAAAGAAATGATTCTAAAAATGGATGAGCTTGAGGACGTAAGCGCACTTCTATGGCATTTGCAATAAGCGTTGGTCGTTTATCTTGGAATCCTGTGACAAATATATAACATTAGAGAAAAGGTGGGGTAAATAATGAAAATTACAAGCGTGGACATTATTGATGTAGCGAATGACCTTCAGTCATCAACTAGCAAATGGCGGCCTGTTGTTGTCAAGATCAACACAGACGAAGGTATTTCCGGCTTTGGTGAAGTCGGTATGGCATATGGCGTGGGAGCGTCAGCCGGGCTTGGTATGGCAAAAGACTTGGCAAAAATCATTATTGGCATGAATCCAATGCAGAATGAAGCCATATGGGACAAAATGCAAAAGAAAACATTCTGGGGACAAGGCGGCGGTACGGTTGTATCTGCCGGTATGAGTGCTATTGATATTGCGTTATGGGATATCAAGGGAAAGGTGTTAAATGTACCGGTATATGAGCTGCTGGGTGGAAAATGCCGTGACAATGTCAGGACATATGCCAGTCAGTTGCAATTTGGCTGGGGCAAAGCGAAGCAGAAATCTATTCTGGTTGAGCCGAAGCAATATGCAGATGCAGCGCTGCAAGCGGTTGCTGACGGTTATGATGCGATCAAGGTCGATGTAAACGAAATGGATGAGTTCGGTAATGTGAAGAAGCGTAACCTTTGTGGACCGTTGCCGGCCAAGGTGCTGCGCGTCGGATATGACCGTTTGAAAGCTATGCGTGAAGCAGTAGGGCCTGATGTTGATATTATTGTCGAAGCACATGCGCTTACCGATACTACTTCGGCAATAAAATTCGGTAAAATGATTGAAGAACTGGATATTTTCTTTTATGAAGAACCTGTTATGCCATTAAATCCGAAACAGATGAAAAAAGTAGCAGACAATGTGAACATTCCCATTGCCGCTGGCGAACGTGTTTATACCCGTTGGGGTTTCCGACCGTTCCTTGAAGACGGATCACTTGACGTAATTCAGCCCGATCTCGGTACTTGCGGTGGTTTTACGGAAGGCAAAAAGATTTGTGATATGGCCCATGTTTATGACATGACCTGCCAGGTTCATGTTTGCGGTGGGCCGATCATGACTGCAGCCGCTCTGCACCTTGAAGCGGCTATTCCAAACTTTGCTATTCACGAACTGCATCGTTACGCTTTGTTGGAGGCGAATACCAATACCTGCAAATATAATTACTTGCCGCATAACGGTGTTTATGACATACCTGATCTCCCCGGCATTGGACAAGAATTAACAGATGAGGCAATTAAAACATCTGTCGTTGAAACCGTAAAATAATCAGTAGTTTAGCTTGTATTGCCTCCGACTGTAAACAAGTTGATAGTTACTTCGCAGTTGGAGGCTATGCTCGCTTGATAAGGAGCGTGATAAATTGTGACAAAATTTAATATAACTTATGAAGAAGTTTACAATTGGGTCAAGGAAACCTGCACGCATGTTTCTCCCGACAGCTTGGTATTGCTGAAACAGGGTTTGCAAAAAGAAACTAGTCCGGGGGCAAAGGCCATGCTGTCGTCGATGTTGGACAATGTAGATATGGCAGATAAAGACGATAAACCTGTTTGTCAGTCGCCGGGTTTTCCTACCGTGTATTTTAGTTATGGCAGTGTGGAAGGGCTGGACCTGCTCAGTCAATATGTTCCCAAGGCAATGGTGGAGGCAACCGGCAACGGTTATGCACGCCCCAGTATTGTTCACTCTCTGACGCGGAAAAACCCGGGAAATAATTCGGGTGATGGTGTTCCTAACATGGAGTATCTATATTGTCCCGGCCAAGAATACATTGAAATGGTAATGAGCTTCAAAGGTTGCGGTGCTGAGCTGGGTAATGTTTATAAAACAATGACTACGGCTCAACTTGGCAGTGACTACAAAGGACTTAAAACACTTGTATATGAAACCGTGATTAACGCCGGCGGCATGCCTTGTCCGCCTTCTTCAATCGGTATAGGCATCGGTGGACAGATGGATGTTGCCGCTAAATTGAGCCGGAGAGCTGTCAGCACCCGCGATTGGCGGGATAAAAATCCTGATCCGTTGCTTAACGAACTGGAAGAAGAACTGTTGGAAAACATCAACAAGCTGGGACTCGGTCCTGCCGGCATTGGCGGCAATACAACCTGTATGGCAGTAAAAATCGGCATGGCGGCAACTCATACGGCCATTTGTCCGGTAGCCATTAATTTTCATTGCTGGGTTGCCAGAAGGATGGGCGTTCGCATCTATCCGGACGGACGGCGTGAATATTTGTTTGGAAAGGGGGAATAGCAGATGGCAACATATGAATTGAATATACCGCTCAAAAACGCAGATGTTGAAAAACTTAATGTCGGCGATACGGTATATATCACCGGTACGGTGTTTACGTCACGCGATATGGGGCATTTAGAGGTGAAAAAATTATTGCAACAAGGCGGCGAACTACCAGTTGATTTTGCCGGGAGTGCTGTGTTCCATGCTGGTCCTGTGTTGAAGAAAACTAAAACCGGTTGGGAAATGGTAGTTGTTGGTCCGACAACCAGTATGCGTATGGAGCCTTATGCGGAAATGGTTGGTCAGTTAGGTGTCAAAATGATTATTGGCAAAGGCGGCATGCGTGACGACAGCTTGAAGGCATTTCAAAAGTATAAGCAAGTATACTTGCAGGCCGCACCTGGTTGTGCCGTAAAACTTGCCTCTGCCGTGCAGGAAGTTGGCGGAGGATACTGGCTGGAAAAAGGTATGCCGGAAGCTTTGTGGCTGCTTAAGGTTGAAAAGTTTGGTCCATTTGCAGTTACCATGGATTCAAATGGCAAGAGCATTTACCAAGACATTAAAGACCAAGCATTAAAAGTGATGGAAACTTTTTAAGACTATTTTCGTGTGATATCCTATAAATTGAAGATGATTTTTAGAGCCTGCAGCACATATCTTGCTGTGGGCTTTTTGCAAGGTCTTGGTTATCGTAAAGTGAAGTTAACATACGAGGTGAATAATGGAAAATTATGATGTACTTGTAATTGGCAGTGGAGGAGCCGGTATGCGGGCGGCTTTGGAGGCTGTGCGGCAGGAAGGCTTGAGTGTCGCACTGATGACCAAAATGTTTCCTACCCGTTCCGCTACCGGTTGCGCGCAGGGCGGAATCAACGGCGCCCTTAAGAATATGGATCCGGCTGATTCACTTGAAAAACATTCTTTTGACACAGTAAAAGGCAGTGACTACTTAGGCGACCAGGATGCCATCGAATACTTTGTGAGTCAGATGCCTGACGCGATTAGGGAACTGGACTATTTCGGCGTTCCTTTTTCGCGGGACAGTGAAGGGCGTATTGCTCAGCGCAACTTTGGCGGCGCTTCCTCTCCACGCACTTGTTTCTCAGCAGATGTTACCGGGCATGTAATTTTACACACGCTTTATGAACAGTGTTTGAAACATGGTGTTAAAATGCTGACAGAATGGTATTTGCTGCAGATTGTTGTCAAGGATGGCCAACTCAATGGTGTGGTCGCTTATGACATGAAAGGCGGGCGTATTGTTCCCCTTGCTGCCAAAGCCATTGTCGTGGCTACAGGCGGCGCCGGGCGTATCTATTGGCTCAGGACTACCAATCCTTTTACCTCTACCGGTGATGGTATGGCTGCTTGCCTTGATGCCGGAATTGCACTAAAAGATCCCGAATTTGTCCAATTCCATCCTACTGGTTTGGCCGGTACCGGTATTCTCATGTCTGAGGCCTCACGGGGTGAAGGCGGTTATTTGTTAAACAATCAGGGTGAGCGGTTCATGGCCCGTTATGCGCCGGAAAAAATGGAACTAGCCACCCGCGACTTGGTTTCGCAGGCTATTGAAACCGAAATTAAGGAAGGACGGGGCTTTGGCCAGGGTCTTAGCGCTTATGTGCAATTAGACCTAAGACATCTAGGACGGGAAAAAATCCTGGAGCGTCTGCCGCAAATTCGCGAACTTGCTATCACATTTGAACAAGTCGATCCCATCGAGCAGCCCATCCCCATTCGGCCAAGTTGTCACTACACTATGGGCGGCATTGATGTGCTTGATTACCGCACTTGTACTACTGCTGTTACCGGCGTATATGCCGCCGGCGAGGCAGCCTGTGTGTCCATACACGGAGCTAACCGCCTGGGTGGCAACTCACTGGCAGACATCATAGCCTTCGGCAAATTTGCTGGCAAGGGAGCTGCCGACTGCGCCAGACAAAGACAGGTAGTCGAGGTTGCTAGTGTGGATAAGGCCGCCAAAGAATGGGAAGATAAGTTTTTCCTTGTCACCAGTCGAAAAACAGGCGCGACAATTACTGGCATTAGAGACAGACTGGCTGAGATTATGTGGAATAACGTCGGTGTCTTCCGCACGGAAGCAGAAATGGCTGCAGCAATAACCATTGTGGATCAACTGATCGAGGAGTACCAGACTGTCCAGGTGCTGGATTCAAATAAAGTATATAATACGATATTTGTCAACTATATTGAGCTGGGCAGCATGTTGTCAGTAGCCAAAGCCGTTGTCCTAGGAGCTCTCCATCGGCAGGAAAGCCGAGGCAGCCACTGTCGAGCGGATTTCCCTGAACGGGATGATGAGGGTTTTCTCAAGCATACGCTTATTACCAAACAAACAGCCGGCTACAATATATCGTATCGCCCGGTAGTCGTGACTCGCTACCAGCCGGCAGAAAGGAAATATTGATGCGTCAGATTACATATATAATCGAACGATTCGACGGAGCTCGAAAATTTACCCAGGAATATTCCTTTTCCCATCAGCCTGGAAAAACCATTCTATGGGGGTTAATTACCATAAAAGATACGCTTGACCCTACACTGGCGTTTACCGCTGCCTGTCGTTCGGCTGTCTGCGGCGCCTGTGCCATCAGGGTGAACGGACAAGCTACCTTGGCTTGCGAAACCCCGCTTGACGCCACTTTGGATCGATTTGGTGATACGCTGACGCTTGCGCCACTCCAGAACTTTACAGTAATCCGCGACTTGGTAGTTGGCTGGGAAGAAAAAACCAGGCATCTTGCAGATGATCAGACTTGGCTGATACCACAGGATAAATTTTCCGTGCAAAATGGCTGTCGCCAAAGTGCCGCTGATTTTAAAAAAATCAATACTCAGGCCGCTTGTATTTTATGTGGTGCTTGTGCTTCAGAATGTTCCAAACTCACCGCTAATCACAATGATTTTCTCGAACCTTTTACCTATTCAAAAGTGTGGAAATTTGTCGCCGATACCCGGGACAAGTCGGCGCCGGAACGTATCAAAGCCATCCTGGATAAGGGGCTCTGGAAGTGTCTGCATTGCGCAGAATGCATTGCCAAGTGCCCGAAAGGTCTGGCGCCCGGCGAGGACATCGCTCGTTTGCGCCGCCTTTCTATACAAATGGGATATACTGATAGTCCCGGCGCCCGGCATGCTTTAGCGTTTCTTCAGGATATTACCGATACCGGCCGACTCAATGAAGCCAAGTTGTCGGTGCGCAGCATCGGCGTCTTGGGCTCCATAAAGAAATTTCCGCTGGCGCTAAAACTGATACGTCGCGGCAAATTAAACCCCTTTTATTTCCCGACCAAGGTGAAAGGACATGATCAAATCAAGGCCATTCTGAATGCACTAAAGGAGAGTGAACAGCCATGAAATACGCTTTTTTTCCCGGTTGTGTCCTCGAAGGAGCTGCGAAAGAAAATTATATTGCTACAACTAAAGTCGCAAAAGCTCTCGGGATTGAATTAGTGGAGATTCCCGGCTGGATTTGCTGCGGTGCTTCCCATGCCCAGGATATTGATGAACTGACGATCACAGCCATTAATGCCCGGAACATTTCGCTGGCCGAAGCAATGGGACTGCCGCTTTTAACTGTCTGTAATACCTGTACCCTGATGTTGCGCAAGGCCAAAACACAGCTGGATAACGGTGAGAAAGAGAAAGTCAATCAGATTTTAGCCAAGGCCAATATCCATTATGCCGGTACCAGTGATATCACTCACCTGTTATGGGTGCTTGTCGGCGAATATGGATTGGCCAAGCTAAAGGCGATGGTCAGGCGTCCGCTTACCGGGCTTAAAGTGGCTGCTTACTACGGTTGTCATCTGCTTCGCCCGCCAGCAATCATGAACTTCGAAGATTATGCCAATCCACAGTCGTTGGAAAAATTAATCATTGCTCTGGGGGCTGAACCTATCGAGTTTTCGGCTAAGCTTCAGTGTTGCGGTTTTCATGCCACTTATCCGGCAGAAACTGATGTTGTCCGTATTACCGGACAGATTAATCAAAGTGCTGTTAAAGCTGGAACAGACTGTATTGTTACTCCGTGCCCGCTTTGCCAGATGTCATTAGATATCAACCAGCAGGAAGGGCAGGTGGTTGTCGGTTGCAGTCAGGAAATGCCGGTATTGCATTTGTCTCAGCTTATTGGTCTGGCGCTTGGTTTTTCACCTGCGGATTTAGGTATAAATATGTTAGTTTCCGGGCGGGAGCACTTACTCGCGAGACTATCTTGATGGATCAGGAATTTTATTAGTATAAGGGGTGTATCCTTATGGGAAAACGGGTTCTGGTTACTGCTCTGTCTTTCCGACGGTCTATGGAGGGATTAACTTTATTGAGGGATAACGGCTTTGAAGTTGTTTTGAGTCCGTACGAGCGGCCGTTACAAGAAACGGAGATGCTTGCGCAAATAGAAGGGATTTCTGCAATTGTGGCAGGTAATGATGCGATTACGGAAAAAGTAATTGCTGCTGGTGTGCCCAACCTCAAAATTATTGCCAGATGCGGCGTGGGATATAATACGATTAATGTAGCAGCTGCACAACGCTATGAAGTGGCGGTTACCACAACTCCCGGAGCCAATACCCGGTCGGTAGCGGAATTGACGCTGGGACTCATGATTTCCCTGGCAAGAGATATTCCCCAGCTTAATAACCGGATGCATAGCGGGGCATGGGCAAAGAGTGTGGGGACGGAACTGGGAGGGAAAACACTGGGAATTGTCGGCACAGGCAATATCGGCAGTGAAGTGATCAAACGGGCGGTCGCATTTGATATGAAAATTATAGCGTTTGACATGCGGAAGCGGCGCGACCTTGTTGACAAGTACGGAGACATTTATAGACCTTTAGGCGAGGTGTTTTCCGAAGCGGATTTCCTATCCTTGCATGTTCCAGCTATTCCCGAAACAATCAACATGGTTAACCAAAATACGCTTAAATTGATGAAACGGTCTGCCTACCTGATTAATACAGCTCGAGGCGAATTAGTGGTAGAGTCGGATTTAGTTAAAGCTTTGCAAACAGGAGTCATAAGTGGTGCTGCCCTGGATACTTTTGCCGCGGAACCTTTGCAGCAAGACAGTAGTCTGTTTACATTAGGCAATGTAATACTTACTCCACATATTGGGGCAAGTACTGGAGAATCATCTAATCGTGTTGGTATAATGGCTGCTGAAGAAGTAATTAGAGTCTTGTCAGGTTCAAAACCATGCTTTTCTATCCATTGACCTTTGTATAGAATAAGAGTGTAAATCAGGGTGATTATATGTAAAGTGCAATTAGAACAACGCTCTATTTCTACTCAAGTTTCAAATAATAAACTTTGGCATTGACGATACAAAAAATATATTATATATTTACATCATACTTATAATAATACCTATAAATGGGAACTTAATAATCTTGCTTGAGGTGTACACAGATGCCAATTTCGCCAATGACAAAATCGGAGTCAGTCTATCAGGAAATAAAGAGAAAAATTTTAGCGGGAATACTGGAACCAGGAACTCATCTTGTGATAAAACAAATCGCGACAGAGTACCGTGTTAGCGACATTCCTGTTCGCGAAGCGTTAAAGGAACTGAATGTTGAGGGACTGGTTGAAACAATACCGCATGTTGGTTCAAAGGTGACTGGCATTTCACCCAAAAAAATCAAGGATATGTTGCAGATCAGGGAGTGCCTGGAACCGTTTGCGGCTGAACTTGCGGTAATGAATGCTGATACGGCCTTGATCAAAAAGCTCGAAAGCTACGAAAATGAAATGGATGAGGCTTTTGCGCAAAATGACATAAAAAAGTATGGAGAAATCAACAAGGCTTTTCACCGGTTGATTATTCAAGCGAGCGAAAATCAAATTTTAATTGATACTATATTCGAAATGATGGAGTCTGAAAAAAGGATGCGGATGGTGTTCCAGATATTCCCCAATATTATCCGCGATTCCCGCAAAGAGCATCATGCAATGGTCACGTATTTCCAGCAAAAAAAGCCAAAAGAGATGAGAGAATTAATGCATCTTCATAAGAAAAGGTCATTTGATAAAATGCGAAAGTATTTTCAAGTAGATGATAATGATGTGACAGTTAAACTGAATAACTAGAATATTGAACAGGCGGGAAACGTAATCGGATTTCTCGCCTGTTTTTATTGTTATAACCAAAAGTGGAATTTTCCTAAAGAGAGGAAAAGGATAATAGTTTCCACTAGCGCCATAGTATTGTAAGAAGCTGTAGTTCATCGAAATAAGTTGTATATATTGAAGTTTCAGAAAAAACATTGACTTAACATTATATATGATATATGATATATGATATATCATATATAATGTTAAGCGGCGTGCATCACTAACCTCAAGGCAAATGTTAACGTATTTCGCTTTGTTGGGTGCAAAAGAAGGAGGAGATGAAACTAAAGGTATAAGAGTTTTAGCAAAACATGCTATAATAGCACATTATTGAGGCTTCAAGCGGCACAGTTTCGCCAGCGTACTGTCCAAAGGAACCAGAAAATACGTATCATTTTTGAAAGATGAAAAAGAGTACGATTATGAATCAGGTTATTTTTGATAGATTTACAGCAAGGAGGATATAAAATGTTAGGAATTTTGATAGCTTTGCTTGTTACAATATGGGTTAGCTATATGTTACTTAAAAAATATAAGCCTCAAGCTATATTATTGTTAGCTGGTCTTGTTCTTTTGCTTTGTACTGCCATTTTTGGTCTAGGGACACTCTTGCCCGCGAAACAATCAACCGGGCTGATTTGGTTTGATGTCTTTGAGACTGTGAAGGGACTTATGAGTAGTCGCCTAGCGGGACTAGGCCTGACTATTATGTCTATTGGCGGTTTTGTCAGGTATATGGAAAAATGCGGAGCTAACCGGGCTTTGGTTGAATTGTCGGCATATCCACTTAGACTAGTTCGTTCGCCAATGCTTGTAATGATGCTGGGATATTTGATCGGCCAAGTGATTGACGTGTTTGTTCCGAGCCATGCCGGTCTTGGTTTGTTGCTAATGTTAACAATGTATCCTATTCTGATAAAAGCCGGAATCAGTAAGTTAACTGCCGTTGCTATCATTGCTACTGCCAAGTTTACGGATATTGGGCCTATTTCTTCAAATGCTATTTTGGCGGCTCATAATGCGGGGCTGGATCCGGTTACTTACTTCATAAAATGGCAACTTCCTGTTGTAATACCTTCAATTATAGTAGTGGGCATTGCTCATTATTTTGTACAGCCTTGGTGGGATAGACGCGAAGCGAAAGAAAATACGAATACTCAGGAAGTAAGCGCGACTGAAGAAGAGAACAAGCATGAGGAAATTCCTCCCCGTATTTATGCGATTCTGCCAACCTTACCTCTAATACTAGTAATTATCTTTTGTCCTCTTTTTATCAAATCAATAAAAATGGATATTATTACCGCAATGCTAATTTGCACAATCATTGCCATGATTTTTGAATATATTCGCTTGAAGAATATTCGCTTGGTAATGGATAACATTATGACCTTTTTCGACGGTATGGGAAAGCAGTTTACTGCAGTGGTGTCTTTGATTATATGTGCTGAAGTGTTTGGGATGGGATTAGTTAAAATCGGTGCAGTAGATAGCTTGATCCAAGCAGCTCAGTCGGCCGGATTTGGTTTGAAGTCAACCATCTTAGTGACATCTATATTAATGGTCTCGTTTGCCTTCCTTATGGGTTCAGGTAATGCGGCATTTTTCGCGTTTGCCGGATTGGCTCCCAAGATTGCTGCCAACTTGAAGGTTGAGCCGGTACTAATTTTGCTGCCGATGGAAATTACCGCTGGTTTTGGACGGTGTATGTCGCCAATAACCGCAGCTATTGTAGCGATATCCGATATTGCAGGCGTATCTCCCTTCCAAGTGGCAAAACGCTGTGCGATACCAGTTTTCCTGGGGCTTATTGCTAATATTATCACTACATTCATTTTGTTTCTATAATTATAGTGATTTTTTCAAGTATAGAAATATGGTACTTTCATCTGTTTAAATTAATCTAGATTGCAAACGTTCTTAAAATGGCGACAAACCAAAGAAGCGTACCGGGCAAAATGTGCCGGTACGCTTCCTTGGTTTTTATATTAAGATTCAGTAACTGCTTCCTTACGCAGTGCTGTCCACCAATAAATAGCAATAGGTAAAACCAGCAAGGGTACACCAAGATATAAGGAAGTTCTAAGTTCTGCAGTAAAAGCGACACAGACAAGACAAGCGAGCTGTGCCCAAATACCAAACTGTGTGATATACGGAAAAAACGGAGCTTTATATTGCAGTTGGTGTTCTTCGTCCGGGCTAAGCTGTTTGCGGAAGTTGTACTGGCTCCAGCAGATGGAAATCCAGGCAATGGCTCCGGTAAAGCCTGATAAGGCCAATAGATAAGTATAAATACTCTGATCCTGGTCAAAGGTGTATAACAGTATCCCGAGCCAACAAACTCCAATCGATAGGGCTGTGGCATTCTGCGGTACGCCCTGTTTGTTTAAACGTCCCAGAAATTCAGGTGCCATTTTTTCCTGGGCCAGGGCATACATGGCGCGTGTGCAGCCATATAAACCCGAATTCGAACAGGAAATCGCCGCTGTCAAAACAACAAAAGAAAAAATCGCGCCTGCCCACTCTAGTCCATAGGCCTGGAGGGCAGCTGCAAAGATGCTCTTCTCTAAGTTGGCTTTGTCCCAGGGGAAGATAGTGACCAATAATAACATCGGAATAATATAGAGCGAGATAATTCTCACAGTAATCTGTCTGATGGTAGCCGGAATGCATTTGGCCGGGTCTTTGCTTTCGGCAGCTGCCAGACCGATTATTTCAGATCCTTGAAAATTAACTAAAATAATGACCATAGTGAGTAGTACAATCCAGTAGCCTTCGGGGGCAAATCCGCCGCTACTTAACAATACGCTGGTTCCCAGATAATCGCCGCCGCCGATAATGCCAAAGAAAATCATAATAGCTAACAGACAAAAGGCAAGGAGAGCAACAATCTTAATCAGTGCCAGCCAAAACTCCATTTCGCCAAACAAGTTAACTTCAGATAAATTTATAAAGGTAATTGCCAAACCAAACAGCACAGCCCACCACATAGCGCTCACTGCCGGAAAGAAGCTGTTCATTATAATGCCGGCAGCAATCATTTCAGATGGCACATAGGTTACCCAGGTCAGCCAGTAACACCAGCCTACACCACAGGCCCAGGCTGGAGATATATAGTCACGGGTGTAACTGATAAACGAACCGGCAATAGGCCGGGCGACTGCTAGTTCACCCAAACATACCATAACAGCATACACAATCAAACCACCTAAGAGATAGGCCAGTACAGAAGCCGGGCCGGCTTTGCCTACTACATAGCCACTGCCCAAAAAATATCCGCTGCCGATAATTCCCCCGAGGGCAATCATTTGCAGATGTCGGCTTTTAAGTCCCCTGTTTAATTGTCTTGAGGTATCCATTTGCTCCAACTATCATTCCTCCAGTATATACAAAAATGCTTTCGCAATGATTATATCACAATGATTTTTCCTGACAATGGGATTTTTGTAAAACTATCACGAGTATACAAAAAACAAGGAAAAATATTGGGCAGGAAAAGAAAGTAATTATGCTGATTCTAAGTATATTGCTATAAAAGTCATCTGCCGACAGGTTATATAGCTGTAAAACAAAGTTCCTGAAGATTGTTTAAAACAATTTGCGGGAACTTTGTGTTTATATTTACTTTTTTGAAAATTCACTATTGCTTCAACTGATATATTAGTGTAATATATCAGTTGAAGCGAAGAAATTTTTAAAGGAGGACAGTCGAGAGTACTGTGTGGGTACAAACAAGTTAAATTAAAAGGAGGAACTAATAATGGTTGATATTATAGCTGGGAGCTTACTGCTGATCACGTTTCTTGGACTAATTTTTTACTGTATGAAAGGCGGAAATCTTCTTGTAGGTTTTATTGTAACTGCAGTACTGTGGTGTTTAATTGGTCAGGTACCGATGAAAATCGTGGTAACCGATGTTTTCCAAAAATCCGTAGAAAATTACGGTGCCACAATTGCCATTATTGTTTTTGGTGCCTGGTTCGGACGGATACTTGTTGACACAGGTATTGCCGGTTATATCATAAAGAAGACCGTTGAACTGGCTGGTGATAAGCCGTTGATTACGGCTTTATTATTAAGTACGGTTTGTGCTTTAATCTTTACCAGTGCATTCGGTGTAGGTTCTGTTATGGCAATTGGTATGATTGTATTGCCAATCCTGCTGTCTCTTGGTATTGATAAGAAAACTGCATTAGGTGCTTATTTACTCGCTGTTTCGGCCGGTATGTACCTAAATATCGCATATGTTAGCCAGTTTTTTGCAGTGTTTAAAAACGTAAAATATGACGACAATTATATTCACTTTGCTATGATTGCCACCATTGTACATGTTGTCATAATGTTAGCCTTTATTATATTTAACTACAACCGTAACCAAAAAAGTGGCAGGGCTCGTGCCTGGGCCGCAGGTGTTCCCACGCAAAAAGAGACCAAAACTAGTAGTCTTAATTTCTCCTGCATTATTGTGCCTTTTATCCCTATCATCATGGTTGCTCTTTTTAAATGGCAGCCGGTTCCATCGTTCCTAATGGGGATCTTCCTTGGTTTGCTGCTGACTCGTAACATGGGTACTTACGATTTAGCTGTAGAAAAAATTCAAAAAACACTATATGACGGAATTGCCGACAGCGGTCTTTTAATTGGCATGCTGTACAGTGTGAACATTTTCCAGGCTGCTGCTAAACAAGTTGCGCCTATTTTGCAGCACATGCTGGGCGGCATTATCCCCACTACTCCGGTTATGATTCTGGCTGGTTTTTGCATACTGGCGCCGCTAGCGCTGTTCCGCGGCCCACTGATGATTTGGGGTTCCGGTATTGCGCTGGTGTCTATCTTCCAAGCTATGGGTATCTTCAGTGAAATGTTCTTGTTTGCGTTATTCCTAATTCCTCCGGTAGCGATTGTGGCAAGCGCCTGCCCGACACAGTCCTGGAGCATGTGGGGACTAAGTTATGCCAAGGTCGAACCGAAACAATACATTCAAACCAACTTGCCTTGGGCCTGGGTTATTCTTATCATTGTCGAGATTCTTGCGTTTGTTATGATTGGTAATGTTTGATTAGCGGTAAAGATAAGTTAGCGTTTGGAAACAGTGAGTGAAATGCAACAAGAAAATTGACGTTTGGGATTGTGCCAGGTGGAGCAGCAAGCCGCTTGGCACAGCCAAACATTCGGAGGATTTTATTATGAGCAACAGAGCAATTCGCATCGGTATCGACGTTGGCGGTACGCACACCAAGGCTGTCGCAATTGACAATAATACAAATGAAATCGTGGGAAAAGGCTCGGTAATGACTACCCACCACCACGAATGTGGAGTGGCCACAGGGGTTGTGGAGGCATTCCAAAAGTGCCTTGCCGAAAATGATATCAAACCGGAAGAAGTTATTTTTATTGCTCATAGCACCACCCAGGCCACAAACGCTTTATTAGAGGGAGACGTTGCTCGCGTAGGTGTAATTGGTATTGGAGGGGGCTTCATAGAAGGATACCTTGCCAAACGACAGACACGTATCAAAGATATTGATCTTGGTACTGGCAAATTTATCGAAATTGACCATGATTACATAAAAATCAATGAGATGTCGCCTGAAAGAATAAAAGCGACGATTGCTGATATGGTTAGTAAGGGAGACCGGGTTATTGTTGCCAGCAAAGCCTTTGGTGTTGACAATATGGTTGAGGAAAGTCTTGTGGCTGAAGAAGCTGAACGCCAGGGTATTCCCTGCTCAATGGCTTCTGATATCACAAAACTATATGGTTTGACTACACGAACCCGCACGGCGGCTTTAAATGCATCTATTCTTCCTAAAATGTTTGAGACTGCCAATTCGACCGAACAAAGTGTGCGTTCTACTAATATAAATGTGCCATTAATGATTATGCGGGGCGACGGCGGTGTAATGGAAATCAACGAGATGAAAAAACGTCCTATTTTAACTATGCTGTCAGGGCCGGCTGCTAGTGTTATCGGTGCTTTAATGTATTTGCGGGCTTCCAATGGCATTTATTTTGAAGTTGGGGGAACTTCCACCAACATTGGGGTTATTAAAAATGGTCGTCCGACTGTTGACTACTCGATTATTGGGGGGCACCGCACCTATGTAAACAGTCTTGATGTACGCGTATTAGGGGTTGCCGGCGGCAGTATGGTGCGTGCCAGGAAGGGAGAAGTGGTTGATGTCGGACCACGGTCTGCACATATTGCCGGCATGGGCTATGCTTGCTTTACTGAGTCTGCCCTGTTTGACGGCGCAACTTTGTATCATATAAAACCTCGCGACAATGATCCTGCTGATTATGTGGCAATCAAGCTAAATAATGGCGAAAGTGTTACTATAACCAATACCTGCGCGGCCAATGTGCTCGGGATTTTAGCAGAAAACGACTATGCGCGCGGTAACAGTGAATCAAGCCGCAAGGCTATGCAGCTTCTGGCCGATGAAGTTGGTCTATCGATAGAAGAAACTGCCAAAGCCATTTTAACAAAATCCTGCGAGAAGATTATACCAGTCATTGAAGATTTGATTACCAAATATAAACTTGAGCGCGAGCAGATTGTATTGGTGGGTGCTGGCGGCGGGGCAGGCACTCTGCTGACCTTTACCGGCAATATGATGAATTTTAAATATCAAATCCCCCAAAATGCCGAAGTAATTTCCTCGATTGGTGTGGCACTTGCCATGGTTCGGGAAATGGTGGAGCGGACGATTGCCAATCCTACGGCGGCTGATATTGCACAGCTAAAGAAGGAAGCCAAAGAACTTGCTGTGAACAGTGGTGCGGTGGAAGACAGTATTGAGGTATATGTGGAGATTGATGATCAGGCGCAGAAGGTTACTGCGATTGCCATGGGTTCTACAGAAGTAAAAACCACTGATTTAATGAAAAGCTGCACCGAAGAAGAGGCACTCGAAATTGCGGCAGAAGCCATGAGTCTTGATAAAAGTGCGCTCAGGATGGCTGCTGATAATGGATTAATATTTGTGGTTACTGCTGACAAAAACGGGAAGACTCCGGTAAATGTTATTGATAAAAAAGGTTTTGTAAAAATCCAGCGGGCAAATGCTGTTGTGGAACGTACTACTATTGCCAATGCTGCCGACACCCTTCGCAGAATGTGGGATATTACCAGTAACTTTTCGCGCGAAGTACGTATTAACCCTGACGTTTATGCAATTGTCGGTTCGCGGGTGCTGGACTATTCCGGTATTCCCGAATTATTGCAGGTTACTGGCTTGGTTGAGGCTGAACTTGGCGAATATAGGCCAGAAGACGAACTTATTTTAGTGCTTGCCCGTAATGAAGCGCCATGATTGCAGCCAAACGTGATACCTTCGTAATGCGTCGGGCGGTGCAGACAGCGCTAGCATGTCAGGATAGGTTATGGTACCGCTCTATTTTGAAAAACGATCTTGTCGGTTGCAAACTTAGTGTTGTCGAAGAACTTGCAGTAGTCGATGGGGCAATACAAACTGCCGAAAGCCTGGCACAGCACATCATACAGCAGTATGGAATGCTTTCACCACAGAAACTTGCAGGCCTTATGGGGTTAAAAATTGTAGAATGTATCGGCGATTTGGTAGAACCATACCTAAGACTCGGGCTTTATGAGCCTGGTATCCGGACGATTAGTGTTAATGAAAGTGCAATTCTCTTGATACGGCATTTTATAAGTGCCAATGGTTTGCAAAGGGAGACTCCGGTAGACGAGATTTTGCGAATTGTGCTATTTCATGAGATTTTTCATGCACTGGAGGAGGATACTCCGGGCATTTACACCCGCAGCAAGATGCTTAAGCGCAAAGCATTAGGGATATTTCCCTATAGGCGTGGCTTGAGCAGTGTGTCAGAAGTAGGGGCAGTGCATTTTTCTAAATGCATGACAGGTATTGGCTACTCCCCTTGTATCTATGAACGCTATTTGCTATTGGCGCTAGAGCAGCTATCAATTGATTTTTTGTCGCCGACCGTGTAGAATGAAAGGAAAAATGTGGCGGCATAAAGAGAAGCATGGTAAGCGCCTGATCGCTTTGCTGAAAATGTCGTTTTTAATTAGAAGGGGAGCTAGCATTGCAGTATGACGACCAATTGGCGTTTTTGAAAGAGCAAGCTTTGCATAGTGGTGAGGTATATCCGGTGTTGCGGCGCGCCATCGTGGAACTATACTTGCGACCAGGCGCTGTTTTGAGTATCAAGGATATCTGCGAGCATTTTGAAATGGGCCGTTCTCCTGTGCGCGATGCTCTCGTACGCTTGGATCAGGAAGGGCTTGTGACTTTGTTGCCGCAACGCGGTACGATGATTTCACAAATTGACCTTACGCGCGTGGATCAGGAACGTTTTTTGCGTCTTTCGGTAGAGGAAGAGGTAATGAAACTGTTTATGGCTTGCCATACGCCGTCAGATATTACCTTGCTGCATGAGCTTTTGCGTCAACAGCAGGAACTGTGTGATCAGAAGGATACAGATCTTCGCCGGTTTCTCTGGCTTGATGAAGAATTTCATCAATTGTTTTATACTGTGACAGATAAACTGTTTTGTTTACAGGCTTTGCAAAATGTAAGCGGACATTATCGGCGCTTGCGACTCTTGACCTGTGATGAGCGGAACACTTTGCGGGAAGTTTTGCGTGAGCATAATGCATTGCTTACTGCACTGCAGGCGCGGGACACTGAGCAGATGTGCAACATCTTCCATTTTCATTTAAGGCGGTTGGATCGCGAGGAACGTCTTATTGTAAAAAAATATCCATATCTATTTAAAAGCGATAACAGTCATGAGCAATTGAGCCCTATGTGGAAATCAGATTATCTGCAAACCTTAAAAACAGAAAGAACCTGAAAAAACGGAACTCCTGCCAAACTTTTTGACAGGAGTTTTTTTGTTATTTCTAAACTATTTGTTTGGCGCCAGAAACGGATTTCTCCATTCCATCAGTGCCGCATAGTCGCAGGAAGGTAACCACCGGATCATAGAGCTACTGCCTCTAGGTATTGGTCGGCAGTCAGTGTTTTGGCATGCTCGCGATAGCCGGTACAGACAATCATTACCAATCGCAAGGGCTTGATGGCAGGTTATGGGAAAAAGTGATATACTGGGATTT
This sequence comes from Bacillota bacterium, assembly GCA_017889705.1. Lineage (GTDB taxonomy): Bacteria > Bacillota > Negativicutes > Sporomusales > Sporomusaceae > Sporomusa. The sequence continues at coordinate 17,308 of JAGGAB010000015.1, read as the reverse complement.
AAGAAGTAGACAACTGTAAGCTAAGGCTGGTCCATAATGACCTTATTAGTTGCAATAAGGATTAAGGTGGTGCCAAATGAAAGCTGTATATCATAAAAAAGAGGACTGCAGCGGCTGCAGTGCCTGCTACAGCATTTGCCCTCAGCAAGCGATTGCCATGAAACCTGATGAAGAAGGCTTCTTATATCCGGAAATTGAAGAAGAGTATTGTGTTGATTGCGGCGCTTGCACAGCGGTCTGTCCGTTGATAGTTGACGGCAGCTACAAAGAGACCGGAACTCCTGATTTTTATGTAGCACGCCATAAATCTCCATCGGTTTTACGTGAGTCCACCTCAGGCGGCGCCTTTACTGCAATTAGTGAAGCGGTGCTACGAGAAAATGGTGTTGTGTATGGTGCTGAGTATGATGAGACTTTACGGGTTCGCCATCGGCGGGCGTTGAAGCGAGAACAACGTGACCGGCTGCGGATTTCTAAATATGTGCAAAGTGACATGGGAGATACCTACGCACAAATTAAAGCCGATTTACAAGCTGGTTTTACCGTGCTATTTACCGGAACCCCTTGCCAGGCCGCAGGGCTACGTGGCTATATCGGTAACTCGTCGCTAACTGACAGCCTGTATATTTGCGACCTGATCTGCCACAGTATTCCCAGCCCGCTGATTTGGGAAGAGTATAAGCGGCTGCTTGAACGGGAAACCGGTGGCAAGCTTGTCAGGGTGCAATTTCGTTCCAAGAAGTACGTCTGGAGCCGCGAAAACAGTAATAAAGGATTTCTCTATGGCACCGACAATGGCCTAGAACAGGAAGATGATCGCTTTTACCAGTTGTTTTTTGCGGTGGGAGCCATCACCCGTCCGTCTTGTTCGAAATGCCGTTTCACTGATATTCATCGTGCGTCTGATTTGACCATTGCCGATTATTGGGGTATCGAAAAATATAGTCCAGACTGGTATGATCCGCTGGGGGTTTCGGTGATTCTGGTTAACTCGGCCAAAGGAGCGGAGCTTTTCGAGCAATGCCGGCAGGAGCTGGTCACAGAAAACCGTCCAATGGAAGAAGCGCTGGCTGAGCAAAGACGGCTGCGCGAACCGGCGGAATTGCCGGAAAACCGCGATGTTTTCTGGGATGAGTACCATAAATTTGGTTTTGATTATGTTATTGGGAAACTGACAAAATAGTAAAGCAAGAAGGGAGATATTCAGATGTGAAGATGGGGATATATATGCGTAACACAACTATTGCAAGAGTCTGTATTTTGCTTGTACTGTTTGCCACTTGTGTCACTTCTATTGTTAGTGCGGCCAGCACAGAACAAAAGCGGCAATCTGTCCGCAACATGGCTGATGAAACCTTGGACAGGTTATACCAGGTACATCCTGCAGCCCGCTCGGCTGTCGAAAATGCTGCAGGCTATGCCGTCTTCAGCAATCACGGAATTAAGATCCTGGTGCTGGGAAGCGGGCATGGCAAAGGGGTAGCTATTAATAATAACAGCGGTCAGGAAGTATTCATGAAAAAAAGCGAAGTCGGACTTGGGCTGGGTTTGGGAATAAAAGATTATAGTGAGGTTTTTGTCTTTGAGAAGCAAAAAGACTTCGAACGTTTTATTGACCGGGGCTGGAGTTTTGGCGGCCAAGCCACAATTGCAGCAACCGATGGTGTAAATGGCGGTGCTTTTCAGGGAGCGGTTTCTATTTGGCCTGGTGCCTGGATGTATCAGTTAACTGACAAAGGGCTTGCTCTTGAACTCACCGGACAGGGAACCCGGTATTATAAAGACAATGACCTTAGCTAATATAGTAAAGAAGATATAAAAATGGTCGCTGGTTTAGCCAGCGACCATTTTTATAAGTTTGGAGCTGAATCTTTTAAGAACCCTGGATGGTCTGAAGCACCTGAGCAACTTCATTGCCAACCATGTCGGACAGTGTATCAAGAACAGACGCCGCCTCGGTTCCGTCCGGACGGGTAACTGTTTTATCGACAACATAGGCGCTGTCAGTTGTAGAAAAAGCCTTTAAATCAAGTGCTACATCCAGCGGACGGGCCGACAGCAAAATAATATAATTTACATGGCGGTCTTTTCCGTACTGTGCCAGCCCTTCCGGGGTAGCATCGGCAGCGCTGTTAATATTGCAACGTTTAAGGTCACGTAACACTTCATTGCCGGACTGGACTTCACTGCCCAAAAATAGGGCATTTATTTTAAACCGGATAACCTCGTTGAGCGCTTTATTTAGGATATCTACTCCGGGAACATAGTGACCGGAAGTGTCAATATAGAGAGCGACAGCCGCACTTGCATTGCCGTCGGCAGCAGCAGCCGGAGCGATGGTTGAACTCATGACTGCAAATGTCAGGAGAAAAATAAGCAGAAGTTTTTTCATTACAATAACACCTCATTTGGTTAAATATGTGATTAGGGATATGACTTTTATTATAATAGCGCAAATCCGAGCAAATTACAAAAAAATAATTCCAGTGAATAAACATTATTATAAAAAAACTGAACCACAATAGCAGGAATTCAATTGGTAAAAATTGAAACAAATAATATATTTTATTATTAAAGGAGGCTTATGGCTAATGAAAGGGAATTCTCAATTAATTGAAACGTTAAATTCACTGCTGGCGGATGAATTAAGTGCAATTAACCAGTACATTGTTCATTCCGAAATGTGTGCTAACTGGGGGTATGAAAAGCTGCATGCGCGTTTTGAAAAACGAGCTATCGACGAAATGAAGCATGCTGAGAAACTAATTGCCAGGATACTTTTCCTCGAAGGCATTCCGGTTGTTTCTAATTTAAATCCCATCCATATCGGCAGTGACGTAATCAAACAACTCGAGAATGACCATATTGCCGAAGAAGGTGCTATCGCAGCCTATAATGCAGCAATTAAACTAGCCGGAGAAGTAAATGATTTTGCTACTCGTGAACTCCTGGAAGACATCCTAAAAGACGAAGACGACCACATTGATAAGATTGAGGAGCTGCAGGATCAAGTTTCGCACATGACGCTGCCCATCTTTCTTACCACCCAAGTGGGCTGATAATTTAAACTTAATTGTAAAAGCAACACTGCGACCGCGTTACCTTGAAGTGACTGCGGTCGTTTTCTTTTAGGCGGTAATTACAAGGGTGAATTATTTGGATTGATTGCGACTTGCTTGACATAAGGGTAGAATATAAAGATATAGACTAAAAATTTCTAACAGTTAGTTTGGAAAAAATCACGGTGGTCATATTAATACAGGATGTGGTTTATATATGGCATATGTTATGCTCATAACTGCCGTTATGATGTGGAGTTTTGTCGGGGTTTTGGTAAAGTACGCGTCCATGATGGTAGACAGCAGTATGATTACGGTTTGTCGGTTTTTATTTGGCGTAATTTTTCTGGGCGCCTTAATCAAACTAAATAAACAAAAGTTTGATTTTGATTGGAGAAATAAATGGGTTTGGATTGGCGCGATAGGCAAATGCGTTAACTATATTTTTGAAAACATTGCCGTATCAATTGGCTTTTCTTACGGTATTATTATTAATATGCCGATACAAACAGCATTTCTTGCCCTTGTGTCTGTATTCTATTTTGGCGAAAAAATCAATTTGCGCAAAATCATTTCTATTTTACTCTGTCTTGCCGGAGTAGTTCTTGTTAGTGGGAAAGGCTCATTCTTGACAATGATAACGTCTAATATAACAACAATCCTATTTGCCATTGCAGCAATTGGGGCAGGTATTCACATTGTCAGTCAGAAAAAACTGCTTGGTCGCATGGATTCGGCTAATATGAATTTCTCGACATTCTTGTTATGTACAATTATTACAGGGATTCCTTTGCCCTATACTTTTCACACTACCGGCGAGTTCAGTTGGATTGCTTTATTTTCTCTGATAGCGTTAGGGCTTATCACCGGTATGAGCTTTTATCTTACGTCAAAAGTGCTGGGAAAGCTGCCGCTCTTAACTATTACCATTATGACTAACCTTAGTGTGATATTTTCCCTGTTGTGGTCCTGGATTTTCTTTAATGAGCCGATTGATGAATATGTAATATTGGGGACAGTTACGTTTATTGTTGGAATCATATTGCTCAGTATACCGGAAAAAAGTAAAAAACAGTGTGATTTTAAGTGAGAATAGGGAAAGGATAAAATATTCTCTAACAGGGGTGGAAACATGGAAACCGTTAGTATAGCAGCCTGCGAAACGTATCATTATGAAGAGGTAGAAAAAGCGGTGTATGCATGCTTACACTGCTTCTCTGAGCTGAGAACCAGAATGAAAAGCGGTTCAAAGGTGCTTGTTAAGATAAATCTGTTAAAACGCAATGCTCCTGAAGATGCCGTTACTACTCATCCTGCGGTGGTTGAGGCCGTTGTTCGCTATCTTCAGGCGGCAGGCTGTCAGGTTATTATCGGCGATAGTCCGGGCGGCCCGTTTACGGTTGGCCGGCTAAAGAGTATTTATAAAACTTCAGGAATGCTGGAAGTGGCAGAGCGGACCGGCTGCGAACTAAACTATGATACTGCAGCAGTCGCTGTCATTAATGACAAGGCGCAGCGCCTTAAGAATATGCAAATTATTAAAGTGGCTCAGGATGTTGATTTTATTGTGTCGGTGGCCAAACTCAAAACACATGGCATGATGGTATATACCGGGGCAGTCAAAAATTTGTTTGGCGTCATTCCCGGACTTATCAAAGCAGAATATCATTTTAAAATGAAAAGCGCGGAAAATTTTGCCCAACACCTCATTGATATCTGTGAATATTGTAAACCGGTTTTTTCGGTAATTGACGGTATTGAGGGGATGGAGGGCGACGGGCCTTCGGCCGGGCAAAAAAGGCAGGCAGGTCTGATATTGGCGGCTGAGAATCCGTACGCGCTGGATACAGCCGTGGCCGAGATTATCGGAATCAAACCACATACCATTCCCACAATCAAAGCTGCCGCGGATAGAGGGCTGTTTAGCGGTGAAGTGAGGGACTTGCAGGTGCAAGGTCTGCAATTGACAGATATACATATATTGCCGTTTAAATTACCAGGCTCACTGCACGAAAACCTATTGGCCGGAGTTTTGCCAGGCTTCATAGCCGACTTTGTGGAAAATACTTTGCGGGCGAGGCCCTTGTTTAATTATGAATTGTGCGTTTCCTGCGGTGACTGTCAGCGGGCCTGCCCGGCCGGGATTATCACAATGAACTCAGGCAAGCCGGTGGCTGACCTGGATAAATGCATCAGCTGTTTTTGCTGTCATGAGTTATGTCCCAAGAAAGCCATTGATATCAAGAAACATTGGCTTCATCGGGTGGTATTTAAATAAGGGTTAGTCATTAGATGAAATCCTTTCGACATATATCGGAAGGGTTTTTTACCCCAACAGAAAGAATGACTTTCTTAAAAGCAGGATAAGGGCAACATCGGCGTGCGCTTTCGCTAAAAGCTCGGCGCAAGCCGTGTTTTCTTTAGCATTATTGTAAAACTAAGCATGTAGACATGGGAGGAAGTGGTGAAATAGATGCAGTTAGATCGCTTGAAAATAACGCTTGTTTTTTTTGCAGCCATTTTAGTAGTGGGTATTATGGGTTTTATGTTTTTTGAAAACCTGACGTTTTATGATGCCGTTTATTTTACAGTTGTTACAATTGCTACTGTAGGCTTTGGTGATATTGTCCCGAAAACACCGGCTGGAAGGTTGTTTACCTGTTTGTTTATAATTGTTGGCGTGGGTCTGGCCTATTACACTTTTATGTTAGTTATTAGTCTGTCGATAGAAGGTCGGTTGAAAGACTTCTTTGGGAGGAAAAAAATGAACAGACGTATTGCGGGGTTAAATAATCATATTATTGTATGCGGCGCTGGAAAAGTAGGCGGAAATGTGATTCGCCGCCTGCAGGAGGAAAACCAGAATTTTGTAGTCATTGAAAAGGACGTGCAGCTTTATGAAGAATTGTGTGAACAAAAGATATTAACTCTTCATGGCGACGCAACTCTTGATGAAGTGTTATTGCAAGCCGGCGTCAAAAGGGCGAAAGGCTTGATTACCGCTTTATCCCATGACGCCGATAATGTATATGTTACGCTTACCGGCAAAAGTCTTAATCCGGACATGACAATTGTTGCCAGAGCAGACCGGCCGGAAGCAGAAGAAAAACTGTCCCGGGCGGGGGCCACAACAGTCATTTTTCCATCGGTAATGGGCGGACGACAAATGGTATCGGCCATGATTAAACCTGTTATTATGGATTTTGTCGAAAACTTGTTTTATAATCAGGAATTGCATTTGGACATAGCTGAGGTTAAGGTGCATGCAGCATCACCCTTGGTCGGAAAAAACTTTATTGAAAATGATATTAAAGGTCGGTTTGATTCTATTGTAGTAGCTATTAAACGCGATGAAAAACTGATTACCAATCCTCCGGGAACGCAAGTAATACAAGCTGGTGACATTATGATTGTGCTTGGACAACGGGCCACTTTGAGTAAACTAAATGCACTGGCATTGGCAGAATAAGAAAAAGTGCAGGAAAGAGTTGCTCCCTGCACTGAAATATGCTGCTATTTGATCAGCTCAACTTGACCTGATTCCAAATGATATTTTGCTCCCACAATTATAACACCATCTATATGAGCGAGAAGTGGATCAGCATGTAAGTGTGCAACCATATTGCTTATGTTGGCATCAGCCGACGCTTCATATATATTGGAGGAATTTGCTGCACGGGCGGTGTCAACAGCAGGTTGAATTTTAGCGGCAATGGCAGCAATATTAGGCGGGATGTCACCTCCGTCAACTGTCGCTTTAACAGCGCCGCATTTTTCGTGGCCTAAGACAACAATTAATTTGGTGCCGAGATGTTCCACCGCATATTCGACACTTCCCAGCTCAAGCGAGTCAAGAACATTGCCGGCCACCCTTACAACGAAAAGATCTCCGAGACCCTGGTTGAAGATGATTTCCGGCGGAACCCGGGAGTCAGAGCAGCTTACAATTACGGCAAACGGATGTTGGACTTCTGTTAATTTGCTCCGGCGCTCTTGCCCAATTTGCGGCATTGTATACTTATCAGTGACAAAACGCTGGTTGCCCTCAATCAGCAGCTTTTGGGCAATATCGGCAGGAACAGCCGCGGTGGTAGCGGACGCTAGAACCGGAGTAATGAAAACAAAGGCAAACAACAGAGCAAGCAGGGGAGAAACGGAATGCTTTTTCATTAAATCTACTCCTTTAACTAACATATTCTAACAAATATACTTCGGGGATATAACTGTCGATTCCTTCCGCAATTTAGCGTTATAAAATCCCGATTAAGCGCAACGGTGTCCTGCTGCTGCCAAGGCTTAGCAGGACAAAGAGTTGGTGGCAGAGAAGTAACCTAACACTGTCTTAAGAAAGATTTCCAAGGACTGCAGTCATTAGAACAGGTTACTTATCAGATAAAATTATGCAGGGGAGGTTACAAAATGCAAGGGTTGGTCTTTAATGAAAAGGGATTGCGGTATGTTACTGCGTACCCACAGCCCAAACCACAGGCTGATGAGGCGCTGATCCGAGTTACTTACGCCGGTATTTGTAATACGGACCTGGAAATAATGCAGGGTTATAAAGGCTTTCACGGCATTCTCGGGCATGAATTTGTTGGAGTTGTTGAGGCTTGTGCAGACAAACAGTATGTTGGTAAACGTGTTGTCGGTGATATTAATATCGGCTGTGGAGAGTGTGAATTATGTGCTGGCGGTCACCCACATCACTGTGTAAATCGCAAGGTTTTGGGGATTACCGGCAAGGACGGAGCGTTTGCCAGCTATCTTACCTTACCGATTAAAAATTTACATATCGTGTCAGAAAAAATCCCCAATAAAATCGCCGTGTTTGCCGAACCGCTTGCCGCAGCCCTGGAGATTGTTGAACAATGCCACATAAAACCCAGTGACAATGTGGCCGTACTTGGCGATGGCAAGCTGGGGCAGCTTATTGCGCAGGTATTGACGCTTACCGGCTGCCGCCTGACAGTCATCGGCAAACATCCGGCAAAACTGTCTTTGCTAAAAGAAAAGGCGCGAATTGTTCCCTACAATCCGGTAGAAACCACCCGGGTGTTTGATTTGGTAGTCGAGTGTACCGGCAACGAAACAGGCTTGCAATATGCCGGACAAATTGTTAAACCACGCGGAAAAGTAATCTTAAAAAGTACCTTTAGTAGCCAAAATGGAGCAATTGGGGCGCAGTGGGTTGTCAACGAGCTTAGTCTTACCGGATCACGCTGCGGTCCAATAGACGGGGCGCTGCGGTTAATGGAACGAGGGCTTGTTGATGTCGAGCCGTTAATTGGTGGTATCTACAACCTGGACGACTGGGAGAAAGCCTTTGCTGATAATAGTGGGTTAAAAGTGCTGTTAAAACTTCAGTAAAATAAAGCTAGAACATCAGATAAATTTCCCCGGCAGGAACTGATTCTGCCGGGGAAATTATTTTTACAATATGAATTTTAGTTGATTGTTACTAATTCACTCATCGTCAGTTTTGTGTAGGGGTTGCGCGATCGCCGTAGTACTGTCTACTTTATCCGATGACTAACCCGCTCTAAGACTCCCTCTCTACAAGCAGGAGTCTAGAGCGGGTTCCCTGGAAGTTTAGTCTACTTTATCACAGCCGAGTTGGTTTTCCATGATTTCCATGGTCTCCCGCATCTTTTTCTGATAATAGCCTGTTAAGCCAAGCATGCGGTAATCATTAAGAAAATTGACCTTTTCGGCTGTTTGTTTGGTGGCTGCTGCTGTTTGCAGACCGGCATTGGGCTTAGCTGAAGTAGTGCTGTCTTCATTTTTGTCGCCAGCACTTTTTTTATCAGTGTCATCTTCTTTGGCAGAGGATTTACCGATAAGGATTTTCATATTTTTGCCGATAACTATATATGTATAGATAGTATCGCCTTCTGTAACCGTGACATATTTCCAGCCTGCAGAAGTGCTATTATCTGACTGGGACGAATTGCTTTCCAGCTGCCCTCGCACAGCTTGGCTGGCTGTTAGTGATGACATTCCGGACAACATCATGTACCACTTCCTTTACATAATCTACCTTATATATCGTATATTTCCAATAATTTCTTAATAGAATAATGAATAAAGTATAAATTAATGACTGCGTATTCTAACAGGTATTAGGCATTATCTGCTAGTTGAGGCCGTGGAGTAATCACTCAGATTGGAATTAAGGCCTATTCAACACCACTCCTTAGGTAGACTTTTGGTCTATATAGGGAGTATTTTCTTGCGTACATGTTTTGGGGTTTTAAGGGAAACCTAAGACTCTAGGGGGTAATCAGGCATGGATAAACCTCAGCAAATAAGGCTAAATAAATTATCGGCCAGCCATCCGGGCTGTTCGCTTGCCAAAACGTCTCAAACTTTGGCTGCTTTACAAAAACAAGTAAAACTGAGTAAAGACATAGAAACGGCAATTCGTAGTACTGCAAAGAAAATGCGTACAGTTGCAGCTCCGCCTGGACAACCCTTTCTTTTCACAAATAATATCGATATTAATGAGCGACTTGTGCGCAGCGCCCTAATACGCTGCGATGATATTAAATATCGTCGTTTTGGAGCAGGTAAAGCCAAGGCCTTATTAGTGTATTTAGGCGGACTAACAGATACAAACAAATTAGAAAAGACGGTAATTGAATGTTTAACAGGCAGATTAGAAAGTTACGAATCATTTGGTGACGTAAACGAGATTACCAATCTCTTAATTACTGCCGCGGAGGTTACCGTTGTTGCGAAACCTACGGAAGTAATAACCAACATTATAAGGGGTATGCCACTTTTATTGATTGATGGTATTTCAGACGCATTGTCCATTGATGCTGCCAAATATGAAAAAAGACAAATCAGCAAGGCTGAAAATGAAGATGTCGCAAGAGGGCCTCATGATGCCTTTAATGAAACACTAAGTGACAATATCGCTTTAGTAAGGCGGCGGACCAAGGACCCGGACTTAAAGGTTGAAATATTTGAGATTGGTTCCAGAACACAAACTGCAGTTGCCCTATTGTATGTCGATGACATTATAAAGTCTGGCTTGGCAGATGAGGTCCGAAATCAACTATTGTCGATTCAAATCGATAAGGTTATTCTTTCAGCTAATATTGAAGAGTTCTTGAGTAACCGAGTTTGGAATCCGTTCCCCCAGGTTTTAACCACCGAACGGCCGGACAAGACTGTTGCCGGTCTCTATGAAGGTAGGATAGGCATTCTTGTTGATAATTCTCCGACAGCGCTGATTTTTCCGGTATCACTACAGGATTTTATGCAGTCTGTTGATGATTATACACAACGACCTGCTGTGGTGAGCTTAATCCGATTTACTCGGTATTTAGCAGCATTTACGGCTGTTTTTTTGCCAGCGCTTTATGTAAGTGTAGTGTCTTATCACCCTGGTATGCTTCCCTCTGGGCTGGCTTTTTCTATTGCTGAGCTCAGGGCTAGAACACCGTTTCCAGCGTTATTAGAAGCATTCTTGATGGAAGGGCTTTTGGAAATATTCCAGGAGGCTATTGTCCGATTACCGCAAAAATTGGCTGCGGCCGCAGGGGTTGTAGGCGCCTTGGTCATCGGGACGACAGTTGTAGAAGCCGCGTTAGTCAATGCATTATTGGTTGTTGTAGTCGCCCTCACCGGTTTAGCTGTGTTCAGCATGCCTTCCTATACTTTTGGTATGGCTTTGCGTTTTTTTCGGGTTCCAGTTCTGATAGCTGCTGCTACTTTGGGGCTGTACGGAGTTATTATTTCTATTATTTTAATGATTGTTTTTCTCTGCTCATTGCGAACATATGGCGAATTTTATCTGGGAGATATTTTTGACATTACTCTTATAGAAGATTGGAAGGATGGATTGGTGCGATTGCCAGCCAAATTTTTAACATCCCGTCCGAAAAGGCTTGGGCCTAAAGATAGGACTAGAATAGGTGGGTGAGGTTAATGGCCAATCTTGAGGCAAAGGTAAAAATGTCACCCTGGCAATTGGGAATTGTCGCCACCTCTGGTTTGCTTACCGCCCGGCTTCTTCCCGCAACAAGTCATTTTATAAGCTATGCGGAACAATTCGCCTGGCTAAGCTCGACACTTGCTGGTTTGTTTTTTTATTTAGCAGCCTATCTAATGATTCGTCTTGGTGAGCAGTTTCCGAATGAAACAATAGGCGAATATATTCCACGGCTATTGGGGAACAAGGCTGGGGCTGCCGTTTTTCTTGTTTTCATAACAGTACTGCTCGTAAATATCATCAATTGCGCAATAGCGATTACTACGTTGAGTACTATATTTCTATTCGACCGGACCCCGCAGGCGGTTTTAATCATCGTTCTATTGATAGCTGTAGTTTACTGTGCCATGCAGGAGTGGGGAACTATTTTGCGCGTTATTCAGATGTTAGTGCTTGCACTGCCCCTGCTTTATATTTTTTATAGCCTTGTTTGGCTTAATTTTGAGCCGCTCAATCTGTTGCCGCTTTGGCCAGATAACTTTATCGGGATATTGCAGGGGATTCCCTATCACACAGACTATTATGCAGGGTATGAGTCCTTACTAGTACTTTTGCCGTTAGCAAGTCGCGGAAAGGTTAGTTTTGCCCGAACTGTGGGGTGGGGCTTTTTGGTGATTACCGCAATCTATGTTGTAGGTGCCGTAGTGTTAGTCGGCAGTATCACGGCTAAGACGATAGCCAATGTCCCCCAAGCGGTAATTTATGGAATGAAGAGCATCGAGCTGCCGGGAACCTTTATTGAGCGATTGGAAAACTATATGATTATGTTTTTTATGCCAGTAACGTATATCTCTATGGTTCTAAGTTATTTCGCTGTAGCAGAAGGGTGCCGGAAATATTTAAAATACAATGATCACCGGACATTTATTCCAGTCTTTTTGCCTCTGCTTTTTTTTGTTAGTAGTTTTATGGATACCCCTTATCGGCGGGAGATGTTCCGAGATTTTAGTATGTTTTTGGCTTTGTTTTTTTCTTTTGTCATTATTCCTATACTATTATATCTAGTTGGGAGGAAGAAAGGCAGTAATCAACAATGCTAAGCAGAATGAATAAACGAAATCCTGCTCATATAGGCTGGCGAATTTCCGTAGCTGGAATTGCCATCTGGGCTTGCATGCTTACAACAGGGTGTTGGGATGCAAAAGAAACGCAAGACCGCAATTTTGTTTTGATTGCCGCGATTGATGATGCCGATATTGTAAAAAAATCAGAGGATGAAAAACAAATAGCCCGAACTCAGACCTTTGTGCAGAAGCAAGGTACAAAAGAATATATGCTTAGTCTTCAGATTCTCAAACTTGCCAAAACCGAAAGCAAAGGGGGAGGCGTACAAGCCGAAAAGACTTTTGTTATCTCAGACACTGGCAAGCCCATGTTTGAAATGGTACGGGATATGCTTGGACAGAGTAGTAAGAGCCTATATTTTGAACACCTTACTGCTATTGTCATAAGCGAAGCTGCTGTAAAGAAGAAAGGGCTGCGCCCGATTCTTGATTTTTTTCGCCGTGATCCGGAAATGCGGTGGCGTACAAAATTATTTATTACTCCGGGAGAAGCCAAAGCAATCGCGCAGTATAATCCACCAACAGGAGAGCCAGGCGGAACGTATCTGAACGGTCTGATTAGAAACCACAAAAAAAATATTCATGTAGGCGGAGCCAAAACCGATGTTGGTTATATTACCCAAGCCATAGATAATGGAGCTGACTACGCAATACCACGGCTAGACTATATCGATAATGTCCCCAAATTAGGTGGGATGGCCTTATTTAAACATGACACACTAATAGGATATGCCGATGAGTATATTACCCGGGGGTTTAAGTTTTTGTATGGCACGGAAAAGTCAGCAGTTATACCCATCAAGTGCCCAGAGCATCCAGAGCAGGAGATTGTCTATGAATTGTTTCAGCATGATACAAAGCTTAGCCCACATATCGAAGGGGACACTATTTATTTCACGTTAGATATTACAATGCAGGGGAATATTGGTGAAATTACATGTACTGTCCAACATGATATGCATGATGCGCTGTTTTTGCACAGCGTAGAACAGGCAGTTGCCCAAGAAGTCGAACAAAATGTTCGGGATTGCTGGGAGTTTCAACAGCGGTTAGGTGTTGATATTCCCAACGCGAAGGCGAGAGTGAAGGGATATCATCCCTTCGAATGGAAAAAAATTAAGGATCGCTGGGAAGATATTTACCCAACAATCCCGTTGGCTATTTCAGTCAATGTAAACATTCGTGGAAGGGGGGAGCATGATTAGTTAGGAATACAGTAGCCCAACAAGGAAAAACAGTAGGGCTGCAATGCCCCAGACCGCTGTCGTCCACCAGGCAAGAAAGGCATCATCTGTACTTGAGTTTTGCGCGCTTACTATTGTGAACAGGCGCCAGGAAATAATGGCTGACAGCAGGCAAGTTAGTATCATCCATAGGGAACAGTAATGGAGGATAATGTAGATGATGCGGTGATAGGCTAGATAAAAGTCAAAACCTGCCATAGCTTCTCCTGTAGATAATTTTAGTTAGTATGGCAACTGATTTAATTTTTTAATCTAACAGAATTTATCTGATGGCTAACCCGCTCTACTACTACCTCTTCATCTCATTAACAACCTGTAATCCCCGTCCTTAACGGCCGGGGAACAGGTTGTAAAATTCGATATAAGTTCGCTCTAAGGGTCTCCGGACCTAAGGCTTACTTATGAAAGCGGTGAGTAATATCCCTATAGGCACAGGCGAGCAGCTAAGATTGTGAAGGTAAGAACTATTAACAGAATTTTTAGATAATACATTGCGAATGAATCTATCCTATGGTATAATAAAGGTAACAGAAGGGGCTGTTCGGAAGATACCGCGTCGGTATCAGCCCTAGGGGGAATTCGGATGGTTTCTCTGTAACGAACTGCCAACGCTATACCCTAATTAACCAGTGTTAATATGCTAGTGGCAGGTAGTTCTAAAGCCGGCACAGATAGCGTACTGATTTGGAATAAGGGGAGTTGTTCCTTCCGCAGGTCAAGCAGCCGCCAGGCACTTACCGGCAGTATAACCAAATCATTGGGGATGGAGCCGGCAAATAACCCGTAAGAGCAAGTGCTCTTGCGGGTTATTTGTTTGCCGTACGACAAATATTAAAAATATAGGCAAATAAGGCGTATGAGTTTCATAAGCTAAAATGGGAATTGATGGTCAAAGGCAAGTCTATAGCATGAAAATTAACAATTATCTAATAAATGTTAATTTCAGAGAAGGAAGTCGCCTGTTTTCCGGGGAACTATCTGTTAGACAATAATTGGGGAGGGATGTTTATGGAGTGTCTGAAAAAATATAAGGTGCTGTTTTTGATGAACATGTTCCTGCTTATCCTTGGTTGCAGTATGCCGCAGCAAGTTGCCGCAGCGGAAAAAGGCCTTAAGTATTCAATTGTTGTATCAAGTTTTGAAAACAAATCTAATTGGACCGGGCAGTTTGACCTGGGTGATGCCTGGGGGGCGGTATTGACAGATATACTAAATCAGTCTGGCAAGTTTATTGTGCTTGCGGAAAATGACATGCGCCAGGAAGCTAGCAACGAACGTAATGCCAATGCCCATGTTATCCCAGCGCAGCTTTTGGTCAAAGGGGTTATTACCCATGTACAGAATACAGGTGGCCAGGCCGGCGGTTTTGGCATTCATGGCATTTATTTGGGTGGTGCCAACTCGAAGTCGGAAATCAATATAACCATGTATGTTGTTGAAGCCGGAACCGGACAGGTATTAGCCTCCAAGAGTGTTGTCGGCAAAGCGACAAAAGGTGGCATGGTTATTGGCGGCGGTGGTGCGGTTTTCGGCAACTATGGTGCTGCCAATTTGGGCAAAGCTGTGGAAAATGCGGCTACACAAGGTGTAGACTGGATGATAACCCAATTGCCTAAGATCAAATGGACCGGCACTGTTGTTATGAATAGCAACAGTAACATCTATATTAATAGAGGGAGAAGAGAAGGTATTACCACTGGCCAGGAATTTATCGTAGGCGCGGCAGACGTGCTGCGTGATCCCACAACCGGTGAAATTCTTGACGAAATGGTAACTGAGACGGCTCGCATCCGGGTAGTGACTGTTAAGGAGAAAGTTTCGATCTGTGAAGTGATTTCAGGTAGTTCAAGTGATATTGAGCAGGGTATGAGAGTAATATTGCCGTAAGAAAGGCAAAACTCCCTTGAGGCTTAAGCTGCAAGGGAGTTTTTTATATATAAGGCATAAGCAAAAACAAAATGGTAAAAAATTACAATGCATTATTGTAATTCATGACTAAATGTGATACTATGAGCCTAAAAAGAATATGCGTTTCAAGGGGGGCTGGAGAGGCCGGCTGAGATATAGATCTGATGAAATCTATGACCCTTTTACCTGATCTGGGTAATGCCAGCGGAGGGATGGTCAAGCATTTTTGCATTTAAGAGCACATCCTTTCGGATGTGTTTTTTATCTCCCTAACAGAAAGTATAACTTTCTTAAAAGCAGGATAAGGGCAACAGCGGTTTGCGCTTTCGCTAAGGCTCGGCGCAAGCCGTGTTTTCTTCATCCTGGAAGGTAGTACGAAAGGTGGAATTGGAGTGTCAAAGGAAAATCATACATTAGGCTTTAATCACTACTTGTTTTTGTGGTTTGGTGCGGCTGTATCTATTGCTGAAATAGTGACAGGCGGTTTGCTGGCGCCGCTTGGTTTTCAAAACGGTGTGGCGGCCATTGTGCTTGGCCATGTTGTTGGTACTGCTATTTTGGTGTTGGGTGGCATGATTGGCACACAGGAACGGATACCTGCTCTGGTATCTACCCGAATATCTTTCGGGCAGTATGGTTCTTACTTATTTTCTGTGCTGAATGTCATGCAGTTGCTGGGCTGGACAGCAGTCATGATTATTGCGGCTGCCCGCTCAGCCAATGAGATCAGCAAACTGCTATGGAATATAGACCAAATGTCACTCTGGAGTATCGGTATTGGCGGCTTGGTGCTTTTGTGGATTATACTGGGCAGGGAAAAAGGCTTGAAGAAGGCTAACATGCTGGCAGTGCTGCTGCTATTAGGCATTACTATGGTGCTAAGCACTGTTGTGTTTAAAGACAGCACTCTGTTGACGGCGATACCGGCTGGCGAAATGTCTTTCGGACAGGCGGTAGAGCTTAGCGTGATTATGCCGCTTTCCTGGCTGCCGCTAATTGCGGATTATACCCGGTTTGCCAAGAATAAGCAGAGTGCGGCCTGGGGCAGCGGTATTGGCTATTTTGTGGGCAGCTGCTGGATGTACATTATTGGACTGGGTGCTGCCATTGTTGCCGGCAACCCTGATCCGTCGGCCATGATGCTGGCTGCTAATCTGGGATTATCGGCTTTGGGCATTGTGATTTTAGCAACGGTAACCACGACCTTTTTGGATGCATATTCAGCCGGTGTGAGCTTTGCCAATATTTTCCCAAGGCTTAAGGAAAAACAGATTGCTGTGGTTATGACGGTAATTGGCACAGTGGCTGCTCTCTGGTTTGATATTGAACAATATGAAAATTTCCTGTTAGCCATTGGTTCCGTGTTTGCACCGCTGTTTGCCGTACTGCTGACAGAATACTTTATTGTGAAAAATCGTAGTCTGGAAGACCGCTTGTTGGTAAACTGGAGTGCGCTCATCATCTGGGCTATAGGAGTGGTACTTTATTATCAGTTTATCAAGCTTGACCTGGTGCTCGGCGCTACCGTGCCAGTCATGCTGATTACCGGCTTACTCTATCGAATAGTATGGGGGTATACGAAACAATGGAAATATTGCAAGAAGTATCCGCTAGCCTCGTAAAGATAAAAAATAAGAAACCGTTGGTGCATCATATTACCAACTATGTGACAGTAAATGACTGTGCTAATATTACGCTGGCAATTGGCGCTTCACCGGTTATGGCCGATGATATCGAAGAAGTCGAAGAAATGGTGTCTTATGCTGCGGCGCTGGTGCTAAATATCGGGACACTGAATTCCCGAAGTATTGCTTCCATGCTGGCTGTCGGTAAAAAGGCCAAAGCCAACGGCATCCCTATTGTTTTTGACCCTGTGGGTGTGGGAGCCACTGCCTTGCGTACTGCGACAGCCAAGCGCATTGTTGAGGAAGTTGCGCCGTCGGTCATTCGCGGCAATATGTCGGAAATCAAGCTTATTGCCGGCATGAATGCCAATATTAAAGGTGTTGATTCCATTGCCGATGAGGTGGATGG
>JAGGAB010000091.1 GCA_017889705.1 Bacillota bacterium | reverse complement strand
CGGCGATGATATGAAGGTTTCAGATCGTGCGTTAAACCGACTGAAAGCGCAGGCTGCACATCTTCAATCACCAGAAGAAATTCGGAGAATCCGAAAAGCATTTCATTTAACACAGGCCCAAGCTGGAGCGTTAATAGGCGGTGGACCCTCTGCCTTTCAAAAATATGAGTCCGGAGATTTATTGCCGAGCAAAGCCATCTCAAATTTTCTCCATTTTTTACAGTTAACCCCGAATGCTTCAGATATTTTAAAGAAACTATCGCAAATGCAAAAAATGGGAACCGAAAGTTCCCCCGATCAAGTACGTGAAGCGCAACGAAAACGGGCTTAAAGCCTTGGCAATAATATTTAAAGAGTCGCTGTGTTACGAACACGACGACCCAGCAAATTACAACAGAACCCGGTTAGTTCTAAGACAATGAACTATTTAGAAATAGCGCCGTCCTTTGACCGAGGGCGGTTGTTTTTCAGTTGAATTAAGTAGTTGGAGGAGCATATGAGTATTACGGTAGCACAAATTATGGAGCTGGAAATAATGCCACTTCATGCGACGCTAATCGCTGGGCATGACGGCATAAATAAAGAGGTAACCTATGTAACGGTGATGGAAACACCGAATCTTTATGAGTTGATAACAGGCGGGGAGTTTGTACTATCAACCCTTTATACTTTTCAAAAAACACCAGAACTGCTTCTGCCGGCTATTTTGAAATTGATTAAACAAGGCATCTCGGCAATTGGGATCAAACCCAGACCGTATTTTCCTGAAATTCCTCAAGAGGTCATTGAACTAGCAAATGAATATAAAATTCCTATGTTTGAAATACATCAAGAGGCAAGATACCGAGAAATTATTAAATCTGTTTATGCTGAAATCAATAACTATCAGACAAACCTGTTGATTGAGGTTGAGCGATATTATCAAGAGCTGACCAGTACAGTGCTTATGGATGGTGAATTTAGTCAGTTGCTCAAAGGCTTGGGAAGACGGAAAAATTGCAGTGTATTTCTTATCCGAAACGATTATAAAGTATTGGGAAGTTATCACGGTTTATCCAAGATACAAGGCATAGATGTTAAGGAACGACTTGAATACTATATCGGGAAAAATGGTGAGGTTACTCATTATGTATTCCATAAAGGAGTGCATATTTTTCCCTGTCAAATGAGAGGACAAACAATTGGTTATTTGATCTTATATGATAAATCTGTTTTGAATGAAAAGTTTATGCTTATGGCTAAACAACTGGTGACTTTTGTTACGCTAAAATTGATTGATCAGTTGGACGCGGAGCAGAAGGTATTGACTGCTTTATTTGATGACATACTATTTAAGCGTATATTAAAGGAAGAAGAGTTAAGAGAGCGACTGGCGTTATATGGCTTAAAAAAGAAAAACATGTACCGTGTAATTGTCATTGGAGGAAACAATAAGAACAATCAAAATGTAAATGTGCAAACGGCTCGAAGATATTGCAATAAGATATGCGATATTATTCAAAATGCATTGGTCATTGAAAAAACTAACGAAGTCGTTATAATAGTCGCGAATCAACTTGGAGACCGGTTGAATGGGCCGACGTGGGTAAATGCCCTTGGGGAGGAAGCTTTGAAAGAGGATTATCAGGTCGTCATTGGCATTGGGCCAGCTAGTGATAGTGCTATTGATATTCACTGGAGTTATAATTTGGCCAAAAATACGATGCGGATTGGGCTTGCCGCTAAAAAAAACGGAGTATTGTATTATGGGGAGTATCTGTCTGAGCTGGTTTTGCTCGGATCGGTAGGAACGCGTGAACAGGAATATCTAGTTTCGCGGGTTATAGAGCCAATAAAAGAACGTGATAATAGCAAGATGCTTATGAAGACACTGGATGCCGTTATTTTTGAGGACGCTTTGGAGAGTGCGGCATTAACATTGGAGGTTCACATCAATACGTTAAGGTATCGGATGAATAGAATACGCGAAATAACCGGCTTTGACTTTTTCACGGCCAAAGGTCGATATGTGCTAACAACAGCTTATCTTATGTATGGTTATAAAAAGGGGTAGCTTTGCGTACTTAAAATGGAAATAATCAAAGTATATAATGCGTAAATTGTAGAAAGCAACAAATTGTTTGTTATTTTCTTTAAAGTCTTCTACGAAGACTTATTTTTTTTGCGATGATAGGATTGTGACAAGAAGATTCTAGAGCCTGAAACTGTGAGACTATAATGGGTCTTCGAAAGATGATTGTTACGAGAGGAGGTGAGAAAATGTACGAAATATTACAAGGCGCAATTGATTTGCATATACATGCAGGCCCGTCCGTAGCCCGTCGAGAAGTGGATGCCGGGGATATGTTGAAAGAGGCAGTGCAACATGGTTATAGGGCGTTTGTAGTCAAAGATCATTACTTTCCTACGATGATGAGTGCTTCTTTGGTAGAAAAACACATTGAAAACCAAGGGGTCAAAGTTTATGGCGGTATTTGCCTAAATAACTCCGTAGGTGGTATTAACCTTAAAGCTGTGGACGCAGCTTATGAAATGGGCGCTAAATTTGTTTGCATGCCTACTGTTTCAGCTTATCATCATGCCTATAAGCACCAAGGAGGCCATTTTCTTGGTGCGGGAAAATTAGCAGTTGAAGAAAAGTTGATGACGTACCTTGATGAGAAAGAAAATCTGTTACCGCCGGTGAAAGACGTTCTTCGATTTGTTGCTGAAAGGCCTGAGCTCATTTTATATACCGGGCATGGCAGTTTGCGAGAGGTAGACGCGGTAATTTCCCAGGCGGTTGAAGCAGGAGTTCAAAAAATATTGGTAAATCACCCATTTTATTTGGTTGAAGCTAGTATTGAGGATATGGTTCGTTGGAGTAAGTTGGGTGCTTATATTGAAATTAATGCAGTTGTTTTTCGGCCTAGCAAACCTGACCGGGTACACATGGAAACGGCCCAAAAGATTCTTGAGAACGTATCGCTGGATAAAATTATTCTTGATTCGGATTATGGACAAAAAGGCAATGGGTCTCCGGCGGATGGATTGTATCAGTACATTCAGCGGTTAATAAAAGAGCTGGGAGTTTCGGAGCAGCAAATTAATGTTTTGCTTAAACAAAATCCAGCAAAATTACTGGGATTAGAATAAGGAGGAACTAAAATGGAAGTAAAAACAGCTAATTGGAATGAAATTACCCCAATCCCTGTTAAAGAAAAGGTTTCACGTAAAGTTTTCAATGAGGCAGAACGCTGTACAGTGACAAGAGCTACACTTGAGTATGGTCATAAGCCCGGACCCCATACCCACGAGTATGAACAGGTTTCGCTGGTCGTTGAAGGGGAAGCTACCTTTTTTGTAGGGGGTGTGGCACATCCGATGAAAGCCGGTGGAATTATAGCTATTCCCCCAAATATTGAGCATTATATTGTGGTTACAAGCAAGGACACTCCCGTAATCAATATGGATATTTTTGTCCCCAAGCGGAATGACCGTTAATAGGTGCAAAATGATGAACACTTCACTCAAAGAAAGACTTAGCAATGGTGACGTTGCCTTAGGTGCTTTTGTTAAACTAAATTGTCCCAGTATAGTGGAAATGATGAGCCTAGCTGGATTCGATTTTATCATTGTTGATTGTGAACACTCGAGCTTTGGGTATCCGAATGTGGAAGATATAATCAGGACTGCAGATGGTGCTGGTTTGAGTTCCATAATTCGTTTGAGAGGTTCTTCAGAAGAACACATTCTTCATGCGTTGGATTCGGGAGCGGGTGGAGTGCAAATTCCCAGCTTATCTACGGCACAAGAAGTCGAACAAGCAGTAGCTTACACAAAATATTATCCTGCGGGAATTAGGGGACTGTCGTTTAATCAAAGAGCGGCTCAATATGGTATGGGTGATAAAAACAATTATATTAAGTCGTCTAATGAAAATACTATTGTAGTTGTACACGTGGAAAACAAAATTATGGCGGATCAGGTCGAGAAACTTTGCCAAATTCCTCAAGTTGATGTGCTTTTTATCGGTCCTGCTGATCTTAGCCAATCAATGGGAAAACCGGGCGCAACAAATGATCCAGAAGTCGTTGCTGTGATTGAGAAAGTCTTCGCCATCGCCATACAACATGGGAAGCGCGTTGGTATCTATGTAGCAGGTCAGGTTGAACTTGAGAAATATTTAAAAATGGGGGCTACCTACATCGCATGGAAGTCTGACGTCACCATTTTTGCTAACGCTGCAAAAGAAACAGTAAAAGCTTTTAAACAATACGGTAAAACTGTGTAATAAAAAGATACTTTTGGCTTCCGAGGAAACAAGTTGCAGGTTCTTTCCTCGGAAGTTGCAAAAGCAGTAGGAATGATGAAAATGAAGGTTGTTGCATTCAACGGTAGCCCACATCCTAATGGAAATACAGCCCAGGCAATTCAGGTCGTACTTGATGCGATACATGGTTTTGGCATAGGAACCGAAGTAGTCCAAGTTGGTGGCAAAAAATTGTATGGATGCATGGGATGTTACCAATGTAGGAAGATTAAAAACCGTCACTGTGTAATGAATGACGATGAAGTTAATGGATTTATTGATAAGATGCTTGAGGCTGATTGCATTATCTTCGGATCTCCTGTATATTCGGGTAACATTACGGCTGCGCTGAAAGCGTTAATCGAACGAAGCGGATTTGTCGCAAAAGGCAATGATTTCATGTTTCGCAGGAAAGTAGGAGTTCCCGTTGTAGTTGCTACCAAAGCAGGCGGATTATTTGCTCATGCGGCAATAAATTTGATGTTTGGAACTCATCAAATGGTTACCATTGGATCTAGCTATTGGAGTTTTGTTGTGGGACAAGAGCCGGGGGATATCTGGAAGGATGAAGAAGGAATTAAGGCTTTACGTACATTAGGAGAAAACGTGGCGTGGCTGCTTAGCAAAATAAAAGAAGAAAAAAGGAGATAACAATGAACAAGAAACTCAGTTTCTTAGAAGCTATCTCACCTATGGTAGTAATGTTGGGTCTTATGGTTTTCGGTACAATTTATCATTTAAAAGTAGTGCCTTTAATAATTTTGTCTGCAATATTTGCAGGGTTTGTAGGGCTAAAAGCTGGGTTAACTTGGGATGAGATGTTATCAGGAATCGTAAATAAATTGAGCACAGCCATGCCTGCAGTATTAATATTACTCTCTGTGGGAATAGTCATCGCATCGTGGATAATGTGCGGGACTGTTCCAATGATGATATATTACGGCTTACAAACTCTTACACCAACATACTTGTACGTGGCAGCGTTTTTTATAACCACAATTGTTTCACTTTTGATTGGAACAAGCTGGGGAACATTAGGGACAGTAGGTATTTCCATTATGGGAATAGCACATGCCCTAGATGTAAATGTTGCGATTGCTGCTGGCGCAGTGGTATCGGGGACTTTTTTGGGGGATAAGATATCACCCCTCTCAGATTCTGTGAATTTATCCGCCATTGTTTCTGACACGCCATTATATAGTCATATCAAACATTTATTCTATACTACGGTGCCAGTTATTATCATTTCAATGATTGTTTATACCATAATTGGTGTTACAACGCATCATCAAACCACTGTAAATAGTGGAGAAATTACAAAGCTGTTAACATCGTTAGATGCTATTTTTACTTGGAATGTTTTATTATTGCTCCCGCCGCTTATCGTTATCTACGGTGCAGTGACTGAGAAACCGGCACTCCCATCCTTGCTGGCATCATCATTTGTCGCGGCGCTTTTGGCAATTTTCACACAAGGATTTTCATTACAGTCGGTTTGTACAGCCATATTAAATGGGTTTAATATTTCGATGATAAAGGATAAGGGCCTTAATCCGGAACAGATAGCCCCTGCAGTTAAAAAACTTATCTCGCAGGGAGGCTTAATAGATATTTTCCCGGTATTAATGATCCTGTTTGCCGCGTTTGCGTTTGCCGGTATTGTTAGTAAAGCAGGATGCCTGGAAATTATTGGCGAGAAATTATTGGTTAAAGCAAAAACTACGGGTAGCTTAGTTCTTACAAATGTTTTAACCTGCATTGGCACCTGCATGGTAATGGGAAGTATTTATTTATCGATTATAATCCCAGGGGAAATATTTAAGGAGAGTTATAAAAAACACAATTTGCAGTCTCAAAACTTATCACGAGCATTGCAAGAATCGAGCTCAATTACAGCCCCCCTTATTCCGTGGTCTGAAACAGGAGCATTCACTGCAGCAACACTTGGACTATCAACCTTTGCTTTTGCACCTTGGTCTTTTGTTTGTTACCTAGGTCCAATAGTTACCGTTATATTTGCTTATGCTGGGATTTCAATGACTAAAATTAAAGACTAAATTCCAAAAACAGATTGTAACAGCAAACAGTCTCAATACAATTAGTAGAGGTGATTACCAGCTTGGCGAAAATTAAAACACTGCACGAAGTCCTTAACGATTTAAAATCGAACTCATCCATTATGATTGGTGGGTTTGGAAATATTGGTAACCCTAAAGCCATGATCGACCTTATTGCCGATTCTGATTTGTTCGGACTTACTATTATTGCTAACGATTTAGGAACTCCGAATGTTGGCTTGGGACGCTTAGTTACGAAGCGTAAAATTTCCAAAGCGATTGGAACGTATTTCACTTATAATCCTGAAGCTGCGCAACTTTATTTTGAGGGTAAACTTGATTTGGAAATGGTTCCGCAGGGTACTTTTGCTGAAGCTATAAGAGCTGGCGGATGTGGAATCGGTGGGTTTTATACACCGGTAGGGGTAGGGACAGAACTTGCAAAAGATACTGAATGCCGCGAAATTGACGGAAAAAAATATGTACTGGTCCGGCCAATACGCGCTGACTATGCAATATTGCATGCGAAAAAAGCAGACGAGCTTGGTAATTTAATCTATGAAAAAACTGCCCGTAATTTTAATCCGCTAATGGCTATGGCTGCTGACTACACAATTGTGGAGGTTGATGATATTGTTCCAGCAGGCAGTTTATCACCGGAAGAAATTGTTACGCCGTTTATCTATGTTGACGCATTGATTCCTATGAAACGGGGTGACAGTGAATGATACAGTTATCAGAAGCACAAGCCAAGGAAAGAATTGCCAGAAGAGTGGCAGCGACTTTACCCAACAATGGCATTGTTAATCTTGGTGTGGGTATTCCTACTATGGCAGTAGATTTTTTGTCGGCCGATAAAAAAATATATATTCAAACAGAAAATGGCATGCTAGGAGTTGGACCATCGCCGCGGACTCCAGAAGAATTTATTCCCAACTTGATTAATGCAAGTCGCTCACCGATAACTGAGATCCCTGGATCGAGCTATTTTGATAGCGCAACCTCTTTTGCAATGATACGAAGTGGCAGAATGGATGCTACGGTTATTGGTGCAATTCAAGTCAGTGAAACAGGCGACTTGGCTAACTGGGCGCTTCCGGGCAAAGGTGTGCTTGGACCGGGAGGGGCCATGGATTTAGTTGTTGGTGTCAAAGACGTTATTGTTGCGACATTACATACGGCTAAAGGCGGCAAACCGAAACTTGTTCCGGTTTGCACGTTACCGCTAACGGCTTTGAAAGCAGTAAACACGGTTATAACTGAGTTCGCAGTATTTAAATTTATTCATGGGGAAATGGTTTTGGTGGAGCATTCGTCAGATGTCACACTTGATGATATTAAAGCAATGACAACAGCTCATTATTTCGTTGCTGTTGATTTGAAAATAAAGCAGGTGTAAACAATATGCGTAATTAAGAGCTAAATGGTGTCAGTCACGGATGATCCCTTCCTTTCGTATGTTGTGTGGCTTGCACCTTCAACATACACGGGTTGACCCATCCGTGACAACTCTTTTTTTCAAATGTGCGC
>JAGGAB010000051.1 GCA_017889705.1 Bacillota bacterium | reverse complement strand
GGTGGTATGATGGGACGCGGCCATGGTCATATGGGTCATGGACAAGGCATGGGACCCATGAACGGAAATTGTCCTAATAACAATGTTCCAGCTCAGCAATAATATCGTGTAAAGGAGCCTGTCGCAAAAGCGGCAGGCTCTTTTGAACTGAAGCAGCTTGTGGTATGCTGGAGATAAGGGGTGGTAAACATGACAGGTAAAACCGTATTATTGGTTGATGATGAACAGGCAATCCGGGAACTATTGGCTCTTTATCTTACAAAAGAAGGCTTCACCGTCCTGGAAGCGGCCGATGGCGCGGAGGCGCTCATCAAGAATCAGGAATATAAGCCGGATATTATCATTTTAGATATTATGATGCCTGTTTTGGATGGCCTTGAGGTTTGCCGCCAGATTCGAAAAATCTCAAGCATACCGATTATCATGCTGACATCGCGGGCGGAAGATGACGACCGCATTATGGGCCTTGAACTCGGAGCAGATGATTATGTGACAAAACCCTTTAACTCCCGGGAAGTCGTTGCTAGAGTCAAGGCGGTATTGCGCCGTCTGGCTGCGCCGCAGAAGCAGCCGGCAGAGGCGCTCAGTTTGCCGCAGCTAATTATTGATATGGCTACCCATGCAGTTACGGCATTTGGCCAAGAGATTGCCTTTGCCAATAAGGAAATGGAGTTATTATGGGAATTGGCTTCGAAACCGGGACGGGCTTTTTCGCGCGAACAACTGCTGGAGAGTGTTTGGGGCTACAGCTATTGCGGTGATACCCGTACTGTTGATACACATATTAAACGCATTCGAAAAAAATTAAATATAAACGAAGCTTCGCCCTGGGATATAAAAACAGTATGGGGCATCGGCTACAAGTTTGAGGTGAAAAAGTGAGAATCTCATTGCAACACAAATTACTAGGCAGTTTTATAGTTGTCGTTGCTTTGGTATTGGCCATGGTGTCTGCCGGGGTTTCTCTCTCTATTCGCGAGTACTTTTTTGCCAGCAAACAGCGGGAATTTACAGACAAGGCTTATGAAACCGCGCGGGTAGTTAACAGTTATTATGCCGGTGAAATCAACTATGACCAATTGACCGGTTTTATCAATAGTATTGACAGCTTGCTCAGTGCCCGGGTTTGGGTGGTTGACAATTCCTTTAATCTGCTTGCTGCTTCCGAAGAACAGCAAACACCATCAGGCCGCATTCGCCACAGGGCGGGGATGATGAAAAAAAGCCCGCTGCATAATGAACAGGATTGCGAGATGCCAGGCGGCCAAGGCATGATGATGGGCCATGGTGCCGGTCATGGTATGATGTCAGGCAGGATGTCAGACAAAACTATGGATAAGACGGCGGGGCCTGGTAAAGTGCCAAATCTTGCGGCGATTAGCGGGCTCGATGAGATTAGGCAGCAGGTGGCAACCGCTAACAGAACGCCCTGGGTTAAAAGGATCTATCATCCATATTACGAGGAGAATATGTTGTTGGTTGCTGTGCCGCTGAGTCAAGCTGCCGATCAGCAGCAAGGTACTGTGCTGATTAATGTACCGTTGACTGAATTTCAAGATTTTCTCAGCAGGATTTATTGGTATATTGCTGCAGCCGGTGGGCTGGGGCTGCTGCTTACCTTCGTTATTGCCAAATATTTGTCTAGTGGTATTATTCGTCCGTTGCGATCTATGCAGGCAGTTGCATCAGCTATGGCTGGCGGTGATTATTCAGTACAGGCCAAAGTGGAGACCCATGATGAAGTCGGTGATTTGAGCAAATCGCTAAATTTATTGGCAAAAGCGCTCAATGAATTTGTCAGCAAAACCGAAAAAACCGATAAGCTCAGACGTGATTTTGTTGCCAATGTATCTCATGAGCTCAGAACCCCTCTGACCATTATGCGCGGCTACAATGAGGCGCTGCTGGACGGGACAATCTCCCAGAGTGATCAGGTTGAAAAATACCACAGGGTCATGCGCGATGAATCTATCCGCTTGCAAAAGCTGATTAATGAACTGTTAGACCTCAGCCATCTGGAAGCCCGAACTGCCGAACTGGAAATAGAGCGGGTAAACCTGGCGGAAATTGTTGATAATGTTGTAACCTTATTTAAGCAGCCCAGTCTGGAGAAAGGCGTTGTTCTGCAGACCGCAATAGCAGACAAGCTGCCGGAAATCCAGGCCAACGGTGACCGACTGACACAATTAGTATTGATTCTGCTTGACAATGCGCTTAAATTTACCCCGGCTGGCGGGACAATTACTGTCAGTCTGGAAGCCACCGAGCAGGTGCTTACATTACGTATTGCCGATACTGGTGCGGGTATTCCTGCCGAAGATTTGCCCTACATCTGGGAGCGTTTTTACAAAGCAGATAAGTCCCATACCCGCGGTGATGGCGGTACCGGGTTAGGGCTGGCTATTGCCAAGGAAATCATTAACTTGCATGGTGCTCAGGTTGAGGTGGCAAGTGAGCTTGGCAAGGGAACGGTATTTACGCTTCAGTTTGATATAAATAGCAAATTAGCGTAATTTTCACTGGATCATGGCGTTTTATGGACAGAGTAGAAATTTCAGGAAAATTCTCTATTGTCAAACGTATTGCGAGTATGTTATTATTTTAACAGATACAATCAAGAAGGTTGTACTAACAGATAAAAGACAATAAGATACTGGTGCAAATAGCCACGAAGGTATTATGGTTAAGAATGACCATAAATCTTCGTGGCTTTTTATTTTTTTGGAGGTGACGTATTTCAACTTAGTTAGTGTACAGTTTGATAGCAATAAGGAGGAGCTAAATGGAGTTTATTACTGGTGGTATAGAAGTATTTAAAAAAGGCGGTATGGTAATGTATCCGCTGCTTATATGCTCGCTGATAGTGGTAACAATTGCTGTGGAGCGGTATTAAAACTGAGGCGGTGAAAGGATGAGTCATACTCGGAAATTAATGAATGTCGCTATGTTTATTGCTTTTGGAATAATGCTACCAATAGGCTTCCATTTCTTTGGGGTAGTCGGATCAGTATTTTTGCCCATGCATATCCCGGTGTTGCTGGCGGGGTTGGTGCTTGGCGTAAAAGGCGGTTTGGCTGTGGGAGTTTTAACGCCTATTATTAGCAGTTTTACCACAGGTATGCCTCCACTAATGCCAATGCTGCCAGTTATGGTTAGTGAATTAGGGGTATATGGGGTTGCATCAGGGTATTTATATCAGAAGAATAAACTGCCGCTTGTTTGGGCGCTTATTGGTGCTATGTTGGCAGGACGTTTGGCATCTGCACTTGTAGTTGCCGGAATGGTTGCACTATTGGCCGTGGAGATAAAACCCTTGACATTTATTGTTGGAGCTATTTTCACAGGATTACCGGGAATCCTTATACAATTACTATTTGTCCCACTGGTTGTAAGATATGCTGGCTAAAGCAGAGGAAAAATACGGCGGACTTGGTGGTATTACTTTTACTGTTGCAGATATTATGGAGTTTCTGGCAAATAGCAGTCTGTTTGATACCGTGGTATGTTTTAACTTTTTTCCACATATCAAGGATAAACAACAGTTTATGAAGCTTACGCGGGAGCATTTGCGGGAGGGGGGATGTATTGTTATTATGCATGACATTTCCCGGCACCAGGTTAATGCTATCCATCAGGACCATGAGATGGTCAAAGAAGATCGTTTGGCAGGCGGAGAGACTGTCGGCGAATGGTTGATTGTCGCCGGGTATCAAGTAACCCATATTATTGATGCAAAAGATCGTTATTTTGTTAAAGCCGTTAAAACTAACTGCAGAATAGAAAAATGTAGAAATTCACGCATGGACGAATAATATTAGAAATAATAATTTGTGAAATTGTTGGCATGAAGCCTCTGGTAAATTACCGTGGCTTCATGCTTTTTGTTTAAGTGTATATAAATCAAAATACAGTAAGGAGATGACTTGAAATGATTAAATCACGGGAAGATGTACCTAAGCTCACAATCGTAAGAATGGCACTGTACTACAACACCTTACAAAAAATGAAAGAAGAGGGAGAAGAGATTTGTGCTTCAACTCAGTTGAGCCAGCGCACAGGTCTAAATTCATCCATTATCCGCCGTGATTTAGCCTGCTTTGGCGATTTTGGTACAAAGGGAGTTGGTTATCAAATAGAATTTCTCTTATCATGGATCAGAGAAATTCTCGGATACAATACCAATTGGAATGTGTTGCTTATCGGTATGGGTATTCCCATTACAGGGACTATTAACTGTTATGATTTTTTTCCGCCCGCTTTTAAGATTGTTGCGATTGCTGATTTGGACAAAAACAATCACGGTTATACAATTCCGGGACTTAATTTAACAATACAGCCACTGAAAAACTTGCCAAGCATTATAAAAGAGCACGAGATATCGATTGGGATGATTAATGTGCTGCCGAAACAAGCGCAAAGAGTTGTTGATATGATGGTTAAAGGGGGAATAAAAGGGATTGCAAATTTTTCAGGTGTTGCGGTACAGGTACCTGAACATATTTCGCTGAGCCAATTAAATGTGGCTTCTTGTTTGAGTCAGTTGTCGTACAGACTTAATATTGGAATGTCTGCAAGATATAAGCGTCGTGCTGAAACCATATGAGCAAGAAACGTAGACATAACCAGCCTGGTTTACACCTGGGAGTGTGGTTGGTATAAGTGATATTGCGAATGAGGCGCAGGTTAAGGTGTGCCAAGGGAACTCTTCTTGCAGGAATGACAGTGATAGGAGGAAGGATACCTAAATGACGATTTCATTAAACGGTGTATCAAAAGTTTATAAGGCTGGTGAAAGTAAAGTCCAGGCCCTTGATGATGTGACATTCAGTATTAAGCGAGGTGAATTTGTTGCTATTACAGGGTCTTCAGGATCAGGAAAATCAACACTCATGAACATTCTTGCCTGCTTTGAGCAACCGACAAGCGGGTCCTATACCATTGATGGACAGAAAATAGAAGTTTTAGGCAACAAAAATTCGGCTGCGAAACTAAAACGCAAAATTGGTTTTGTATCTCAAAACTTTTACTTTCTGCCTCGCATGTCAGTGTTACAAAATGTTTCGTTGCCACTTTTATTTGAGGGAAATGATAAGCTGGAACGGTATGAACGTGCAGCTTGGGCTCTTAAGACAGTGGGGCTTGCTCACTGCATGAAACACAGGCCTAGTATTTTGACTGAGGCCCAGCGGCAACAGGCTGCGATTGCACGGACGATTATACACGACCCGGATATTATTCTAGTTGATGGCCAACAGGCAATCTTCAGCCGGAATTGAGTTATGAAATTAGAAATACGCTTAGAAGGCTTAACCGACAGGGGCGAACTATTATTGTTGTTACCTGTGATATGCTCATTCTTAACCAAGCGCGACGCATTATTGCTGTGCGGGATGGGCGTATTATTAGGGATGCGTAATAGGTAATTTTCAGATAGTGTCTCGAAATAATTGGTGCCTTTTTATTTTATCAACAATGAAAGGAGGTGAATCTTATGCTTGAACCCGCTAATTCAACAATTGGTTTTTGGGGAATGGCGATGATGGTATTTCTCTTTGTTACCTTCTTCTTATGCCGGGTGTGGTGCTTAACTGATGTAATCCGGGAAATGATGCATCAGCGGCGCAAGTAATCATGCAGGGCATACGCAAAATTTTTTTGTTAGTTATTCGCGCTAAGTGGAAGTGGATGGGTAACAAAAGGGTTGCTGCAAAAATTGACTCAAATGCATAAGGATACAAAAGTAAGCCGGGATGGAAAATATACATGATTTACATCCTGGCTTACCTTTGTGAAAAGGTAGGTTCGTTTATTTTTACAGAAAAAGTCTAAATCTTATCCTCGAGACTTTAAACAATAATTACCAAAATGAGATAAAAATAGCTTTACAGAATTATTAGTAAACTGCTATAATTTATTATGATAAATAAATTGTGAAAATTTTACTAATGTGACAGAAGTCATATTTTTAACTCAATAAAGAAAACAACATATAAGCACATAGAGCTATAAGAGTGGTATGAAACCATTCGGGACCAAAATACACCCGAGGTTTTATGCCATTTTTTATTTTGCCCAAAACACTCTTTTTCTTTATTGCGGACAAGGATAGCAGGAAAGACAAAAAAAGTATTTAGGAGGAGAACATGAAGAAAAAAACATGTGTAGTACTGTGTCTGATTGTGGTTTTTCTAGTTACCCTGGCCGGGTGTGGTAAGAGTACGGACAAGAGCACTGCTGCCGGTACAGCGGCAAAAGACAGTGTGGTTATTGCGATGGATGTCGAATCAGAACCTGCTGCGGGGTTTGACCCGATTATGGGCTGGGCGGCTGGTGAACATACTCATGATCCTTTGATCCAAAGCACCTTGTTAATTACGAAAGATGACATTACGATTGGCTATGACTTGGCAAAAGAGTATGCGATTTCACCGGATGGACTCACTTGGACCTTTAAAATTCGTTCAGATGTAAAATTTACTGATGGTGTGCCGCTTACGGCAAAAGATGTTGCTTTTACCTATAATAATGCTGTGAAGCAGGCGACCGAGACGGATTTATCTATGTTAAAATCTGTGGAAGCTATTGATGATACCACTGCCGTTTTTCATTTGAATACACCTTTTTCTGCCTTTGCGTATATTGCTGCCGTTGTGGGGATTGTTCCTGAACATGCTTATAATGCTGCGACCTATGGTGAAAATCCGATTGGTTCCGGTCGGTATATGCTTAAGCAATGGGATAAAGGCCAGCAGGTAATTTTGGAAGCTAATCCCAACTACTATGGCGAACAACCAAAAATGAAGAAAGCTACAATTGTTTTTATGTCAGAAGATGCCTCCTACGCTGCGGCTAAAGGCGGCCAAGTGGATGTGGCTTATACAGCTCCTTCTTATACAGTTAACCCTATTAAGGGATATAATATTCTTTCTTTTAATTCGGAAGATATTCGGGGCATTAATCTTCCGTGTGTTCCTGCAGGGCATAAGACACCTGCCAAGAAAAACGGTGAAAGTTATCCTGCTGGCAATAATGTTACGGCTAACCTTGCTATCCGCCAGGCAATTGCTTGTGCTGTTGATCGAGAAGCCATTGTAAAAAATGTGCTAAACGGCTATGGTTCAGTGGCTTATAGTGACTGCGTTAATGAACCTTGGGAAGTAGATGCCATGAAAGTGGCCTATGATCCTGCAAGAGCCAAAGCCATTCTGGAAGCAGACGGCTGGAAATTAAATGCAGACGGTATCTATGAAAAACAAGGGTTAAAAGCTGAGTTTGACCTTCTTTATATTTCCTCTAATTCTGCCCGGACAGGCATTGCCATGGCTGTGAAAGAAATGTTAAAGCAAGTGGGCATTAAAGTAAATCCGGTGGGTTCAAGCTGGGATAAAATTGCTACCTTATGTTATGAGACGCCGCATGTATTTGGGGCCGGAATGCATTCGCCTGATGGTGTCAGAAGCCACTATCATACAGGCAAGAACTATGCTTCTTACTCCAATCCAACTGTGGACAACCATATAAAAGAAGCATTGGCCGCAACTAGTGTGGATGCATCATACGAATACTGGAAAAAAGCGCAATGGGATGGTATTACAGGTGTTACTCCGCAAGCGGATTCACCTTGGGTATGGCTGGTGGAAGTTAAACACATTTATTTTGCGAAAGAAAATCTGAATGTGGTTGACAAGAAAATTCATCCCCATGGCTATGGCTGGACAATTGTAAACAATGTTCACCAATGGAGTTGGAAGTAGCAGGATAATAACGGATGCTTTTCTGTTCTATGGTATAGAGGGAAATTCTTATTACTACTTATTTTTCTCTATACCATAGGCTTATTCTTTTTTATAAATGAGGTATTTATATGAATATAGGCCAGTATTCCGGAATTTTTCAATACATTGGCAAAAGCATTATTAAAATCACTTCATTGTTAATTGCCGTGAGTATCCTTTCGTTCATCCTGGTTTCATTATCGCCGGTCGATCCTATCCGTGCCTACATTGGGGAAGTTGGTATGGCTAATATAACTGCGGAAAAGCTTGCCAAACTGGAAGCCTATTTTGGTTTAAACACACCGCCGGTGGAGAGATACTGGAACTGGTTTAGCGATTTTGTCCAGGGAAATATGGGATCATCATTGCTCTATCGCCAACCTGTGGCCAGTGTTATCAGTGTCAAATTTATGAATTCTATGGTGTTGATGATTACCGCCTGGATTTTTTCGGGTATTTTGGGATTTACACTGGGGATTATCGCCGGTTTATATCGCGGGCGATGGATTGATAAATTAATCAAAGGATATTCATTGCTGATTGCCAGTACGCCAACCTTTTGGCTGGCACTGGTTTTGCTGATGATTTTCTCGGTTTGGCTGCAGCTTTTACCCATAGGTTTGAGTGTTCCTATCGGGGTAAATGCTGCGGAAGTATCAATCTTTGATAGCATAAAGCATTTAATATTGCCAGCCTTGACTTTGAGCGTAATCGGTGTTGCCGGTATTACTCTGCATACCAGAGAAAAAATGATTGATATTATGGGGGAAGATTACATTCTTTTTGCTAAAGCACTGGGAAAAAGCCGAATTTCCATTGTTCGCCATCATGCCCTCCGCAATATTATGCTTCCCGCTATAACATTACAATTCGCATCCATCAGTGAAATCTTCGGCGGTTCGGTTCTAGTGGAACAGGTTTTTTCTTATCCGGGCTTGGGAAAGGCTGCTGTTTCTGCCGGGTTAGGCGGTGATGCGCCGCTGCTTTTAGGAATTGCAGTTATTAGTGCGGCATTAGTGTTTACCGGCAATTTCACGGCCAATATTTTATATGGTTTCATTGATCCTAGAATAAGGCGGGGAAGCATACATGGATAATGCGATGGCGGTGACTGTCCTACAGCAGCACCACAGAAAACGGTTTAATCAGAGAAGTCAGACCATAATGTACATGACATTTGGCTGTAGCTTTTTGCTGGCTATTGCGGTTATCGGTACTATGGTCGGCGATATCGCAATCACAACGAATTTTACCCAGAAAAATCTATTGCCCAGTATGGCTCATCCGTTTGGCACGGATTGGCTGGGCAGAGACATGCTTTTCCGTACGTTGAAAGGCATGTCTATCAGTATTTATATCGGACTGTTTGCTTCGGTTATCAGTGCGGTCATTGCGGCCATTCTGGGGGCAGCGGCTGCAACGCTGGGCAGAAAGGTGGACGCAGTCATCACTTGGCTTGTCGATTTAGTGATGGGTATTCCCCACCTTTTATTGCTTATTCTTATTTCCTATGCCCTCGGGCGAGGTACACTTGGTGTTATTGTTGCTGTTGCAATAAGCCATTGGCCGATTTTGACCAGGGTAATCAGGGGAGAAATACTTCAGTTAAAAGAGGCCAATTATGTAAAAGTTGCCGATAAACTGGGGCGAAGTAAAGTTGAAATTGCGGTCAAACACATGATTCCTCATGTGTTTCCCCAATTCTTGGTTGGTTTGGTGCTGCTTTTTCCTCATGCTATACTGCACGAAGCGGCTCTTACCTTTTTAGGCTTTGGTCTTCCGCCGGAGCAGCCCGGTATCGGCATTATTCTGTCGGAAAGTATGAAATACTTATCGCTGGGCATGTGGTGGCTGGCGCTTTTCCCTGGATTAGTTCTGCTCATGACCGTTCTGCTTTTTGATTTAGTCGGGGGTAGCATGAGAAAAATTATTGATCCTCACAGCGCCCATGATTAAGGAGGAAATACTGTGCCTTGTATCAATAATAAACACATTTTACAAATAAATAATCTGTCTGTAGCTTTTACCCAATATGAGCAGGGGCTAAAGCAAGTTGAATTAAAGGTCATCCGCGATTTGAACGTTTCCGTGCATACCGGGGAAATTGTTGCTGTGGTGGGGTCAAGCGGTTCAGGCAAGAGCCTCCTTGCCCACGCTATTTTAGGAATATTACCGCCTAACTGTAATGCAGTGGGAAATGTTATTTTTGAAGACGAATTATTAACGTCTGCCCGCATTCAGGAGCTGCGTGGAAAAAAAATTGTTCTGGTTCCGCAAAGCGTAACTTATCTTGATCCTTTGGAAAAAGTGGGCAAACAGGTAAGGAAAGAGAAGGACGAGGAAAGTATCTGTAAAAAACAGGAAGAATTATTTGCTTTTTACAAGCTACAGCAAAATGTGGGGGAGCTTTATCCCTTTGAGTTATCAGGCGGCATGGCGCGGCGGGTTCTACTCACCACCGCAATGATGGAAAGCCCGCGTTTGATTATTGCCGATGAACCTACGCCCGGCCTTCACTTAGAAGCGGCCAAAAAAGCCATGCGTCATTTTCGTGAGTTTGCCGATAAAGGGAACGGTGTTCTCCTTATCACACATGACATTGAGTTGGCTCTGGAAGTAGCTGACAGAATCGCTGTCTTTTATGCAGGCACCACCGTAGAAGAAGCGCTGGTGGCAGACTTTCAATCAGTGGATATGCTTCGCCATCCTTACACCAAAGCCTTGTGGCGGGCTTTGCCTCAAAATGGTTTTCAGCCCTTACCAGGGAACCAGCCTTATGTGAAAGATATGCCTAAAGGCTGTTCTTTTGGTCCACGGTGTCTTCGGTTTACGCCGGAATGTAAAGGAGACATCCAGGAACAGACGCTACGCTGCGGAACTGTCCGCTGTATCCACGCAGAATGAGGAGCGAATAACGATGATTTTAGAGGCAAATGGAATATCGTTTGGTTACAAAAAAGATGTAAATATATTGGATAACTTCCGGATTACTATCGAAAGTCATGAACGCGTAGGTATTGTGGCACCTAGTGGCTTTGGAAAAACTACTCTCTGCCAAATTTTATCAGGTTATATAAGACCTAAGAGCGGCCAAGTGCTGTTGGACGGAGAAGATATTTATACCATGAAGGGCTATTGCCCTGTTCAGATGATTTGGCAGCATCCGGAAAAATCCGTTAATACCCGGCTACGTATGAAGGACACGATTGCTGAAGGGGATGAGATCGAGGATCGGATTATCGATGAATTGGGAATTGAACGGGATTGGTTTGACCGTTTTCCCGGAGAATTATCAGGTGGGGAAGTGCAACGATTTTGCATTGCCAGGGCGTTGGGGAGACGGACAAAATTTCTTATTGCTGACGAAATCAGTACAATGCTTGATCTTATTACCCAAAGTCAAATATGGAGTTTTCTTTTGAAGGAAGTAACAAAAAGGAACATTGGTCTTATTGCAGTGACTCACAGCGATACATTACTAACGCATATTGCTACCCGAAAAGTAGTTTTGGATATTCATAATGCTGAAAATGTATAAAAAAAGTATTGACACTATTATTTTGTCAATACCATAATGATGACTATGAATATACAATTAGCATTAACCGACGTTCTTGTCATGTGGAAATTCGCGCTGCCTGCCATGTTTTTGGGATGTTATTTTGGTGTTGTGCTGCGAACAGGAAAATGCTTTGCTTTTTTTAGTAAAGTTATGAAACCAATGACAGTTGTTGGTAATTTACCAGAAGCATTAGGTTCGTTTTTTATTTTATGTTTGTTAAATAGATATGCGGCCAATGCTATGTTGGCTGATTTTGGCCGAAACGGTACTGTAAGCAAAAATACTTTGGTGGCAGTATATTTGATGGGGGCTCTGCCGACCGGTATTTACTTTACGCTGTTTACCTTCAGCCCAGTGTTAATTAGCAGCTTAGGCTGGAGTTTGGGAACTTCGTTTATTGCTATTAACCTTGGAATGAGCGCATTGGTTACCATTATTGGCTTTATGTGGAACCGGCTGCTTGCCAAGCGACATGACGCAAGTCAAACTTCAGCCCTGCAGGAAAGCTGCTATGCAGTCGCCGATAAAACCGATTTGCTTATAGCAGGGAAAAAAGCCTTTCAGCAGTTTTGGAATATTGCTGTAGTGTTCATGCCGGTTACGTTAGCTTTTGCCTGCCTTATGCATACAGAGTTTATTAAAACAGGGATTGCGGCGCTTGAACCTGGCTTGCGCTGGGTTAATCTTACGACAGGCGGAGTGTTAGTCATTATTGCCGGTATTCCTACTCTGATTGCAGCGATTGGCGTTGCCGGAACACTGCTGCAAAGCGGTGCGCTTGCGCCTCGGGATGTGATCTTTGTCTTATTGTTAGCCTCATTTTTCCATAATGTTTATGATGGCTTATCGCGCGTTTTGCCTACTAACCTTTCTATTTTTGGATCTAAGACCGGGGTTACTGTTACTGTAATCGGGACAGGAATTTATCTTGGCGTAGTGGCAGTTGGTGTGAGTCTTGCAATATGGCTGAAAGCTATTTAATAAAGAGAAAAATGAGAATATAAGCCAGAAGGAGCGTCAATGAGCTAGAAAAGTGCGATCAATTTAGAGAAAGATAATTTTTTCACTATTTACAAATAGGTGAAGATATTGTAAAATTATTCTGAAACAAGAGTAATGAAGACTCTTTCGAAAGTAAGTACAACATAAACTATGATACATAAGAGACAACTCCAATAGTTATGATTAGGCATGAAGCCTTGGGAGGACGTAAAGTCTTCTCTGGTCTTCATGCCTTTTTGTTTTCCGAAGGAAGTCATTTTTGGCTGTGTATTATAAGTAAGGAGATGTTGCACATGAAGTATAAAGAATGGACTATCCGTAAAATTACCGCAAGCGATACTAAGGCTGCGCTTGATTTTATCATTCCTATGCTGCAGGAAATTTTCCCTAATATGGCTGATGTATTGGTACGCTGGGATCTTGCCAATATGGCAGAAACATATACTGTTGACCCTAAAACCGCCATGTTTGCCGCTTTTGACAAAGATGGCAAGGTAGTGGCCACTATTGCTATACGCCCATATGATGACAGGCTTGATAAGGTAAAAGGCTGCTATGATGTCACTAAGACAGCAGAGTTATCCCGCTGTTATGTTGACAGCTCGTTACGGCGCAAGGGTATCGCCGGGGAGTTGTTGACTGTCCTGGAGGAGTATTGCCGGAGTGTGGGCTATAGTGACATCTGTCTGCATACCCACCGCTTTTTGCCGGGCGGGTATCCTTTCTGGCTGAGTAGAGGGTGTATTGTCCGGGAATTTGGCAATGACAGGGATGAAACTATCTATATGGATAAGAGTCTGGCACTAAATGAGCAGAGACTGCTTTGCTTTGGGTGAGGCTCGTAGGCCTGGTTGGAAAAGGTGGGGAAAAATGAAAAGCTATATAGCAAAACGATTGCTTCATTTGATTCCTATATTGTTGGGAATTACACTACTCTCATTTGCCATGATGAGGATTGCGGGAAGTGATGCCGTTATTCAAAAATTTGATAACTCAGGAATAGCGGTTTCACAGGATGTAATTAATGCTGAAAGAACACGCTTAGGCCTGGACAAGCCCTTTTTGACACAATATTTTACCTGGCTCGGCGGTTTGCTTGCAGGAGATATGGGAGTTAGTCATGTATCCGGCGCCGATGTATTCTCTACCTTTACCTCAAAGCTGCCGGCGACCTTGCTTTTGACGGCGACCTCAATTCTACTCACAGTTGTGATTTCGATTCCTTTGGGAGTCTTGGCCGCTGTTAAGCAAAACAAACTTACTGATTATATAATTCGGAGTCTTAGCTTTGTAGGCAATAGCATGCCTAATTTTTTTGTCGCTTTAGTGCTGATGTATTTGCTTGCTATTAAGGTTGGGATTTTTCCTGTTATCACTACCGGTATTAGTCTGAAAAGCGTTGCATTGCCTACGTTTACATTGACGATAGCCATGTCGGCAAAATATCTCCGGCAAGTACGGGCAACTGTGCTGGATGAGCTGAGTAAGGAATACATAGCCGGAGCAAAATCCCGCGGAATCCGTTTTTCGATAACGCTTTGGAAAAGTGTCTTGCGCTCGGCGCTTGTTACTATTATTACTCTTTTAGCGCTTTCTATCGGAAGTCTGCTTGGCGGTACGGCAATTGTCGAGTCCATATTCATGTGGGATGGTGTTGGAAAGCTCGCGGTTGACGCAATCAATATGCGTGATTATCCAATGATTCAAGCCTATGTCGTCTGGATGTCGATTATCTACGTCTGTGTGAACTTGATTGCAGACCTTTCTTATCGCATTCTCGATCCCAGAATCCGTTTGGGCGGTGATGAGACATGAGTGCCAACACTGCATGTGTTACTGTTCGCAGCCAGATACTTAAAAAAGATTACACAAAAGTGAAGCTGATTGTTTTTTCTTCGCTTGTGATTGCTCTGCTGATAATGACGATATTTTCAGAGGTTATCTGTCCTTATGATCCCAATATGCAGGACAACAGCATTGCGCTCAATCCCCCAAGTGCACAGCATCTGTTTGGAACCGATCGCTACGGACGGGATATGTTATCCAGGGTGATTATCGGCTCACAAACAAGTATTTTTTCAACGTTGTCACTGGTAGCTATAATCTCAATTGTCGGGACGATTGTTGGCGTGAATTGCGGATACTTTAGCGGAGCGCTTGATTCCATTGTAATGCGGATATCAGATGTTTGTCTGGCTTTTCCCGGCTTGGTGTTCGCCTTGGCTATTGCAGCGGTGCTGAACGGCGGCGTTCAAAATGCAGTTATTGCACTGGCAGTCATTAGCTGGCCCAAGTATTCGAGAATTGCCAGAAGTCAGACCTTGGCAGTAAAACACACAGATTTCATTTCAGCTGCCCGGCTATCCGGAAGCACTTCATTTAAAATAATCACAAAGCATATTTTACCCAATATTATCGGGCCAATATTAGTAACGGCAATGCTTGATATTGGAACCATGCTGATGGAAATAGCTGCTCTTTCCTTTTTGGGTTTGGGCGCCAAGCCGCCGATAGCCGAATGGGGCAGCATGATGAGCAGCGGCAGGAGCATGCTGCAAACCTATCCTTGGGTGGTATTATCCCCGGGGATTGCCATTTTTCTTTCTGTTGTGCTGTTTAATCTCTTGGGAGACACGATCAGGGACTATGTAGATCCCCGCAACAGCGGTATAAAATAATAATGAGGAGATTATGTTATGAAGAACAAATTTATTCCCATTTTGCTAGCGCTGTGTATGCTAGCCAGTATAATAGCGGGCTGTAGTAATAGCTCGGACAAAAAAAGCACATCTGGGACACAGGCAAAAAAGACCTTTGTATTTGGCGACACAACCTTTAATCCGGAAAATAACGAGCCGGATGTGAATCCTCACAGAGACAGCAGCGGCTGGGCCGCCCTTCGGTACGGAATAGGTGAAACCCTGTTTCACTATTCCGATTCGATGGAAATTGAGCCTTGGCTCGCAAAAAGCTATGAGAATGTGGATAAGCTTACCTGGAAGATTACGCTGCAGGATAATGTGTATTTTACAAGCGGACGTCGTATGGACGGCGCGGCAGTAAAGGAATGCTTGGAGAATTTGGTTAAGGTGCATAAGCGTGCTGCCGGAGACTTGAAAATTAATAATATCACGGCTGATGGTCAGACAATAACCATCGTTACCAGTGTTCCGGTTCCGGCACTGCCCAACTATCTCGCCGACCCTTACGGCTGTATTTATGACATTCAAGCCGGCGTTACTAAAGAGGGCATTGTATCCGCTACTGGCCCCTACAAGGCCGTATCTCTTGTATCCGGCCAACGTATCAATCTGGTTAAAAATGAAAAATATTGGAATGGCAAGCCGAAAATTGACGAGATTACCGTAAGGACTATCTCTGATGGAGATACGTTGACAATGGCGCTCCAGTCCGGTGAGATTGATGCTGCTTATGGCATGCCTTACGCAAGCTATCCTCTTTTCAAAAACGACAAGTACGTATTCACCAGCACGGCAACAAGCAGAGCCTTCTTTGCTTGGATGAATTTTAAAAGCGAAATCACAAAAGACGCGGCTGTTCGTAAAGCCATTGCAATGGGCATTGACAAAAAAGGCTTTGTTGAAACCCTGTTGAAAGGAAACGGTTATCCGGCATCAGGCGTTTTCCCGAGCAGTTTTACTTTCGGTAATGAAGCTGTTCGTACCGAATCCTATGACCCGGAGGGTGCTAAAAAAGTTTTGGAGGCTGCCGGCTGGATTGATACAGATGGTGATGGCATCCGTGAAAAAGACGGAAAGAAACTGGTGATTCGTTGGCTCACTTATCCTAGCCGTCAGGAGCTGCCTCTGCTTGCCGAATCCGCACAGGCAACGCTGAAAAAAATCGGAATATCCGTGGAAATCAACAGTACAGCAGACCATAACAGCATAAAAGTCAATCCGGCTGCCTGGGATGTCTATGCAAGCGCTATGGTCACAGCGCCTACCGGCGACCCGGAGTATTTCTTTACCTACTGCAGTCTTGATAAATCTTCAACCAATAACGGAAAATACCATAGCGATAAGCTTGAGCAGCTTGCGCAAGAAATGGCACAAACCTTTGACAAACAAAAACGCGAAAAGATTGCGATTGAAATGCAGCAGACAATTTTGGACGACAATGCCTATGTATTCGCCTCTCATTTGCGTATGAGCATGATTGCAAAGTCCAAGGTTACCGGACTTGTCGCACATCCCTGCGATTTTTATGAAATTACAGCAGACTTGGATATCAACTAAATCAATTTCTCGCCCGTTTCAAAGGAGATAAGCATGGACGCACTTTTGACGTATAATTCAGTGGATATTTGCTATAATGAGGACCCCGTTGTGCAGAATGTCAGCTTCACTTTGCAACCGGGTGAGGTTTTAGGCATAGTTGGGGAGTCTGGCAGCGGCAAAAGCACGATAATAAAAGCCGCTATGGGTCTTTTGGGGCAAAGCGGCATGGTGACAAGGGGCGATATTTG
Organism: Bacillota bacterium; assembly: GCA_017889705.1. Lineage (GTDB taxonomy): Bacteria > Bacillota > Negativicutes > Sporomusales > Sporomusaceae > Sporomusa. Next base: position 8,650 of record JAGGAB010000051.1, on the reverse strand, counting down.
GTTTCAAGGAAAGAACCTGCCGGATTTAGGAACGAAGGAAATGCGAAAAATTTGCGGTACAAAAATAGGCATGATTTTTCAGGATTCCGGCGCTTCCTTGTGCCCTGTTCGTACAATTGGCAGCCAAATTTATGAAAGTATGAACGCTCATGCACGGATAACAAGGGAAGAAGCAAACGAAAGAGCGTTGGAGTTGTTCCATAAACTCAACTTTGAGGATGGACAACGAATATTAAATTCCTATTCCTTTGAATTATCAGGCGGCATGAACCAACGTGTCGGAATTGCAATGGCAATGCTCTTGAACCCATCTGTCCTCTTGGCAGATGAACCAACCAGTGCACTGGATGTATCTGTGCAAAAACAGGTGGTGCAGGAAATGCTGTTTTTGCGTAAGCTGTTCGGCACTGCAATTATTCTTGTGACACATAATATTGAAGTGATTTCGGCTATAGCAGATTCCGTTATTGTGCTGAAAAACGGTCACATAATGGAATATGGAACAGCCCGGCAAGTACTGAGTGAACCACAGAACGAATATACAAAGGCTTTGCTGGCCGCCGTACCAAAACTGTGGAGGAATTGAATGGAACCATTATTAGAAGCGAGAGATATTACAAAGATATTTCGACGACATGATCAGACCGACTTCACTGCAGTTGACAAAATCAGCTTCAGCTTGTATTCAGGAGAAACCTTGGGAATTGTCGGGGAGTCCGGCTCTGGTAAAAGCACAACAGCGGGAATGATCAGCAGACTGATTGACGCTACCAGCGGGCAAATTTATCTCAATGGCAAAGATATTACCCGTATAAAGGGGCGAGAGCTGCGTGACGCTTATCGCGATCTTCAAATGGTGTTCCAATCTCCGACCGGCTCTTTTGATCCGCGCCTTACGCTAGGAGACGCTATCGGCGAGAGTCTTCGCAACAGGGGTCTATCACGAAAAGAAACAAAAGCGAGAGTGGCAACGCTGCTTACGCAATGTGGTCTGCCGGTGGATTATGCAAAGCGATATCCGCACGAGGTCAGCGGCGGTCAATGCCAAAGAGCCGCAATCGCCCGCGCGCTTGCCATACAACCCAAACTTCTAATCTGCGATGAAGCCACAAGCTCACTTGATGTAACTGTTCAGACGCAAATCATAACACTCTTGCTGACCCTGCAAAAGGAACAGGCTATGTCTTACTTGTTCATTTGTCATAATTTAGCGCTTGTCCAACTTTTTTGTGATCGCGTAATTGTTATGTATAAAGGCAGCATTATGGAAATCGGAGAAACAGCAAAAGTTATAGCTGCACCTAGGCATCCCTATACGAAAATGCTATTATCGTGCCTTTTAACTGATTCAGTAGCAGTGGAAGACAATGGGGCAACTATGCAAGAGAATCTTGAATATCAGAGTAACGGCTGCAAATTTTATAAGTCATGTTCCGTTCGTAAGGATATGTGCAACAGTGTAAGGCCGGAACTGATTCAAAGGGATGGATGCGGAGTAGCTTGTCATTTACATGCTTAGGGTTTGGAAGGGGGGGAATTAACCCCGGAAGAACAACCAGCTGAATGCATGTAGAGCCGCGTGAGCGACAAGCTCTGTTTACTTGTGACAGTAGAATTAGGAATAATAAAAGGACTGACAATGTCAGTCCTTTTATTATTCCTAGTGTGTTTTCCACCACATAACGCCAATTGTTGTTGAGGACTTTTCGGTGCAGTGCTCGTCAATTGCGCGATCCTGCAGGAACTTCCGGATGCTGTCTTCAACATCCGGGCCGCTTACACCCAGCATGGCAAAATAGCGGGTATAGTGCTCGATTAGATAAGCAAGCGGCTCGCGTTCGGTATGGCTGTAGCTGTAGAAGCTTATGTTGGGACGGTAGCCTTCCTGGTACAGAATGTTAAGCGGATAAATAATATCAAAAGACGGGCTGGGAGAAGGCTCGTTTAGCAATCTTTCCCAAAGCAGGCGGCGCAGTTCCAGGTCATGCTTGCCGGCAAAACCGATAAGACAGCAGGTCTTGCGGGTAACTTTGGTCATTTTCATCAGGCTGTCATAGTCATTGATCGCCGGACTTTTAGCGGCAAAGGTCACATCATAGGCTGGTTCTGACGGAAGCTCGTTCCAATCGGCTTGCCAGGAGGTAATCATTGAGGCCAAGCCTGCTTTTTCTGCCTTAGTCTGTAGCGCGGTTAGCATTTGGCCGGCTGTATCCAGGCCGGTTACGACGATTCCCTTGGCAGCAAGCGGCAATGCATATGTACCGGGACCGCAGCCAATATCCAGCAGGGTATCTCCCGGCTCAAAGGCTCTCTGGCAGATTAGATTGTCAATGATTTTCTGATGAGTTTGTTTGGTATCTTCATTATGCTGCGCGTAGCGTGTGGAAAAATGATTCCAGAATTCCACCCAGGCTTTGGGGTCAGGGCGACGTTTGTTGCCTGATAAGCGATACTGTTTCCAAGCGTTTGCCCAAAATTGAGAGTCATATGTAGTTTGCGCCACTAATTACCACCCCCGGGTGTATTCTTCCGTGCAGGCCAGGCAGGCAATTTTACCGTTTTTCAAACGGGCACGGGCTTCCATGACTTTTTCACCGCAATATTCGCAGATAACTGACTTGAAAATTTTCGCTTCCGAAGGCAATTTAAGTTCAACGTCCTGAACTTTAAATTGTTGTGCAGGTGTGGCAGACAATAAACGTTCAGTACGTTCGGACTGAAGTTTTTGCCAAGCTTCTTCTTGCTCGGGGGTAGCTTGTCCGCTGAATACGGCAGTCTTTATGGCCTCTTGTTCCGGGGTCAGTGGAACCATATCGCCGGTCATAACAACACGTACGGCCTGACCGGTTTTGCGGTTGCCGATAGTGTATGCCTGTTTGCCGTGATCTTTGTAGATTAGATTTCCTTTGCCGATAGTGCAGCCTAGCAAAACTTGAATGGCATCAATACCGCAGCCGTCTGATTCCACAATAGCGACAAGTTCTTCATCTTCGGCGCGTTCTACCTTGAGATGCTCTAAGGCGGCTTTGGCTGCAAGATAGCCGATGGTCAGCCCGGGGCAGCAGTGCCCATGAAAGTCAATGGCTTTTTGATAGTCGTCAGGACGATTGAGCATGGTATTACCTCCTAAAAAATAATAAAAAAAGGCGCAAAGAATTGCAGAAGACTATGTCCCCAACAAGGCTTCATGCCTTTAAATTCATGTATTGTGTAATTTTTACAAATATATTATTGCGTATATAGAGGAAGTTGTCAATGAAAATTGTGAGTAAAATCATATATTTTAGACAATTTTGCTGCATACGATAATTGCAGTATTTACAAAAATCTGTCAACGGTATATAATGATTTTGAAACAAGAGTAATGAATACTCTTTTTGTAGAACATTGTTGGATGTAAATGCCTTAAAGGCGATTTTTAATAGATCAAACCGGTATGAAGCCGCCAAGGATAGAAGTCCTTTGCTTTTTCATACCTTTTATTATTTTTATTCTAACAAGAAGCAAGTATAACCTTCTTAAAGACAGGATAATTACTATTGTGGAGGGATTTTGTGTATATTGTTGTGGTAGACGGGCAAGGAGGCGGAATAGGCAAGGTCATTATTGACAAAGTTCGTAATGAGTTTCATAATAAAGTTGAAATCTTAGCTATAGGCACAAATTCGCAGGCTACTTCGACAATGATTAGAGCAGGCGCCAATGAAGGTGCTACCGGTGAAAATGCACTTGTTTGCAATGTGGACGAGGTAGACTTGATATTAGGTTCGTTAAGTATTATTTTGCCTAACTCAATGAAGGGTGAACTGACTCCTAAGATGTCTAAGCGAATAGTCGCCAGCAAGGCAAAAAAAATTTTATTGCCAATTCATCGCAACAATATTGAATTGGTTGGTCTGCATTCTGAGCCCTTGCCTCATATGGTAGAGGCTATGGTAACCCAGATAAAACAATACATGGCTAGTGAAAAGGGGGAATAGTCCTATGTGCGAGGCAAATGCCTATATTCTTAAAGAAGATAAAGAAGAATTGCTAATGGAACGGGTTGATCGGGTAGTGCCGCAAAATGGTGAAATTTATCTAGAAAGCATTTGGGGACAGAGAAAGACCATCGCTGGCAGGATAAAAGAACTGAACTTAGTTGATCATCGTATTGTTTTGGAATTAGCGCCGGAAGAGAAAACCGCTTCATTGTAAATCTGATTTACCGTAGTGTTGACACTTGATTTTAGGTGTGGTATGGTAATAACAGAACAAAGCAAAACTGAATATTTTGAGATAGGTGCCATAACGGCTTAATAGGGAAGTCCGGTTAAATGCCGGCGCGGTCCCGCCACTGTAACGGGGAGCAAGCTTAAGATATGCCACTGGGACGAAAGTCTTGGGAAGGTTTAAGTGAGCCATGATCCGGAGTCAGGAGAACTGCCTATCTGACAATCACCGTTTGTTACCCACGAGGCATGGGGAGGGGATTAACAGTAGGCACTTTTTAGTGTACTTAGCTTAATTCGCTCCTGGTTAACCACCAGGAGTTTTTTATTGGCTTACTGGTTATTACTCCTGACTTTAAACGGTCAGGAGTTTTAATATTTCAGCACATTTTTCTAATTCTCCTTTTAACATTGCGCCGCTGGCGCGGGTCAATCTTGGCCCTTACTTTTTTCAATTATGTTATTGAAATAAAATAATCTCAGAAGAGGAGCTGTTTATGATGTAGGGAGATAGTCTGTTCGTTATGCTTGCAAAGTGCTTGGTATGGCATATAATTTAGAATTAAAGGAGTTGTATTTTATCTATGAAAAAGTTTTACACGTTGATTACTACTCTCTGTATGCTTGCTGTATTTGGCTGCGTTAGCCTGATTCCTATGGCGGCAGCCGCCGCAGATACCGGTAAAAAAGCCATTTTGGTGGTTAGCTTCGGGACTACCTATCCAGAAACCATGAAGGCAACCATTGAGGCAGTGGAAAGCAAAATGCAAAAAGAGTTTCCTGAGTATGAAGTAAGACGGGCATTCACTTCCCGCATTATCATCAAGAAACTGGCTGAGCGGGACGGCGTTAAAATTGACACGGAAAAAGAGGCACTTGCCAGATTACAAGCTGAAGGCTTCAGTGAGGTTATTGTTCAGCCGCTGCATATCTCTCCTGGTGAAGAATTCGACATGGTAAAGGCTGTTGTTAAACAGTTTGAAGTAAGCAAAGCCTTTGACAAAATTGCGTTAGGCCGCCCTATGCTCTACTATATGGGACAATCAGGTAAGACCGACGATTACTTGGCAACTGCCAAAGCCCTGGAACTGCAATATCCTAAATTGAAAAACAAGGAAGCCGTCGTATTAATGGGTCACGGCGGGGTTCATCCAGGAAACTCTTCCTATGCCGCTATGCAGCAGCGCTTGCAGGATGCCGGTTACAAAAACGTCTATGTATATACAGTAGAAGGTTATCCGTCACTGGAAGGTGTAATAGCTAAACTCAAAGCCAATAAAGTTCAAAAAGTTACACTTATGCCGTTTATGCTGGTAGCCGGTGATCACGCCACCAATGATATGGCAGGTGATGAAAAAGACTCTGCTAAAAATGTTTTATTAGCTGAAGGATTTAAAGTAGACACCTATCTCCATGGTATGGGAGAAAACGCTAATATCCAAGAAATTTATGTGCAGCATACCAAAGATGCTATTGACGAACTCAATAATCCCAAAGCAAAAAAACACTAAAAATACCAAGTGATAATTATTTAATTGAACAGGAAAAACTACTGCTGGTAGCGAACAGCAATGGTAAGCTAACCCCTTCCGGGATTCTGCGGAGGGGTTATTTGCTAGGTAATACACGGAGGGATTTTGTGAAGCAAGAATATGTTGTAAGCAAGAAGGCCATTGTAGTGGTTAGCTTTGGTACTTCTTACCCGGAAACCTTACGACTGGCTATTGAAAGTGTTGAAAACCGCATTCGTGCTGCTTTTCCAGAGTATGAGGTGCGCAGAGCGTTTACTTCCCGGACTGTTATCAAACGTTTGCAGGAACGCGACGGTCTAATTATTGATAATGAACGGCAAGCATTAGAGCGTTTGCAGGCCGAAGGATATCAGGAAGTGTATATTCAGCCGCTGCATGTGGTGCCTGGCGCCGAATATGACAAAATAAAGATAATGGTCGCGCATTATGCGCATGCAACAATGCCAGTATTTAAAAAAATATGTCTGGCTCGGCCGCTGCTGTATTACATGGGGCAGGAAGAACAGCCTGATGACTATGAAATTGCCATCAACGCTTTACAATCGCAAATGCCTGCAGGTGAACCGAACAGTGCAGTAGTACTTATGGGACATGGCGGGCTGCATCCGGCTAATGCCGCTTATGGTGTGCTGCAATTAAAACTTGAGGATTATGGGTTTGAACATGTTTTTATCTATACAGTAGAAGGGTATCCGGAATTAAGACGTATCATTGCCAAGTTAAAACAAAAACAGGTGCAAAAAGTTACACTGATGCCGTTTTTGTTGGTTGCCGGTGACCATGCTGTTAATGACATGGCTGGCGAGGATGAAGATTCGGCGAAATCGCAACTAATTGCTGCTGGTTTCGAGGTTGAAGTATATTTACGCGGGCTAGGTGAAAATAGGGCGATTCAGGATATCTATGTCGACCATCTTAAAACAGCTATAGCCCCGGTAGACCAAGGAAACAAACATATACATAAGTAGATAGGCAGACAAAATGGAGGGCGGATTATGGACGAAAGACAAGGCCTGATTATTATAAATACGGGAAACGGTAAGGGAAAAACAACGGCTGCTCTGGGACTGGGCATGCGTGCCTGGGGGCAGGGTCTTAGGGTCTTGGTTTTGCAATTTATCAAGGGCAACTGGAAATATGGAGAACTACAGGCTGCCGAGAGAATGGGCGATGATTTTGTAATTCGTCAGTTGGGTGAAGGGTTTGTGAGAAATGCCCAAGACGATGAAAAAGCGGATCACCAGCAAGCGGCGCAGCAGGCACTTAAAGATGCGAAAACAGAAATCATGTCAGGAAACTGGGATATGATTATCCTTGATGAGATTAACTATGCGGTTAAATTTGGTCTGGTATCCTGGGAAGAGGTTGCTGCTTTGTTGGCAATAAAGCCACCGCTGCTGCATCTGGTGCTTACCGGCCGTGATGCGCATCCCGAAATTATTGACCGAGCAGACTTGGTTACCGAGATGAAAGAAATAAAACATCCCTATAAAAAAGGTATAAAAGCCCAAAAGGGAATAGAATTTTAACGAGGATAAGGTATGCTGCAACTTGTAAATATGTCGAATTATGTTACTGATAATGAGCTATTTGGCAATAGCCCGCAACAGCTCCAAGCGTTTTTAGCGCGTCATAATCTGGATGGTCTGGAAATGATGTTTTGCGCTCCCTGGGATGCGCAGCTTCATAAACAAGAATGGATGCATGGCTGTCATCTCCGTTTTTGGCCGTGGTGGCTGGATTTTTGGCGTGGTGACCAGGAGGCATTGCTTCGGCAGTTTGGTAGTCAGGAAAACATAAACGAATGTTATGGTGGGTCAAATCGCGAAGATTGGCTGAATATTTACCGTGATAATATCCGCGAGGCTAGTCAAGCGGGAGTAAAGTATATGGTACTGCATGTCAGTCATGCTCGTATCCCTGAATTGTTTAGCTGGAATTTCAACGCGACAAGCGGCGAGGTAATCGAAGCAACTATCGAGGTAGTTAATGCGTTAAAACCGGTTATCCCGCCAGAAGTAACCCTGTTATTTGAAAATTTGTGGTGGCCGGGCTTGACTCTGACAGATAAAGAATTAACGGCAAGGCTGCTTGACGGCGTATCGCACCGCAATGTCGGCATAATGCTGGATACCGGCCATCTGATGAATACTAATCCGGATTTGCGCACAGAGGCAGATGGAGCACAATATGTGTTAACTGTTCTTGAAAACCTGGGAGAGTATGCACAGTATATTAAAGCTGTTCATTTGCATACATCGTTGTCAGGGAAATACCTTAAAGCCAGTCAAAACACCAGCCAGCATAAAACAACTTACAGCCTGGAAGACGTTATGAACCATGTGCTTAAGATTGATGAACACAGACCATTCACTACTTCGGCTGCTCAGCGTATCATTGATTATGTACAGCCGGAGTTTCTAGTGCATGAGTTTATGTACAAGGATTTATGCGAGTGGGAACAAAAGCTGAGCCAGCAGCAAAAAGCGTTTGATAGTAAACAGATAGCAATTTAGAAAGCGGCACTTGACACTAGTGCTGCTTTCATGTATTATATGAAAGTCGCCGTTTGCGAGTGTTATGTGAAACAAGTAAGCGGACGTCAAAAATTACCAACAAAAGATATGTTGACACGGTGAAAGCCGCTGTGTTAAGATATAAAAGTCGCCAGTGAGCGACGAGATAGTAAAAAAACGTTCCCTGAAAACTGAACAATGTAAGTAATGCATCATAAAAGCCAGATGTGCGGTGCTCAATGAGCACTTTAAATAATTTCTTTTAAATTTTAAGAGCCATCAAGGCTTCATAAAATAAAACTTTTATGGAGAGTTTGATCCTGGCTCAGGACGAACGCTGGCGGCGTGCCTAACACATGCAAGTCGAACGGTCTGCTGTTCAACACCGAGA
>JAGGAB010000014.1 GCA_017889705.1 Bacillota bacterium | reverse complement strand
CGGGAAATGGCGATGTCTGGTTTGTGTTTATTAATGGCATTAGCTACTTCAAAGGCTTGTTTGTTACAAACACCAATATGAAAATTGCCGTAATGCTTAAGGTCAAATTTAAGGAAATTTAGCCGCTCATCATCGTTATCGAATTTCTGGTCATGGTGCCAGATGCAGGTTCCCGCAACCTCCATGCCCAAATCCTTGACAAGAGCAATGATATTATAGGCTAACGGACCGCCAGCGGCAATAAAGGCTCTTTTGCCTGTCAGTTTGCTGCGAAGCCGTTCAAGGTCTTTGGCGATTTTTTCTCTTTCTGCAATAATAACCTTTTCGACTTCTGCTTCTTTATGGAACATCCGACCAATTTCGCGCAGCATTTCATCAGAGGCTCTGAGGCCAAACGGCGCAGGGGCTTTGACTTCCGGTACGCCGAAATGCTCCTCAAGGCCGGCGGCAAGATAACTTCCCAGCGATTCGCAGTATTGTACTGTTGCTGCTGCTTCGGAGATGTGCTCAAGCTGGTCGATTGTAGACAGTGGAACAATGTGATTAGGGCGCAGGCCAAGCTGTTTAAAAACACTTTCAAACAGAAAGCGGTGTTGGAAACTGATTACATTAATTAAATCAGGTTGTTTCTGACGCGCCGGTTTAACGATTTTACGGAGAATGCTGTGATTGGAAGAGTCAAAGCCGGTTGCCCAAATATTGGTACGGAAGCCTTCGCACAATGTTGCGACAACCGGAATTCCCAGTTCTTCTTCCAGCTCATCACAAATTCCGGGAACATCGTCGCCGATGATGGCAGAAGCGCAGGTGGTTGTAACAAAAATAGCTTTAGGATTAAAGCGGCGTTTGGCTTCTCTGATAGCTTTTTCCAGCTTAGCGCCACCGCCGTAAATAGTATCATTTTCATCAAGATTGGTATTGATATATTTGACATTATGGACATGATACCCCATACGCCTGTTGCCTAAGCGGAAAGTAGCGTTACGGTAGGGAATATCAGCAGCGCAACCGGCGGGGCCATGTTCGACAACTGCTGCATCTTGAATCTGGGTAAACAGATTCATAACCTGGTCGGCGCTGCATGAGCCGCATTGGGTAAATGACCGCTCGCGGTTGGGAAAATCATTTCTGCTGAGCAGATGGGCAGCATCTCCCTCATACCCGGTTAAAGTTCCCAGTCTGGATTCCCGAAGTTCAACTGCCGGTTCATTTAAATTAATACTCATTGCCGTTCCTCCGTTTCTAATACCCTTTAGTAAATGTGTTTTATCCGACGACTAACCCGCTCTAAAACTCCCAGTTCTACAAGGGAGTAAGAGCGGATAAGTCCCTGGATAAGGGCGACTAACCTTCAGATGAGGTTAAAACCCCATCTGAAGCTAAGTCTGCTTTATTTATTGAACTGAAAATAAAAAAAGACCGAAAACTAAGGACATTTTAAAATATCCTTAGCCTTCAATCTTTTAATGATCAGCTAATTTTACTATGTATGAACCATGGGTTGCATCAAAAAAAGTTCGTAATGCACCCGCAAATGATTTTGAAATAATAGTACTACACTAATATTGGAAATGTCAATGGAGAATCTGGAATAAATATAGCTTGGAGAAAATCTTGTGTAAATAAAGTGAATTTTATCCGACGAATGTCATAAAGCTTATATTCGGCGAATTTTAATAACAAGCCCGCAGGCAAGTAAGCAGAGTACTCCGCCTGAGATAAAAGCCAATTGGTAGCTGCCAAGCAGAGTATGCAGAGCGCCGCCGGAATAAGCGGCAAGGGCAGCACCGGCTTGATGGAAAATCATCATCCAGCCAAAAACAATACTGCTCTGTTTGCCAAAAATGTCGGTAGTTAGCCGTACTGTCGGCGGCACAGTTGCCACCCAATCTAAACCGTAAAAGACAATAAAGAGTGCTAAATTATAAGTGTCGGAAGCCAAAGTGAAAGGCAGCCAGGCAAGCGTTACTCCGCGCAGCATATAAAACCAGAATAATAGCCAGCGATTATCAAATTTGTCTGAAAGCCAACCGGCAGCCATAGCACCCAGCAGGTTGAAAATTCCCGATATGGACAACATGCCTGCAGCGCTAATCTCCGATATCCCATGATCGGCGCAAGCCGGAATAAAATGTGTGCCGATCAGGCCGCTAGAGGTAATGCCACAAACAACGAAACTGCCTGTCAGTAACCAGAAATCTCTATTAGTTACAGCCTGCTTAAAGACAGTAATTACTACGGAAATAGAACCATTTTTTTCGGGGTGATCAGCACTTGCCGCTTGGCTGGCACCATAGGGTAATAAACCAATATCACGGGGATGATTTCGCATTAGCAGGCAGACAATTATCATAACAGCGATAGCGGAGTAGGCTATAAACCAAGTCACTATTTGCCAAGTATATATTTCAAGAAGTTTCGAAAAAAGTGGCAAAAAGATGAGCTGTCCGGCTGAGCCTGCCGCACTAAATATGCCGATGACCAAACCACGGCGTTTGCTAAACCAGCGGTTAGCAACCACTGTCCCTAATACCGGTGAAAAAAAGCCACTTCCAGTGCCGATGACAACTCCCCATAGTACCATCAAATGCCAGGTGGCGTTCATCTGGGATGACAGCGCAGCTCCGACTGCTATCAATCCCAAAGCCATGGCCATAGTTTGCCGGGTTCCGTACAATTCCAGTAAAGCTCCGGCAAAAGGGCCGCAAAGGCCGTAAAGCAGCAGATTAATTGCCAGAGCAAAGCTGATGGCAGACCGACTCCAGCCAAAATAATGCTCAAATGGAATAATGAGTACTCCCGGTGTGGAGCGGATACCTGCTGCAAGTATTAACGCTAAAAATGTTACTAATAGGATAATCCAGCTATAGTGAAAGCGCTTGTTTGAATTTATGGGTTTTTGGCCTTTGCTGCTTGTTGTAAAAAAAGTCATAGCTACTGCCTCCGGTTCTTATTTGTCATTGGATATAAAAAAACTAAAGGCAAGGCTTTCTGTTATAGCAGAAAGCTTTGCCTTCAGTTTTTGGCTGATCAGCTGATGATAATAGTATAATGCTTATTACAATATATTGACAATAGCTTGAGCCTAATATATAATTTAATTGAAATTTGCTGACTGGTTGTAAAACTAGAGGCTGTGACCCGATAAGGGACGCAGCCTCTTTTTGATTTTTCAAAAATGCTGGGAAAGGGGTTATACAAATGGGTCTAAAAGAAGATAAGATTGACTGAACAGATTGCAGGTACGTTAGCCGTAGTTGATGCCGATTTATTTGCCGTAATTACAGGATGTATGACAGAGATTATTGGTGATGACGTCTCTTCAGTCGCCAAAGAATTTCAAACAGCAAAAAGCTCTATTATTGTGGCAGAAACCGGCGGATTCAAAGGTAATTCTTATAAGGGATATGACATTATCATGAGTGCCTTAATCACACAGTATGTGGAGAAGGGTTTGCCTACAATACCTAAGCAAATTAATTTGTTAGGACTGGTACCTGCGTTGGATGTTTTTTGGCGGGGAAATTTGCTGGAATTAAAACGGATCTTTTCTGAACTTGGTATTCAGGTCAATGCCTTTGTTACTCCTTTTGATGATTTGGATTCTATAAAAAAATCTTCGCAATCAGTGTTAAACATTGTATTATCAGATATCTATGGTACTGAGGCTGCTAACGTTTTTGAAGAAGTGCATGGTATTCCTTATGTAAATATTCCATTGCCGATTGGGCCGACAGCTACAAAGGAATTTTTATTGGAAGTAGCCCGGCATATTGAAATTGACCAAGAGAAGCTAAAACAAGTATTGCAAGCGGAAAAAACAAGATATTTCGGATTTCTGCAGAATGTTGCCGAAATATATAATGATATGGACTTGCAGCGGTTTGCAGTGATTATTGGGGACGCAAACTACAGCTATGCTCTGACTAAATTCTTAGCTGATGATTTTGGCTGGATTCCTTATTTTGTTGCCATAACCGATACTCTTGATGAAATTGAGCAAGCCAAACTACGGCAGCGCTTTACTGACATCAAGCAGGAACTAAGGCCTACACTTATTTTTGAAACCGATACCAGTGAAATTGCAGCTAAATTGCAGAAGCAGTTGACTGAAGAAAGTGGCGATTATGGTTTGGCAGTTAGCCCGCTGTTTGTTCTAGGCAGTACCTATGATCGCGATTTGGCTGCTGATTTAAAGGCGGGCTTCTTGAGTGTCAGCTATCCAATAACTAACCGGGTCATTACTGACCAGGGATATTCCGGATATCGCGGTGGGCTTCATCTTGCCAACGATATATTGACAGCCATTATCGGCAGTAGGTAATTAACAATAGTAGAGTGTTTATCAAGGTTGACCAGATGTACTGGAGGCTTGGTTTTCACCTGTTGGGAAGACAGGGGGAAATCAGGTTTTTTCTTTTTGAAAGAAGAGTAGAGAGGAGACAGGATAATGATTTTTCTTATTTGGAAGAGTTTGCTGCACCGACGATTACAAAGTATAGCCATAATTGTGTCTATTGCTGTCGGCGTAGCTATAGTCTTTGGTATTGCAGCTTTATACAACGGGGTTGCCTCAGGTATGGAACTTTCGAAGAAGCGTATGGGGGCAGATATCGTTGTTGTGCCTTATGGAGTGACACTAGAGCCCAGCTTGCTCTTATTTGGCGGGGCAACGGCAAATTCCTATATGCCAGAAACATATGTGGAGGGCATTCGCAATATTCAGGGGGTCCGTACTGTTACTCCGCAGTTTTACACTCATTCCCTAACGGCAGATTGCCATGATATTGGGTCGCAAAACCGGATGATTGGTTATGATCCGACTAGTGACTGGATTATAGCTCCCTGGCTGAAAAAAGTGCATAAAACAGAACTTGCTGATGATGAAGTTATTTTAGGTGCGAAAGTACCCACTTGGACAGAAAACAAAATATCCATTTTGGGCAAATGGTACAATATTGTCACCATAGCGGAAGAAACAGGGACAACGCTGGATTATTCATTGCTGGTCAGTATGAATGAAGCTAGGCGGGTAGTGGCGAAAGATAATTCGCTAAAAGAAATATGGAAAAAACAAGGTCAGCCGTCTGAACTCATATCAACTATTTTAGTGCAGGTTGATGAAAACGCAAATGTTAATAATGTAGTGGCAGGTATTCAAAATGTCGGGCTTATGAAACCCATTGTTGCGGCTGAAGTAAAAAAACGGATAGCCGATCAATTTACCGTATTTGCGCTTTTAATTGGTGGTGTTGGTTTATTGACAGTCATTACTTCACTGCTGCACCTTTTTTCCCGGTTTTATACGCTGACCTGGGAGCGGCAGGCTGAATGGGGCCTTTACCTGGCCTTTGGAGCTTCCGGCCGGGATATCGGTGCAGTTATTGTCGGGGAAGCGGCAATTGTATCGCTGACAGGTTCAGTTGCCGGGCTGCTGTTAGGGAGCGGTCTGTATAAAGCAAGTCTGGCGCTATTAGGAGAGTTTCAGTCGTTTCCTTTTGTGGCGCCAACCTGGAGTTTTTTAGGCGGTACCGCTTTGGGCGTTATCGTAGTATTCACCGGCTTGGGAGCCTTGGCTGCCTGGCTGCCAGCCTATAAAGGCAGTAAAATTGATCCCAGTGTTATTATGACTAGAGGCGAATTTGATTAAGAGAGAAGGGGAAATATGAGCGATTTGCTGGAATTGAAAAATATAGGCAAGCGTTATGGCGATGATGTCATTTTATCCAATATATCATTTACTTTAAACAGAGGAACGGCGATAGCCATTGTGGGACACTCCGGCGGTGGAAAAACTACCTTGCTATCAATAATGGGGCTATTGCAAAAAGCCACCTCAGGGCAAGTATTAATAGATGGTCAGGAGATAGATAGCTACGATTCCCGTAGTATGGCTAAGCTGCGTGGCCAGTATTTGAGCTTTGTATTTCAGAGAGCTCGTTTAATCAATTCATTGACTGCCTTGGAAAACGTAATGGCACCGGCATGGTTTATCCGCAACGGGGAAAATGTGGAGCAGCAGGCAAAAGCTTTATTAGAACAATTCGGTTTGTCACATCGTTTACATCATAAACCGCAAGAGCTAAGTCTTGGCCAATTGCGACGGATTTCACTGGCAAGAGCACTTTTATTAAAACCCGCTATTTTATTGGCTGACGAACCTACTAATGATTTAGATCCAGCCTTGGCTGAGGAAGTTGCCCAATGCCTGCTACAAGCGCGGCGGGATGGAGCAGGCGTAGTTATTGTTACTCATGACGTAGGTTTGGCAGCACAAGCAGATGAAATTTTTCGACTGGAGGCAGGGACACTACAAATGGTGGCATGCCAGTAACCGGAAATAATATAAAAACACGAGCGCTTTCTGAATTAGAAAAGCGCTCGTGTTTTTAATGGGCGTGACACATGGGGAACCATTGTTTTTTTTGTTTAACTAACCATGCGGTTACCAGTGCGGTAAGCTCATCATGTTTGTTTGTAAATACATGGTCGGCCTGGATGCGGGCAATCTCTTTTTCGCCTGGGTAACGGTCATATAAAATATCTGAGCCGGATGACGGCACAACAATGTCCTGGTCGCCATGAACAACAAACAGCGGTGTACGGTGCGACTGAACCAGTGTTAACGGATCATAGCGGTTTTCCAGTAAATCTTGGACAAAGTTAGGACTAAGGCTAAAGCCCTTATCTAAAAAGTTGGCAACAGTTTGACCGTTAAGCGAGTTTTGCCATAAATCCGGTCCTAAAATGATATTTTGAAAATTATCAATAGGCTGGGTAACCGGGGCTAAGGCTATCCGACCGGCAATACCGGTATCATTATGGCTAAGCACGATTAAACCACCTAAGCTGTGACCCAATAAATACACAGGCAAATTTTCAAATTCCGGGATGTTCTTAACCCATTGGACTACACTTTGCAGATCCTCCCGCCAGTTTTTGATGGTTGTATCAGCAGCAAAATCCCCTTCGCTTTCTCCTGACCCGGTAAAGTCAAAACGAAGAGCAATAAGTCCGGCAGCTTCAATAGCATTGGCCACATGTAGGTTTAGCTGATTGGAACCGACCTTTTCACTGGTAAAGCCGTGGCAGCAGATGACGATTGGAGTTTGTGTTAAGGTAAAGCTATGGGCTTGAATCATAGCCGAAAGCTTGCGACCTTGACTTGGTATCCAGGTGTGTTGTTTCATAGTAATTTCCCCCTTACAATATGCAAAGGCTTTAACGCAGTATGTACCGCGTTAAAGCCTTTAGTTTTTCTAATCAGCATTAGTATTTAATTGGTTATAGTATAACAAATGTCTTGGTATTTGTAAAGTAGGTCTAATCTGTGCGGAAGAGGAAAGGGATATGGGTAATGCAACTTACCGGTTCGCCGGTAACACTATCTTTAGCGGGAACAAACGACCATTGTCGCACAGAGTCGATAGCAGTTTGATCTAATAAAGCTGAGCCGGAGGAAGCAAGGATACTAATGTTGGTCGCTTTGCCTGAGGCAAGAATTTCAACTTTTAGAGTAACAGCTCCTTGTATTTGTTTTTTGCGGGCTTGTTCCGGATATTCCGGCTCTAGTTTTCGCAAGATTTTTGGCGGAGTGATCGTGTGTGGCGCTGGTTGACGGCCACTTTTATCAATGCTGTTTGGTGAGGCCGAGACTACAGTGTCGGAGGGGGCTCCTGTTTGCACAGATACTGCTGCTATTTGCGATGAAAAAGCAAGGGGGCTATTGCTGCTCGATATTGAATTATCAGGGACAGTTTGCTGATAAAACGTATTAATTGCTGCAGCACCTGAAGCTGCAGGTGTAGTTTCAGATGTCGACAGAGAAGGTGAATAAAGCGAAGGTGGAGTTGTAGTGGCGGAGTCTGGTAAAGCTGCGCTGCTTTCAGAAGTGAGCTCGATTTCTATTACAGGTTGTTCTAATTGGTTGACGGAGAGTTGCTGAAGATAATAACCAATGACCGGCAGTAATGCCAAATGAATTACAAAGGACAATAAGAGAGCGCGTTTCAATTGCTGTCACCTGCCTTAACTTCCACGGAGTTCAGCTGCAACTGATAAATGACGTGCCCCGGCTTTTTTCAATACATCCATTACCGCGATAACAACACCATAGGGGATTTCTTTATGTGCTCTAAGGACAAAGGTTGCATCAGGTTTATCAGCAAGTGCCATGCGGATACGTTTATCCATTAAGTCGGCAGAAATCTCTTCTTGGTCAAGAAAAATAGAACCGTTGTCAGTAATGGTAACGGCAATATGCTTATTACTATCTTTTTGTGCTGCTGATGATTGCGGCAGGGCAACAGGCAGGGTTGCCTGCTGCACCATGGAAAGTGAGCTCATCATAAAGAAAACTAAGAGAAAAAATATAATGTCAATCATCGGGATAATCATGAATTTGGGGTGCCGTTCTATGCGTAAATTACGTAGTTTCATAAGTGCTTATTCCGGGTAAAGTGAATTAGTATATTTCCAAACACTTCTTCCATATTGGTAATCTCTTTATCCAGTCTGTTGACAAAATAGCTGTGAATCACAAAGGCAAATATGGCTACACTTAATCCAGTGCCAGTAGCCACTAAAGCTTCTCCGACTCCGCCGGTGATAGCATGGGGTTGCCCGGACTGAAGTGTTATAGCACCGAAAGTGTGTATCATACCGACAACAGTACCTAATAAACCCAGCAAAGGGGCTACTGTAACAATGTTTTCCAGGGTGCTTAGCCTTTCCCGTAAACGTGCTGCGGCAAGCGACGATTTTGTTTCTAAAATTTGCTGCAACGTTTGAGGATTATTCGGATGTTCTGCAAGGGAATGTTCTAAAATTCTAGCTATGTCACCGCTAACAGATTGGCATATTTCTTGTATTTTGTTCCAATCGTGCTGGTCGAGGGCTGGTTTAATTAAAAATAAAAAGGCTGTGGTATCTGTATGGTGAACGCGGTGAAATAGAAAACGTTCCAAACCGATGGCAAATGAAAGTATTGAGCATGCCAGCAGGGGATACATAACTAGCCCGCCCTTGCTGAAAAGCTGGAGCGTTGTTGATAAATCCATAAACAGATCTCCTTTGCTAAAATATTCTCCATTAAAGAAAATTGCAGGCAGGTGGTGTATTGACAACATTTTACTTTGGTTTTTAACACATTAGAAACTATAGCTGGTTTTCAGCCAGAAGGTGCGCCCAGGTTCATTTATCCGGAATGTAACAGGTAAACCTAAATTGGCCATAGATGAACTTGTCGACTTGCTGATATATTCGGCATAGGTTTTATCAAACAAATTGTCTACGCCGGCGCTGATAAGCAGGTTCTTGGTAGGATGATAAGACAAATTGGCAGACAGAGTGCCAAACCCGGCCGAGGGACCAAGGTCATAGCCCATCTCATTGCCGTTATTTAATGAAACGTGGTTTTGAGCGGCAACGCACCGCCAGAGGAGGCCGGCGCCAAATTTATCTTTGGTATAGTTTAGGCTCAGCGTACCTTCTAAAGGAGCGATTTGTGGCAAGGAACCGCCGGTGGTATCGTTATTGCCGCGTGTATAGGCTAACGTGGCGATAGCCTTCCAATTGTCGGATAATGAATAAGTAGCTTCTGCTTCACCGCCATAGAGTGTGGCATTTACATTGGTGGCGGAGGTGTTTTTATTCGTAAGCAGGATGAAGTCGTTAATTTTGGAGTAGAACAGTGACAGGCTGGTTTTTAGTTTGCCGGAATGGTAAATCAGACCGGTGTCAAGCTGGGTGTTTTTTTCGGGTTTCAGTGAAAATGATCTGTTTCTTTCCCACCAGTCGGCTGGCCGCTCGGCATGCCCAAGCCCTACATAAGCTGTTATCGGCGCGTTTTTTAAGTCATGCTCATACCTTACGAAAGCGCCGTAGGTTGTATTATTGTCACTGTCAGAGGTTTTTTGATTTTTTACATCAAGAAAATCAACCCTTACGCCGCTTTTTAGGCGTGAGTGCGGATTGATACTATGATTGAAGTCGCCGAAGATGCCATAGTTTTCAAAAGTCATATCTGGTATACGGGCGGCTGATTGATAATTTGCACCGCTGCGGGTG
Source organism: Bacillota bacterium (assembly GCA_017889705.1). Classification (GTDB taxonomy): domain Bacteria; phylum Bacillota; class Negativicutes; order Sporomusales; family Sporomusaceae; genus Sporomusa. The sequence goes on along the minus strand of JAGGAB010000014.1, from coordinate 70,899 downwards.
GTATGTTTATTTTTTTGGTAATCGAGGCCGACGGTTGCGGTAGTGTGCGCGTTAAGTGTTAAATCAGCCGCCAGCCTCGCACCAGTGGTGGTACGGTCAGGGTTGCTGGCACTTTTCATATTGCTTGTGCGCAATGAGTAATTATCCATAACATGGTCGATATAGTTGTGGTAGGCACTAAAAGAAATGCGGTTAAGATGAGGGGAGAGATTATTTTTTTCAAATTTAAAACTATAATCATTGCGGTCGAATTTACTGCCATCCATCATGCGGTCGGCGTAGGCGGCCTGGGCAGTGCTATTATCTACCGTAAATTCGTACAGTGTATTAGTGTCAGGCGTATATCCTAATATAGCGGTTAGGCTGTTGCGGGTGTAAAAAGAATGATATTTGTTGTCGCTGCCGTCTGTATAATCATCTGCATGAGAGCGAGATCTGATAATTCTTACATAACCTTTAGTATCGCCGGCTGTCACGTCTAAAAGTTCATCATTCCGGCCGTAACTGCCTGTTAGTAAGCTGGTGTTCACTCGTACCTCAGGTTTTTCAAAACGAGGGGTACTCCGTTCAAATAGTACGGTTCCTGCAATATTGCCACCACCATATAGTACAGTCTCCGGGCCTTTCAATACGGTAATCTTACTGTACGATTCGGGAAAAATATAGGCCGTAGGTGGATCCATTCGCCCGCCGCAGCCCCCCTGCAGGTAAGTGCCGTCAAGTAAAATATTGAGGCGTGTTCCGCCCAGCCCCCGAAAGGTGGGGTCTGTGCCTGAACCGCCTTTTCGTACTGCAGAAAACCCCGGAATATTTTTCAGATAGCCGCCGCCGTCATTGGCTGGAACAGGCTGACGGGGTAATTTGGGATCTGTTTCAACAGTCAGCGTATCGGTCACTGCCGGGGCGGTTACTACCGTTTCTTCAACCGTGAAGGGTTCCTTAGCTTCTTTTTTTTCTTCTTCGGCAGCCAGAGCAACTGTTTCATGTGTTGCTGTGGCTACCAGAAGCAATAAAGAAAATATAAACGTAGATGTTTTGTTCATGATAAGAGCCTCCTGATTACGAATTTGCTAGAACTATTTTCACCTGGTTTCCGGCTATTTTCTATTCAGTAAATGAAAAAATAAAAGGCCGGATTTGTCTTTAGACAAATCCGGCCTTTAGTTTTTAACTAATCAACCAGAATGAACATAACCGAAATAACCGGGTTAAATTGTATATTTATAATACCACAGGGGCTATTGTTAGTGTCTACTGTCCAAAAGTACTATTATTTTGGATAAAAGTACTATTGTGTACAAGCGAGAATTAGGAGGCTGTGATGAGGGAAATATTCCAGCATATGGTTGACAAACTTTCTGTTTGCGATTACATTATTCAAAATGATATGTTGTGCACTGGACGTTGAAATGTGAGGACCAGAGTTTTTGGGGTGATTTTATGAATATAAGGACAATGAAATGGCTTTCGGCATTGATAGCAGCTGTATTGATTGGTGCATTCGAATTTTTACGACATCAGTTTTTGCATGTGATTTCGATGGACTGGGGCAATGTTTTGGTTGCCATAGTAACTGGTGTGTTGGTTTTTATATATTTTCACGGGATTTCCATGTTGATAGAGAACTTATATAGCAAATTGCAAAAGGAAAAAGAAGAAACTGCGGTTTTACAGGAACGATATAGAATTGCCAGGGAACTTCATGATAGTGTGGCCCAGGCCTTGTTTTTTATGAATATAAAAATGGCGGAAATTGAAAACGCTCTGCGCCAAAAACAGGAGCCATGGGAAGCCGTTAGGGAAGTAAAAGAAGCCATTAAACTGACAGATACTGATATCAGGCAGCATATTTTTGTTTTGCAGAAAGATCCGCAAGAGAAAATAAATTTATCGGAGGCTGTCCGGAAATATATTGCCGATTATCAGGAGGACGGCGATGTAACGGTTGATTTGACAATAACAAACAATGCCGGTGGCAACCTAAGTTCACAGGTACAAAATAGATTATTTCGCATACTGCAGGAACTTCTGCAAAACATTCGCAAACATGCTGATGCCAGGCATGTAGATGTTAGTTTTGAAATGATAGATAATCAATTTTTTATGATAGTCCGCGATGATGGCAAAGGATTGCCGACAGAGAGTATAAAGAAGCACGGCCTGTCCTTTGGATTGAAGATTTTGGAAGAGGATGTCCGGGGGATAGGTGGGCAGTTAACGATGAAGAGTGCTCCTGGGCAGGGAACGACAGCTACGATTAGTCTGAATGTATAGGGGGAAACAAACTATGAGTATTAGAGTATTGGTTGTAGACGATAATTTGCTATCACGCAAAGGCATTGCCAGTATTCTCTCAACTCATCCCCAATTTGCTATTGCCGGGGAAGCTACCAACGGACAGGAAGCATTGGAGCAAGCCAGGATACTTATGCCTGATATTATTTTGATGGATATTAATATGCCGGGAATCGGTGGTTTGGAAGCCACCAGGCTGATAAAAGAAGAAATGCCGTACGTGAAAATTGTTATTCTAAGTGTGTCTGACGATGTGCAGGATTTTTTTGAAGCCATCAAAAAAGGTGCCCAAGGATATCTGTTAAAAAACATGGAACCCGAGTATTGGATTGATTATATTATTAGTATTGTGCAGGGTGAAGCTCCTATTTCCCGGGCGCTGGCGGCTAAGATATTACAGGAATTTTCTATTCCAAAGCCTAATGTGTCAAACAATAGGGTATCTGAGCGGGAACTGGAAGTCCTTCAGTTGGTTAGCCAGGGGATGAGCAATAAAGAAATTGGCGAAAACTTGTGTATTAGTGAAAGTACAGTTAAAAATCATTTGCGTAATATTATGGATAAGCTGCATTTGCAAAATCGCATGCAGCTTATCGCCTTTGCTTACAAGAATGGGTTAATTTCTTTTTGACAGAAAAATGGAGGATATTGACAAAGATTTTCATCCCAATTATAATGGGTGAAAAATAATATCGTAGCTGATTAGATAAAAAACTAAAGGCTGGATATATCCTGAAGAGGGTATTTCCGGCCTTTTACTTTTTTAAAACTAGTCAGATTTGGTGATGGTTTTAAGGAGGTGAATTGTTGGTATAGTACACGGAGTTAAACGGTAAAAAATAAATTGAAGGAGAAGAATGATATGAAAAAAACATGGATAACGAGCGTCTTTTTGCTGGCATTTTTCATTACAGCACTTCCGGTGCTGGCTCAGGCACAGCATGAAAAACAACCGGAAAGTAAAACACTTCACCAGGCAGTAGACGGTTTTTTGAAATCGGTGCCGGGAAATAACGGCTTTGCAGTTGAGGTTCAACAAGCAAAAGAAAGTTTAAAAAAGAACCAGGATATAATTATTTTGGATGTAAGAGAAGCGGCTGTTTTTAAGGAAAAACCAGTGGCGGGAGCTGTTAATATTCCACTTAACGAACTACATGACCGCTTTAGTGAACTAGCTAAAAATAAAAACATATATGTGATTAGTGATGTGGATACTAACGCTGCTTATACTGTTTTTGCACTTCGTACTCATGATTATGACGGTTGGCTTGTAAAAGGTGGGGTAGATGCTTGGTTAAAGTATGACAATAGTGCTCATGCAAAAGCTTGCTGCCCACCATCGGCTCATCACAAGTAAGCTATAGCTGTGGCAAAAAGTAAGAAAGCATAACTTCAAAAAAATGAAGTTATGCTTTCTTGTCTTACTGTATAGCATGTTTTTTTAGCGTTATTCGTTCTCGTCACTGTCTTTGCAGCATTTCTTTTCTGACTTTTCATGATCAACTTTGACAGAACTATCGGCTGTATACCTGGTAGTGGCAGGCGAAAGCTGGCTAACTGCCGCTTCCAGGGTAGGCGACGCAGCGGCAAAAGCATTGGCAAGAGTAAACAAAGCAGCTAGTGTCCCCAGTAAAGTAATCTTTTTGATCATCAAATAACTCCCTCTTTCGTTACCTTAATTGCTTAACTGCCTGAGCAATGCGATTAAGTCCTTCGGCTAACAGCGGACGTGGGCAGCCAAAATTAAGTCGCATAAAGCCGTTGCCCTGAGAGCCAAAGGTTGCGCCGTCATTAAGCCCAACCTTAGCCTGCTGCGCAAAAAACTTGCTGAGTTCCTTCTGAGAAAGCTTTAAATTGCGGCAATCCAGCCAGGCCAAATAAGTGCCCTGCGGTTTATCAACTTTAATGGCAGGAATATTTGTGGCAATAAAATCCGTAAGGAAATCGGCGTTGCCTTCCAGATAGACCAGCAGCTCATCAAGCCAGGGCGCGCCATGGCGATAAGCGGCTTCCAGTGCGGTAATGCCAAACACATTGCTTTTGTTAATTCCCAGTTGCTGGACAACTCGCGAGAATTGGCTGCGTAATTTATCATTCGGAATGATGGCAATCGACGTATAGAGGCCGGCGGTGTTAAAGGTTTTACTGGGGGCAGTAAGTGAAATTATTTGGTCTTTGCTAGTTGCATCTAAGGAGCCAAGCGGTATGTATTGATGGCCAGTGTATACCAAATCACCATGAATTTCATCAGCAACGACTAAGATATTATTTTCTGTGCAGATTTTTAACAACTGAGTTAATTCTGAACGTGACCAAACCCGGCCAACAGGATTGTGTGGGCTGCATAAAATCAGAAGTTTGGCTTCTTTAGCTTTGCTGGCTAAGTCATCAAAATCTATGTGATAACTGCCGTTTTCATAAACCAATGGATTTTCCAGTACAAGGCGGTTTTGATTTTGTATACTGGAAAAGAAGGGGGGATAAACCGGCGGTTGAATAATAACCTTGTCGCCAGGTTTGGTAAAAGTCTGTACGGCTAAAGTAAGGGCAGTTACAACTCCAGGGGTGCTTACCATCCAGGATGGATTGGTGTTCCAGTTGTGGCGTTTTTCCAGCCAGGCGACAATGGCGTCGTAGGAGTAGGAATGAGGAGAAGGGTAACCAAAAATGCCATGCTCAACCCGGGCTGCAAGTGCTTCGGTTACAGCTGGGGGCGAAGAAAAATCCATGTCAGCTACCCAAAATGGTAGCACGTCACTTGAACCAAAGAGCGCAGGGGCGTCATCCCATTTTGTGCTGCCGCTGTGTTGACGACTGATTATAGTATCGAATTTTTTTGAGTTTGTATTTGCCATAATATCACCCTATTCTTGAGAAGTAAGCTAATCAAAATGGAGAAGGATATACGAAAAAAGGCTAAAGTACGTCAAACTTAGACGGACTTAGCCTTCAGGCATTCTGATCAGCTAAATTAAAGTTAATAATTATATGCTTATAGGCTATCATTCATAAGGAATGTTGTCAAGAAAGGAAATAAATTCATAAAAATTTCTTCAAGTGTCTTGTAATTTTAGAATTTGCTCGCTATAATAGATTACAAGTTTAAAAAATAATAGACTGATTGGTTATGAACCGAAGGTCAGAATAACAGTTCTCCGGAACTGCGATTCTGGCCTTTTTGTTTTCTTAAACAATCCAGGAGGGGTAGAACATGAGCAAAAAGATTAAACAAATCGCAATCTATGGTAAAGGTGGTATTGGTAAATCAACCACAACGTCCAACATTAGTGCTGCGTTATCAAAACAAGGTTTAAAAGTAATGCAGTTTGGCTGCGACCCGAAAGCTGACTCCACTAATACGCTGCGGGGGGGCACTTATATTCCGACAGTGCTTGATACGCTGCGGGAGAAAAATAAAGTGGAAGCGGCAGATGTCATTTTTAAAGGGTTTAATGGCGTATATTGCGTAGAGGCAGGCGGCCCGGCTCCTGGTGTTGGCTGCGCCGGACGGGGAATTATTACAGCGGTTCAATTGCTCAAACAATTAAAAGTATATGACGAACTTGATCTTGATGTTGTTATTTACGATGTATTAGGTGATGTGGTATGCGGAGGATTTGCCGTACCCATTCGCGAAGGTATTGCAGAACATGTATTTACTGTATCTTCCGCTGATTTTATGGCTATTTATGCAGCTAATAATTTGTTTAAAGGTATAAAAAAATACTCCAATTCAGGTGGTGCGCTGCTGGGTGGATTGATTGCCAATTCGATTAATGCGCCTTATGCAAAAGAAATTGTTGACGATTTTGTTAAGCGGACACAAACCCAGGTAGTAGAGTATGTGCCTAGGTCGGTTACTGTGACGCAGGCTGAGCTTCAAGGGAAAACAACTATTGAGGCTGCGCCAGACTCCGAGCAGGCAAAAGTATATAGTCGCCTAGCGAAAAAAATAGTGGAAACGACAGAATCAAAAGTTCCATCACCTTTGGAAACATCTGAATTGCGTGAGTGGGCAGCTTCGTGGGCCGATCAGCTGCTGGCTATAGAGACTGGCGAAGTTCGCAGTGCTGCAGCAGGTATCTAAGTGAATTTTCTGCAGTAAAGCTCGTTCCTAGGCTTATTGCCCAAAATACAATATAAGCAAGACATGGCTTGTGCCAGCCCTTGGGCAAAAAAGAGAGGTGAACAGTATGGGTTGCGTATGCTCGGGTACGATGAGTGCTGATGTTTTGGAAAAAACCAACCAACATCCCTGCTATTCTGCAGATGCTCATCATAAATATGCCCGGATGCACTTGCCGGTAGCTCCCCGGTGCAATATTCAATGCAATTATTGCAACCGGAAGTTTGACTGCGTAAACGAGAGCCGTCCTGGTGTCACGAGTGAGGTGCTGACACCAGATTTTGCACGGGACAAATTTATATGGGTGAAAGAAGAAATTGAAAACCTTAGTGTTGTTGGTATTGCCGGGCCGGGAGATGCCCTTGCCGACTGGCCGCTGACCAAAAAGACAATCGAGAATATAAAAGCCGTCAACCCTGATATTATTTTTTGTTTATCAACAAATGGATTGCTGTTGCCCCAATACGCTCACGAAATTGTTGCTTTAGGTATCAAGCATGTTACTGTGACCGTTAATACACTAGATCCGGTTATTGGGGCAAAAATCTATAAATTTGTGACCTACCAAGGAAAACGCTATGAGGGTGTTCAAGCGGCAGAACTGCTGTTAGTCAATCAGCTAGCCGGCATTGAGTACCTGGTAAAACATGGTATTTTAGTCAAGATCAATATTGTCATGATTAAAGGAATTAATGACAGCCATATACCGGCCGTTGTCAAAAAGGTAAAAGAATTAGGGGTCTTTGTCACTAATATTATGCCGCTTATTCCTGCTTCAGGCAGTGCTTTTGAACATCTGCCCCAAACCAGCATGAAGGAACTCAATGCACTGCGGGATGTGTGTCAACTGGATATTCAGCAAATGCGTCACTGCCAGCAATGCCGGGCCGATGCCATTGGTTTGCTGGGTCAAGACCGTTCCCAGGAATTTCGTATGTGCAACCGCATAACTGAGAGTATGGTGCCGAAAACTGAAACTAGTAAAGTCTATCAAATTGCCGTGACATCGAAGCATGGAAAACTGGTTGATCAGCATTTCGGCCATGCTACGCAATTGCTTATTTACCAGGGTGATGGGAAGGAATTTGAACTCCGTGAAACTAGGACTGTAAATCAGTATTGTGCCGGCATGACCGAATGTGACACAGGGGAAGATTGCGGACGGGATAAAATTCTGGAAGCATTACAGGATTGTAATGCAGTATTGACTATGCGTATCGGATATCATGCAAAAGAACAGTTAGGGAAAAAGGGAATTTATATTTCGGAATACTGCGATACCGTAGAAACTGGTCTCCGGTATACAGCTACCCAGATAGAGGAACTGTCACGCCGACAGGCCCTGTAACTAGCAAGAAAAGCAGATTGACAAATATTTCCCTATAAGTATAATTGTAGTTATTAGGAATAGTAGTGGTTAGCTGATCAGAAAGACTGAAGGCTAAGGTATTTCCGCGAGGATATGCCTTAGCCTTTCTGTATGTAAACATAAGATGTTTTTAGAGGATTTTTATTAAGGAGGGTATGCTATGGCTAAGATTGCCAACAGTATAACTGCATTGATCGGCAGTACACCTTTACTCCGCCTGAATAAAGTTGCTGAAGATAATCAGGCTGAGGTAGTGGTCAAACTCGAGTCGTTTAACCCGGGAGGAAGCATTAAAGACCGTATTGGTTTTAGTATGATCAAAGATGCCGAGGAAAAAGGACTTATTAATAAGGATACGGTAATTATTGAGCCTACCAGCGGCAATACCGGTATTGCTCTGGCCTATATTGCCGCGGCAAAAGGCTATCGATTAATTCTGACCATGCCGGAGACCATGAGTGTGGAACGACGCAGTCTGTTAAAAGCGTATGGGGCGGAATTAGTGTTGACTCCGGGAGCTGCAGGTATGAAAGGTGCTGTTCTAAAGGCAGAGGAACTAGCGGCTGTAACACCCAATTCATTTATTCCGCAACAATTTAATAATCCAGCCAATCCGGCGATTCACCGGGCTATTACCGCCGAGGAGATCTGGCAGGACACCGATGGTAAGGTGGATGTTATTGTTGGTGGTGTCGGTACAGGCGGTACCATTACCGGTGTTGGCGAAGTGCTTAAAAAGCGCAACCCTAAAATCCAAGTGGTAGCAGTGGAACCTTTTGATTCTCCCGTTCTTTCAGGTGGTCAGCCGGGACCGCATAAAATTCAGGGAATTGGTGCCGGCTTTGTTCCTAACGTATTGAATTTAGATATTGTAGATGAAATCTTTAAAGTCAAAAATGAAGAAGCGCTCATTACCGCGCAGCGGTTGGCAAAAGAAGAAGGTATATTAGTAGGTATATCATCAGGGGCTGCGACTTTTGCCGCTTTGCAGCTTGCTAAGCGGCAGAGCAACAAAGGAAAAGTCGTAGTGGCTATTTTGCCGGACACAGGGGAGCGATACCTTAGTACCGTGCTTTTTTCAGAGAGTTAGCTAGGGATTTTAGTTTAACTATAAAGGAGGAAACTTTATGTCCAACAATCAGGATGCGACGGCAGTTGCTGGAACAAATGATAAAATCATTGCCCGCAATATACGGCGTGTATACCAAATTAAACGCAACCCAAATGAAGAAGCTACAGAATTCGAGGCCATTAAGAAGCTAGATCTGTCGGTTAAACAAGGGGAATTTTTGGCGATTGTCGGACCAAGCGGCTGTGGAAAATCCACTTTTCTGGATATGATTGCGGGATTGGCTAAACCAAGTTCTGGCGAAATATTTATGGATGGTAAGCCCATAACCGGCCCAGCCTTGGATAGAGGAATTGTAATGCAAGGGTATGCGCTGTTTCCCTGGCGAACAGTGAGAAAAAATGTTGAATTTGGTCTTGAGATCAAAAAAGTACCGCAAAAGGAACGCCAGGAAATTAGTGAGCAATATCTTGAATTAGTCGGACTGAAAAATTTTGGGGACCGATATCCGCATGAGTTATCTGGCGGTATGAAACAGCGTGTGGCCATTGCCAGGGCGTTAGCGTATGATCCAGAAGTTTTACTTATGGATGAACCTTTTGCAGCAGTGGACGCGCAGACCAGGGAAACCTTGCAGGAAGAATTGCTGCGCATCTGGGAGACCACCAAGAAGACCATAATTTTTGTAACTCATGGCATTGATGAAGCGGTATTTTTGGCAGACCGGGTAGCGGTAATGACGGCAAATCCCGGAACCATTAAGGAGATTGTCGATATCAATTTGCCTAGACCGCGGGATGGTATTCGTTCATCAGCCGATTTTGGCTGGATTCGTCATAAGATATGGGAACTGTTGCAAAATGAACATTTTACAGCAGACAAAACCAAAGTGGCTAACCAAAATGTAGCTGACTCCATATCTTCGTCTGCAGCTTTATAAGCTTGATGTTCAGTAAATTAAATAATTGCATTAGCTGATCAGATATACTGAAGGCTAAGAGACTTTTATCATTAGAGGTTAGACCTTTTCTAATGGTACAAAAGGAAAATCAGGCTGTTGTTAACCTTGAGCAAGGATGACAAGTTTGATTTTATCTTAATGGAAAGTCTCTTAGCCTTTTTCGTATTTGTGCAGCTTATTTAGCTGATGGGTTGTATATTAAAATTTGTTCGGAGGTGCAATGTATGGAAAAACTACATCCCCAAAGAAACTTATTGCCGCAAGTTATTGAGTTACTCCGGCATTCGCTGCATACTATCCAGTACGGATATTTGATCTTGACAGTGCAAGACGGCTGTGTAATAAAGATGGAACGAACGGAAAAATTCATATTTTCATCGAAAAACAAATCAGGTTATATCATGCATAATATTCCGGCAGAACAACACTCGCTTCAGCCCAAAATTCTCGCCCAGCTTAAAGGGTTGATGTATGGACAATTGATTATTCGGATTGAAGATGGTAAGGTCGAACAAATAGAAAAAACTGAAAAACGCCGTATCAATGAATATGAAGGAACATATGGAGATGGTATCTAAGTTGCCGGAAACTGAAAAGGAGAGGTATAACATGGCGATTACTTATGAGATCGGTGATGCACTATATCTTAATATCACTAACCGTTGTACCAACAATTGCTCCTTTTGCGTAAGAAATAGTCAGGTGGGACTATTGCCGGGTATTGATTTATGGCTGGAAAAAGAGCCTACTATTGATGAGGTTTTGGAAGATATTCAGAAATGGGATGCTAAAAAGTATCGGGAGTTTGTCTTTTGCGGATATGGGGAACCCATGACACGGACTTATACTGTTATTAGGATTTGTGAGAAACTCAAAGAACTGTACAAAATACCTATTCGCATAAATACAAACGGGCATGCTAATTTGATTTGCAGCAGGGATGTTACTCCCATGTTAGCAGGATTTGTGGACGCTGTATCTATAAGCATGAATGCCAAAAATGGCAAAGAGTATCAACAGATATGTCTGTCTCAGTATGGTGAAAAAGCGTATGACGCTATGCTGGACTTTGCCGTTAAATGCAAAAAATACGTGCCGCAAGTACAACTATCGGTTGTTGATATTATGCCGCCAAAAGATATTGAAGTTTGCCGGAAAATTGCCGATGAAATTGGGGTTGGATTCAAAGTTCGGCATTATGTTAAAGCTAATGAAAAATAAAACGAGTCAGAGATGCTCTCTGACTCATTTTATTTTCATTAATTTATTGTTCTAAGGCTTGGGCCAAATCGGCAATAATATCTTCAACATCTTCTATGCCAACAGACAAACGCAGCAAACAATCACTGATGCCTAAGCGCTCGCGTACATCTGCCGGGATGTCGGCATGGGTCTGAACGGACGGAAAGGTAATGAGTGACTCTACACCACCAAGGCTTTCTGCGAACTGCAGTACTTTTACCTTGCGTAATACCTGGGCCGGCAAACGGGGATGATCGACAACAAAAGACAGCATGCCGCCATAGCCTGAGGCTTGGGATTCTTGAATAGCTCTGCCAGGATGGTCGGTCAGACCCGGATAATAGACTTTAGTCACACTAGGGTGAGTGGTAAGCCACTTGGCAACAGCCAGCGCATTTTCCTGCTGCTGGCGTATGCGGATTGCCAGTGTTTTCAATCCGCGCAGGAGCAGCCAGCTGTCCTGTGGGCCGAGAATAGCGCCGGTGGCATTTTGGATAAAGCCGATTTTTTCGCAGAGCGCAGGATCTTTAGCTGTTACCAGGCCGCAGACCACATCATTATGGCCGGACAAGTATTTGCTGCCGCTGTGGATGACAATATCAGCCCCAAGTGTCAGGGGGCGCTGCAGGTAGGGAGAAAGAAAGGTGTTGTCAACAATGACATGAATGGGAGAAGTGGTTTTACAGGCCAGTGATGTTATTGCCTTAATATCGGCAATTTTCATCAGCGGGTTAGTGGGTGTTTCCAGGAGAATAGCTTTGGTTGACGGCTGCAGGGCATGGCGTACCTCTTCAATGTCGCTGGTGTCGACAAAAGTGGCAGATAAGCCAAATTGGATAAATAGTTTGTCAAGCAGGCGGTAAGTTCCGCCATAACAATCTTCAGTAATAATAAGATGATCGCCGGGACGGTAAAGCATAAGCAGTGCGGTAATTGCAGCCATGCCAGAGGCAAAGGCAAAGCCCGCATGGCCCTCTTCCAGCGATGCCAAAGCATCTTCAACTGCTTTGCGGGTGGGGTTTTGTGTGCGGGAATAATCATAACCGGTGCTTTGGCCAAGTTCGGGATGACGAAAGGTAGCTGTTTGATAGATAGGAGTGCTGATGGCACCGGTAGTTTTGTCAGTGACCAGACCTGCTTGGACGGCTTTAGTAGAAATTTTCATGAACTATCATCTCCTGGTTTAAAATTAAAAACGACTCTTCCGTAAGAAGAGTCGCCTATGTGCGCAAATAACTCATCTTCCGGATTGCTCCGCTGGATTTAGCACCTTGCATAAAATGCCGGTTGCCGGGTGTCATAGGGCCAGTCCCTCGACCACTCTTGATAAGTTTCAGTATTCAGTTGAGAATTTATTGAATCCTATTTTTACATAGTTCAACCTGGTTTGTCAATAGACATTCTAAAAGTATTGCATATATTTTTTATTGACGCTGCTAAAAAAACCATATATGATGATTTAAAAGAAACAATCGGGTGTCAGAGAGGAGGCAATGTCTGTGAATAAATATAGCGGCATTGAGGCGCTAATTAATAAAGCGGAAACAACTCATGAACTTACTAAAGATGAACTTGTTGCTCTGCTGAAAGATCGGCAGTATGAGGCGGAACTATTTGCTGCCGCCGACCGGGTACGCCAGAAATATGTGGGCGATGAAGTGCATTTGCGTGGGCTTATTGAGTTTTCTAACAAGTGCAAGCAAAACTGCTTATATTGTGGTCTACGGCGCGATAATCCGAAAGTTAGTCGGTATCGCCTGGATGAAGACACTATTATAGATTTTGCTACTAAGGCCAAAGCGTATGGCTACCGCACCGTGGTGCTGCAGTCAGGCGAAGACGAATGGTTTGATGTGGATAAAATGGTATCGATCATTAAAAAAATCAAAGAACTTGGTTTGGCGATTACGGTTAGTGTTGGTGAGAAGCCAAGAGAAGTGTACCAGGCCTATCGTGATGCCGGCGCTGATCGTTACCTCCTGAGAATTGAGACAACAGATAAAGAATTATACGAGAAACTTGACCCAGGTATGAACTGGGATAACCGGGTGCGATGTTTGCAGGATTTAAAAGAGCTGGGTTTTGAGCTGGGAACAGGCTGTCTTGTCGGAATTCCCGGTCAAACAGTGGAGTCGTTGGCTGATGATATTCTCTTTTTTAAAACTATGGATGCCGACATGATTGGCGTAGGCCCATTTATTCCTAATCCTGATACGCCCTTGGCGGGAGAGGCCGGCGGTACGTTTGAATTGAGTACCAAAGTCATGGCGCTCACTCGTCTGTTGTTGCCTGATATTAATATTCCGGCAACAACAGCTATGGAATCACTAAACCCACAGGGGCGGGTGCTGGCCTTGCAACGGGGCGCTAATGTTGTTATGCCAAATGTAACCGAAGGCGAATACCGCCAGAAATATATGCTGTATCCGGGAAAAATCTGTATTAATGACACGCCGGCTCACTGTCGTTCTTGCATTACCGGCAAAATTACGGGTATTGGCCGGAGGGTATCGGAGACTCATGGTTTCCGGGCTAAACGTGCCTAACAGCCACAGAGGGGATTGTAGGAATGAGTAAAGATATAACAGAAGAAGTGCTTGCTCTCATTGAACAAGCCATTAAAGAAATAGGTTTTGGCTCGGTTACCTTGGTATTGCAGGATGCGCGGATTATTCAAATGGAAAAACTTGAAAAAATCCGTTTTGGTGAAAAACCTGCTAAATGTGTAAATAAGCCGGCTGATGCAGGCAGTTGTAAGACACGGGTTTTACAGGCTGTCAGCGGTATGGAGTATGGCAAGGTGGCTATCCAAATTCAATCAGGCCAGATTATGCAAGTTGAAAGAACCGAAAAATACCGGGTTGGCAAACTTACTGGACTCAATGGTGACGGAATTTAATATAGACTGCGGTGAGCCTACGTTGACTCATCGCAGTTTTTTACATTATCAGGAAAAAGAAGAATTATGCAGAACTTCATGTGTTTGTATCGCGTACATTAATCTCTTAAAAATAGACCCGCAAAAGTCCATTGACAACAAACGTGTAAAGGTGTATATTCAATGAGAGTAGAAAAAGTACAGTCCTTAGTACAGTACACTCCAGGCGAACGGAACCGTAAGAAAGAAGTTGTGTATTGATACGGGGAAAAAGAGGGGATTGAAGAAATATGCGTAAAAAAATGTTAGCAGTAGCGATAAGCACATTGCTCATGGCTGGCGCATTAGCCGGTTGTGGCGGTGGCGCTAAACAGGAAGCGTCTAATGAAATTAAAATTGGCGGCAACTTTGAGTTAACCGGTGGCGTAGCCAACTACGGTAAACAAGCAGTTAACGGTATTCAACTGGCTATTAAGCAAGCTAATGCATCTGGCGGTGTTTTGGGTAAACAAATCAAATTAGTATTGGCTGACAACAAGTCAGAGGCCGCTGAGGCTACCAATGCAATTACGAAATTAATTACCCAGGACAAGGTTGTAGCCGTATTTGGTCCGGCAACAAGCTCCAATACAATTGCAACCCTACAAGTATCACAAGATAACAAAATTCCGGTAATTACCCCAACCGGTACCAGTGAAAAGATTACCGTTGATAATGGCAAAACCCGTCCTTATGCATTTAGATCCTGTTTTATCGATCCGCTTCAAGGTACAATCATGGCTAATTTCGCCAGCAATACCCTGAAAGTGAAAACCGCAGCTATTTATATTGACAGCAGTTCCGACTATTCTAAAGGTCTTGCCCAATCTTTTACTGAAGTATTTACCAAAAACGGTGGTAAAATTTTAGGTCAGGAAGCTTTCCTGCAAAAAGATCAAGACTTTAAATCCACCCTTACCAAGATTAAAGCTATGAATCCGGATGTCGTATTCTTACCGGCTTATTATGAAGAAGTTGGCAAAATCGTTAAGCAAGCCCGCGAAATGGGTATGAATATGCCGTTCCTTGGAACTGATGGCTGGGATGATGCGAAAGTAGTAGAAATCGCCGGAGCAGCTCCGCTGAATAATACCTATTTCAGCAGCCATTATTCGTCTCAAGATACTGATCCTAATGTGGTTAAATTCATTGAAGCCTATAAGAAAGAATACAATCAAGAACCTAGCGTTTTCTCGGCTCTTGGCTATGATGCCGGTTTGCTTCTGATTGACGCAATTAAACGGGCAAACAGCACTGAACCTGAAAAAATCCGTGAGGCGCTAGAACAAACTAAAAACTTGCAATTAAGCACAGGCATGATGACAATTGATGCCAACCATAATCCGATTAAGAGTGCTGTTGTTCTGGAAATGAAAGACGGCAAGCAATTGTTTAAGGAAAAAATTACTCCAAAACTATAATTTAGAAATTTTGGTTGACAGGTAAATATATTCGTGCTAGTATAAAAACACGATGTAAATATTTCCTTGCTGACCGGAAAACCGGAGGCAATCGATCGCTGAGTCAGCTTCGATTGCCTCCTTTTGTTTTTTAGGGTCGCTATACTTATTTGCTGTAAACAAGGGTAGTATATTATTAATTAAAGTTAAGGGGATGGATATTATGGCTAAAATTTACGGAAGTCTGACAGAACTTATTGGTAACACACCGCTGGTAGAACTCAAGAATTATGGTGCTAAAAGACAAGTGAGCGCCAAAGTTATTGCAAAAGTGGAATATTTTAATCCATTAGGCAGTGTTAAAGACCGCATTGGTTATGCCATGATTAAAGATGCCGAAGATAAAGGGCTTATCAATAAAGATACCGTTATTGTTGAACCTACAAGTGGTAACACTGGTGTTGGCTTGGCCTTTGTGGCAGCAGCCCGGGGCTACAAACTTATTCTTACCATGCCGGAAACCATGAGCATTGAACGCCGTAAACTGCTCAAAGCTCTTGGGGCGCAGCTTGATCTTACTCCTGGTGCCAAAGGTATGAAAGGTGCCATTGAACGTGCCGAAGAGCTTCAAAAAACTACTCCTAACGCCTGGATTCCACAACAATTCAAAAACCCGGCTAATCCTGAAGTTCACCGGAAAACGACTGCTGAAGAAATCTGGCGTGACACTGACGGTAATGTTGATATCGTTGTCGGCGGGGTAGGTACGGGCGGTACCATTACCGGTATTGCCGAAGTACTGAAACAGCGTAATCCTCAGCTAAAGGCAGTTGCCGTTGAACCTGCTGATTCTCCAGTATTGTCTGGTGGCAATCCTGGTCCGCATAAGATTCAAGGTATTGGTGCTGGTTTTGTCCCTGATGTATTCAATAGCAAAGCCATTGACGAGATCTTCAAAGTTGAGACTGACGAAGCTTTCCAGGCTGCCAGAGATGCGGCTACCACCGAAGGTTTGCTTGTAGGTATTTCTAGCGGTGCAGCACTTCATGCTGCTGCTGAACTAGCAAAACGTCCGGAAAACAAAGGCAAAAACATTGTTGTTATTCTGCCAGATACCGGTGAACGCTACTTATCGACTCCACTGTTTGGGGAAGAATAAACGTAAAAATAATTAAATGACTTAAAGCATTCCAGGCACGCAGTTATGCGGCTGGAATGCTTTTTTGTTTGCCGAACAGGAATACACAGTCTGGCGACGAATAGCTATATAGAATATTTAGATTGACGCATTACAATTAGTCTATAATAAATTTGGTGGGTGTCAGATGAACCAAATACTGGTTGCCGGTATTGATGCCGGTTCTTCCGCAATAAAACTAAGTTTGTATGATGGCAGACAAATGGAAAACATAAGCTGTCCTTCGGGCTGGAATCCCAAGGAGCAGGCTGCAAACCTGCTGGCAGCCGCGCTTGGCGCTCAGAATGCCGATACACCGGCCTATATTGTTGGTACAGGGTACGGACGTTCCAATCTGCCGTTTGTGACTAAAGCCATGACCGAAATAACCTGCCATGCTCGCGGTGCTTCTTATTTGCTGCCTGCGGCTAAAACCGTTTTGGATATTGGTGGGCAAGATGCCAAGGCTATTCGAACCGATGACAGCGGCAAAGTGTTGGATTTTGTTATGAATGACAAATGCGCTGCTGGGACAGGCCGATTTCTACAGGTTATGGCGAATGCCCTAGGGCTTGATGTGGCTGAGATCGGTCAGCTTGAAGTGGGTGCGCCAAACCAGGAATGTACGATCAACGCGATGTGTACCGTATTTGCAGAATCTGAGGTTATTGGGCTTGTTAATCGCGGAGTTCCCCGAGAGGCGATTATTGGTGCGTTGTACACTTCCATCGCTAAACGGGTTGCGGCTATGGCTGCAGGTATTCAGCCAACGTCGCCTGTTGCCTTTACTGGCGGTGTTGCTCGGAATCAGGCACTTGGGCGTGAACTTGCCGACAGGCTGGGACTCACGGTTATTACTCACGAACAAGCGATTTTTGCCGGGTCTATCGGTGCCGCGCTGTATGCGTGGGATGCCGTTCGAACTAAATAAACTATAGATATGGGGGAAGAGACTATGGCTGATGCATTTACTATGCTCAAGGGTATTAAAGAAACAGGGAAAAAAGTAGTCGGGTTTTACTGTGTGTATGCGCCGCAGGAATTGGTGCTGGCTGCTGACGCGTTGGGCTTTGCGTTGTGCGCTACCAAGGAAGAAGCCATTCCTGACGGGGAAAAAACATTGCCGCGTAATTTTTGTCCGCTTATCAAATCTTCATATGGCTTTGCGGTAACCGATAAGTGTCCGTATTTCCTCTATTCGGATATTATTATTGGCGAAACGACCTGTGATGGCAAAAAGAAAATGTTTGAGCTTATGAAGGACTTTAAACCTGTGCATGTTATGAAACTGCCGCAGACTTATCTGGATGACAGTGATAAGGCGTATTGGCTAAATGAAGTGAAAATCTTAAAGGAATTGCTGGAGAAAGAGCTGGGTACCGAGATTACTGATGATAAGCTCAAAGAAGCCATAAAAGTGCTTAATGAGGAACGCCGCCTGATGCAGGAATTGTCCGAATGTATGAAGCATGATCCTGTTCCTATGAATGGCCAGGACTTTTTAAAACTCATGTGGGGCCGGAATTTTGTTACTGACCGGGCAGATTTTGCTCAACAAATTAAAGATATTACCGTTGATATGAAGGAAAGCATTGCCAAAGGCGAAGCTGCTATGCCACAAGGCGCGAAACGCATTTTGGTTACTGGAGTGCCGACCGGCGTAGGTTCGGAAAAAGTTATTAAAATCATTGAAGACTGTGGTGCAGCGGTTGTCTATATTGAAAACTGTTCAGGCATGAAGCAATTTGTCACACTTGTTGATGAAACCAAACCGCCGCTTGAAGCCATTGCCGAGAAATACCTGGCAACTCCTTGCTCCTGTATGAGCCCCAATCCTATCCGTCTGGAGAATCTGGCCAAATTGATTGAGGAATATCAGATTGACGGTGTTGTCGATATCACCTGGCAGGGCTGTCATACCTATAATGTAGAAAGCCGGGTAGTCAAAGAGTTCTTAAAGAAAAATGGTAATACACCGTTCCTGCAGGTAGAGACCGATTATTCGCAAGGTGATGTGGAACAAATTAAAACAAGAGTACAGGCTTTTCTTGAAATGATGGGGTAACTTGTAATTTTGTGGACAGGATATTCTTGACAAATGTATTCTGGTTGAGTATCATGTATACAATACTAAAAATTAAATAGCTAACTCTTATCCAGAGAGGTCGAGGGACTGGCCCGATGACACCCGGCAACCGGCATTTTATGCAGTGGTGCTAATTCCAGCAGGAAGCAGAGTATTCCTGGGAGATGAGAGGGGATTCAATCTAGAATAAATGCCCCCTCTTATTTGAGGGGGCATTTTTAATGTATACAAATAGTGAAGGGAGGCGAGCGTATGGTAGTTACCTTTTTTTCGGGTTTTAAATGGCGCAAACAGCTCAACCTGGTTCAGGTAGCCAGTCCGAAAAATCCGCTTGTCTTAAAGCAAGGCGGTTGCCTGAATGATGTTACCGTGGCTTATGAAACGTATGGTACGTTGTCGGCTACTGCGGATAACGTCGTATTAATTGCGCACGCCCTGACTGGTGACAGCCATGCAGCATCTCATGACCCTTATGATGAAAAAGGCTGGTGGGAGCCGCTAATCGGCTCTGGACGGTCAATTGATACTGACCGGTTTTTTGTCATTTGTGCTAATGTATTGGGCGGTTGTCAAGGAACAACAGGCCCGGCGTCACTTGATCCGTCTACTGGTAAGGCTTACGGGACAAGTTTTCCGGAGATTACTATTAGTGATATTGTTCAGGTACAGAAGCGGTTATTGGAACAGCTCGGAATCAAGCATTTAGCGATGGTAATTGGTGGCTCCATGGGAGGTATGCAGGCATTGGAGTGGGCGGTTAATTATCCGGATTTTATGGATACTGTTGTGGTGATTGCCGCGCCAGCGTACTCTTCGCCACAAGCCATTGCCTATAATCGCGTGGGACGCCAGGCTATCATGCTTGATGCCGACTGGAAAAACGGCGAGTACTATGGAGAAGCAGGACCGAAAAAGGGCTTGGCGGCTGCCCGGGCATTAGGCATGATTACCTATCAGAGCGAAGACTCAATGGAATATAAATTTGGCCGCCGTACCCGTAAAGGACAGTTTGAAGTGGAGAATTATCTGGATCATCAGGGAACAAGTCTTGTTAGAAGGTTTGATGCCAACTCGTATCTCTGCCTGTTGCGTGCACTGGATTTATTTGATATAAGCTCAGGGTATGAATCCTGTGAACAGGCTTTGGCCTGTATTAAAGCACGGGTATTGATTGTGGGCGTAAGCTCAGATATTTTGTATCCGCTGCACCAGCAGAAAGAATTGGCCGAAACCATGCGCCGGGTAGGAGTGCGGACAAATTTTGCAGTTATCGATAGTCCACATGGACATGATGGGTTTTTGATAGATTTCCAATTGTTGCGTCCAATCCTTGTTGACTTTATTAATAAGCCTTTGCCGGTTGCCGGTACGGTACCGCGCAGGCAATGGATTCATTTCCGGGCTTCCAATCTGGCTTATTTGGGAGCGCGGCTTGTACCAAAACTACAGTATGAGGCTGTTTCCAACTAAGGATAAGCTTTTATAAATATGTGTGCTTTATTATGTCGGATAACAGGATACCTCGCGCCATTGTTGCATATACTATAAGAGAATATGCAAGTACGGCGCGAGGAGGTGAGGTCATGCAGAGCCCATATACCCAAGTACCTCAGAGCAAATATCCTGGCAGCAGTAAGAAAATAATTAAAGAAAAAATACCTAATGATGGCCGGGACACAAAAACGTTAATTCCGGCTGCCTTAGATATTACACGGACAAAGGAGTTTTGGAAGAATGCCGTTTGGTCCTGAGTCTGATGTTAGTTAGCAAATTATTCTTGACAGAAGCATAGTTGGACGGCCATAGTATAAGGTATATAGTCCTTGCCGGGATTATATACCTTATTTCTTACCCTACTATTGAAAGGTTGGAGACAAATTGCGATTGGAAGATGTATACACGGTATTTTGGCGGGACTGGGTGGTGTTAAACCGGCGGCTGGTCAAGTTTGTTTTGTCTCGGATGATAAGTCCGGTATTATATTTAGTGGCTTTTGGCTGGGGGATTGGGCGCAGTTTGCCGGTTAATGGTGGCAATTATCTGGATTTTATTCTTCCCGGGATTATGGCGCTAAATGCCATGAATATCAGTTTTAGCGCAGTGGGATCGCCGCTTAATATGAGCCGCCTATATCATAAAACACTGGAAGAATATTTGATTGCACCTGTCAGTCCGGGTTCCTTTGTTGCCGGCAAAGTGCTGGCAGGGGCACTAAGAGGGCTGATATCCTGTGCAGTAATTTTTGTATTGGCATATGTGTTTGGCGCTAACCTTGCGGTTAATGCGGGCTTTATTTTGACATTGGCTTTGACTTGTCTGTTGTTTGCTGCTATGGGACTGGTGGCTGCTATGTTGATAAACTCCCATGAGGATATGGCCAGCTTTAATACGTATGTGCTTTTACCGATGTCTTTTTTATGTGCAACCTTTTTTTTGCCAGACCGGTTGCCTAGTGTGGTCAGATGGTTTATTGATTTACTGCCGCTGACACATGCGACTTATGCGCTCAGGGCAATTGGTGCAGGGCTGGAGACACCGTGGCTGTCTGTTGGGGTTTTGGCTGTTTATACGATAGCATTATTGGCTGTCGGCGCCTGGACGATGATTCGGGTGAGAGACTGAAAAATCCGGTATCACTGTAAAAGTGATACCGGATTTTTGGTTTATCGGACTAATAGGCTATAGTACCATTACTACTTTGCCTAATACATGACTAACAGGAACCGGGCCAATATAACGGCTGTCGCTGGAGTTGTTGCGGTTATCGCCAAGGACATAGACTTGACTTGGAGGCACAATGATTTTCTTAGAAGCGGCAGGACGCATTGGCTCCTTAATATAAGATTCTTCCAGGACTGTGCCATTGCGATATACTTGGCCGTCTTTAATTTCAATGGTATCGCCAGGCTTGCCAATAACTCGCTTAATCCAGATATGATTGTCAACTTCGGCCAGTTTTACTACGCTTAGATACGTAGAAACCGGGTCAGCAAGATCATCTTTTACGTTGCGCTCACGGAGAACCCGGCTGTCGATAATCACAATATCGTTATAATCCGGTGTGCCCACAAAGGTATGAGCTAATTTAGACACAAAAACGTAATCGTTGTTGTGGAGGTTTGGTTCCATGGAGCTGCCCACAACACGGGTTGGCTGAAATACGAAGGCATTAATTACGATGGCTAACGCCAGGGCTATGGCTAGACTGTAGGCCCAGTCAGCAATTTCTTTAAGTAATTTCATTTTTGAATTCCTCCCAATATTAAAATTCTACCAGATAGACCGGATGGGAGCAAGGATTATTAACTTTTAAGCTAAAGAAATACAAAGGTAGTTATAGTTTTCCTCTTTTGGTATCAAACTAACCAGAGAAACCAAAGGAGGTTATAATATACATGCCTACGTTAATTAAAAGCGACGATACTACCAGCCAGGGCGATGTTGAATCAGTTCTAAATAAAGGGGATGCCAGTGGCACTAATAACCCGGACGAGCATTTTGACGTGCATAAGAATGCTAAAAAGTATTATGAAATTGAAAAAGCCCCTGCCGCTATGCCTGAAGTGCATAAATGGCAGCGAGAACATATTAAAGTTCACGATCAAAGCCAAGACGGCTTTCCGTTAAATGTGATTGTTGATCCGGCTATGCGAGAAATGTACCAGCATGTACATGCTCAAGGGCTGACCAATGTCTTTGACCGTTTTGAGCAACAGGAGAAAATTCGCTGTAGTTTTTGCTCCTCAGGTTTATCCTGCCAGCTGTGTGCGAATGGGCCGTGCCGCATCAGTCCCAAAGCACCGCGTGGCAACTGCGGCGTTGATGCCGATGTTATGGTGGCCAGAAACTTTGTTTATCGCCATGTGACTATTGGAACCTCGGCGAATATATTCCATGCCCAGCAAGCTGCCAGAACCCTCAAGGCGGCTGCTGAGAAACCGGAAAGCGGTCTTAAAATCCGGGATAAGGAAAAACTCCTTAAATATGCGGAAATGGCGGGGCTCAACAGTCATGAAGATGTCAATAAGGTTGCTGTTAATTTTGCCAATTGGGTGCTGGAGGATATGGGAAAACCCTATTGGGAAGAGTCGGCTTTAGTGCAAACTTTTGCTCCGCCTAAACGTCAGGAATTGTGGCGCAAACTTAATGTTTATCCGGGGGGCGGTTTTAGTGAAGTGGGGTTTGCCCAAACCAAATGCATGACAAACCTCAATGCCGATCCGATTGACTTTTTGCTGACTTCGGTGCGGCTCGGGGTGATTAACGAATATCAGGGACTGTTTGCACTTGATATTCTACAGGAAATTCTCATGGGTACCCAAAAAATTCGTACAGCCAAGCAAAATATGGGTTTGCTGAAAAAGGATATGGTTAATATCATTACTAATGGTCATATGCCTTTGACTGCTCATATTGTAATTGAACTGGCCTCTATGCCTGAATGGCAGGAAAAAGCCAAAAAGGCGGGAGCTTCTGGCATGCAGATACTAGGGCATGTCTGTGAAGGGCAGCAGCTCCTCAATTACAAAGATACCGGTGAAATGAGTGCGTATGGCGGTCAGGAAGGCGAATGGCTGAGCGAAGAATATTTGTTTGCCACAGGTGCAGTTGATCTTTTTATGTTTGATTATAACTGCACAATCCCAACCTTACCGCTTTATGCTGAGCGGTTTGGGACAAGAATGGTCAGCACCCATGAGGTTATTCGTATGCCAGGTACTGAGGTTGTCGAGTTTAAACCTGAAGAAATGAAAAAACAGGCAGAAAAGATTCTAGATATGGCTATTGAAGCATTTGGCAAACGCAAAGCCGAAAATCGGGAAGTCTATATTCCGCCTCATATTTCTGAAGGTTGCGTGATTGGCTTTAGTACCGAATCGGTCAAGGAAGCCTTGGGTGGCTCCTGGAAACCGTTGATTGATGCTATCGCGGCCGGTAAGATCCGTGGTATTGCTACTATTGTCGGTTGCACAACTGCCCGCTATGGCCAAGGGGGCAGCAACATATTCCGGATCACCAAAGGTCTCATTGAAAAAGACATTTTGGTACTCTCAGGCGGCTGCACCTCATCTGTTATGCAATATACCGGACTTACCAATCCGACGGCTGCTGAGGAATGTGGCCCTGGGCTTAAGGAAGTCTGTAAGGCACTAGGCATTCCACCGGTACTTTCTTATGGCGCCTGTGTTGATATTGGAAAAATGACCCACACGGCAAAAGAGATTGCAGACGCATTAGATGTAGATACCAATAAATTGCCGCTGGTAATCGGCGCTCCTGAATATCTGGAGCAAAAGGCTGTTGCCGATGCCTGTACGGCGATTGCGCTCGGCTGGCTGGTGCATGTGGCTCCAGTTCCGTCGGTTACCGGCAGTGACCTTGTTGTCAAAACCTTAACGGAAACTACCGAAACACTGGGGCTGGGTAAGCTTACTGTGGAAACCAGCGCCGATAAAACCGTGCAAATCTATGTAAATCATATTGAAGGAAAACGCAAAGAATTAGGATTAAATTAGCCAAAAGTCAAGTGCGGGATTGCCTCCAGTCACTGCTGCAATGACATTATTGTATGCAGTAACGGGGCAATCCCGTTCTTGTTATCAGCAAACTAGAGTACAATACATTTGGATATTATAATAGTAATTGCGACTGATAATAACCAAAGATATTCACGATATACCAATAGTATGGTAAAATTTGATTAATATGTGTGCAGTGAAGACAAATGTAACGGAGGTTCTATGAAAAAAACAATCAATCAATATGTGTGGGTAGCAATCGGATGCTTGATTAGTGCTATCTCAATCAATGCGTTTTTGGTGCCGCACCATTTATTGAGTGGTGGAGTTTCGGGTCTGGCTATTATCTTTTACTTTCTTTTTGGTTTGCCGATTGGTATGCAAATTCTGGTGATGAATCTGCCGCTTTTATATGCGGCCTACCGGTTTTTAGGCAAAGAATACACCATTGGCACTATTTACGGGACCATACTATTTTCTCTGGCAGTTGATGCTACCAGGTATGTGTCGCAGTTAAATCTTATTGATGATCCCATGATTTCCGCCATTACCGGCGGTGTTGTCTCCGGTATCGGCAGTGGTCTTATTTTTCGCGTGAATGGCAGCGCCGGCGGGCTAGATATTGTTGCAGCTATTGTACGGAAGTTTTATTCGCTTAATTTTGGGGCTGTTGGGTTTGGCATTAACTGCTTAATTATGGTTGTGGCTGCGGGGTTGTTTGGCCTCAAGCTGGCGATCTTGACGTTGATTTCCATGTTTATTGGTGCCAATCTCACAGATAAGGTAGTAGAGGGTTTCAACCGCAAAAAAACAATCTTTATAGTTTCTTATAATACAGATGCTATTGTGGATGTTATCTTAAAAGAAGTGGGTCGGGGTGTTACTATTTTGCACGGACAAGGTGCATATACCCGCCAGTCCAAACAAGTGCTGTTTGTTGTTGTCAGCTTAATGCAAATTGCGAAGATCAAACAACTGGTGGATGAAGTTGATCCGCAAGCTTTTATGATTGTGCAGGATGCCGCAGAGGTTATGGGACGAGGCTTTACGTTGCCAGGAAGTAGACAGATTTAATGGCAAATAATCTGAATGGATAGTTGCAAAATGAAAAAAGTATGGTATAATTTAAGTATTACGGCCAACCAACAAGAATAACTTCCTGGTAGGTCTAGAAGGACGGAACCTTTTGAAGCGAAAGAAAGGCTCAATAATTCTAGTAGTAAAATCCCTGGGAAGCTCCTTCTAACCGGATGTCCGCCTTCAAATAAAACGGAGGTGCATTCGTATGAACGGACAGGAATTTTTACTTTTGGCTATGGTGGGAGTTGCCTGGGTTGCAGGTCTTTACCATCAGTCATGTAAGCTTCTCGGACTTAATTCGAAACATTAATTGGTACGAAGTGGTTTATGAAGAAAGCACCAGTTTGGGCAATGCTCAACTGGTGTTTTTTGTTTGCAACGTATCATATTGGATGGCTGCAAGATATACCAATTGGCGGTTTCTTTTAATAATATATCTGGTAAAATGATAATTGGATGGTACCAATCCTAAAAGTACAAAGAAGAGTGATTTGATGCGCATCATAATTAATCGTAATGCAGATACCCCGGTGTATTTGCAAATAAAAAATCAATTAAGAGAGATGATTTTTTCCGATGTATTACCGGAAGGCATGATATTGCCGCCTGAACGAAGTTTGGCCAAAGAACTGGATGTTAACCGCAGCACAGTGATTAAAGCTTACCAGGAACTTAAGGCTGACGGACTGGTGGCTTCTTATGTCGGCAAAGGTACAGTAGTTGTGTCACAGGCCGGAGAAAAAACATCGCTGTCAGAGGGATATATTAATCCACTGCCTTGGTATCAGCTTTTTACTGAACCTATTGCTGCTAGTAATGACAATGTTATCGGTGATATTATGGCAATCAATAGTGGCGACAATATCATCTCTTTTGCCGGTGGTATTCCAACTCCGGATTTGTATCCGGTAGAAAGTATGCGGGAAATTCAAGCTGAATTATTCCAAACTGCTGGCCGAGAACTGTTTCTACACAGCTCAGTTGAAGGCTATTATCCGCTGAGAGAAAGTATTGGCTATTTACTGCGGCAACGTCAAATAACGGCAGCAGCAAAAGATATTGTCGTGCTTTCAGGTTCCCAGCAAGGACTGGATTTTGCGGCAAGAATCTTTATTCGGCCAGGTGATACTGTGCTTGTAGAAGAACCAACTTTCTTTGGGGCAATCCAGATATTCCGGGCTGCCGGTGCACGGGTTATTGGTGTGCCTATTGATAAGGATGGCCTGCGGACTGATGTGCTGGAAGCTTTGCTCTCGCGCCACAAGCCTAAATTTATTTATACACTGCCTACCTTTCAAAATCCGTCAGGAGTTACCATGAGCTTAGAGCGGCGTTATCAACTGTTGAAGCTGGCTTATCAGTACCAACTGCCCATACTGGAAGATGATCCTTATGGCGAGTTGTATTATGACAGTGTGCCGATTCCGCCGCTCAAAGCTCTTGATAAACATGGTTATGTCATGTATTTAAGTACTTTTTCTAAATCGCTGTTTTTGGGCTTGCGGGTGGGGTGGATAACGGCTGCGCCACAGGTGCTTGCTAAATTCGCCCAGCTTAAGCAAATGACCGACCTACATGTCAATACACCGGCGCAACTGCTTTTAGATGCATTTATTCGCAAGGGGCATTATGAACAACATCTTGGGCTGCTGCGCAGCGAATATGCTAAACGCCGAGAAGTTATGCTGCATGCTCTAGATAGGTATAAAGTTCCCGGAACCAGTTGGAATAAGCCGGCCGGCGGTTATTATATCTGGTGTCGGCTGCCTGACAATATTGTCAGGCACAAATTGGTGGCGAGTGCTGGAAAAAAAGGCGTTGTATTTTTGCCAGGTGAGGTTTTCTATCCTGATGGCACGCAAGGCGATACCCATGTCAGATTAAATTATACTTTTGCCGATATCGAAAAGCTTGAAACCGGCATAAAACTGCTAATGCAGGCGGTAAAAGAAACTGTGAGTGCTGGCAGTGGCCAGCTGAGTAGTCACAATAGTAAACCGTTGGTGTAAATAATACCAGGAGGCGATCTTGGATGAATACTGTGAAAATTAAACAGGTGGATGCGTTTACAACCCAAGCGTTTGGTGGCAACCCGGCTGGAGTAGTCACTGATGCCAATAATCTCAATGATGAGCAGAAACAAAAGATTGCTCGCGAGATGAATCTGTCGGAAACCGCGTTTGTCTCTCAGTCTGCTGTGGCTGATTTTAAAGTGCAGTTTTTTACGCCCAATACTGAAGTGCCGCTATGCGGGCATGCGACTATTGCTACATTTGCCACACTATATGCAGAGGGAAAACTTGATCAGTCCAAAAATGTTTTTTATCAGGAAACCAAAGCTGGGGTTCTGCCGGTTGAAGTCATAAAAGCGGGAAACCAGGTGACTTTTATGATGACTCAGGCGGTGCCGCAGCTGGCTGAAGTCGAACTGACAAGAGAAGAAATTGCTGCTGGCTTAGGGCTTGCGGCTGAGGATTTGATTGCTGAAAAACCGTTAAAAGTGTCTACCGGTTTGTGGTGGCTGGTAATCGGTGTCAAAAGCCTTGCAAAATTAAGTCAGGCGCAGCCCGACTTTTCCGCAATTACTGCTATGAGTAAAAAATGCGGGTTTGAAGGTTTTGTACCGTTTTGCCTGGAAACGGCGCAGCCGGATTGCAGTTTCCATTCCCGAGCATTTTGTCCAATGGATGGCATCAATGAAGATCCGGTTTGTGGGACTGGAAACGGTTCGGCAACTGCCTATATTGCCGCTCATAATCTACTAAGTGTGGATGGGGAGACTGCCTGGGTGGGGGAAGCCGGTCTGGAAGTGGGACGCCCCGGCAAAGTCAGTATCCTTGTCAGTAAACAGGCTGACAAGGTCACGACTGTTAAAGTCGGCGGCAGCGCAGTGGCTGTACTGGAAGGAGAGCTGCGGTTTTGAAGACAATAGGCCTTATTGGCGGACTGAGCTGGGAATCTTCGGTAGAATATTACCGGCTGATTAATGAAGGCATAAAAGATCGGTTAGGCGGGCTTCATTCGGCACAAAGTTTGCTGTATTCGGTTGATTTTGGACCTGTTGAAGAACACATGCGGCAGGGAGACTGGCAGCAGATTGACAAGCTGCTTGTTGATGTGGCACTGCGGCTGCAGCGAGGCGGGGCAGAGTTTCTTATGATTTGTTCCAATACCATGCATAAATGCGCTGACAGTATAAGAGAACAGACTGGAATGCAGCTTATCCATATTGCCGATGCGGCTGCACAAAAGAGTAAAGAACAAGGCGTCAAGAAAGTGGGCCTCTTGGGAACGCGATTTGTCATGGAAGAGGATTTCTATCGGCAACGTCTTAATGAACAGCATGGAATTGAAGTTATCATACCGGAAGAAGCTGAGCGGCATAGGATTAACAACGTAATCTTCCAGGAACTGTGTTTGGGTATCCTTAGTCAGCAATCGAAAGAAGAGTTTCAAAAGATTATCAATAACCTGGTAGTGCAAGGGGCTGAGGGAATTGTGCTGGGCTGCACCGAAATTCCACTCCTCATTAAGCAGGCTGATGTAACTGTGCCGGTTTTTGATACTATGACCCTGCATGCCGAGGCTGCTGTTAGGTTTGCCTTGGAAAACTAGATCTTTATTCGATGACAAGAATTCAGGCGGCGTTTTGATGCCGCCTGAATTCTTGTTTATATTTACCCTAACAGAAACAGGATAAGGGCAACATCGGCTTCCGCTTTCACTAACGCTCGGCGCACGCCGTGTTTTCTTTATTGGGGAATAAATCACCGGAGTTTGAAAATGATAATGCTAGCTGGTAGGCAGTGGTTTTGTGGAAGTGCCGCAAAACAGGTAAAAATAGTTTTGTAAATTCACTTAGAAAGTGATAGGATTAAAGAAGTTTTTGGTTTTAGGGAGATGAGTACATGAATGTGCGCTTTACCAAAATTGCTGCGCTATTAGCTGTTGCCGGCATATTCTTTTTATATCCGGCTCCTGGTGGCTTAAGTGTGACGGCGTGGCATTTGTTTGGTGTATTTATTGCGTTAATACTTGGCCTTATATTACAGCCTTATCCGGAGCCTACGCTGCTAACTGTGATTACAACACTGGCAGGTATGTTTGTATTGCCGGTGCAGGAGATATTAGTCGGGTATACAGACACTATGTTGTGGCTGACCTTAATTGCCATGATGATTGGTATTGGCTTAAAGAAGTCAGGCTTGACCAAGCGTATAGGTCTGATGTTAATCAGTAAGTTTGGCAAGACGACACTTAGGATTGGTTATATTTTAAGTTTTATTGACCTAGTTTTGGCTACCAGCACACCGGCTTCGCCGGCCCGGACAGGCGGTTTGGTGTACCCGCTGGCCGAAGGAGTTATTGATGTTGGCAGCTCAAGTAAAGAAGGCAAAGCGCGGACAGGCGCTTATTTTACGCTATTGGCTTTTATGGCCAGCATGCTTAGCGGCAGTCTGTTTATGACCGGTATGGGGCCTAATCTGATTAAT
Organism: Bacillota bacterium; assembly: GCA_017889705.1. GTDB lineage: Bacteria > Bacillota > Negativicutes > Sporomusales > Sporomusaceae > Sporomusa. The sequence continues at coordinate 41,165 of JAGGAB010000014.1, read as the reverse complement.
GTTAAACTGGCACAAGATGTGCTTGGCATCAGTGTTAGTTGGCCATTATGGACGTTGGCGGCCTTGCCAGGATTTATCGGTTTTTTACTGACACCTTATGTTGTATATAAATTGTGTCCGCCAGATAGCACATCTATGCTGGAGGTAAGGGCGCGAGCTGGTAGCGAGTTATTTGCTATGGGGCGGCTCGGCAGTAGTGAATTGACAGCCGCCGGTATATTTTTGACAATATTGCTTTTATGGTCTACAAGCACAGTAACCAAAATAGACAGTACGCTGGTTGCTTTTATTGGCATATCACTAATGCTGATAACGGGAGTTCTCGAATGGGATGATTTAGCCGAAAACAAGGAAATGTGGTCATTTCTCATCTGGTTTGGTGCGATTTTGGGATTTTCGGCGGCTTTAACCAAACTGGGCTTTTTCAACTGGTTTGCCGGTATCATTAAGCTGCTGCTACCAACGGCCGGACTAGGGGCTTATAGTATTTTGCTGGTAATAGCGGTGCTGGCTATTGTGCCGCACTACTTTTTTGTGTCGTTTACCGGTTATGTGGTCGCTTTTTCGCCACTGGCCTTTTCGTTTGTTGCGGCAACCGATGTGCCAAGATATCCGGCGTTTTTTATTTTGGCTTATCTAATGGTTGTGTCCTGTACGATGACCCACTATGGCAATGCTTTAGGCCCATTATTGATGGAAAAAGGTTATAATGATAAAAAAAGGTGGTGGAGTACCGGCACGGTGATTACCTTGCTGCATGTTGCACTTTATCTGACGGTTGGAGTTGTTTATTGGAAATTGCTTGGCTTGTGGTACTAAAAGAGTGCATAATTTTGACATTAAATAGCTTGTGTGGTATTCTAATAAAAAATAATCAAAATGCCCTTCCTATATATGTAAAATTACTGCAATAAAGATAGGCAATCTATAGAAGAAATCAGATATAGTTCCTAACAACGAGGAGATGTAGTTATGATTAAAGAATTTGAAGGCGTTAAGCCCAATATTGATGAGAAAACTTACATAGCTGACGGAGCTAAGGTTATTGGAAAAGTTACGATGAAAGAATATAGCAGTCTGTGGCCTAATGTGGTTGTTAGAGGTGACGTCAGCCATATTGAGATTGGCCGCTACACCAATGTTCAGGATAATAGTGTGGTGCATGTAGCAGACGATTATCCCACCATAATTGGCGACTATGTGACGATCGGGCACAATGCTATCATCCATGGCTGTACCATTGAAGAACATTGTTTAATTGGCATGGGGGCCATTGTTCTTAATGGAGCGGTGATCGGCAAGGGCAGTATCATTGCTGCCGGCGCGGTAGTTAAAGAGAAACAAGTAATTTCGCCGCATTCGTTGGTGGTCGGTGTACCGGGAAAAGTAGTGAAATTTGTACCTGAGGATTGGGACAGCATTCATTCCCAGGCGGTAAAATACAAAACGCTGTGGAGCGAACGCTATAATCATATGCCAGATGCAGGCGGCGAACGCTATCACGGTGAAAAAATAGTATAATTGTTGAATTACGAAAGCAGCTGTATTGGAATGGAAGTTTCGATGAGCTGCTTTTTCTATTGACAAGAACCGGCAAGGAAAGTAATGTAAAGATAGGAATGTCCTGGTATTTACAGATTTGGAGGGCAATTAATGAGCAATATAATGACTGCTGAAATATCAGTTCTACTGATAACTGAAATGCTGCCGGTAGTGACAGGTTTTGCTGAACAGACAGGAAAGGCTTTCGGATTAACCCAGGCGCAGCAGCATAAACTGGTGCTGGCGATGGAAGAGTTATTTGTTTTTTTGGCTAAACAAGATGAACAGCAAAGTACTGTGCGAGTGACTTGCCGCAATGGAGGATATTATGTGGTACTGGCCTGTTTATTTCCTTTGCATATCCTGCCTGCGGCAGCTTTTAATATAACAGCTAAGGTCAGTTTGGATGATGATGCCTCGTTGGAAGAAATGGGGCTGCTGCTCGCTGCACGGGCGGTTGACCGTTTAGAGGTTGTGCGGGAAAACCGTGAATTCCTGGAATTGCGGTTGGTGGTGGAAAAAGAGTATCCGGCGGCGTCAACTGGCCTTGAACCGCTTGTTGAACAGGACGGTTATGTTGTGCAGGCCACCAGTCATGAAATATTGAAACAGTTTGCCAAGCGGGTAAGTAAGGCCTATGCAAAAATTGCCCCCGCTTTTTTTGCATTTCCCGGCAAAGTCGTTGACATGGTCGCCAGTGGCGAATATGATGCGGTACTGGCGGTAAACAAGCAGGGATATGTCGGTGGCGGTATATTTTGGCGGCAAACCGGTAAAATGATAGAGTTCTTTGGTCCCTATATGTTTATTGGTCAGGAAGACCTTGCTCAGGCAGTTACCGATCAAGCGCTGATTAAATTGGCACGGAGCCAGGCGCTCTGCATGGTCAATTTGCAGCCGACAACAGAAGTGCCGCAAGATTATTTTGAGACCTTGGGCGAGATTGCTATTACAGCCGGCGATGTCGAGAAAGAGGATGTCAAACATCAGGTGCTATATCGGCAGCTGGAAGAGGATAATGGTGCTAAGGTGTTTGTGCACCCTAAAATAGCAGGATTTATGGAAGAAAGTTATGATCGTCTGGTTTTGCCGCGCACTTTGCTGACAACAGAGTATGCGGGCGAAGCTATCCTCGCGCACTCAGCCTTTTCGGTGGCGCTCGACTGGCCGCGGGGTCAGGCCTTTTTGTCAGTGTTGGCAGTGGGACAAGATGCCCTTAATAACCTGAAAGAACATGTAGTGTTTTTGCGGCAAGAAGGCATAGTTAACCTATTCTTTTATTTAGATGCCGGTAAAGCTGAGGAAGCTCTTTTGGTGCCGGCATTACTTGGTGCTGGTTTTACTCCCCGTTTGGTTCTTCCCTGGGGAGGATATGGTGATTTGGTGTTGTTTCAGCAGGGGGAGGTATTTTAGTATGCCGGGAAAGTTTCCTGCACTTGATGTACTGGTTCCACCCCATATTAGGAAAATTGAGCCCTATATTCCCAGTAAACCTGATGCGGTGCTTAAGGAAATGTATGGCTGCAGTACGCTGCATCGCCTTAATAATAACGAAAATGCCTTGGGGCCAACCACTGCTGCCTTAGCGGCGATTAAGAATTTTGACCCGGTACAGGCGGCTGTATATCCAAGCGGTGATGCCTACTTCTTGCGCTGCCGTTTAGGCGAACGGTTTGGCTTGTCACCAGATGCTTTTTTGGTAGGTAATGGCGCCAATGAGGTTATTGCTTTTGCAATTAATGCCTTTTGCCAGAAAGGTGACAATATTATTACTGCTGATAAGACCTTTGCGGTATATGAGTGGGTAGCTGAGTTTTCTGGATTTGAAGCCAAGCTCATACCACTTAAGGATTATGGTTTTGATGACCAGGCAATGTTATCAGCGATTGATGAACGTACCAAAATCGTGTTTGTCTGCAACCCCAATAATCCGACCGGGACTTATTGGAACAAAGAGAGGCTAAAGGCTTTTCTTGATAAAATAGACGGGCGCACGATCGTTGTTGTCGATGAAGCCTATTCTGAGTTTGTGGAAGCACCTGATTTCCCGGATTGTATGGAACTGATTAAGGATTACCCTAATCTGGTAGTGTTTCGGACATTTTCCAAGATGTTTGGTTTGGCGGCACTTAGGATTGGCTATTTGGCAGGAAGTCTGGAAGTGGTTGATGTTATTCGGCGCACATGTGTGGTATATTCGGTAAATGCCTTGGCGCAGACAGCTGCTTTGGCAACGCTAATTGATGCAGATGAGCATATGGCTAAAACCCGGGCCATGATTCGGGAGTCCAGGAATTATCTTACGAGTGAATTAACGTGTCTCAATATACCTTTTATAGCTGGGGAAGGCAGTTATGTTATTATTCGCCTGCCAATGAGTGACATGCTTATTTATCGTAAACTCATGCGTTTAGGATACATGGTGAGAACCATGACAGGATTTCGTTTTCCCAATCATATCCGAGTAACCTTACAGCCATTGCCGGTGATGGAAGGATTTATCAAAGCTTTGACTGAAGTACTGAAGAAATGATGGTGTACTATGTTAAATAAGGTGCAACGGCTATTGGCAGGCGGTAGTCAGGTAGATATGGCAAGCGGTTCAGTATCAGGCGTAATTATTTGCTTAGCAGTGCCAATGATGCTTTCCATGTTCTTTCAAAACCTATATTCCTTCATTAATACAATCTTTGTATCTTGGTTGGGTGGAGTTCCTTTAGCAGCTATATCGATGGCTGTTCCGCTTACTTATGTAGCTTTTTCGCTGGCCAAGGGAGTTGGAATGGGAAGCGCCGTCATCATTGGGTACGCACGCGGTGCTGGCGATCAGGCTGGGGCAGAGGCGGTAAGCCGCGCGGTACTGCCTCTGATGACAATGGTTATGTGTTTGCTATTGCCGCTATTATCAGTTGAGGTATGTAATCGCTTTTTTTCTTTGCTAGGTGCCAGTGGAGAGATTTTAGAGCAGGTTTACTGGTTTACTGTCTGGATGGTATTGGGGTTTCCCGTGCTCGGTTATTCGATGGCGGTGGAAGCACTGCTGATGAGTAACGGTGATACCGTAACACCTATGAAGGGCATGATTTTAGGCAATATCATCAATATCTGTCTTGATCCGCTGTTCATCTTTGGATTGAAATGGGGAGTAGCCGGGGCAGGCGGCGCTACTTTCATCGCCCAATTTGCAGCAGCTTTGTATTTAGGAAGAAAGTACTGCAAGCTAACCGGAACTGCGTTGTCCTTTATTCCGGATAAAACCATGCTTAGCGCATGGGGGCAGATTCTTAAACAGGGACTATTTATTACAGTAGGTTTTTTGGTTAGCCCGATAGGGATAATGGTGCTAAACGGTATACTTGCTAAGTTTGGGCCAAACGCAATTGGTGCTTGGAATATGATGTCACGCATGGAGATGATGGTGTTATTGCCTGTAGCGGGTATGGGCAATGCATTGGCTGTGTTCGCCGGTTTTAATATGGGACGACAGGATTATAATCGGATACGAGCCGGATTGAAGACTTTTCTTATATTGGCTTGCTGTATCATTATGCCAGCGGCGTTACTCTTTTTTTTCTTCTCCCATGAGTTATTGTATATTTATAAACCAGTTCCTGAACTTTTGGTTTTGGCCAGCGTTGCTGTTCATGCTGCAGGGGTATCCATGGTGTTTGCGCCGTTGCTAATTGCTCTGAATAGCATGGCGCAAGGATTAAAACGTCCGGTTTATATGTTGACTATGATTATTTTATATATTGTTGTATTGCGGCTTCCCCTGGCTTATTGGCTTGCCGGACTATGGGGCGGCCAGGGCGTGTTTTGGAGCCATCCGGCGTCTACGTTTATTGCCGGGCTAGTGGCTATTGGACTATTAATTAAGCTGCTTGCTAAAGGTGAAAAAAAATGCGAAACGGACAAGACGGCTGTTTGCCAATGATAGGAGAAGAGGAGGATTCTATGGAGGATTGGGAAATCGACATGTTTAGCCCGGAGGATGCTGCAGGAGTTGTTGAACTTTATAGGGCGGTTTATGGCGAAAATTACCCGATTAAGACAGTATATGACTCGGCAGAATATATCCGGCAAAGCCAAGGTGATGCATATCGGGTTGTAGCTCGTACACAATCAGGTAAGGTGATTGGTATGGTTGCCTTTTTTAGTTCTTCTCCGCCAAATCGTGAGTTATATGAACATGGTCAGCTGATGGTGAGACCTGATTACCGGAAAAGTAGGATTTCTCTGCAATTGTGCAAGTATGCTTTGGAAAAAATACCAGTCCAACATGCAATGGAAACAGTCTGGCTGGAGGCTGTTTCCAATCATATTTTCTCCCAAAAGGTAGGTTTGCAGCAAGGTTTTTGTGAAACAGGTATGGAGATTGACTTGATGCCGGGTAATGCATCTGCCAGCTCTTTGAAGAATTCGCCCGAGGTTGCTACGCGGGTATCGGCACTACTGCTTTTCCGCACGTATAAACCAAAGCCGCAGACTATTTATGTACCGTCGGTATATGAAAAAGTGCTTCCATTTTTATATGAAGGGCCTGACTATGGTCATGCCTTTATGCGTGGTGTCGGTGATTTGCCTCAAGATGTGGTGACCGTGGGCAAGTGTGACTTATTTGTCAGTGCCGGGGTGGCACGTATTACTTTCATCGAAATTGGCGCTGATTTTGCGGCTTGTTTGGATAAAATGGAGCAAGAGACTAGCGTTGACGGGATAGTAGTGAAACAGGTTTTCTTCCGATTAACTCAACCGTGGACAGGCGCGGTTGTCAATGTTTTGCGGCAGCGAGGGTATTTTATTAGCGGTTGTTTGCCACGCTGGTTTGATGAGGATGGTTGTTTAATGCAGAAGATAGTCGGAACCCCCAACTTTGATGGAATATTGCTCTATACCAAACGGTCTGAAAGAATATTGGAATTGGTTAAGCAGGATTGGAAGGAGGTTAAAGACAACGGTGGAAACACTACAATATAAATTGGAGCAGGCTGTCGGCGGCCAATTTGAGATTGGGCGCAATGCGCCAAGAGTAGATGCCGTGGGCAAGGTTACCGGACAAGAGAAATATGCAGCAGACTATTATCCTGAAAACTTCGTCTGGGCGGGAGTAAAGCGCTCAGAACACGCGCATGCCTATATTAAGCATATCGACATTGCTGCTGCCGAGCAGGTGCCTGGGATTGTTGCCGTACTAACTTCTAAAGATATTAAGGGCAGTAATCGCCTGGGGATTTTTGAAAAAGACCAGCCCATTTTGGCGGATGATAAGGTGCGGCATTTAGGGGATGCAGTGGCGCTGGTTATTGCAGAAACCCAAACGGCTTTGTCACAGGGTTTGGCGGCTGTAGTCGTTGAGTATGAACCAATACCGACGGTGTTTGCGGCCAAGGATGCGTTAAAACAAGATGCGCCCCTGCTGCATGAAGGGCGGCCTGATGGCAATATTTTGCTTAGCGGCGAAATTAGCTGTGGTCGGGGAGCCGCTTATTTGTCTGAGTGTGATTTAGTAGCAGAAGTGACTGTGACGGTTAACTGGCAGGAACACGCTTTTTTGGAAACGCAGACTGGGGTTGCCTGGCTTGATGAAGCAGGACTATTACATATGATTGTATCGACTCAAACGCCGTTTCGTGACCGGCTGGAGCTGGCTGAGGCATTAGGCATTTCGCCGATGAAAATGCGGGTGACGGCCCCTTATCTTGGAGGTGGGTTTGGCGGCAAGGACGGGGTTACTGTTCAAGGTTTTTTGGCACTGGCTGCTTTTCATTCCGGCGGCCGACCGGTAAAGATATGGTATTCACGGGAAGAGAGCATACTTGCCGGAACCAAGCGGCATCCGGGAGAACTTACTTACCGATTGGGTTGTGATAAGGACGGATATTTGCGCGCTCTCGACTGCAGGTTGGTGTTTGACAGCGGAGCTTATTCAGCCTTAGGCGGGCAGGTGTTGGCATTGGCGATGGAACATGCCGGCGGACCTTATCGCATTGAGCATACTTCTATTCAGGGGATGGCCGTATATACCAATAATCCGGTGGCCAGTGCTTTCCGCGGTTTTGGTGTGCCGCAGGCTACTGCCGGGATTGAACAGGCTGTTGATGAATTGGTTAAACTGGGTAGCTTTGATCCGCTTGAGTTCCGGTTGAAAAACGCCTTGCGGCGTGGCGATACCACTCCGGCTGGTGTAGTGCTTACTAGTGCAGCCGGGTTTACCGAATGTCTGGAAACTGTGCATAAGCATAGACTTTGGTTAGAACGGGAGGAATGGGAACAGGCGGCTCCGCCTTTCACAAAACGGAGTGTTGGCCTAGCTGCTTGTCATCATTGTCAGGGCTTTGGCCCCAGTGTTGCCGATTATGCTAATGCCAAGCTAGAACTCAAGGCTAATGGAACCATCAGTGTATACTCCGGGGTGGCTGATATGGGGCAGGGTAATGCGACAACTTGTTTGCAGATTGTCAGCCACATTTTATGCCAGCCTTATGAGGCTATGGAATTGATTTTACCTGATACTTCGCTGACACTGCCGTCCGCGTCCTCTTCGGCCAGCCGGACGACGTTTACCTATGGTAATGCTTTGATTGGTGCGGCTGAATTGTTAAAAAACAAGTTGCTTGACAGGGCGGCGTTAATCTTATCATTCCAAATGCTTACAGCGGTTAAGCGAGATGATTTGCTGCTTTTGCCGGGCCGGATTGTACACGGTGCTTCCGGTAAGGGAATACCAATTGCGCTGGCCGCAAGTATGATGGATGCGACCGAGCGTGTGGCAACCTATAGCTATACCTGTGAACCTGCTGCGCAGATTCCTGCTACTGGCGCTAATCTTCGCATACATGGCTATCCCCATAAGATATTTTCTTTTGCCGTTCAATTGGTCCGGATAGAGGTTGACCAACTGACAGGTAGTGTTAGAGTCTGTGATTTATTAACCTGTGTGGAAGCTGGACGGGTGCTTAATCCGCAACTATTTGAACAGCAAATCCAGGGCGGTGCGGCGCAGGGGCTGGGATATGCTTTGTTTGAAGATTTTATCGTCAAAGAGGGCAAAATTGTGACAGGTGATTTTTCCACCTATATTTTGCCGACTGCACTTGATTTACCCCCGATGGAGACGATTGTTGTTCCGCTTAATCAGGATGACGGCCCGTTTGGCATGAAAGGTGTCGGCGAGATTGGGGTTAACGGTATTTTGCCGGCGCTGGCAAATGCTATTGCTTCCATAACCGGAACAAGAATTGCCGGCGGCCCGCTGACAGCTGAAAAGATTTTGCTGGCAATGGAAAAAAACAGAAAGGCGGGCAATTCATGAAGCTGACATTTATACTCAATGGCAAAGAAACTACGATAGAAACCAAACCTGACCGCCGGGTGGTGGATTTGCTGCGGGAAGATCTGGGGCTTACCGGTGTAAAAGAATGCTGTGGGGCTGGCGAGTGCGGTGCTTGCACAATTTTGGTTGACGGCGAAAGCCGCCTGTCTTGCCTTATGCTGGCAGCACAGCTCGAAAATCGCCAAATTCTCACAGCGGAAGGCGTAGCTATTGAAGAAAGGCTACATGTTATGCAGCAGGCCTTTATTGATTGCGGTGCCGTACAGTGCGGTTTTTGCATCCCTGGTATGATTTTGGCCTCGCTTGATTTACTAAATCGCTGCCCTGATCCGACGCCAGACCAGGTGCGGGTAGGGTTGAGTGGCAACCTTTGCCGCTGTACTGGTTATCAAAAAATTGTGGAAGCCGTATTAATGGCAGCCCGCCAGCTGCAAGGGAGGGAGAGTTAATGCACATTTTCTTTCCGACCTCGCTGGAAGAGTTGTGGCGTCAGTTTGAGCAGTACCCTGCCGGGCAAATACTAGCAGGGGGAACCGACCTTTTAGTGCGGCTGCGCAAAAGCGGTGAAAAGGTGCCGGTGCTGTTTGCCCTCGAAAAATTACCTAATCTGCAAACAATAACCCAGGAGCAAGATGGGCTTTTTATCGGAGCCGGTGTAACTATTCAGCAGTTGCTGGAGCATGAAATCATTCAGAAACGTTTTCGGGCATTGTGGGAGGCGTTGAATGTATTTGCATCTCCGCCCATCAGGCATTGTGCTACCTTGGGCGGCAATCTTTGCACAGCCTCGCCGGCAGGCGATACGCTGGCACCACTTTATGTTTTTGGTGCGGTAGTAGTGGTGGCAAGTGTACGGGGATTGCGCAGGGTGCCTATTGTGGAGTTTATTCTGGGACCTGGCAGTACAGTATTGCAGCCAGGCGAAATTGTGACTGGAGTTAGCTTGCCGCTGCCGGCAGAAGCGGTGCAGTCTCATTATTATAAGGTTGGCAAACGCCAAGCGTTGGCGATTGCCGTTGTCAGTTTGGCTGTTTTACTGGAATTAGGGCAGGATAACAGATTGAATCAAATTAAACTAGCCTGGGGCAGTGTGGGAAAAACTATTGTCATGCTGCCGGAAGTGGAAGCCTTTCTCAAGGGAAAAGTTTTGACAACAGATGTTTTACGGCAGGCTGCGAAGTTGGCAGCTGACGGTGTCAGTCCGATTAATGATGTCCGGGCTGGTGCCGCCTACCGGCGGCAAGTAGCAGGCAATTTGCTGTTGTCATTAAGCTCACATTTGCAATCACGGTAAAGTTTAGAAATATATAAATAGAGGTTTGTACATTTTATAACACACAGGTACTGGAGGGGAAATGGTTGGTTGCTGAGGAATTTCAGATTGTGCCGGTAGACAGTATTAATGTCAGACACGTTAGTACTGTATTCCAGTCAGTATATGGTAACGATTTTCCGGTTAAAGATGTATATGATCCGGACATCTTATGGCAGGAAATTTCTGCCGGCCGCGTAAATGCTGCTTTGGCTTTTGACTGGCAGGGGCAGCCGGCAGGTTATGTTTCTATGTTTAAAAATGCTCCTAACCCCCGGTTGTGGGAGGCCGGAAATATGGTAATACATCCTGCTTTCAAATATAGTAATTTATCGTCACTGTTAACAAAAATTTACTTTGAGCCAGCAGTTATCGGTCTTACTGACTACAACGGTATTTTTTGCGAAGCCGTGTGCCACCATTATGTTACGCAAATTGGTGCCGCCAAATCAGGACTGCATGATTGCGCCATAGAATTGTTGCAACTCTCAGCTGAAAGTTTCAAAGATCATCGTGCTGTGTCTTCCCAACGAATATCCTGTGTGATGAGTTTTCAGGAAAAGTCGGAGCCAATTACCCCTGTTTATGTTCCGCCAGAATATGTAGGGATTGTGGGTAGTTTAGTTCAGTCTTTGAAACCGAGAGCAATTTTGCCAGCCGATGGCCCCCTGCCTATGACTGGCTTGACTGTCAGAGAGGAAAATTATTACGCAGCAGCTCAGACTTGGAAGATTTCTGTCCGGGAAATTGGTGCCGACTGGCTGGCTTGCCTAGATGAACTATTACATGAAGCTGCCAGCAGAAAGGTAATCAGTCTGCAAATTGCTGTCAATACAGCTTACCCTGCTTTGGGTGCAGCTGTAAAAGCTATGCGGGACCGTGGGTTTTTCCTGGGTGGCTTGCTGCCACAGTGGTTTGGCAGCGACGGATTGCTGCTGCAAAAATTACTGGAGACAGAACCTGATTATGAGCAGATTAAGCTATACAGCAAAACAGCCAAAGATTTGCTGGCTTTTATCCGTGCTGATCGCGAAGCAGTAAATCGCTGAGGCGCCATTCTTACATGCCCCAGCGCATGGCAACAGCGCCCCAGGTCAATCCTGCGCCAAAACCAACCAGAACAATGTTATCACCTGGTTTTATCAGGTAATTCTCAAGAGCTTCATACAAAGCAATCGGGATAGAGGCCGAAGAAGTATTGCCGTATCTGTCTAAATTTATCATAAACTTTTCAATAGGCATCTCTAAGTTGCGAGCCGCAGCTTCAATGATGCGCCGGTTGGCCTGATGAGGTATTACTAGAGCAACCTCGTTCTTGTCTATCTGGGCTGCCATCAATACCTGTTCCACTGCTTCCGGCAGTTTTTTCATGGCAAACTTAAATACTTCGTGCCCATTCATATGTAAGGTATTTAGGTTCTTCTCAATAGCCTCCGACGTTACCGGCATACGCGACCCCCCCGCCGGCATCAATAAGTGTTTGCCACCGGAGCCGTCAGCCCCCAAACGCAAAGCCAGTAATCCGTATCCCGGCAAAGCAGGACGCAGCACAACTGCGCCAGCACCGTCAGCCAGTAGTACACAGGTTTCCCGATCTGTCCAATTGGTTATTTTCGATAACACTTCGGTTCCTATTACCAATACATTTTCATATGTCCCATTTTCAATGAACTGACTTCCTATAGACAGCCCATAAATAAAGCCGGCACATCCTGCTGTCACGTCGAAAGCCGGAACGTCATTTAGCCCCAGAGCGGCCTGTATGATGCAGGCAGTAGAGGGGAATTGCATGTCACTAGTTGCTGTCGCAACAATAATTAGATCTACTTCTGACGGTGAAATTTTTGCGTTTGCCAGGGCTTGTTTTGCAGCAATAACTCCCAGATCGGATGCCGCCTGTTCGGTACTGGCAATATGTCGCTCCTTAATTCCAGTACGGGATTGAATCCACTCATCACTGGTTTCTACAATTTTTTCCAATTCGGCATTGGTCACTGTTTTGTCGGGAACATACATACCAACGCCGGCAATACCTGACCGAAGCTTATTTTTAGACATATTCTTCACCCCACGGTAGTTTTGTATGGCTGAAAAACGTATAAGCAATTATATATGGTTATAACAAAAACCTCCTCTATCAAGCCTTTTTGTACCTAATAGCGGAGGTTTTTGTCATTTCATTACCACAGAGTCAATAAATTTAGCCAGCAAGACGGCTGTCAATATAGCTGACCATAGATTGGAGCGTAGTATACTGTCTCAGACCGTCCAATTCCAATTCCAACCCAAACTCATTCTCAACCAGAACAAGCAATTCGCTAAAATCCAGAGAATCAAAGCCTAGGTTTTCTACAAACAAAGCTTCCGGTTTAAGGGCTTCCTCCGAAATTTTACCTTTTTTAAACTTCAGAATTACACCGCTTAATCTTTCCATTGTTGCCATTGTTAATTCTCCTCTCAACATTATTCTATAGTGCTATCACCCCCAATTGCTCGGTGTACCGTGGTGAGCAGAGAAAAGGTAATAGTTTACTATTATACAAACAAAATCATTTTTTCTAAATGATTTTTTCGATTACAGGAAAGATTGCTGTTGCACGGTTTGCTGATCGGCTTGGATTGCAGCTAATAAATTTTTGCCGGTTTTGGTATATAGTTTAATCGTATTGTAATCCGGCTCCTTATCCAGAATTCTTTGCATTACAATACCATCACTGCCAAACCAGCGAGGTGCCAAACCGCCAAGAAAAAATCCCTGTTGCCGCAAGATAGTTACAGCCGTATCAATACAAGGACAAGCCATATTAAGAATTACCTGCAGGCTGATTAGCTTATGCTGCTTTGCATGCTCCAGAATGTTTCCTGCTACCTCTGACCAATCGCTGCCAAGGGTTTGAACTGCTATCTGCCTGCTGCCTGTTGGCAGATGACCGACTTCTTCCCAAATGGTCGTTTGGTTGTTTGGCAAGAGAGCTTTTCCCAATTGAAAATCTCTTGGATACAAAGGCTGGGAAATTTGACGAATGAATTCTTCATAACAGCGTGGTAAATAGGAGACATTTGTCTGCTCTATAAATTCCGAATACATCATGACGCAAGCTACTCTGTCAGCAGCTGGTTGGCGGGTATAAAGCGATTTGTTGATATAATCCAGCAATAAAAAACAATCATTCCAGCCGGCTTTTGCACAAATTATCTGGGTAAAATAATGATAACAGACCGCATAAGAAAATATGCCGTCAATTTCGATATTTCGGTGGTTTTCCCGTTTCGTGAAGTATTCTGCCAAGGGAACTGCTACACCCGAATCCTTGTGTGCCGGATCAACAATCAGCCCTTGCTCTTCCCAAAGGCGAGGATTGGAATGCAATCTGCCTAATGCCACATAGCCAATCGGCAAGCCTGACGGAGAATAAGCCAGCACAGCCGCTAAATTTCCGGTTTGTATTTGCTGCCATAATATGTCTGGCTGGTATACTTTTTTGTGCAAATACTCATCATCATATACTTTTCGGAATAAAGCGGGAACTTGTCCAATATTATTTTTATCAACAGGAACAATTGACCATTCAGTCATCCTAGGCTCCTTCCTTGCAGCTAGTGCCAGTGAGGGTAAAGCAAACTAAGAACTCCTTTATCTGAATGCTAGTCTCTATTTAGCTTGCCAGCACATATGAATTGAACCCCATGTTAAGCCAGCCCCGAAGCCGGTAAGGACAATGTGATCGCCATGGTTGATTCGACCTTCTGCCAAAGCCTCATATAATGCAATGGGAATAGAGGCGGAAGAGGTATTGCCATACCTGTCCATATTTACTATAAATTTATCCATGGAAATATCCATGACTCTGGCAACCGCCTCCAAAATCCGCAGATTGGCTTGATGGGGAACAATGAGCGATACTTCTTCCAACGAAGTTTGTGATAAGGCAAGAACCTGATTAATAGCTTCCGGTACTTTTTGCATAGCAAAACGAAAGACCTCCGGGCCATTCATTTTAAACAGATGCATTTTTTGGTCAATCGCCTGATGCGTAATTGGCATACGGGAACCGCCGGCAGGAAGCCGGAGATATTCGCCGCCGGAACCATCGGCGCCCAGACAGCAGGACAAGATGCCATAGCCCGGCAGCGCCGGTTGCAGCACAACAGCACCTGCACCGTCACCCATAATTACACTGGTTTCACGATCCTCCCAATCTAGCAATCGGGACAGTACTTCTGTACCAATAACTAAAACGGTGCGGTACTGCCCGCTGGTAATAAAATGAGAGCCTACATTGAGCGCATATATAAAACCAGAGCAGCCTGCTTCTAAATCAAAGGCGGCTGTGTTTTTAAGTCCGAGCTTATGCTGAATAATGCAGGCAGTCGCAGGAAATAACATATCAGGCGTAGCAGTTGCCGCAATGATTAAATCCACGTCTTTGGCAGATAGTCCGGCATTAGTTAACGCCTGTTCGGCCGCAATTACCCCTAAATCAGAAGCTGCTTGCTCAGGACTAGCAATACGCCGTTTGCTGATTCCCGTCCGGCTCTCTATCCACTCAGCTGTGGTTTTCGTGTATTTGGCCACTTCATCATTAGTGAGCACTTGATTAGGAACACAGATACCTACCCCGGTAATAGCTGCATTTTTTTTGTCCACTAATATACCCGCCTATCTAACTAAGTATAGTTACAACATAACTAATATTTTACTTACGCTTTAAATCGTGCTTATGATTCCAACACTTTTGTAACGAAATTAACAATATTGGGTACTATTAGACAAATTATACCAGAAACTTCATGGAATCGCACTATCTAAAAGTATAGTCTGCAATAAAAAATATAGTTTCCTCAAAAGGAAAGGCCAGTGAATCGGATTATTTTCATACGTAAGTAAACTAGTCGGGGCAGTGTGGCAGTCAATCTGTTGTTGGCGTTAAGTTCGCATTTGCATAGCAGGACAAATTCTGGTAATGTATAAATATTATGTGAGACATCTAGTTAAGGAGGTTGATTAAGGTGGACATGGAATTTATTTACAAACGTCACAGCGTAAGGAAATTTACTGAGGAAGAGATTCCAGAACAAACAATTAAAGAACTCGTTAAAGCAGCTACCTATGCACCTTCAGGGAAAAACCAGCAGAACTGGCATTTTGTTGTTGTCAGCAACAAGGAAAAGATTGCTGAGATTGCCAGGATTGTCGAAAGAAAGAATGTTGAACTGAGCAAGTCTTTACGTGATGAGGCAAAAATTAAGGGTTTTACAGGTATGGTGGGTTATCAGACTGTTTTTAAAGGTGCGCCGGTGCTAATCCTTGTATATGCCGGCAAGTATGATACGATAGCTGATATGCTGTTGGCTGATGGTGTTATGCCGCCAGAGGAAGTTGCCCAATATGCTAAACCCAATCCCGGTGTCCAAAACATTGCCGCCGCGCTGGAAAATCTGCTGTTGGCAGCTGCCGACAAGGGGTATGGCACTTGCTGGATGACAGGTCCGACCTATGCTGATAAAGAGATTTCCGAATACATCGGATTCAAGAAGGAAGGCTACTATTTGGCAGCCATGACGCCGCTGGGAGTACCTGCTTCGGATAAATTATCATCACCGCCGCGTAAACCGGTGGAAGAAGTGGTAACATTCATTAAGTAAAATAAAGATGACGCTGTTAAGTTATATTACTTAGCAGCGTCATTTTTATTTTACAGTAGGGATACATCAATTGGGTATTCAATTTTATTTGCAACTTCCTGGGAAAGTGCCAGGCCAAATAAAAGTTTAAGTACATATAGCCCCAATTCAAGTCCGGAACTTACGCCGGCAGCGGTAATGATGTTACCGTCCTGTACAACCTTCTGTTGTTTGACTTTTACAGAATAGGCCGCTAATTCATCCAGCGCCGTGTGATAGGTAGTGGCTTTTTTATTTGTCAGTAAACCGGCTCCGGCCAGAATGAATGCGCCGGTGCAGACTGATGTGGTATACAGGGTTTGCGCCGATTGTTTTTGGACAAACTGACAGATAGCCGGATTTTTCATGGCAGCTATTCGGCCTTTGCCACCGGGGATAACGATGATGTCAAACTGAGGAGCTTCAGCAAGGGTTATATCAGGGATTACTTTCAGGCCGTTAAACGCGGTAATGGGTTCAAGGGTTTCGGCTGCCAGCATAACCTGAGTGCTGCCGGGTTTAAGCTTATTTATATAGCTTAACACTTCAAAAGGAGCGACAAAATCCAGCTCCTCCACCTGGGGGAATAGTACTATACCTATTTTTATCATTAAAACCACTCCTGACAAGTAACTGCGTATATTTTTAATTCTAAATGGGTGCTTGTATTTAATTTTACAGGAAATACTAATTTTGTGAAGTAGGCTAAATAAAAATAGAGGCAAATTTATTTGCCTAAGGTATAGGTAACTATGGAACAATCACTACAGCAAATTTCTGGTAACATCGAGACATATAGATATTTCGCTGTATTTTCGGCAATGCTGCTTACCGGTATCGGACTGCCTTTACCTGGTGAATTAACTTTGGGTTTAACCGGTTATTTAGTGTATAGTGGTCAAATGGATTTAACGCCTGCTGTCTTAGCGACTGCATTAGGAGACTTGCTGGGGGCAGTCATTAGTTATCAATTAGGACGGTTTGGCAGGAACAAGATCATAGCCCGGTATTTTTCTTTTCTTATACCTGCCGAATCTAAATTGGTCGCTATAGAAGACTGGCTGAATAAATATGGTGCTTTTGCAGTAGTTGTCGGGAGAGTTTTACCTGTAATCCGTGGTGCAGTTCCGGTTTCCGCGGGCTTCGTCCATATGCCGGGAAAAGTCTATATGCTGGGAAGTGCTGTAAGTTCAATCATTTGGTGCAGCGCGCTTATTTATCTGGGAATGGGGCTGGGAAACAACTGGCGGCAGATAACCGAATTTGGCAATTCTATGGGGTTTTACTTAGTAGGAGTTGTACTTGCTGGCGTTTTAATCTGGTATTTAAGTATTTTGCGCAAAAAATTAAAATAATTTGGCACTTATTTAAAATTAAGGTGACAGGTATTTGACTGGGGTTTGGGGAAGTCAAATACACATAATCCCGAGTGATGGGAATGCGGGTGAGGGGGACTACTACGTGGAAGCTTATGAGAAAATTCATAAATTATACGATTTAATTGAAACCAAAACGGTTGCTGATTTGCCAGGCCCCTACAAGGTAGGAGTGGACTTGGGAACAGCTGATGTCGTGTTGGTTGTTATTGATGAGGCAGGTAACCCGGTTGCCGGCAGTATGCGCTGGGCCTCGGTGGTTAAGGATGGCTTGGTGGTGGATTTCCGGGGGGCCATGGTTATTGTCGAAGAACTTAAGGCAGAGGTCGAAGAACGCATGGGGATTAGCCTGGATAAGGGCGCTACTGCCATTCCGCCTGGAACAGTGGGGCGAAATGCGGCAGCCTGTGGTCACGTTATTGCCGGAGCTGGCCTTGAACCTATCTGTCAGGTAGATGAACCGGTGGCAGCAGCTGAGGCACTAGGAATCACCCATGGCATTGTGGTCGATATCGGCGGCGGTACAACCGGAATTGCCGTATTGCGCAATGGTGAATTGGTCTTTACGGCTGATGAACCGACAGGTGGCACTCATGTTTCCTTGGTGCTTGCCGGTGCCTACAAGATTTCCTTTGAAGAAGCCGAGTTATTGAAGCGTGATTATGCCCAGCACCGCAAAATTATGCCGGTAATTTTGCCGGTTGTGGAAAAAATGGCCACTGTCGTAAAAGAGATGCTGGTTGGATATGAAGAATTTAATGATTATCCTGTTTATGTGGTAGGCGGCACTGCCTATTTGCAAGGGTTTGAGAACGAGTTTGGCAAAGCTTTTGGACGTAAGGTGCATGTACCGCCCCATCCGCTATTGGTGACTCCGCTTGGCATTGCTATGTTTGGCTAAAAAATAGGATTTTTTAGACTAAATACTTTAACATCTTGCCAACGTAACCTAGCGTGGCAGGAAAATAATTATCATTGTGGAACGAGTTGCAAAGTAAGAAGTAAAACTTAATAACGCCACCATACAGGTGCCTCTTAACCAAGAGGAGAATAGGGAAGATCGGAAGGATTGCAATAGCAAATCCTTAAACGACGCGGTCGCGCCACTGTAATCGGGGAAGAATGCCTTTAGTATGCCACCGGCAATCCGGGAAGGCGAGGTATTCTTACGATCCGTAAGCCAGGAGACCTGCCTGTTTTGGCTGTTATTTACCTCCGCGCCAGGGGTAGTACCAGAAGGATAGGATTTCACGAAAAAGTAAACTCCTAGCCCTTTTGGGCTGGGAGTTTTATATGTGTCGGCGCAGAAAAGAGGAGACAAATATGCTAAGTATGCAGGATCTGATTGTAGCGTTGGGCGTAGTAATCAATGCCATACCGGGAGGTCTATATGCGTTGACCTTTGGGTTTGCGTCTGTCCCAACAGCTGCCGGGTTTATTATCGGAGCTGTCGGCTGTGGTGTGCTGGGGGTTGTAGCGCCCATTTCCTTTCAGGCCGAGACCTTAACTCTGGTTGGAACTATGGGCCGCAATATTCAGGAACGAATTTCTATGATTTTTCTCGAAGGTGTCATTTTGCTCGCTGTCGGGCTGTTGGGGCTGTTTAAGGTGATTGTTGCCTTTATCGGCCCGGTGATAACCAATGCCATGATGGCCGGTGTGGGTATTGTTTTGGCGAAAGTTGCTGTGGAAATGACAATAAGAAATCCTATTGTTGGCAGTGTTTCGATTATTACAGCTCTTATAAGTTATTATGGTACTCCCAATCCGGCCGACAAACTTGTATATGCGATTATTAGCTGTGTGGCTGTATCGTCGCTTGTTAGTGTCTGGTTAAAGAAGAATCATCAGGTGGCAGTTGAAGAAGCGCGTGAACGGTTTGCCCTGCAAAAACTAGGTTTTACGAAAAACGTGGTGCGTGGTGCGCTGGGGTTAAGTGCGCTTAATATTGGCGCCAATATTGCTTTCGGCAATATTACTGCCCAGACACTGGCCAAGACTGAAGTCAATCTAGATCATCTGACAATTATCAGCAGTATTGCCGATATTGTATCTTCCCTGTTCGGCGGCGCACCGGTACAAGCCATTATTTCCGCTACCGGAGCTGCGCCACATCCGCTGGCTGCCGGTGTTTTGATGATGGTTATTATGGCGGCAATCTTAGGTGCTGGTTTGCTGGTTAAGATCGGCAAATATGTACCAAACGAATCGATAGCCGGTTTCCTGCTGGTGTTGGGCGGGATTGTAACCGTACCTATTAACGCCACGTTGGCGCTGAGCGGCGGTGTGGGCAGTGCGGATTCCATTGTCGGCGGTGTAACCATGACGGTGACAGCCATATCTGATCCGTTTGTCGGTATGGTTTCGGGTTTGTTGGTAAAATGGCTTATTAGTATGTTTGGGATGTAGGAACAATAAATGCCCTGCAGTTCATGTTTGGACTGCAGGGCATTACTTACTTCCCGTGTTATAATATTGACTTGTAGATAGCTTCAATATCTTCCTGTGATCCCTGACGGGGGTTTGTCAGGCAGCATACATCTTTAAGCGCATTTTCAGCCAACAGGGGAATGTCTTCGGCCTTAAAGCCGCGGAGCTCTGATAAGCGGGCTGGCAAGCCTAATGCGTGGTTAAGCTGCTGTACCAAGGCGATGAAGTGTTCGGCGCTTTTTTCGGCTGACAGATTGGCAGTATCAATGTCGGCGGCACGAGCAAGGTCGGCATATTTGGTGATGGCTGCCGGCAGGTTGAATTTCATGACGGCTGGCAGCAAAATGGCATTACATAAACCGTGCGGCAGATTGTATAAGCCGCCAAGCTGGTGAGCCAGGGCATGTACATAACCAAGGCTGGCATTATTAAAGGCGATACCGGCCAGGTATTCGGCGAAAACCATGGCTTCGCGTGATTTTAAATCACTGCCGTTACTATAGGCAGTAGCTAAACTGCCGGTAATTAATTCAACGGCCTTTACTGCTTTGCAATCAGTTACGGGGCTGGCGTTTGTTGATACATAAGCTTCGATGGCATGGGTCAGAGCATCCATGCCGGTTGTTGCCGTAAGACCGGGCGGCATACCCAGCATAAGTTCGGCGTCGCTGACGGCAATAATAGGGGTAACATGCCAGTCATTAATGGTCATTTTTACATGGCGTTCTTCATCGGTAATGACGCAAAAGCGGGTAAGTTCACTGCCTGTACCAGCAGTTGTGTTAATGGCAATAAGTGGGGTTGCCCGTTTTTGCGACTTGTTCAAGCCCTCGTAGTCGGCAATTTCACCGCCATTGGTGGCTAATAGAGCAATGGCTTTGGCGCAATCGTGCGGCGAGCCGCCGCCAAAGGATATTAAAAAGTCACAGCCGTTGTCCCTTAGGAGCTTTAGACCATAATTTACCTGGTTCACCGTGGGGTTGGGTGAAACATCTTTATAAATAATGTAGAAAATTCCCTCGCCGTCAAGCAAGGTCAACAGCTTGTCAATCAATCCGGTATCGACAAGGACTTTGTCGCTGACAATCAAGGCTTTTCTAAACATCATTGGTTTTATGTAAGTGACAATTCGTTCCAGGCAGCTTGTGCCCAGGATACTAATCGGTGTCATAAAATATTCATGAACCTTTTCCATCAAACTATAGCCTCCTTATACTTGGATTCTTAAAAGAGTAACATTATTTTGCTTGTTGTGCAAGGTGAGAGCGGTGAAGAAACAAGACATTGGCAAAAAAATGACAAATAATAACAAGGGTTACCTATCCGGTAATAATTGCAGGGATGATTACACCAGCTGGCTTTACTATGACGCGGTTTTTTAGGCTGAGCTGGCTTGGGTTGCGCAAATAAGATAAAATAGAACTTTTTTGACTAAATACTTCAACATCTTGCGAACTGTACATATACTAACAGGAGAATAGTTTTCTCTGCAGAATAGAATATATACAGAAAGTAAAACTTAATAATCGCCACCATACAGGTGCCTCTTAGTACAACAAGAGGAGAATAGGGAAGATCGGAAGGATTGCAATAGAAAATCCTTAAACGACGCGGTCGCGCCACTGTAATCGGGGAAGAATGCTTTTAATATGCCACCGGTAATTCGGGAAGGCGAGGTATTCTTACGATCCGTAAGCCAGGAGACCTGCCTGTTTTGGCTGTTATTTACCTCCGCGCCAGGGGTAGTACCGGAAGGACAGGACTTTTTTGAAATTAAAACCCTGGCCCTTTTGGGCTAGGGTTTATTCTATTTATTTTATTGGCGCAGAATTTAAAATAGGAGGAATAGGCATGAATTATCAGGCAACAGTTGAGGAATTAGTTGATGGTGCAGCCAAACCGGTAAATAGCCTGGGACTAATGGAGAAGATTTTCAAGAAAATGTTACTGGCCTGGGGAACAATGCATCCGGAAATAAAACCCTATCATTTAATTTTTGCCTCAGATAATGGTGTTGTGGAAGAAGGTGTTGTGAATTTCCCACAAGAAATTACCTACCTCCAGGCGGCTAATATGGTAGCCGGACATGCCACCATCAGTTGTTTTTGTCAGGCAAATCAGGTGCCTTATTCTGTTGTAGATATCGGCATCAATCATAAAAATACGACAGGTATTAACCGCCGGATCGCGAATGGCACCAAAAATTTTATGAAAGAGGAAGCCATGACGCAGGCTGAATTTGAGCAGGCCTGGCGTGTCGGCGAAGAGATGGTCAGTTATGTTGTTGATACCCACGGCGCTAATCTCCTATCGTTTGGTGAAATGGGAATTGGCAATACAACCACTTCCTCGGCTGTGCTGCATGCCATGACCGGAATACTGCCTGAATTTGTAGTGGGCTATGGTGCCAGCACGCCGACCAATGAAGTTATTAGAAGGAAATGCATTGTCGTGGCCAAAGGTGTTGAACAGCACCGGGAAAGCTTCCGCAGTATTGAGGATATTTTACGCTCAGTCGGTGGTTTTGATATTGTTGCCATTTGCTCGGCCATGATTGAGTGCGCTAAACGCAAAACTCCGTTTGTTATTGACGGGTTTATCACGGCAGTTGCCTTTGCTTGTGCTTCAAGGATTCATAAAGAGGTGGAACACTGTGGGCTGCCTTCTCATATGTCGAAAGAGCCAGGAATGTCATATGCGATGCTACTAGGTAATATATTGGCCGATGATATACCTATAAAGGCCAATATGGCATTAGGTGAGGGAACTGGCGCCATATTGATGGTTGCCATGCTTAAAACCATGACATATACTATGTATAATATGGCAAGACTTTCAGATTTTGAATTAAGTACACCAGAACCGCAGCAAGTAGCAGGTATGTAATATACGCCATATAAGCTAGCTTTGCTGAATAAATGGCTGTCTGCTGGTTGCTGAGGAGAAGATATAGGGAGACGCAAATATGTACACACTGATGATTGCTGATGATGAACAATTAGAACGGCAGGCGTTGCGGTTTATCATTGAAAATGATTGTCCCGAAGTGCGTATCATTGCGGAAACAGGTGACGGTAAGAGCGCGGTCGCTCTTGCTGTTGCCGAAAAGCCTGATATTGTGCTTATGGACATTCGTATGCCCGAACTCAACGGATTAGAGGCGGCGCGAGTTATAAGGACAGCGCTGCCTGATACTACTATAGTCATGCTTACTGCCTTTGATGAATTCAACTATGCCAAAGAAGCGCTTTCACTAGGGGCGGCAGAATATTTGTTGAAACCGCTGCGGCCCAAAGATTTGTTGCAGACCTTGCAGGCAGCCGTTGACAAAGTTGCTCAGCGCAACCGCAAGAAACAGGAAGAAGCCGAACTCAGGCAAAACCTTGACCAAGCAATGCCCTTTATCAAAAATTCATTTATTCATGATGTGATTTCCGGTAAGGTGACTGATTTAAAAAACTTTCGGGATAGAGCGGGCTTTTTCGGAATCAAGGCAGATTCTGCCGTAATTTTGGTTGCTAATATTGATAATTTTAAGCAGCTTACCCGCAGAACCTCGGAACTTGAGAAGCAGGTTGTCAAGCAGCGGGTGTATCAACATGTCTGTGATATTGCCGGTAAAGAGGTGCTGGTGGTGCCTTTTGGCGGCGATGAAATTATTCTGTTTATAGGCTATGAAGGCGAAGTCGACCAGCAAGAGGTTGATAAGCAAGTTCGGGAAATGGCCGGAAGAATCCGCGATGACATCATTCAACTTGGCATTAGCTTGACCATTGGTATTGGACGCTATTATACCGATCCGCTCCAGATTCATAAGTCTTATTTGGAAGCGGTCAGCGCAGAACAGCAGAAATTTTATATTGGTGACAACCAAATTATCCACATTGATGATGTGCCGCATTTGAATGTCGCTGCATCTTTCCGCTATCCCTTTAATTATGAACGCAATCTCCTGGATAAGGTTCGCTGTGGTGAACGGCAGCAGGCTAAGGAAATTTTAAAACAGCTTTTACAGGAAATTTTTGTGGCTAAAGCTAGTATGGAAACTGTCAAAGCATGTGTACTGGAACTCTTAATTGTATTATCGCGGGCGGCTGTGGAAGGCGGCGCCAACCTGGAGAAGTTAACGTTACTTAATTTTAACTGTATCAATCACCTGATCAGCTGCTCTGACCGGGAGGAAGTACATCGCTGGATTCTTGATTCGCTGGATCAATTCATGGATAACATGCTGGAGAATCGCAGCAGTATGAATGTAAGGCTAATCAATAAGGCTTGCGCCTATATAACTGAGAACTTCCATAAAAGCATTTCGTTGGATGAGGTTGCCCAAACTGTCCATTTGAGTCCTTACTATTTCAGCCGGATATTTAAAGCGGAGAAAGGCTGCAACTTTGTTGAGTTTTTAACCAAAGTCCGGATTGATAAGGCAAAAATTATGCTACAGGATCCGGAGCAGACAGTAATTCGAGTGGCTGCCGAAGCCGGTTATCAGGATGCTAGTTATTTTTGTCGGGTTTTTCGGCAGGAAGTCGGAGTTACACCCAACCAGTACCGCACAAAGAACAAGGGCAGTAAATGATATAAGGATATAACAATAAATTTTTAGACTATAACGAAAAAATACTATTGTGATATTAATAACATATGAGTCCTCGAAACATAAAAAAAAGACTGTGAAAAACAGTCTTTTTTTGTTTGGGTTCGCAAGAACAACAAAATATCACAAATAATTGCTATAAGGCCGAAACGAGAATATTGTTACAGGACAATTTCTTCCCTAATGCCAGCAAATATGTCCTGTGCTACAGCAAGTTCATCTCAAGGGGAAATTACAAAAAAATCTAATTATTATGAGGAGTCAAAAAGTAGAATTGCGAGGTATGCTCATGCTCCAAGAAAAACCGAGAGTAGTGCAGGAATATGTTCCTGGCAAACAGGTGACGTTAGCGCATCTGATTGCCAATCCTAAAAAAGAGCTTTGCGAAAAGCTGGGTATTGTTGAAATAGGTGCCATCGGCATCTTGACAATTACTCCTTGTGAGGCAGCTATTATTGCAGCAGACGCAGCAACTAAGACCGCGGCCGTTCAAATCGGTTTTATGGATCGGTTTACCGGTTCGGTTGTTATTACAGGCAATGTCTCGGCTGTAGAGGCTGCGTTGAAACAGGTCGTCAATCTATTATCTGAAGGCCTGGGTTTTTCACCTGCCAAACTGACAAGGTCGTAGCAGTCATGATCATGTTAGTCGGACCTGTAGGTGCAGGAAAAACATCATTAATTAATGCCATCAATAACGATTGCAGTAAAGCCAGAAAAACAGTAGATATTTGCTTTACTGACGGAGCTATTGACACACCAGGCGAGTATGCTCAGATGCCGCGTTTTTATTCGGCACTGGCCGTAACAGCTACTAAGGCGACTTTAGTGGTTATGGTTCAGGATGCCACCGATCGTCGGATCACTCTTCCACCCGGTTTTGCCGCCATGTTTCCGCGCCCGGTAGTGGGAGTAGTCACCAAAATAGATGCCCCTGGCGCTGACCAGGAACAAGCCCAAACTCGTCTTTTACAGGCAGGAATCAAAGAACCATTTTTTTGTGTTTCTGCCCATACAGGAGATGGTTTGGCTGAGTTGACAGAATATCTCACGCGAAAGGAGGTGTAATGATGAGCGAAGCGTTAGGCATGATTGAAACAAAAGGTTTGGTAGGAGCCATTGAAGCTGCTGATGCTATGGTAAAAGCGGCCAATGTTGAACTGGTTGGTTATGAAAAAATCGGTTCCGGCCTGGTGACCGTTATGGTACGTGGCGATGTAGGTGCCACCAAAGCGGCCGTTGATGCTGGTGCCGCCGCAGCCAGAAATGTAGGAGAGGTGGTATCTGTTCATGTAATTCCTCGCCCTCACACCGATGTCGAACAAATTCTTCCTAAAGTGAAATAGCCATAAATTTGGAGGTGTAATTATATGCAAGACCAATTGATTGAAAAGGTCATGGATGAAATTAAAAAGCGCATGGAAGCGGGAACACCGGCAGCCCCTGCCCAGGAAGCTGCCAAAGCAGCTTGTAACCCTGGTATTACCGAGTTTGTCGGTACCGCTATTGGTGATTCGGTAGGTTTAGTTATTGCCAATGTTGATCCTATGCTGCATGAAAAAATGAAACTTGATCCGAAATACCGTTCCATTGGCATCCTGGGTGCCCGTACCGGTGCTGGTCCGCACATCATGGCTGCTGATGAAGCAGTAAAAGCAACCAATACTGAAATCGTAACCATCGAACTTGCCCGTGATACCAAAGGCGGCGCTGGTCATGGCTGCTTAATCATCTTCGGAGCTGAAGAAGTATCTGACGCTCGCCGGGCTATCGAAGTTGCCCTTAAAGAACTTGACCGCACTTTCGGCGATGTATATGCCAATGATGCCGGCCATCTTGAACTTCAATATACTGCCCGCGCCAGCTATGCCATTAACAAAGCGTTTGGCGCTCCGGTTGGCAAAGCATTTGGGCTGATTGTAGGCGCACCTGCTGCTATCGGCGTATTAATGGCCGATACTGCTGTAAAAACCGCCAGTGTTGAAGTTATCGGCTATGCCAGCCCCGCAGGCGGCACATCTTTCTCCAATGAGGTTATTCTTATGATTACCGGTGATTCCGGTGCTGTTCGCCAGGCAGTAATTTCTGCTAAAGACGTAGGCAAAAAAGTACTAGAAGCTATGGCCGGCCCGGCTCCGTCCGTAACATCGCCGTACATCTAAGAACAGGGGGGAATTTGAGATGAAAAGATCAAAACGTTTTGAAATGTTGGAAGCCCGCCCTGTGAACCAGGATGGTTTCGTAGTCGAGTGGCCGGAAGTTGGTCTGATGGCTATGGGCAGCCCCAACGATCCTAAACCCAGTATCAAGATTGAAAACGGTAAAATCGTCGAAATGGATGGTATTCCACGCAGCCAGTTCGACTTTATCGATCAGTTTATTGCTGATTATTCGATCGACACTACTATTGCCCCTAAAGCAATGGCTATGTCTGATACCGAAATTGCCAAAATGCTTGTTGACGTTAATGTATCCCGCGACGAACTGGTAAAAATTATTCGTGGTCTGACAGCTGCTAAAATTGTTGCTGTTCTCAATACCATGAACGTAGTAGAAATGATGATGGCTCTCCAAAAAATGCGGGCCCGGAAGATTCCTTCCAACCAATGCCATGTAACTAATCCGCAAGATAATCCTGTACTTATTGCCGCTGATGCTGCTGAAGCTGCTATGCGCGGTTTTGATGAAATGGAAACTACAGTTGCGGTTGTGCGTTATGCTCCGTTCAATGCTTTGGCACTACAAGTTGGCGGCCAGGTTGGACGCGGCGGCGTACTTATCCAGTGCGCACTCGAAGAAGCAACCGAACTCTTATTAGGCATGAGAGGCATTACCGCTTATGCTGAAACCATTTCTGTATATGGTACTGAAAACGTATTTGTTGATGGTGACGACACTCCTTGGTCCAAAGCATTCCTGGCTTCTGCCTATGCTTCCCGTGGACTTAAAATGCGCTTCACTTCAGGTACCGGTTCTGAAGTACAAATGGGTTATGCTGAAGGCAAATCCATGCTGTACCTGGAAGTTCGCTGCATCATGCTGACTCGCGGCGCCGGCGTGCAAGGTCTCCAAAACGGTTCTGTAAGCTGCGTTGGTGTACCTGCTGCTGTTCCTTCCGGTATTCGTGCCATCCTTGGTGAAAACCTGACAGCTGCCATGCTGGATCTTGAAGTAGCCTCCAGTAATGACCAAACCTTCACTCACTCCGACATCCGGCGTACTGCCCGTACCCTGATGCAAATGCTGCCAGGCACTGACTTCATCTGCTCGGGTTACAGCGCAACTCCGAACTATGATAATATGTTTGCCGGTTCTAACTGGGATGTTGACGACTATGATGACTGGAATATTATCCAGCGCGACCTCATGGTTGACGGCGGCTTAAAACCAGTTTCTGAAGAAGCTGTTATCGCTGTACGTAACAAAGCAGCCAAAGCCATTCAGGCCGTATTTAAAGAGTTCGGCTTCCCGGCCATTACTGACGAAGAAGTGGAAGCTGCCACTTACGCTCATGGCACCAAAGACATTATTAAACGTAATGTCGTAGAAGACCTCAAGGCTGCCGAAGATATGATGAAGCGCGGCATTACCGGTGTCGATATTGTTAAAGCCCTTGCCAAAAACGGCTTTGTCGATGTTGCTGAAAATGCACTGGGCACTCTTAAACAGCGTATTTCCGGTGACTATCTCCATACCTCGGCTATTCTCGATAAGAATCTTAACGTTATCAGCGCCGTTAACTGCAAAAACGACTATGCTGGCCCTGGAACAGGCTATCGCCTGAGCAAGGAACGTTGGGATGAAATCAAAGACATACGCCAGGCAATTAAACCGTCTGATTTTGACGTTTGATCTAGAGGAGAGGTGGATGGAAATGCAAATTAATGAACAATTGATTCGCGAAATAGTTGGGCAAGTTCTCGCCGGCATGGCACAGCCTGCAGCTCCTAGAGCAGCCGTGGCTACCGGACGTTCCATGACTCTGGTGGAAAAGGGTGAAGCCCGCCCGGGAACCAGAAATGATGAAGTAATCATTGCTATAGCTCCGGCTTTTGGCAAATACCAAAATAAAACCATCGTCAATGTGCCGCATAGCGACGTATTGCGCGAAATGATCGCCGGTATTGAAGAAGAAGGCGTAAAAGCAAGAGTTATCCGTGTACTCAGAACCTCTGACGTGGCATTTGCCGCTCATGACGCAACAAAACTCAGTGGTTCAGGTATTTCTATTGGTATCCAGTCCAGAGGCACAACCGTAATTCATCAAAAAGACTTACCGCCTCTGAGCAATCTTGAATTATTTTCTCAATCTCCGTTGTTAGACCTTGAGGCTTATCGGCAAATCGGCAAAAACGCCGCTCAATATGCCAAAGGTCAGTCGCCGGTACCGGTACCGACTAAAAACGACCAGATGGCTCGTCCGAAGTACCAGGCCAAAGCGGCAGTACTTCATATCAAAGAAACCGAACACGTAGTTCCTGGTGCCAAACCGGTGGAACTCGAAGTACAGTTTTAACTAGACGGAGGTGAAAGTATATGTCAGAGAATAAAATGTTAGAAGATATCGTGCGTGAAGTATTAAAATCCATGGCAGGTGCACCGCAAACAGCTGCTCCGACAGTTTCAAGCGGTACAGGCCTTTGCCCGGAGCGTGATTATCCGCTGGCCAGCAAACGTCCGGAGTTATTAAAAACTCCTACCGGCAAGACACTGGCAGATATTACATTAGATAAAATTATGAATGGCGAGGTGAAATCCGAGGATGTTCGTATTACCCCGGAAACCCTCAAAATGCAAGCTGAAATTGCCGATGGTGTAGGCAGATACCAATTTGCCAACAACCTCCGTCGCGCTGCTGAACTTGTGGCCATTCCTGATGCCCGCGTACTCGAGATTTACAATGCCATGCGTCCCTATCGTTCCACTAAACCAGAACTGTTTGCTATTGCAGATGAATTAGAAGTAAAATACAACGCAAAAATTAACGCCGCTTTCGTGAGAGAGGCCGCAGAAGTATACGAGCGCCGGAACCGTCTCAGAGCGGACTAAGGTGGGAGCTTTCATGCCTATCATTGCAGGCGTGGATATTGGTAACTCCACAACTGAAGTTTGTTTGGCCCAGATAGAACAGGGTCAAATAAAAAAATACCTGGCAAGCAGTATTATCAAGACAACAGGTATCAAGGGAACACTCGCAAATGTACCAGGCATTATTATTGCTCTTCAGGAGGCTGCGAAAACAGCCGGGTTGAGTGTAAGTGAGATTGATCAGGTACGGCTTAATGAAGCTACGCCGGTTATCGGGGATTTGGCGATGGAAACCATTACGGAAACCATTATCACCGAATCCACCATGATCGGGCATAATCCGTCTACACCGGGAGGTATTGGTTTAGGGGTTGGTATGACCATCAACTTTACCCAGCTTCCCGGGACTCGGCCAGGAGAAAAGGTTATTTGCCTAATCCCTAAAGGTGTTGATTTTGAGGATGCTGCCAGAGGCATTAACGATGCCATAAAGCGAGGTATTGTCATCCAGGGGGCAATAGCACAGCAGGATGATGCTGTACTCATTGTAAACCGCCTGGAGCAAATCATACCAGTTGTTGATGAAGTTACTTTAATTGAAAAAGTTCCGGTAGGAATGTTAGCTGCTGTTGAGGTAGCGGAGGCCGGTCAAACAATTACTACATTATCAAATCCCTACGGAATTGCTACCGTATTTGATTTGACACCTGACGAAACCAAAATGGTGGTGCCGATTGCCAGAGCTTTGATCGGTAATCGTTCAGCAGTTGTTGTCCGTACTCCGGAAGGTGATGTAAAGGCTAGATCTATTCCGGCAGGTTTCATTACCGTCATCGGACAAAAGGGCAAAGCCGATATTGATGTCGAAGCAGGTGCGGCCGCAATTATGGAAGCTGTGGAACGAGTGCAGCCGGTTGTGGATGTTCAAGGCGAAGCAGGCACTAATGTAAATGGCATGCTGGAAAGAGTGCGTCAGGTAATGGCCGAACTTACCATGCAGCCGGTAGCAGAGATGAAAATCCAGGATATATTAGCTGTCGATACCTTTGTACCGCAAAAAGTGCAAGGGGGCTTAGCCGGTGAATTTGCCCTGGAAGGTGCTGTTGCACTGGCGGCTATGGTTAAAACCAGCCGTTTGCCTATGCAGCAAATCGCGAACAAACTCCACGAAGAACTGGGTGTGAATGTAGTAATTGCCGGCGTAGAAGCCAATATGGCAATCCGCGGCGCCTTAACCACTCCCGGAACAGATACACCGCTAGCTATCCTGGATATGGGGGGCGGCTCAACAGATGCTGCCATCATTACCCGGGAATGTAAAACCCACTCAATCCATTTGGGTGGTGCCGGTGATATGGTAACTATGTTGATTAATTCGGAACTAGGGCTCAATGATTTTGACCTGGCGGAAGATATTAAAAAATATCCGCTGGCGAAGGTTGAAAGTCTGTTTCATGTGAGACTGGAAGATGGAACCGTAAAGTTTTATGATAATCATCTGCCGCCACATGTATTTGCCCGGGTTGTTATATTAAAAGACGGCGGTATGGTTCCCATACCTGCTGATCATGCACTGGACAGAATCCGCCATGTACGGCGGGAAGCGAAAAAACGTGTTTTTGTTACCAATGCACTTAGATCCTTGCAGCGGGTTGCCCCTACCGGCAATGTCAGACATATTGAATTTGTCGTATTAGTCGGCGGTTCGGCAATGGATTTTGAAGTGCCTGATATGGTTACCGATGCGTTGGCTGAGTACGGGATTGTTTGCGGTCGCGGCAATATCCGTGGCAGCGAAGGACCCAGAAATGCGGTTGCTACAGGCTTGGTACTTTCTTATCTTGATAGTGAGGCGTGATCATTATGCAATCAGCTACAACTTTAAATAAGCCCAGCATAATTATTTGTACCTCGCAGCATACCGGTTTGGAGGCCAAATTACGAGAACTTCAGGCTGGTATGGAAGAAGAAGGCGTGCCGTGCTCACTGCTCTCAGACAGTTCGGCAGATGCTGTTGCCCTGGCTTATAAGGGGGCGCAGGCTTCGTTCTTGGGAGTAGGCGTAGGAATTGGCTCGGCTGCACTATGTATCCATTATCAAAAACTGCCTGAAAATCAGCCGCTGTTTGTTCTGCAAGGTGAGGGAACGTTAACAGAGTGGCGATATTTCGGCTATAATGCCGCGCGATTGGTAAAAGGATTGCCTTTTAAAGAAAATCCGGTGCAAGCGGCTGCGGCTGGTAGTGAAAATATGGCCCAGCTTTATGAAAGTGTGCGAGAGATGATCCTGAAAGTATTGAAGGAAAATGCTCAAGGCCATGGGGAGGTGAATACATGGTCAAAAACGCATTAGGTCTGATTGAAGTAGTAGGTCTTGCTGCCGGTATGGAAGCGGCTGATGCTGCTGTCAAATCAGCAAATGTGGAATTACTTGGCTATGAGCTTACTAAAGGCGGCGGCTTAGTCGTTATTAAAGTAGTTGGCGACGTTGGCGCAGTAAAAGCGGCAGTTGACGCAGGTGCGGCAGCGGCTGCAAAAGTAAACAAAGTATATGCCAAACACGTTATACCACGACCACACAATGAACTGGGTGGAATTGTTATTACCAAAGACACTGTGGGCCAAAAGCCGGCTTCAAAAACGGCAGATGTAAAAAAGCCAACAAAACAGGCTGCTGCTCCTGTGGCAGCAGTTGAAGCCGAAGAAGTCGCAAAGCTGACAGATACCGGTAAAGAAGATGCAGGAGGTAAGCCGGCAGAAGCTGTGGAAGCAGCAAGTCGGGAACCCATTAATCCGGCGGACGTTTGCAATTTGTGCGGTGATCCTGCATGTCCGCGGAAAAAAGGCGATCCCAGAGTTACCTGCATTCATAATGACAAGAATAAGGAGGATGAATAATATGCGCGGAGAAGCATTAGGAATGGTTGAGACCAAAGGTTTGGTTGGTGCTATAGAAGCTGCTGATGCTATGGTTAAAGCAGCAAACGTAGCCTTGGTTGGCTATGAAAAAATCGGTTCTGGATTAGTTACAGTAATGGTGCGCGGTGATGTTGGCGCTGTAAAAGCAGCTACTGACAGCGGTGCAGCAGCAGCGCAAAGAGTAGGAGAGCTGGTATCTGTACATGTAATTCCACGTCCCCACACAGATATCGAAAAAATTCTTCCCAAGGTAGAATAAATGGAGACTTAATTCAGATGGCGTTTTGACGTAGTCTGAATTCTAGTCGCAATTATCCTAACGTCTAGCCGCTCTTGCTCACGCTTGTAGAAGCGGGAGTCTTAGAGCGGGTTAGTCATCGGACAAAAATAGTGAGCGCCACGTCTGACCCAGAGTCGAGCGGCCGGTAGGGTGCGCTCGGCTCCGGGGGACAGCAAAAACGTGGCAAGCTCATTTGCTCGAATATTGCAATTGGTTATAAACGGGGTGAGATGATGGAACAAAAACTAGTGGAGCAGATTGTAAGCCAAGTATTGGCTGCCATGCCTGAGTTAAACCAGGAGGCAAAGACAGAGCAAGGAATACCTGTTGGCGTATCCAACCGTCACATCCACCTCTCGGCTGAGCATACGGAAGTTTTGTTTGGCAGCGGCTATACACTTACCAAAGACAAAGACTTAAAACAAATTAACGAATTTGCCGCGAAGGAGACAGTTACCCTGGTTGGTCCTAAAGGTGTAATGCGCGGTGTGAGAGTACTTGGTCCTGTGCGTAAATTTACCCAGATTGAAATTTCCCGGACTGACGGATTTGCACTAGGGGTAGTGCCGCCACTCAGGGATTCAGGCAAGATTGAGGGCTCACCCGGTATTGTTATTGTCGGTCCTAAGGGGGCGGTTACTCTTGCTGAAGGCGTTATTTGCGCCGCCAGGCACATTCATATGGAAGAAGCCGATGCCCGGCGTTTTCAGGTAGCTGACGGCGACCGCGTCACCGTTAAAGTTGGCGGTCCGCGCGGCGGAAGCTTTAATGATGTGCTGGTACGCGTAAACTCCAACTTCCGACTGGAATTTCACATTGACACAGATGAAGCTAATGCCACTTTTTTGAAAAATGGTGATACTGTTACTCTGTGTAAATAGGGGAGAACTGGTGTGGATAATGAAAAGCTCGTGGAGCTAGTTGTCGCTGAGGTACTAAAGCGTCTCAGGCAGGTATCCGGCGAAGCCCCTACGCAAATACCCACGCAAAAATATAATGTGCTGGCTATTTTTACAGGGGGAAGTATTGGACTTGAAACAAGCCTGGAGGAACTAAAAACACTGCAGGCTAACGGCATAGATATTACTGTTGTCCTTTCACAGGCGGCAGAAACCATTGTCGGGGAAAACTGGATAAAAGAAAAACTAGGCAGTGATGTGCGGGTTTTTACAAGCCAATCCCCTTATCCAGGCAAGTATCTCCGGATGGCCGATATAGTGCTTGTGCCGGTATTAACACAAAATACAGCCGCAAAATTGGCACATACCGTGGCTGATACCATGGTGTGTACCTTGATAATGCAGGCACTGATGCTTGGCAAACACGTAATCGCGGCTGCCAACGCAGCTGATCCGCAGGACGGATGGCGGATTGAAAAAAATATGGGGCAATCATCACCGGCGCTTTGTGAAGCCCTCGAAAATAATTTAAAGAAAATAGCAGCTTTTGGCGTAGAGCTTATTTCGGTAACCAAATTGGCAGCTTCAGCAAAAAAACTGCTAAGTAGAGACCAGAACACTATAAGCACTAATGTACCAGCTGTTTCTGCGAATAATTTTAAAAAGCAGGTACTGGATGCGGCTGCTGTTAGAGGTGCTGCCCAGATAGGGATGAAGACCCTGCGTGTTGCCCAAGGTACCATTATCACTCCTCTGGCACGTGATGTTGCGAGAGAATGCCATGTGGATATCGTTTGGGAATAAGCAGAAAGTGATATCGGTAGAAGCATTTTCTTGGTCTGCCGGAATTTGCTAATAAATTCTGCGGACATAAAGGCAACAGCGGTTTTCGCCTTACCCATAGGCTTGGTGCAAGGCGGATAAAGGAAAGGAAGAGTGAATATGTGGGTAGGAAAAATTATTGGCACACTTGTAGCTACACCCAAAGATGACAGCTTAACAGGCAGCAAACTGCTCATTGTTCAACCGACACGCTTTGGTAATGCTGCTCCGGAAAGGCCTATCGTTGCGGTTGACACCATTGGCGCCGGCACCGGTGAAACCGTACTTGTTGTTGACGGAAGTTCTGCCCGCCATGTAACTGGCAATCCGAACTCGGCAGTTGACGCTGCTATTGTCGGGATAATTGACAGTATCGAGATTAATAAAGCTTTACTCGAGGAGTAATATGCTATGAAAGTGTATACCAAAACCGGTGATGAAGGAAAAACCAGTTTGCTCAGCAAGGAGCGGGTATTTAAAGATAGTGTGCGGGTTCATGCGTACGGTACGGTGGATGAAGCTAATGCCGCCATGGGCCTGGCAAAGTCGCTCACTAATAAACAATGGGCGATAGATATTATTCATGGTGTGCAAAAAGAATTAATACTCTTGAACGCCGATTTGGCGACAGACGGGGCTGACTCAGACTATCGAATTACCCCCGGACATGTAGAGCGATTGGAAAACATAATTGATAAACTTGAGATGCAGCGTATTCCACAAAAATATTTCGTTACCCCCGGGGAAACCCAGGTAAGTGCTGCCCTTGATTTGGCCCGGACAATTGTCCGGCGTGCTGAACGGTGTATTGTCAGACTTAGACGCACAGAAACTGTGAATCCACCTGTTGCCTTATACCTAAATCGGTTGTCAGACCTACTCTTTGTTTTGGCCAGGTGTGTTGAGCAGGAAGAACTGATTGCGAAAGTTACCCAAATGGTAATGCAGGTTCTTCACGGTTCAAATCAAGTTGACGGGGGGAAAAACGATATGCTGGAAAAAGCAAAAAAAATGATTGCGGCTGCAGAACAGAAAGCCGTTGAAATTGGTGTACCGATGGTTATTGCCGTAGTGGATGCCGGTGGTAATCTTGTCGCTCAGGAACGCATGGACAATGCGCTGCTTGCCAGCGTTTCCATTGCGCTAAATAAAGCGTATACGGCAGTTGCTCTCAAAATGTCCACTGACCAAGCGGCTGCTGTAACTCAGCCTGGTCAGAGTTTGTATGGACTCAACACCACTGACAATTGCCGGATTGTTATATTCGGCGGCGGCATCCCTATCTGGGAGAACGGCGTTTTAGTTGGTGGTATCGGTGTAAGCGGCGGCTCAGTCGAAGAAGACATGTCTGTAGCCAAAGCCGGTCTGGCGGCCTTTTAGCAAAGGCTGCATAGGACGGAAGGAGGAAGATAAATGACTATTGATCAAAGTTTAGTTGCAAAAATAACAGCCGAAGTCATGGCCAGAGTTCAAGAACACAAGCATGCTGCTGGCAATGGTGGCATTTATGATACCATGGACGAGGCTGTAGCTGCAGCGCGTAATGCCTATAAACAGCTTAAAAAACTAACGATTGCGCAAAGAGAAAATCTTATTAAAGCCATGCGTCTGGCTGCCCGGGATAATGCACAGCTTTGGGCCGAGATGGCCGTCCAGGAATCTGGTATGGGGCGGGTGGCTGATAAAGTCATCAAGCACCATTTGGTTGCTGACAAAACTCCCGGTACAGAAGATCTTCATCCTCAAGCCTGGAGCGGTGACCGTGGTTTGACCCTGATTGAGATGGGGCCTTATGGTGTAATTGGTTCAATTACACCGACAACCAATCCGGCAGCCACCGTTATTTGTAACGGAATTGGCATGATTGCCGCCGGCAATGCGGTTGTCTTTAGTCCTCATCCGACCGCAAAAAATACGTCGCTTACCGTTATTAAGACTTTAAATGAAGCTATTGTTAAAGCAGGTGGCCCTGCGAATCTGTTAACAGCAGTTGCCGAGCCGTCACTGGAAGCAACCAATGTTATGATGAGCCATCCGGACATCAACTTGCTTGCGGCAACAGGAGGCCCTGCAGTTGTAAAAGCGGTTATGTCTTCCGGCAAAAAGGCGATTGGCGCCGGCGCCGGTAACCCGCCTGCTGTTGTTGATGAAACAGCTGATATTGAAAAAGCAGCCAGAGACATTATTGCCGGCTGTTCGTTCGATAATAACCTGCCTTGTATTGCGGAAAAAGAAGTTATTGTTGTAGGCTCAGTTGCTGACAAACTGATGTCTTATATGCAACGTTATGGCGGCTACATGATTTCCGGTCAGGACATTGATCGTTTGGCTAAAGTCATCTTGACTGAGAAAGAGGAACTGGCAGCTGCCGGTTGTACCGAAAAGCCTAAAAAATCTTATGCTGTCAATAAAAATTATGTTGGCAAAGACGCTAAATACATTCTAAGTCAAATTGGTATTAATGTGCCTGACAGCATCAAGGTCGTTATTTGTGAAACGGCGGCGGATCATCCTTTTGTTATTGAAGAATTGATGATGCCGGTGTTGCCGATTGTGCAGGTCAAAGATATTGACGAAGCTATTGAGCTTGCTGTTAAAGTAGAACATGGCAACAGACATACCGCGATCATGCATTCTAAAAATGTAGATAACCTAACTAAATTAGCAAAAGCTATCGAGACCACTATCTTTGTGAAAAACGCTCCGTCATTTGCTGGAATCGGTGTGGGCGGCGAAGGGTTTACCACCTTTACTATTGCTGGGCCGACCGGTGAGGGACTTACCTCTGCGCGCAGCTTTACCCGCCAGCGTCGCTGTGTTCTTGTTGATGCGTTTTCCATCGTGTGAGTAACATGATACGCAAAAGGAGTAGGTGACAGTATGCGGGAAGAAATCATTGCAGCTGTTAAAGCGGCAGGAGTAGTGGGGGCCGGCGGCGCCGGTTTCCCCACTTATGTAAAAATTAATGCCAATGTAGATACCGTTATTGTTAACGGCGCAGAATGTGAGCCGCTGCTCAGAGCGCACCAGCTTATTATGGCAAGCGAGAGCACTAAGCTTATTGCCGGTTTGAAAACTGTTATGGTAGCGACCGGTGCGCGGCGGGGCGTTATCGGCCTAAAGCGCAAATACGAAGATGCCGTAAGCAAATTGCAAGCAGAACTTAAGCAAACAGGTGACCAGGGAATTGAACTCTTCTTTCTGCCTGATATTTATCCGGCAGGTGATGAGCAGGTGCTTGTGCATGAGGTTACCGGCAGAGTTGTGCCTGAAGGCGGAATTCCGTTACATGTGGGAGTGGTTGTTGCCAATGTGGAAACCCTTATCAATGTAGCTGAAGCGCTCACCGGTCAGCCGGTTATTGATAAATATGTCACCGTCACAGGGGCGGTTAACAAACCTGCTACCTTTAAAGTGCCTATTGGGATGGCGATCCGTGAACTTATCCAATTAGCCGGTGGTGCGACAGTTGCTAATTATGCGGTTGTTGATGGCGGACCCATGATGGGCAAGCTTACTACTGATGACAAGCCTGTTACTAAAACCACTGGTGGCATTATTGTTCTGCCACACGATCACTCACTGGTAATCCAAAAGTCTACTCCGTGGGCGGCTATTGCCAACCGGGCTAAAGCTGTCTGCTGTAATTGCCGGGCTTGTACCGAGGTATGCCCGCGTAATCTTTTGGGTCATAGCTTGGAACCTCATCGGATTATGCAGGCTATTGGGCGGGGGCAGTATCAAGAAGGCGACGTGGTTACCAAAGCGTTTCTTTGCTCGGAATGTGGTGCCTGTGAAACTTTTGGTTGTACCATGGGATTATCACCACGCCGGGTTAATGCTGAACTCAAACGGCAGTTTGGGCAAGCTAAAATCAAAAATCCCCATAATGCCAAACCTCAAAGATCTCGTATTAACCGGGAATATCATATGATTCCTACCAAACGGCTGCTCTATCGGTTGGGACTGGATAAATATGATGTCAAAGCGCCACTGGAGGCAGCACCAGTTACAACCAACAATGTAGAAATACTTTTATCGCAGCATATTGGTGCTCCGGCTAAACCTGTTGTTGCTGTGGGTGCAACGGTTAATAAGGGGGATATTATTGCTGTGATTCCTGAAGGGGCTGCGGTAGGTACCAATCTGCACGCAAGTATTTCAGGGCAGGTATATGCTGTGGACGGGTCAATCAATATTCGGACAAAGTAATGGAGCAGGGGGTACTAAAATGAAACGTGCCATAGGGTTACTGGAACTTAAGAATATCACCAGAGGTATTTTGTCTGCCGATGCTATGCTAAAAGCTGCTAATGTGGAACTAATACTGTCGCAGCCCCTGTGTCCGGGCAAATATGTTGTGATGGTTGGCGGTGATGTTGGTGCCGTACAGAGCGCTATACGCAGTGGTAAAAGCGTTGGCGGTTCAGAAAATATAGTTGATGAATTTGTCATTCCTAACATTCATGACGATGTTTTTCAAGCGTTGTCAGGTTGTACGGAAGTTAAAGAAATTAAAGCCTTGGGAGTTATTGAAAGCTACTCGGTCGCGTCTGCTGTTATTGCTGCCGATACGGCAGCCAAAGCGGCTGCTGTGCAACTACTGGAAGTTCGTCTGGCACGGGGGATGGGCGGCAAAGCCGTTGTTTCCATGACTGGCGAGGTTGGCGCTGTAAATGCAGCCGTCAGGGCTGGCAGCAATGTTATCAAAGACAGCGGTTTCCTTGTTGATCAATTGGTAATTCCGGCACCGCATCATAGTCTGCATCAGGCGTTATTTTAGGGAATTGTGGTTCGAAAATGGCTGAAATTGTCTGATTAATGCACGTTTTTGCAATAGTTGATCTTTAATGTGGTAATAAAAGGATCAGTAGCGATTGCTTACTGATCCTTTTATTACTTCTGATACAGCTTGTAGGTTCTAACGGAAAGGCTGACATTGTCAATACTATGTGGGTGTGGCTTTGCTTTTCGGATACAAGAAGAATAGTGGAAGCCTTTTATGAAAAAAGTGGGTTCAATTGGCAAGAAAGGGAGTATGTGTTAAATATTCCAAAAAAAAATAATGAATTATTTAATAAATTCATTATTTTCGCAATTTAACTAGGGAATTGTTATGGAAACGAAGAATTAAGTAATAGATCCTCAATTTCCTAATTTGCGAAGGAGGCACCTTTATGCAAAAACAAAACCAGGGTATGGTAGATAGCAGCACTATTACATTACAAGATATTATTGATTTGGATTTTTTGCAGAAGTTCCAAGACTATTTTGCAGACGCGCTAGGGGTGGCAAGTATTTCTGTTGATATTGAAGGAAATCCGGTAACCAAACCCAGTAACTTCACAAGATTTTGCATGGATTATACCCGAGGATCAAAAGTAGGAGTAGCCCGCTGTGTCGAATGTGACCGCAAAGGCGGCGAAGAATCTGCAAGAACAGGTAAACCTTCTATTTATGACTGTCATGCCGGTTTGGTGGACTTTGGTACCCCCATCATGTTAGAAGGACGACAAATTGGTTCGATAATAGGGGGACAAGTGTTGACTTCAACTCCTGACGAGGACTATTACCGCAAAGTTGCTCAGGAGATTGGGGTAAATCCTGATGAATATGTGGCTGCTTTGCGTGATGTAAAACAAATATCGAGAAAGAACCTGGAAGCGGCGGCCAATATGTTGTATCTGGTTGCCAATACTCTTTCGAAAATTGGGTATCAGCAATATAAATTAAGGAATATGGCGGGTTTAATCAATGACAGTGTTGTTCAGATATCGGCCACCATGGAGGAACTTGCCGCTTCTGCCAATGATGTCAGTGAAAACCAAACTACACTTAATGAAGAGATTAAAAATGTAAATGTTGTTTCCGGAAAAATCAATGAGGTTATGGATTTTATTAAAGATATTGCCGATGAAACCCGGTTGCTTGGCCTTAATGCGGCAATCGAGGCCGCACGGGCCGGAGAGGCCGGTTTGGGTTTTGGCGTGGTAGCCCAGGAAATCCGGAAATTATCCGGTGATTCCAAGGAAACGGTCGGCAAGATTAAAGAATTTACTACCATTATTCAGGAATCTGTCGAGAAGACTGTTGCGATGGGACAGGCCACCTCAGTTACGGTAGAACAACAGGCTGCCGCCATTGAAGAAGTGACCGCTAGCATTCAGGAAGTGACCAGTATGGCTGAGCAGCTACACTCAATGGCTAACGAAAAGTAGAGATTTTTGAAGCAAATGCCTAAGGTAGTAAGGATTATAGGTTGAGCTACTTTGCTTAAGAAAGACAAATATTCGTTTGTAGGTTGCTAATGAAAAGCGCCGTTAGTTGGGGTTATTCCCTCGCTAGCGGCGCTCTTTGTTAGAATATCAGTTTATTGGAAGAAATTCTGCGGCCTTAACTGTTAGTAAGCCTAAATCTTTAGTCATTAGTTTCAGTGTGGCAGGGGCGAACTGCTTCGGCTATGTTCGCATAATCAATTCCCCACTGATACATTGTTGCTAAAATAGGCAATAATGTCTTGCCGGTGGTGGTAAGGGAATACTCAACCTTGGGCGGCACTTGTCTGTAAATAAATCTTGTGACCAAGCCGCCTTCTTCTAATTCTCTAAGTTGTTGAGTCAGCATTTTTTGTGTTATTTTAATATTAACGCTTTCCATTTGCCGCCGATTAGATCCAGCGTTAACTCCATAGGACAGTGATATTCATTATTGCGAATTTTTATCAAGTAAAATCCCTCCTGTTGCATATAGAAATAAAAATAGAACATCAATAGTATAAAAAATGATACTATAATACAAATAAGTACGTACTTGTGTTAAAGAGTATTAGTGGGTATTATTATAGCACGGATAGCGCTTCCGGAAAACCTAAGTACACAAGTAAGGGAGGAATCTATATATGTCGAAAAATATACTTGTTTTAACTGGCAGCCCTAGAAAAGGCGGTAATACCGATAAATTA
>JAGGAB010000147.1 GCA_017889705.1 Bacillota bacterium | reverse complement strand
TTAACCGCCCTTTGATGGTCATGCAAGCTTAACGTATAATAATCCAAATGATCATAGGGTGTAACAAAATCTACTTCTCTGTCAGATCTTATAAATTCAACCATGTTTTCCAGCTGATTAGGTAAATATAGATAGTCATCTTCAGCAAAATAAACATATTCACAATATTTTTGGCCAAGTAATATGTGTAGCTGCAGATTAAAGGTAGCGGCATTGCCTTCTCCTGGTAATTGAATCAATTCCAGGCAATCATCATCAAAATATTTTCTAAATAACTCTGTATATTGGGCTGGACAATTATCTAACAGCACCCACATCTTTACTCTCAGTGACCCTAAGGATTCTTTAAATGACTTTAAACATAGCTCAGATAACATATACTTATCATCACTAAATACCGGTGGAACTTTTGATACTCCTGGATATATCCGGTAAGCAACAGCTAAATCGTATTTTTTTGCCACCTTTTATTCACCTCCCCTTTTTGCCAACAATCAGGAATTCATGAGACACAGATTCTTTCCCAGTGCTAAGGAAATATAGTCTGCCATATTTTCATAAATTAACTTTTCATTAATAAACCCGTTCTCGTTCGCTATCGTCCAAATTAAGACATTAATCGTTTTTAACTTGTCTTCCATACTGTGGTCTGATTCGGCAATGCATTTGATTACCGACTGCAAGAAAGCGGTATATGGTTTATCAGGCAGCTTTTTCGTATGGTCAATACTCCGCAAATTTTGTTCCACCGTTCCCGGCTTCAGTGGCAAACGATAGAAAAATAAAGGTTCTTCTACTTTGGCCATATTTCCCTGCAACAACATGTCGACAATTAAAACAACATCGCCCGCAAATTCACTTCGGTACATTTTGGTTTGGCGCAGCATTTCAGGCCGGATAATGCCGTAAATAGCCCACCAGCCTACTCTGCGAAAAACTTCCCGGATGCGCATTTCCACAGGCATCCCTGCGGTGCCAATATTGCTGTAATCCACAGCGCCGCGACTATTGCCATATTCATCAATAAAATCAATTTCACTGAGCGCCAGGATACAATCAGGCGATTCTTTGAGTTTTTTTAAGCACTTGGCAATATAGTCCGGGTGAAAAATGTCATCCTGGCTTGCCCACATAAAAAACTCTCCCTCAGACAAATCAAACGTTTTATTGAAATTCCTGGCCCCGCCCAGCCGGGTCTCATTTTTGACAATTTTAATGCGCTTATCCCTGTCTGCAAAAGCCTGGCAGATATCTAACGTTCCATCTGTCGAACCATCATCGCAGATAAGAATACTAAAATCGGAAAAGGTCTGATTAAGCAAAGATTGCAATGTTGACTGTATGTACTTCGCCCCATTATAAACAGGCATGCCAATAGTAACAGTTCCCATAATACGCTCCCTCTCTTCTTATCTAATTTCCCATAATACCGTTTGTTCCGGTGATCAAGCGGTAATTTGGACATCTAATAGAAACATTCATAAATCATGTGTTTTTCAACTCTTTTTTTATAGGGATAATCACAACCGAAAAAGGCCTCCCTTGTCTTTATAGATGTGGTTTCGCCAGCCAATCTATAGAGGCAAAGGAGGTCGTGTCATAATATCTGTTAGCCATTAACTTTTTTTAATCCTTGTAATATATATATATAGTTCATTAAAATTAAGCTGATTCAGGAGGAACCTGGCATGATTGAATTAAAAAGTGAACGGGAAATAAAAATGATGCATGAAGCAGGTAAAATGCTGGCTTGTTGTCACCAGGAAATCAGAAAAATTATCAAGCCGGGTATTGCCACATTAGAAATTGATAAATTTGTTGAAGATTATTTAGCAACCCGGAACGCTTCGCCTGCGCAAAAAGGTTATCTAGGTTATAAATATGCTACCTGTGCCTCTGTTAATGATGAAATTTGTCATGGATTTCCTAATAACAAACCACTGCAAGACGGCGATATTGTAACAATTGACTTTGTTGTTAACTTAAACGGCGCCCTTGCCGACTCAGCTTGGACTTATTCAGTTGGCAATATTTCTGCTGAGGCAAAACGCCTGTTACAAATCACAAAAGAATCTATGGATAAAGGCATCGAACAAGCACAGGCTGGAAGTCATCTAGGGGCTATTGGCCATGCTATCCAAACCTGTGTGGAAACTGCAGACTTCTCAATTGTTAGAGATTTTGGCGGCCATGGCATCGGGCGAACAATTCATGAAGACCCGGTTATTCTCCACTACGGTAAACCTGGCAAAGGAATGCGCTTGCGGGAAGGCATGGTCATAACGATAGAGCCAATGGTTAACGTCGGCGCGTGGCAGTGCCAATTAGATCGAAACGGCTGGACAGCAAGAACTGTTGACGGTACACTCTCTGCTCAATATGAACACACGATTGCTATCACGTCTAACGGGCCGTTAATTTTAACTGAGCAAGAATAGCATAAGAAAAACGCTATCGAGGTCCTTTGTCTTACGTTGAGTCAATGAAATACAAGGAGAGGGGTTTTACTTTTGGCATTGCCCCAAAAGTAACAAAAGGTCTAGGCCCTAAGCCTCCAAAAGCTGAAAAGCCGGGCGATATTCCAAAAATCCGTAAACTCGCTACGCTCAAACAGTACGGATTTTTTAACGGAATACCGCCCGGCTTTTCTCCTACGGAACGCTTTTTCCGGCAAAGGCCGGGG